>CAUDEF010000011.1 GCA_958448515.1 uncultured Phascolarctobacterium sp. | reverse complement strand
AGTAATGTATTCAGCGGACCGATACTAATATGTCGAGGGCTTGACTTTAAGCTCATCGCCGATTATGTCAGAGCGAAGCGAATGACAGAATCGAGACAGGGAGCTTACACAGAGTATGCGATTGAATAAAGAGCATACGCGTGTTACTCCTGATTTCTTCTGAGAAGTTTTGAGGGTACAACCTCAAGAAAATAGAATCCGGTGGTGATGGCTAAGGGGATCCACCTGTTCCCATCCCGAACACAGTAGTTAAGCCCTTAAACGTCGAAAGTACTTGGCTGGAAGCGGCCTGGGAGGATAGAAAGCTGCCGGTTGGAAAGCACCTACAAGCGTAGGTGCTTTTTTCTGTTTATATTGTTTGATTGACTTTCCAGTCAGTTTATTGTAAAATGTTTCTTGTTGAAGTAAAATCTGAAATCGGAGTTGTCTGCATGCACAATGATGTTAATAAGTTTTTAAAGAATTTTTGGAATTTTATAAAAATATGTATCATAGCCTTTTTTTGTATGGTTATAATGCTAAGTGTTACTTATTTAGATCTTTCTTCTGCAGGTATTATTCGTGACAGTTCTTTTACGGAAAATTTACAGGAATCCTTGTTATTTACCAGTTCGCTTATTTTTTTATACATAGCTAAGAAGTATCATCAACGTGGTTTGTTGCTTGTTTCAGGCTTGTTTATGTGTATGTTTATCAGAGAATGGGATGCTGTTTTTGATAAGTTATTGTTTCACGGAGCATGGAAGTACGTTGGTATTCCTGTTGCCTTATATTATATTTATATTTCATTAATTGAAGGCAAGGAAAAAGCAGCTTCTGATTTAGTCTTCTTTATGGAAAGAAAACCATATTGTGTTATGGTTTTAGGCATGATAATAGTTTTGGTTGTGTCGCGTGTTTTGGGGATGCGACTGGTCGGCAATCTGTTATATGGTGATGGGTTCAGCAATTCTTTTAAAAGCTTTGTTGAGGAAGGATTTGAACTGTTAGGATATTTGACAATTTTTATTTCTTCGTTGATGTATTTAAAAGATTATTATAAATTAAATAAAAATAAAGAATGATTGATAAATTATTATAATCTCTTGTGCATATAAGCATGAGAGATTATATTTTTTATAATACGTGGTAATATAGTAATTTTGTGTTAAAATATCTAGTATACTCTTTTAATATATTGTGCAGTATTAATGATATTAGGTAAAAAGTTTGATTTTTGGATGCTTAAATATTTGCGGATAATTATTTGATTATAGATTTAATCACTGTTAAATTTTTTATTTTGCACTGTGGGTAAGCTGGAGATAAAAGTATTGTTATATAAAATATTTTTTTGTTTCTGAGATCGTATATTTTTGTGAGAATACTTATTTTTATATGGTTATACGATAACAGCTGTATTTTAATTGGCTGTACTGATAAATAAAGAAAGGCAGATGTTAATATTATGGATAAAACGTATCGACTTGGGGTAATATATGGGCTCAGTGCCTATATTTTATGGGGTATTTTGCCGGTTTACTGGAAGCTTTTAGAGGGAGTAAGCGCCTTTGAGATTTTAGCTAACCGCTTTGTCTGGTCTGCTGTTTTTGTATTTATTTTACTGGCTGTAAGCAAAAAACTGGGAACTTTTGTCAGTGAAAGTAAATTCATTTTCTCCAACTGCAGAAATGCAGCAGCGATGCTGATGGCTGCTGTGGTAATCAGCTTTAACTGGGGAATTTTTATCTGGGCAGTTGAGTCTGGCAAGATTGTTGAATCCAGTATGGGTTATTATATTAATCCTTTGGTAAGTGTTCTGTTTGGCATGGTCTTTTTAAAGGAAAGGCTTGATAAGCTGCAATGGCTTGCTGTAGCCTGTGCTGCCTGCGGTATAGCAATTATGATTATAAAAAACGGCAGCCTGCCCTGGGTTTCTGTTTCTCTTGCCGTAACTTTTGCCGTATATGGATTGCTGAAGAAGTTAATTCCTGTATCTGCGCTGACAAGTATTTTGTGGGAAACGCTTTTAATTACTCCTGTTGCCTTGGGATATATCTATTATTTAAGTACAGAGCAATTATGCACTTATCAGAGCGGTAACAGCCTGTATATCGCTCTTTTAATGGGGGCAGGTATTGTTACCGCCACACCGCTTATTTTATTCACTGCAGGGGCTAAACTGCTGCCGTTAAAGATTGTAGGTTTTCTTCAATATATATCACCAACCATTAGTTTACTTTTAGGCATCTTTGTTTATCACGAATCCTTTACCTTCACTCATATCCTTGCTTTTAGCTGTATTTGGATAGGTTTGGTATTTTTTACCTGGTCGCAGATCAAAAGTCATTAAAAACAGTGCTGATGAAAAATCAGCGCTGTTTTTTTATTTTCTGAAAATTATAAGTGCCATAAATACAGGCATAACACGTATTTTGTGATATAAAACTTGTTATTTTATTTTTATTTAACAAATTAGTACTTGACAAATTTTTATTTTGTTAAAATTGTTACATAAAAAGGTTTTGTCTTGTTATTAATCACAATATTTAGTATTGTGGAAAATATTGTGGATTTTATAAAAGTTATCCACAGGATGTGAATATGATGTTTATAACTTAAAAGATAATCACAGTATTTTGTGGAAAAAATAGCAAAATATGTGTATAAATAGTGTATTTTATAAAGTTATCCACAAAAAAAGTGGATAACTATGTGAATAATGTTGATAAACAGAGAATTTCAGACAAATATATTTGGTATATTTTGTGTCAAGAAGAATATTTTAAAGTCTTGCTGTGCATAAAGTATGCAAACAAAAGTTTCGTTATTTGTGGACACTTTTACTTGCATAAGCAGTAAATTTTGTAGATAATATAAATAGTGTTGTTTTATGGATGGAGGTAAAAAAATGGCTTTAAAACAAGCTCAGGCGTGTAACGCTATTGAAAAAGCAGTTGGTAAAATAATAAATAAATCTTTGTGTGAGGTAGGAGGCGCGTGGTTGTGCCTGGTAAATACTGACGCAGGCAAACGTCTGGTGTGTGCGGCTAATGATGATGTACTGCTGCTGAGCATGTGCTCTGTGGAAAACTCTCTGGAGCACGAAGGTGTAAAAATCTCTGTAATGCAACTTAACCCTAATAATGCTGCAGTTGTGAGACGTTTTGTTAAATGGGCAGCGCCCAAGGCTTGCGGCAATAAAGGTACCAGCATAGGCTTCAGTGACTGGGTTGGTGCTGCAGACGCTTTTGCTGCTGATTTATTTGTAAATCGTCAGTTAAAACCTGTACTGGTAGAATATACTGCTGATGACAGCGCAGCTTTAAAACGCAATTTTCTGGAAGCTGTTGATACAGCAACCTGGGGCATTATGGAAAAGGGCTATAAAGAAGGCTATGGAGCTAATGCTTCCGGACTTAAAACTGAAGAAGATATTGTCAAAGCTTTGCTGTATGGCTACAGCATGATTGGTTTTGACTGCAGCGACAAAATTAATCTGGATATTGAAAAACTCAGTGATGAAGAAATCAGCAAAAAATTTAATCAGTTCAATGACCAGTTCCGCAGTGCAATTGACAGCTCTTATCTGAATGCAGAGTTTAGGGTTGGTGCAGACAGTATCAGCTATACTGCAGAAGAGCTGCACCGCATTGTTCTTGAATACGGCGAAGCAATTATGCACGTACAGTTTATTTATAATTCTTATCTGAAAAATACTCCCTGGGATATTGATTTTGAGCTTTCTTTATCTAAGCCGGGCAAAGTTCTTACTCCTCAAGAGCATTATCTTATTGCCAATGAGCTGCAGCGCAACGGTATTAAACTGGCTTCTGTATGTGTGGACGGTCTGCAGGATCAGCAGGCTCTGCAGGATAATCTGCAGCTGCACTGTGAAATTGCCGATACCTTTGGTTACCGCTTAAGCTTCTGCAATGCTGACTTAACCGTTAATAATCCTGCTCTGGCAGCTAAATATCTGAAAAATAAAGTTCATTTCAAACTCAATAATATTTTGTGGCTGTCAGGACTGCAGCTGATTGCGGAAAAGGATGCCGGCTTAATGGAAAAAATTGCAAGTGCCGCACATCTGGAAGTTCCTGATGCTGTTGAGCTTGTATGTGAAAGCGAAGCAGGCAAAAAATACGCTGTAAGCTACAGAGAAGTACTGAATCCTGAAAAAGGTAATTTAGCGGCAGATATTAAAGACTTTTTGCTTACAAATCGCGAGGAGTATGCAACAAAAGTTACAAAAAATACAGAAAAATTCTTAAAAATGCTGTAATGTAAAAAAAGTGTTGACACTTTAGTAGAAATATTGCATAATCACATTAATTTCAAATTGATTTTTAAAGGTAATGATTGGGAAGAAAGATAAGCGTGAAGCTGCAGAGAGCCGATGGCTGGTGAAAGTCGGTGCGGAGCCTTGTTGAGTAAATCACCCATGAACTCGTCAGCGAAAATAATATGAGTAGACTGATGCGCAGCAGATGCGTTATTTCTGAGCCGGTTGATGGACTGGTGCTAAGTGATAAATTAGGGTGGTACCGCGTAGATTATACGCCCCTGCTATATGCAGGGGCGTTTTTTTATAGCCAGAAACGCAGCACTGCTTTCCATCAAACAAGTTATTAAGGAGGATAAAGAAAATGTTTGAAAAAGTGCTCGTTACAGGAAGAAATGAGGAAACCTTATTACCGCGTGTTTTAAGAGTGTTGTCTAAGCAGGGTGCACAGGTGCGCTCTTTACATATGGATGCCGAAAATGATCTGCTGAAGCTGGAAATTTCTCTTACCAGTGCCGTTGTTAGCCAGGTAGCAAAACTTCTGGCAAAGCAGGTATCGGTTGTGTCAGTAGATACATTGGCATAAGGGGGAAAGCTGTTTATGAAAATGACTGGAGCTCAGGCAATTATTAAGGTATTGCTTGAACAGGGAGTGGATACAGTCTTTGGTTATCCGGGGGGACAGGTTATACCCCTTTACAACGCACTGTATGACGCTCCTTTAAAGAATGTACTTACAGTACATGAGCAGGGTGCCGTGCATGCGGCAGACGGATATGCCAGAGCAAGCGGCAGAGTTGGCGTATGTATTGCAACTTCAGGTCCGGGAGCGACTAATATTGTAACCGGTCTTGCTACTGCTTATCTTGATTCTGTTCCCGTTGTGGCTATCACCGGTCAGGTGCCGGTTGCCAATCTGGGCAGAGATTCTTTTCAGGAAATAGATATCGTAGGCGTGACAATGCCTATTACTAAATACAATCTGATGGTACGCAAAAGCGAAGATTTAGTACCGGCACTGCGCAGGGCTTTTGCCATAGCAAAAGAAGGCAGACCGGGACCTGTTCTGGTAGATGTTCCCAGTAACCTGCAGGTTGAGGAGCTGGAATGGACAGAGGCTGAACCGGAAGCTGAAGCTCAGGCTGCAGCGGGCGAGGCTGATTTAAACAGCGTCCGTCAGGCGGCTGAGGTACTTAATAAGGCTAAACAGCCGGTGCTTTTAGTAGGCGGCGGCGCAATTAACAGCCAGGCTGAGGCTGAGCTTTTGGAACTGGCTGAAAAAGCGGATTTGCCTGTTGTAAGTACCCTGATGGGACTTGGCGTATTTCCGGCAGAGCATGAAAAAGCTCTGGGACTTACAGGTATGCATGGACATATCGCTTCCAATATGGCTGTAGCAAATGCTGATGTGCTTGTTGTTGCAGGCAGCAGATTCAGTGACAGGGTTACCGGTGACCGCAGTCGTTATGTTGGCAAAAAAACTATCATTCAGCTTGATATAGACCCGTCTGAGCTTGATAAAAATATAGCTGTAGGCCTGCCTCTTGAAGGTGATATAAAAACCGTTCTGAAGCAGCTCCTGCCTTTGGTAGAGGCTAATGAACACCAAAGCTGGTGGGAAAAAATTAAAAAGTGGGATGAGGAAGAAGACAGATTCCTGCTGAAAGGTGACAGGCTTACTGCCCCGTGGCTTTTGGAATGCTTGAATCAGACTTTTGCCGGTAAGAATCCCGTTTATGTTACTGACGTAGGTCAGAACCAAATGTGGTCAGCCCAGTATCTTAAGATTAACAAACCGCGTCATCATCTGACTTCCGGCGGCTGCGGAACCATGGGCTTTGGCTTTCCGGCAGCTCTTGGAGCGGCTATGGCGCAGCCTGAAAAACAGGTTATTCACATTTGCGGTGACGGCGGCTTTAAAATGACAGGCATGGAACTTTTTACAGCCTGCAGAGAAAATGTGCCCCTGATCAGCATTGTAATAAATAACAGCTGTCTTGGTATGGTAAGACAGTGGCAGCAGCTTTTCTATAACGAAAGATATTCATCCACGCTGCTGACAGAGTTTGATTTCCAAAACTTTGCAAAATCCTGCGGCGCAGAAGGCAGAAGAGCATTAACCTGCGCTGAGTTTAAGGAAACTCTGCAGGAAGCTGCGGCAGCAAAGAAACCTTTTATAATTGAAGCAGTAATTGAACAGGCAGACCTGGTTGAGCCCATGGTTGCTCCCGGAGCTGTGCTGGACGATTTTGTGAAAGTCCACAGATAAAAAATAAAAAATATATTTATGAGGTGTTAAAAATGGTAAAAGTGTATTATGACAATGACGCAAATCTGGAAATGCTGGCAGGTAAAACTGTAGCAATTATCGGCTATGGTTCTCAGGGACATGCTCACGCTTTAAACTTAAAAGAAAATGGCGTTGATGTAGTTGTAGGTCTTTATGAAGGCTCCAAATCCTGGGCTAAAGCTGAAGCTCATGGTCTGAAAGTTATGACTGCTGCTGATGCTGCTAAAGCTGCTGATGTAGTAATGATGCTTATTCCTGATGAAAAACAGGCTGCTGTTTATAAAAAAGACATTGCTCCTAACCTGAAAGCCGGCAGTGCTCTTGCATTTGCTCATGGTTTTAATATTCATTACGGACAAATTGTTCCTCCGGCAGATGTTGATGTATTTATGGTTGCTCCTAAAGGCCCCGGCCATCTGGTAAGACGCGTATTTACCGAAGGTGCAGGTGTACCCTGCCTTGTTGCTGTACATCAGGATGCTACAGGCAAAGCTTATGATGTTGCACTGGCTTATGCTAAAGGTATCGGCGGTACCAGAGCTGGCGTTCTTGATACTACTTTCCGTGAAGAAACTGAAACCGACCTGTTCGGCGAACAGGCTGTACTCTGCGGCGGTGTTACCGCATTAATTACTGCAGGTTATGAAACCCTTGTTGAAGCAGGCTACAAACCTGAAAGCGCTTACTTTGAATGCATGCATGAAATGAAACTCATTGTTGACCTCATGTATGAAGGCGGCATGGCTAAAATGCGTCACTCCATTTCTGACACTGCAGAATATGGCGATTATGTAACCGGCAGCAGAATCATTACTGATGCAACCAAAGCTGAAATGAAACAGGTTCTGGCAGAAATTCAGGATGGTACTTTTGCTAAAAAATGGCTGCTTGAAAACCAGGTTAACAGACCTCAGTTCAACGCTCTGCGCCGTAAAGCTGCTGAACATCCCATCGAAAAAGTTGGTACTCAGCTGCGCGGTATGATGAGCTGGATGAAGAAAAAATAATATAAAAGAGTAATATACAGAAAAAAGAGCACCTTGAAAAAGGTGCTCTTTTTGGTTATAAATTTAAATAATTATGAATAAGAACGTATAAAAACATTTAAGAAAGAATAAATGTGATGTTGGCTTAATATTCTGATTTTACCTTAAATTACACCAATTTGCACTCTATAGGAGCTTTGACAAAAAAAATTGTATATTTTAACATAAATATAGTCTCGAGATGAATAAAATAAATAAGGAGATACTATGAATAAAAGCTTCAAAATAGCTCTTATGCTTGGTGGGCTATCTGCCATTCCGCCTATTTCCACAGATATTTATATTTCAGGTTTTCCTATGATTGCAGATAGCTTCCAGGTAACACCTACTCAGGTTCAGCTCAGTCTTACTGCGTCATTGATGGGTATTGCTGCGGGACAGATTTTTATAGGTCCGTTAAGTGATATTTACGGCCGAAGAAAGCCTTTGTTAATATCATTATTTCTTTTTATTATTGCGTCATTTTTATGTACGGTTGTTGATGATATAACATCTTTTATTTTACTGCGTTTTTTACAGGGGGTAGCAGGCAGCGGCGGTGTTGTTTTGTCAAGAACTATCGCCTATGACAAATATCAGGGGCAGACACTGACAGAGTTTATTGCTTTAATTATGATCATTACAGGTATTGCTCCTATTTTGGCACCTGTTTTAGGCGGGCAGCTTATTACTTATTTTGGCTGGCAGTCAGTATTTTTATTTGTTACCTTATGTGGTATTTTGCTTTTTTTAGGGACTATATTTCTGCTGTCTGAATCGCTTCCGAAGGAAAAAAGAACAGGCAGCGGATTTAAAGCAGTGTTAAGTTCATTTTTAGTGTTATTTAAAAATAAAGCTTATACTGCAAGTATGCTTGTACACTGTTTTATTTTAGGCGGATTATTTGCCTATATATCTGCTTCACCCTTTATTTTGCAGGTTATTTACGGTTTAAGTCCGGTAGAATTCAGTATGTGCTTTGCCCTTAACGGTATTGGCATGATGCTGGCAGCAAAATTTGCTTCCAGTATGATTATTCGATTTAATGAAATAAAACAGCTTAAATTTACAATTATGGTTTATACCCTGGCTGGATTATTGCTTTTGGGTATACATTTTACTGGTATTACAGGGCCTTTATGGCCTATTATAAGCCTGTTTATATTTGCTTCCTGTATTGGTCCCGGAGAATGCAACAGCTTTTCTGTGGCGATGCAGAGCATTACCGGCAATGCAGGCAGTGCCTCCGGTATGATAGGTATAGGATCATTTATGTTTGGTGCATTAATGACACCGCTGGTAAGTTTAGGCGGAGAACCTTCTTTACTCCCGTTAGGTATTATCATTATTATTACCGGAGTTTTATCCATGTTTTTGATGAAGTGGATAAAATTCTCAGCAGATAGAAGTTAAATTTTAGTTGTTTATATATAAATAGAGCAGTAAGGAGGATATGTTATGAAGAGAGTAAAAATTACTGTACTTAAAACTACACTTGATAAGGAGCTTGCTGAAGAATATGGTGCTGCTGGTTTGACTGCCTGTCCAATGATGAATGCAGGACAGATATTTTATGCTGATTATGCGAAACCAGAAGGTTTTTGTGATGAAGCATGGAAAGCAATTTATCAGTATGTTTTTGCTCTGGCACATGGAGCCGGTGCGGATGTTTTTTACTATGGGGACTGGATCAGAAAACCTGGTACAGCTATCTGCAGTTGTAATGATGGACTAAGACCGGTAATAATGAAACTGGAAGCAACTGATGAAGAGTCAGAAATTAACTATACACCTGTAAGATAATTTCTGAAATTTTATGTTATAAAAATAACGGTCTTAATTGTAAGTGGTAAATGCTTGCATTATAAGAAAAATAGTGATATAATTATCAAGCTTGTATATAGTAATATATACTTCTTCTGCTCCCGAAGGGGGCCAAAGTCCAAAGGAGGAGGTGATTTCGTGAAAGCATACGAAGTCATGTACATCGTTAAACCCGTTGAAGAGGAAGCATTTGAAGCTGTTGTAGCTAAATTTGAAAACCTCATCAATGCAAACGGTGGTAATGTAGAAAAAACCGATCGTTGGGGCAAAAAACGCCTTGCTTATGAGATTCAAGACCTGAACGAAGGCCTTTATGTTCTCGTAACCTTCAGCGCTGAACCCGCTACTGTAAAAGAACTTGATCGTGTTATGAAAATTACCGACGAAGTTCTGCGCCATATGATTATCAGAAAAGGTGAATAATCAATGAACAAGATTATATTAATGGGCCGCCTGGTACGTGATCCTGAGGTAAGATATACTCCTACCGGCAAAGTTGTTTGCCAGTTCACACTTGCGGTTGACAGACCTTTTGCCAATCAAGAAGGCCAAAGAGAAGCCGATTTTATCCCTGTAATTGTATGGGGTAAACAGGCAGAATTATGCGGGAACAGTCTCACAAAAGGACAGCGTGTACTTGTAGAAGGCAGACTGCAGATTCGCAGCTATGACGCTAAAGATGGCAGCAAACGCTGGGTAACAGAAGTTATCGCCAACAGCTTTGAGTTCATCGAACGTCGTGGTGATTTTGCAGCAGCCGGCGGAGATCATGGCGCTCAAAAGAGCGAAATGGATTCCTTTGGCAGTGCAGTACCTTTTGATGAGGAAATTCCATTTTAAGAAGGAGGTTATGTAATGAAACGCGAAAGAGGCAGAAGACCCAGAAGAAAAGTTTGCAGCTTCTGTGTTGATAAAGTTGAAGAAATCGATTACAAGGATGTAGCAAAATTGCGCCGTTATATCACTGAACGTGGTAAAATTTTACCCCGTCGTATTTCCGGTACCTGTGCTAAACATCAACGTCAACTGACTGTAGCAATCAAACGTGCTCGTAACGTTGCTTTGCTTCCGTTCACTTGCGAATAATTTAACACAAAAAGCACTCTGTTTATGACAGAGTGCTTTTTTTATTTATAAAGTAACTTTTGGATTATCCAGAACGAATGATGATAATACAGAAGCTTTGGTAACAATACCGCGAAAATGCTGCTCTTTATCGACAACTGCCAAAGGATAGGGAGTATTGGCAGCAAGAGGCATAATATCGGCAACAGGAGCATCTATGTTATCGATAACAGAAATATTTCTGATTATGGCGTCACTGAAAGTGCTGTAGCCTGCAAGTACCTTTAAGGCATTATCAAGAGTAATAAGCCCGATAAATTCAAGATGTTCGCCGATAACGTAGGCACTGGATACACCATTTGACTGCATACTTTTAAGGGCCATACCTGCGCCGTCACTGATACGTACCATGCAGGTAGGTGTAGTCATAATATTACGCACCGTAAATACCTTACTGGAATTTACATTGGTGATAAAATTACGCACATACTGGTCAGCAGGATTGGTAATCATTTCTTCCGGAGTAGCAATCTGCACCATACAGCCGTCACGCAAAATGCCAACTCTGTTGCCTAAACGGAAAGCTTCGTTAATATCATGGGTAATAAAGACAATGGTTTTTCCCATTTTTTCCTGAATTCTCAGCAGTTCAAACTGCAGGTCATTTTTTACCAGCGGGTCAAGTGCGGAAAAGGCTTCATCCATCAGCAGGATATCGGGATCGTTGGCTAAAGCTCTGGCGATACCTACACGCTGTTTCATACCGCCTGATAAATCGCCGATCTGTTTGTGCTCCCAGCCTCGCAGACCGACCATGGCAAGCATTTCCATGGCTTTTTCTTCACGTTCTTTTTTGGGAACGCCGCGTACTTCCAGACCATAATAGGTATTTTCCAGTACATTGCGGTTGCTCATTAATCCAAAGTTTTGAAAAACCATAGAGATTTTTGTACGGCGAAATTCCTGCAGCTGTGCCTGTGAAAACTGCGTAATATCCTGATTTTCAAAATAAATACTGCCGCTGGTGGGTTTGTGCAGCATGTTCAGGCAGCGGATAAGGGTAGATTTGCCGCTGCCTGACAGGCCTATCAGAACAAAAATTTCACCTTTTTTTACGTTAAAATTAATATTTGTCAGACCTGCAGTAATACCTGTAGCCTGAAGTACTTCGGCTCTGCTGCATCCGTTATGCAGCATTTTCATGGCTGTTTCTTCATTTTGAAAAGATTCCAGCGGAATAAACAGTTTATAGAGATTTTCTACACGTAAAATGTCCTGACTATTCATTATTTACGCTCCTTTTTCTGTTTAACAAGGCTTTGGGTAAGTCTGTCGATAATAATTGCTATAATAACAATGGAAATACCGGCAATTAAACCACGTCCTGATTCTGTACGGTTAATGGCGATGAGCACTTCCATGCCCAGTCCGTTGGCGCCAATCATAGCGCAGGTAACAACCATGGCAATAGCCATCATCATAGTCTGATTTACACCGGTCATAATTGTTGGCAGGGCCTGGGGAATCTGTACTTTAAAAAGTGTCTGCCAGCGGGAGGAGCCAAAAGCAGTAGCTGCTTCAACTATTTCTGTATCTACCTGCTGAATACCATGGCTGGTCAGGCGAATGACCGGAACAACAGCATAAATAACGGTAGCAAGAACAGCCGGAACTTTGCCGGGCCCAAGCAGCATAACTGCAGGAATCATATAGACAAAAGTAGGCATGGTCTGCATGGCATCAAGTACAGGCCTTAATAAAGAAGCTGCAAGCCTGTTTGTGGAAACTAAAATTCCCAAAGGCAGACCCAGAAGCAGTGAGATGATAACCGAAGTAATAACTACGGCTAATGTTTCGTTCATCATGTTCCAGTAGCCAAAAACACCTATCATAAACAGGCTGACGCCAAAACAGAGTCCGTTTTTCCATCTGCCGGAGGTTTTCTTTCCTGCAAGAATAGTCAGCAAAATGGTAAGCCACCAGGGAATAAAGTTAAGAAAACGTTCAATATACATGATAATGGCACTTAAAATATTTTTTACGCCATTAAAGAAATCTGCATATACGGCATTAATATGTTTAACGAAATTATCAATAGGAGCAGTTAAATCTATTTTTAAGAACTCGGGAAACTGGGTCAGCATATTTGCAGCAGCAGAATTTTTTTCTTCAAGAGAGTTAAGCACCAGCTGCGCTTTATCTTCCGGAAGCCACTGGTTTAAAAGCTCCGGATGTTTTTTCAGAAACCAGATTGCTGTTTCTTCATAGGTTGCCTGAGTGTCGGCAATATAAGCCAAAGCCTCTGCGGTAAGGGCGCTGGATGTATGGTAGTTTTTGAGAAAATCTGTAAAAGCAGGTGCTTTACTGATAAGCTGTTTATTGGCAACTATGCATACAGGAACTGATCTTGCTTCAGTAAGTCCCTGTTTAAATTGTTCTGGCTGGTATGGTTCATCCTGCAGGAGTACCAGGTCAAGTTTACCGCTGATCCAGGTAGGCTCATAATTGTAACCTACGATGGGTTCACCTTTGTCATAGGCAGAGATAAATGCTGTATTAAGTGCTGCTTCGCTGCCGGAACGGAAATAGATATAGTTTTTGTTCAGACCGTAGGCAACATATTTTTTATAAAAAATTTCATCTATTTCCCAGCCTGGAATAGCACCATAGATACGGCCTTTGTCGGGGTTTTCCGTATCGGTGAAAAGTTTTGCATAGCGTTTCAGATCCTTCACAGTCTTTAAATCAGGAGCAAGAGGTTTGATATTGCGCTCAGAATCTCCCTCAATAACATAACGGGGAACATAAAAACCCTGCCTGTTGTCATCAAAGTTGACGCCAAGATTTTCCAGCTTGCCTGTCTGCATATCCGCAGCATAACTGGGAACATTATCTGTCCAAAGCTCCATATTAACATCAATGTCACCGCGTACCAGTGCTGCCTGTACAATGGAAGAAGAACCCATAATAACTTTTGGCTCAATATTATAGGCTGTTTTTCCAATGTATCCGGCTACAGCATTATGAAATTTGACGCTGTCCCAGCCGGCATCAGAAAAAGTAACTGTAGTTTTTGTTTCGGTATTTTTAGTATCAGAAAATCCGCAGGCAGTGAGAATAACAGTGCTTATAAGAATCAGAAAAACAGATATTTTTTTCAGCATAGGCTTGCCCCTTTCTTGATAGCAACTTAATTTATTAATAAGGTTGTTATTTATAAATTAATATTAATATGTTAAGATACTTTTGTCAATTTACATAAATATCTTTGCAGTAATTTTATTTACATAATAAAATTACTGGCAAATAAAGATTAAGGAGCAGAAAATGGGTAACAAACATAAAAGCGGAGAAGCTGTTTATCAAAAAATAGCCTATGACATGGCAGAGAAAATTGCGTTGGGAAAATATACTGAAGGAGAAGTCATTTCAGGGCGTTCTTCTCTGGCAGCGCAGTATTCTGTATCACCGGAAACTATCAGAAGGGCAGCGGCGTTACTGCAGGAGTGGGGCATTGTAAGCAGCTCTGCCGGGGCCGGCATAAAAATCCTGTCCAAGCAAAAAGCTGTTTTGATAAATGAAAAACTGCATAACTTCAATGAAATTATGCAGATAAAGCAGCAGATTAATACTTTGATGGAACAGCAGAAACAATACCAGCAGCTGCTGGAAAAGCAGATAGAGGTACTGCTGGATTACATAGAAAAGAAAAGCTTAGCATCGCCTATTAAGCCATACGAAATACAAATTACATCTCAGTGCCGTTTTATTGGCAAAAAAGTATCTGAAGTTGCTTTCTGGCAGCAGACAGGGGTAACGGTGGTTGGCATCAGCCGCAGCAGCAGTTTGAGTGTTTCGCCGGGCCCCGATGCTGTTTTTGCTGAGGGTGATGTATTTATTTTTGTAGGCCCTGAAGGCAGCTGGGAGCTGGTTTATAAATATTTATATAACTGAAATAAAAAAACCGGAAAACTTTAAGTTTTCCGGTTTTGATATTATAGATATTATATCAGGAAAAAAGTTCTTCTTCAAAGCCCTGAGGCAGAAATCCATACATGGACAGAATAAAGTAAAGTGAAATTATGATAACAGCTAAAAAAGCAGAAGCATGAACGTATTCTTTTTTTCTGATACAGGAATATTCTGCTCGCAAGGCTATAAGCAGAATAAAAATCCAGATATAGGGAGTAGTAATTTGATGGGAAAATTTTTCGAACATAAATAACTCCTTGGTTTTAAAAATAGGTATAAAAAAACACCTGCTTAAACAGGTGTAAATTCGTTTTAAAATGGTGCCTCAGCACAGAATCGAACTGTGGACACAAGGATTTTCAGTCCTTTGCTCTACCAACTGAGCTACCGAGGCAAATGGCGACCCGGATGGGACTCGAACCCACGACCTCCGCCGTGACAGGGCGGCATTCTAACCAACTGAACCACCGGGCCATTAACATTCATCGAGGTACATGGAAATTGGTGGGCGCTAACGGGATCGAACCGCTGACATTCTGCTTGTAAGGCAGACGCTCTCCCAGCTGAGCTAAGCGCCCGTATTATGGTGACCGGTAGGGGAATCGAACCCCTGATACCGCCGTGAAAGGGCGGTGTCTTAACCGCTTGACCAACCGGCCATTTTTTGGTGACCCATGTAGGCCTCGAACCTACGACACCCTGATTAAGAGTCAGGTGCTCTACCAACTGAGCTAATGGGCCGTAGTGAAGTTACTTTGATATAATACACGATTTTTATTGTTTTGTAAAGTACTTTTTTAAAAATTTTTTACTTTAGAAAATTGACTAGTTTTCGTTAAGATAATAAAATATTGATAATAGGGTTATTTATCTGTCTGAATCTTTCTGATTGAGACATTCCGGCAATTACTGAAATAATTAAAGAATTCTAAAATAATCAGGTGGAGGACATTTTATGAAGTATGATATTGCAGTTATAGGCGGAGGGCCTGCCGGTATTGCGGCGGCAATTACTGCGGCAACAAAAGGACGTAAAGTAGTTTTATTTGAAGCGCACGGATTCAGTCCCCGTTTGCGCAGTGTGGAAAAAATTACTGACTACATGGGTATTCCTGATATCAGCGGCAGTGATTTGATGGATGTTTTTGTGGAGCATCTTCGCAAAACTGATGCTGACATTGTTGAAGAAAAAATTATCGCACTGAAAGAAATGGGCGAAGGTTTTGAACTTGGGACTCCCAATGGAAAATATGAAGCTCATTCCGTAGTTTTGGCAACTGGTATTTCCCGCTCAGAGCTTTTGCCGGGTGAAAAAGAATTTTTGGGCCGCGGCGTAAGCTACTGCGCTAAAATTGACGCAGAGCATTACAAAGGCAAAAAAGTAGTTGCTATTGCTACTGTTCCTGATGCTCTGACTGAGGTTGAATATCTGGCTGAGGTTTGCGAGCATGTATATTTCTTCCCTCGCTATAATGGTTTTGTACAGCCCAAACATAAAAATGTAACTGTTGTTTTAGATGCACCTATGGAAATAACCGGTACTGATAAGGTAACCGGACTGCATACCGAAAATGATTACTATAATGTGCGTGCAGTATTCATGTTCCGTGCCAGCGATCCTTTAAACAGCTTCCTTCCGGGATTGCAGATTCGCGGACGCAGTGTTTATGTTGATGACCAGGCAGAAACAAACATTGAAGGCGTTTTTGCCGGCGGTGACTGCACCGGTCAGCCGTGGCAGTGCAACCGTGCTGCAGGACAGGGACAAAAGGCAGCATTGAGTGCTATTCGTTACCTGGCTAAACGTGATGAAAAAATCGGATATTAAGCAGATTCCTTTATTATAGGCAAAATTTATGGTACAATAGTCCTTATGAAGACTATTGTTTGGAGGCATTGACATGTTAGATATGAGATTTGTACGCGACAACCCGGAATATGTTGTCGAGGCAATAAAAAAACGTAATGGTAATTTAGATCTTACTGAATTTCTGGAATTGGATAAAAAACGCAGAGAAATTACCCAGCAGGTAGAAAATCTGAAAAATGAAAGAAATACCGCTTCTCAGGAAATCGGCAAGCTGAAAAAAGCAGGTCAGGATGCTACTGAGCAAATGGCTGCAGTAAGAGCACTTGGCGATAAAATTGCTGAGGATGATAAGATTTTAAAGGAAATAGAAGCAAAATTGAAAGCTATTTTGCTGACTATTCCTAATATTCCTGCGGAAGATGTTCCCGTGGGCAAAGATGATTCTGCAAATCCGGTAGTGCGTACCTGGGGTGAACCTAAACAGTTTGATTTTGAAGTTAAAGCACACTGGGATTTGGGTGAAAGCCTGAACATTCTGGACTTTGAACGCGGTGTTAAGGTTTCCGGTGCCCGTTATGTATTCTATCGCGGACTTGGCTCCCGTCTGGAACGTGCGGTAATTAACTTCTTCCTTGATCTGCACACTCAAAAACATGGCTATACAGAATTTTTCCCTCCGTTTATCGTAAATGGTGCCAGCATGCAGGGTACAGGCCAATTGCCTAAATTCGCTGAAGATATGTATAAACTGGAAAATGGTGATATGTATCTTATTCCTACAGCAGAAGTACCTGTTACCAACTATCACAGAGATGAAATTTTAAATGCGGCTGAACTGCCTTTGAAATATACTGCTTACAGCGGATGCTTCCGCGCAGAAGCAGGTGCTGCAGGCCGTGATACCCGCGGACTTATTCGTATGCATCAGTTCAATAAGGTTGAGCTGGTTAAATTTACCAAACCGGAAGAATCCTGGGCTGAACTTGATAAGCTGACTAATGATGCTGAAGAGGTTCTGCAGCTTTTAGGCCTTCCTTATCGTGTTGTTCGTCTGTGCACCGGTGATCTTGGCTTCAGCTCTGCTACCACCTACGACTTGGAAGTATGGCTGCCGGCTGCAGGATGCTATCGTGAAATTTCTTCCTGCTCCAACTTCCTTGACTTCCAGGCAAGACGCGCTAATATCAGATTCCGCCGTGATCCTAAGGCAAAACCTGAATTTGTACATACATTAAATGGTTCCGGCGTTGCTGTCGGACGTACAGTTGCTGCTATTTTGGAAAATTATCAGCAGGCTGACGGCAGTGTTGTTGTGCCTGAAGTTTTGCGTCCGTTTATGGGCTGTGACGTTATCAAGGCGCCTAAATAATTTACAGATTTTGACTGCACTTAAATTTCTAAAATTTAAGTGCAGTTTTTGTTTGAAATAATAAAAAGAATATTATATAATATTTTGGTAAAAAACTGACTGAACAGTCTAAAAGGATGGGAAGTAATGTTTGTTAAAGGCGAATGGTTTAAAATAGGCTGGATATATCTGGCAGCTATGTTTGTTTTAGAAGCTGTCTTACCTGACTGGGTAGGAGAAGAAAACGGCATTATCGAAAATACACAGATGTTATGGCTTTTTGCGGGATTGTATTATTGTCTGCGCACGAGGGCGGATACTTTGCTGGACTGGGGAGGATCGAAAAAAAGCCTTTTATATGGAGGCGTAATTTATTTCTTCCTGCTTATTATGAGAGAAATAAACTGGGGAAGAGCGATTTTAAGACATCCTGACGGAAGGTATTATGAATACAGCGATATGGGTCTTTATGGTCAGATGGTTCATCCCATGGTAGGAATACTGATCATTTTGCTGCTGGTATGTCTGTACAGAGCCAGAATATGGAAGTTTTTAGCACAGGTTAAGATACCTGCCAGGGATTTTGGTTTGCTTCTTATTTTTATTTTCATGTCCTGGGTGGCAGAAAAAGCAAATTTTACCGGGTACCATGGTATGGTTGGTGAAGAACTGGCTGAATTTGGTGCTTATATGATGATGTTTAAACTGCTGAAAGACAGTATCGAAAAAATAAAAAAATAGTCCTGCGCGGGGTATCAGCATTATGCTGATACCTCTTTTTTTATGTAAAATTCTTATTAAATTTAGCTGTTTTAGTGAAAAAAATAAGATTTATGACTATATTTTGTTATTTTTTCTTTTGTTCTCAAAAAAAATCCAATTTAGTCCGTTTTCCTATTGTACTTTCTGATTTTTGTGGTAAAATCATATAAGCAAATAATGCAAAAGCAAGGGGAGAGTGGATATGAAAAGCGAGAAATTATTTCAATTGGATAAAGAGGCTGTAGTTAAGCTGGCGGCTGAATATGGTTCTCCGTTACTTATTCTTTCTTTAAAGCAAATTGAAGAAAATTATAATTGTCTGAAACAATATATGCCCAGAGTAAGGGTGTTTTATGCTATTAAAGCTAATCCGCATCAGAGAATTCTGGAAACCATGATTAATCTTGGTTCTTCTTTTGACGTTGCTTCTGATGGTGAAATAAATCTGCTGCATGATATGGGTGTCAGCGGCGAACGTTTGATATATGCAAATCCGGTAAAAACTACCGGTGGTCTGCAGGCTTGCAGACAGTGCGGTGTGCAGAAAATGACTTTTGACAGCGCAAGCGAGATAGATAAAATTAAAGCTGTTTGTCCTGATGCCAGTGTTTTGCTGCGTCTGAGAATAGATAATTCTTCTGCTCATGTTGATCTGAATAAAAAATTTGGTGCTGCCAGAGAAGATGCACTGGCACTGATGCTTAAAGCAAAGGAAGCCGGACTTGATATGGCAGGTATCGCTTTCCATGTTGGCAGTCAGACTGTAAGTGCAGATCCTTATCTGCAGGCTCTTGATATTGTACGTGAATTATTTGAAGAGGCTGAAAAGGCAGGACTTAATCTGCGCATTTTAGATATTGGCGGCGGGTTCCCCATTCCGGAACCTAAAGTTAAGTTTAATTTCCCGGAAATGCTGAAACAGATTAATGCACGTCTGGATGAAGATTTTCCTGAAACTGAAATCTGGGCAGAACCGGGACGCTATATCTGCGGTACAGCAGTAAACCTTATTACCAGCGTTATCGGTGTTAATGAAAGAGGCGGTCAGCCGTGGTACTTCCTTGATGAAGGCCTGTACGGAACTTTCTCCGGCGTTATTTTTGACCAGTGGGATTTTAAACTGATCAGCTTTAAAGAGGGCGATGAAAAAGTAGCCGCTACTTTTGCCGGTCCCAGCTGTGATTCTTTGGACATTATGTTCAGAGGTAAAATGACTGTGCCCCTGGAGGTTGATGATTTGCTTTTAGTACCGTCCTGTGGTGCTTATACTTCTGCTTCTGCAACAACTTTTAATGGTTTCAGCAAGGCTCAATTTATTATCTGGGAAGATATTAAGGATAAAATTTAATATCAGCAGGCTGCATCTTAGTTTAGGATGCAGCCTGTATCTTTTTATGCAGAATAAAATTGAAGTATCAGATTGGCTTATGATAAAATAAAAAGATAAATAAAAGTTTAGGGGTCTTTAAACGTGCAGAAAAAAATGCCTTTAGTTGAGGCTATGTTAAAGTATAAAAGCGAAAATATATATCCGTTTCATACTCCCGGTCATAAAGGCGGACGCGGTATGGAAGCATGTCTGCGTCAGGAGCTGGGGGAAAGTGTCAGAATGGATGTTTCACTGATGAGTGAGCTGGACGATATTCATGAGCCGGAAACATATATTGCTGAGGCGCAGCGTCTGGCAGCAGAAACTTATGGCAGTGATGCTTGCTTCTGGGCTGTAAATGGTACCAGTCAGGCTATTCATGCCATGCTGATGGGAGCATTAAAACCCGGTGAAAAGGTACTTGTTCCGCGCAACGCTCATCGCAGTGTGGCAGGAGGTTTGATTTTAGGCGGCTTGAAAGCTCGTTATATTGAGCCTTTATATCAGGAGAAGTTTGGCATTTTTACGCAGGTCAGTCCGCAGCAGATAAAGCAGGCACTGCAAAATGATGCAGAAATTAAGGCAGTATTAATTACCAGCCCCAACTACTATGGCATTGCGGCAGATGTGGAGGCGATTGCTGAGATTTGCCATAAGCATGACGTTCCCTTGCTGGTGGATGAGGCCCATGGTCCGCATCTGGGATTTAATAATAAGCTGCCTGCTTCTGCCATGCAGTGCGGAGCTGATGCGTGTGCTCAAAGTACCCATAAAATTGCAGGTGCCATGACCCAGTGCAGTATGCTGCAGGTAAGGCAGGGTCTGCTGGATTTGCAGCACATGGCAGATGTGATGAGCATTCTGACAACTACCAGTCCCAATTATCTTTTAATGGCGTCTTTAGATGCTGCCAGAGCTCAGCTGCAGGAAGATGGCTATAAGATGATGGAAGACGCGCTGGCGGCAGCTCAGAAGCTGGTGCATGCAGCAGAAAGCTTTGACGGAATACATGTTTTAACAAAGCATGATGTACCGGGAATGGACCTTGATGCTACAAAAGTAACGGTTAATTTTTCTGACTGGGGTATAAGCGGCATTGCAGCCGGAGAAGCTTTCAGAAAAGCCGGTATTGCTGTAGAGCTTGTTGATCCGCAAAATGTTCTGTTTTTGGTTACCTATGCTGATTATAATGCTGAGTTTGATGAGGTTCTGTGCAGGATAAAAAGTGTGCTGCAGAATCTTAAGCAGCAAAAAAATGATAAACAGATTGCCGTAAGTCCTGCCAGGCTTCCGGCAGCAGCTGAAGGGATGTCATTGCGTGATGTATTTTTCAGCAGCAAGCGCAGCATTCCGCTTACAGAAAGTGCAGGATACTGCTGCGGCGAGCAGGTAAGCTTTTATCCTCCCGGAATACCGGTTATTCTTCCGGGTGAGCTTATTACACAGGAAATTATTGATTATTGTATAAAAATGAAAGAGCTGGGACTTCCCGTCAGCGGACCTGCTGACAGCAGTCTTAAGCTGATTAGGGTGGTGAGCAGATGAAAGGCTTTTTTATAAGCTTTGAAGGTCCGGACGGCAGCGGCAAAACCACGCAGATTCAGAGGGCTGCCGCAAGATTGCAGCAGCTTGGTTATGATGTGGTAGTAAGCCGAGAGCCAGGAGGCACTCAGGTTGCAGAAAAAGTGCGGGCAATGGTTTTGGACAGTGAGCTGCCTTTAAATGATATTTCGGAAATATTGCTGTATCTGGCTGCCCGCAGCGAGCATGTGGAGAAAATCCTGCGTCCCGCTGTTATGGATGGCAAGATAGTTTTATGTGACAGATTCAGTGATTCTACTCTTGTGTATCAGGGGCTGGCAAAGGGTAAAAAATATGAAGAGCTGCAGCAGCTGAAAAAGCTCAACGATTTTGCCTGCCAGGGATTTAAGCCTGATCTGACTGTTTTGCTGGATGGAGATGTTGATACTCTGCTGCAAAGAAGAAATTTACGCGGAGTATCTGATCGTTATGAAAATAAAGGAACTGCTTTTCAGCAAAGTATTCGCGCAGGATTTTTGGAAATAGCTGCTCATGAAGCTGACAGAATCAAAATAGTTAATGCAGAAAAAGATCCCGCAAGCGTAGAGCAGGCCATTTTTCAGGAAATAAACAGGCTGCTGCAGGAAGTAAGCCATGTGGAATAGCATTCTGGGGCACCAGCATAATAAAATATTTCTCGAAAAATATCTTCATGCGCAGGCAAGACCTCATGCGCTGCTGTTTTATGGTGAAGAAGGCCTTGGCAAATGCAAACTGGCCATGCTGTTTGCAAAGTCACTGCTGTGCTTTAATCATGCAGAACAGGATAACTGTGAATCGTGCCGCCTCCTTAATTCTACCGACAGCAGTACGGGTCATCCGGATTTTATTTATCTGCGGCCGGAAGAGGGCAGTAAAAATATCAAAATAGATCAGGTTAAGGAAATTTTAAAGCAGGGGGCTTTTGCACCTGTTTTATCACAAAATAAAGTATGTATTATTGACGGCGCTGATAAAATGACTGTGGATGCAGCCAACAGCTTTTTAAAACTGCTGGAGGAACCGCCTGCAGGCTGGATTTTTATTTTAATTGCCACTGCAGAAGCGGCAGTACTGCCAACAGTTTTATCACGAGTTATTAAAATAAAATTTACTCCCCTTGCTGCAGCTGAGGTTGCACAGGTTTTAAAAAGTCAGGGAGCGAGTGCTGAGGAAGCAGAGGTTATTGCGCGTATCAGCGAAGGCTCCGTAGGCAAAGCCATCAGTTTATATGAGCAGGAGATTTTAGTATACAGAAATCACGCTCTGGCTTTGCTTGAAGCCTTATGGCTAAGTGAGCCTATTAATTATCTGGATGGCAGAAAATGGCTCAATGATTACACTCAGGAGGAAGCTGTCTGGTTTGTAAAACTTCTGCAGCTGCTTTGCAGGGATATGCTGCTTATTAAGCTGGAGATTACAGCTAATTTATATAATACGGACATACTGGAAAAATTGCGTGAAATAGCGTATCATTGGAGTGTTAAGAGTCTGAAAAGTGCGCTGCTGGAAACAGACAGTGCTTACAGAGCTTTAACAGGCAATACCAGTAAGAAAATGGTACTGGATGCATTGATTATAAAAATAAATGATCTGAGAAAGGAGTGACGTAAGTGCCGACAGTTGTAGGTATCAGATTTAAAAAAGCGTCTAAGATATATTATTTTGATCCTGTGGACACAGGAGTTGCCAAAGGTGATTTTGCCATTGTAGAAACCGCCCGCGGCGTAGAGTACGGAGAAGTTGTCATTGGTGCCAGAGAGGTTGCCGAGGAGGATATTGTAGCCCCCTTAAAACCTGTTATGCGCAAGGCGACTGAAGCCGATGCTGATAAGCTGGCAGAAAATAAGGTGCGTGAAAAAGAAGCATTTAACATTTGCCTGCGTAAAATCAAAAATCATAATCTGCCCATGAACCTAATTGACGTAGAATTTACTTTTGACGTCAATAAAATAATTTTCTATTTTACTGCTGAGGGAAGAATTGATTTTCGTGAACTGGTAAAGGATCTGGCGGCTGTATTCCGTACCCGTATTGAGCTGCGTCAGATTGGCGTGCGTGATGAAGCTAAAATGCTGGGGGGCATTGGCAGCTGCGGCAGGCCTTTGTGCTGCGCGACCTTTTTGGGAGATTTTGAGCCTGTTTCCATCAGAATGGCCAAAGATCAGAACCTTTCCTTAAACCCTACCAAAATATCAGGTATCTGCGGACGCTTAATGTGCTGCTTAAAATACGAAAACCATCTGTACTGCAAAAATAACTGCAGTGGCTGCGGTAAAAGAGAGCGCGCAGAAATACCTAAAATTGGTGCTTTGGTAGTAACACCTCTCGGTGAGGGCAAAGTAACAGGTATCAACCGCGGACAGAAAACTGCTTCTGTTCAGCTGGCTCCGGACAATATTATTCAGGTGGAATGGGATGAGATTGTTGATGCATCCCAGGCGGATCATATCTGATGATGGACGGAGATACTGTAAGATGCGACTACCTGCCGGGATGTCAGTATAAAATCTGGCAGGACAGTAAAGAATTTTGTTTTACTACAGATGCCGTATTTCTGGGAAATTTTCCTCATGTAGTACGCAAGGCAAAGGTAATGGAACTTGGCTGCGGTACAGGTGCTGTCAGCATGCTGCTGCAGTACAGAGGTGCGGAGCATATAACAGCTGTAGACTGCAACAGCAGAATAATTGAGCTGTTTCAGCACAGTATTGCAGATAATAATCTGCAGGATAAATTTACGCTGATTAACGATGATATTAAAAATATCAGAGCGCTGGTTAAGCCTGAGTCCATGGATCTTGTGGCGGCTAATCCTCCTTATCGCAATACAGGCAATGTGCGCCAGATTGGCACTGCGGCCTGCCATGAAGTTACAGGAACCATGGAGGATTTCTTTCAGGCGGCGGCTTATGCCGTGCGCTACCGCGGACGTTTTGCTCTGGTGCAGCTGCCGGAAAGATTTGCCGAGGCCATGCAGCTGGCTTTTAAATACGGCCTGCAGCCTAAAAAACTGCAGTGGGTACATTCTTTTATAGATAAGCCTGCCTGGATTTTTCTGATGGAAATGGTTAAGGGCGGCAGCTATGGTATGGATGTATTGCCACCGCTGATTATGTATAATGCAGACGGCAGTTATACAGAGCAGGTAAAAAAATATTACGAATAACAGATGCACTGCAGTTTACTGCAGTGCATTTTCTGCTTAAAACAGTATTTTTGTTGTTCTAAAAACTTCATTGTGATAAAATAAAAAGATAAGATGGCTTATTGTGCATAAAATATACCTGGAGGTGAATATATGGCCGATGCAAATAATATATATGGAACATTATATTTGTGTGCTACGCCTATCGGTAACCTCGAGGATATGACGCCGCGAGCTGTCAGAATGCTGCGAGAGGCTGATATTATAGCGGCCGAAGATACAAGACATACGCTGCAGCTTTTAAATCGTTTTGATATTAAGGGTCATCTGGTAAGATATGATGAACACAGCAAGGAAAAGCAGGGAGCATATCTGCTGCAGGAGCTTAAGTCCGGAAAAAATGTAACACTGGTCAGTGATGCAGGTTTTCCGGGAATTGCCGATCCGGGCGAAGCACTGGTTAAGGATGCTGTGGAGTTGGGGATTAAGGTTGTGCCTGTACCCGGTGCCAATGCTGCTTTATGTGCATTGATTGCTTCAGGATTGCCAACTTATCCGTTCTTTTTCGGCGGTTTTCTGCCAAAAAGCAAACGCAACAGGCGTGAACAGCTGGAGCTGTGGAAGAATATTCCTGCTACTGTTGTTCTTTACGAAGCACCTCACAGAATTAAAGAGGTTCTGCAGGATATTCTCACTATATGGGATGACAGAAAAATTGCTGCCGGCAGAGAGCTGACCAAGCTGCATGAGGAATTTTTCCGCGGCAGTATTTCAGAGTGCCTTGCCTGGCTGGAGGACAAAACTCCCCGCGGTGAGTTTTGTCTGGTACTGGCTCCCGGAGAAATGCAGGCAGAAGAAAGTGCAGCAGAGCTTGATCCGCTGGAAGAAGTGCGGCAGCTGATTGCCTCCGGAATGGATAAAAAAGCGGCTCTTGTCCAGACAGCCAAAAAGCATAAAATACCCAAAAGGGAATTATATAATCAATTAATTTTAGAAGAAGAAGGGGATTAAATAATGACAAAACCGGCTTATTATATTACAACTCCGATTTATTATCCCAGTGATAATCTGCATATCGGACATGCGTACTGCACAACTATCGCAGACGCTCTGGCACGCTTTCATCGTGCAAAAGGCGAAGAAGTATTTTTCTTAACCGGCAGTGATGAGCACGGTCTGAAAATTCAGCGCAAAGCTAACGAAAAAGGTATTACTCCGATTCAGTATGTTGATGCTATTATTGCTAACTTTAAGCTTTTATGGCAAAAACTCAATATTTCTAACAATGACTTTATTCGTACCAGCGAAGAACGCCATCATAAAGTAGTACAGGAAGTGCTGCAGAAAATTTATGAACAGGGCGATATTTATAAGAAAAATTATGAAGGTCTGTACTGCGTTCCCTGCGAATCCTACTGGCTGGAACGTCAGCTGGTTGACGGCAAATGCCCTGACTGCGGACGTCCTGTAGAAAAGATGGGAGAAGAAAGCTATTTCTTCAAGCTGTCCAAATATCAGGATCAGCTGCTGGAATATATTGAAGCGCATCCTGACTTCATTCAGCCTGTAAGCCGCCGTAATGAAATGATTAACTTTATCAAACAGGGTCTGGAAGATCTTTGCATTACCAGAACTACCTTTGATTGGGGCATTCCTGTTCCTTTTGATAAAAAACACGTAGTTTATGTATGGTTTGACGCTCTCTTAAACTATTTCACCGGTATCGGTTACGGCAGTGATCCGGAAAAATTCCAGAAATACTGGCCGGCAAGCCTGCACCTTGTAGGTAAGGAGATTGTTCGTTTCCACACTATTATCTGGCCGATTATGCTGATGGCTATGGGTCAGCCCCTGCCGCAGAAAGTATATGGTCATGGCTGGCTGGTAGTAGAAGGCGACAAAATGTCCAAATCCAAAGGCAATGTTATCGATCCTCTGGGACTGATTGATGAATTTGGCGCAGATGCTATCCGCTACTTCCTGCTGCGTGAGATCAACATCGGCAATGACGGCAACTTCTCCCGTGATGCACTGATTAACCGTATTAACGCAGACCTTGCCAACGACCTGGGCAATTTGCTGCACAGAACTGTCAGCATGATTGAAAAATATCATGGCGGCGTAGTAACCAATGCAGGTGCTAAAGAAGCTATTGATGACGAACTGATTAATCTTGTAAATACTACAGTAAGCCAGTTTGTAAAAGATATGGACAACATGGAACTGAACAATGCTATTAAAGGCGTATGGGCATTAATCAGCCGTGCCAATAAATACATTGATGAAACTGCTCCCTGGATTTTGGCTAAGGATGCAGAAAAAGCAGCACGCCTGCAGACTGTTATGTACAATCTGGCAGAAACACTGCGCATTGTTGCAATTTTGATTGCTCCCTTTATTCCTGCTACCAGTCCTAAAATCTATACTCAGCTGGGACTTGCTGCTCCGGAAGAATTCCTGCTGGCAGATGCAGTATGGGGCGGACTTGCAGACGGCACCAAAGTACAAAAAGGTGAACCGCTGTATCCGCGTATTGAAATTGCTGAAGACGGCGCAACCATCATCGGCGGTAAACGCTATGAACATAAAAAAGAAGAAGCTCCTGCAGAAGAAGCAAAACCTGCTGTTCAGATGGAGCCTGTTAAACCGGAAATCAGCATCGATGATTTTGGCAAAATTGACCTGCGTGTAGCTACTGTTATTGCGGCAGAACGTGTTCCCAAAACTGATAAACTGATGAAAATTCAGGTAAAACTTGGTGATGAGGAACGCACTATTGTCAGCGGTATTGCTCAGTACTACGAAGCAGAACAGCTTATCGGCCGCAATGTAATTGTTGTTGCCAACCTGAAACCTGCCAAACTGCGTGGCATTGAATCCAAAGGCATGCTGCTGGCTGCTTCTGACGGCAACGGCAACCTTATTTTGGCTGATGCGCCTGGTATGGCTTCCGGCAGTCGTGTAAAATAATTTTATAGGAGGACATAATGTCAGAAAAGTTGTTTTTCAGACTTTACTGGCGTCCTTATGTACTTTTAGGCGTCAGTGCTCTGCTGGTCTTAATCAGCAGTCTGGCGCCTTATATATTGCCTCATATATGGCTGGATAAACATATTCCGGGTTATTATTTTTACATGTTTAAAACAGTTTCCTGGATGGTAAAACTGGCTTTGCTTATCTTTCTTATTTCTCTTGTCAGAGCTTTTACAGCAGATTATTTTCCTGTGCTCAGTAAACTATGTACAGGTAAGGGCAGCGGCATTATCTCCGGTTATAAAAAAACCTGGGACAGAGGCAATCAGCTGCGCCCTGTTATAGATTTTGAGATTGAAGATAAAAAGTACAGCTGCGCTATTAACGAGGCTAAGGGACGCAGAACAAAAGACGGCGATCAGCTGCAGGGTGGATTTACAGAGGGAGTACGCAAAAAAATTATGTATAACCTGAATAATCCGCAGATGTTTTATATTGTTGGTGAAGAAATTTACTCACGTAAAGCAGCTGTTGTAAGATATATTTTGTTAAGTTTTTTGTTTATTTTAGAAGCATATATAGGAATTTTTCATTATATACTGGGGTAAATTATGAGCAGAACAGGATTGTGGGATTCCCACGCACATTTAGATTCAGATTATTTTACTGATGACAGAGAAACTTTAATTGCACAGCTGCAGCAGGATTTGGACGGTATTGTCAATCCCGGCTGTGATGAAGCTACCTCTGCCTTTGCCGTAGAGCTGGCAGAAAAATACGATTTTATTTATGCTGCCGTAGGCTGGCATCCGGAAGAATTAAAAGGTATTCCTGCCAATTACTTGGATCAGCTTGCCCAGTGGGCACAGCATCCTAAAGTAGTTGCTGTTGGTGAAATTGGCCTGGACTATTACTGGAAAGAAAATGAGCCCAAAGAAGTGCAGAAACGCATTTTTCTGGAGCAGATTGACCTGGCAAAGCAGTTTGACCTGCCCATTATTATTCATGACCGTGATGCTCACGGAGATATGCTGGAAATTTTCCAGAAGGAAGTTACCGGTGTACGCGCAGTATTCCACTGCTTTTCAGGATCTTTGGAAATGGCTAAGGAGCTGGCTAAAAGAGGCTATTACTTTGGTTTTGGCGGTACATCTACCTATAAAAATGCCCAGAAGGTACGTGAGGTAATGAGCTATGTACCCAAAGATTTGCTGATTTTTGAAACAGACAGCCCGTATCTGACACCAGTACCTTACCGCGGCAAGCGCAATAATCCTGGTTATGTGGAGCTGACTGCGCGCCATGCGGCAGAAGTGCTGGGTATGCCTTTTGAAGAGCTGGCAGAGCAGACTACTAAAAATGTAAAAACGCTGTTTACAAAGATTAACTAAAGTAAAAAATCTGTATAACTGTGGTTATACAGATTTTTTTATGCCTGCTGGAACGTAATGTATAGAATAATAAAATATAATATGTGAGAGTTGATTAAAGTAGGTAAAAGTGTTTTGTATGTAGAAATATATAATAAATGTAATACAAGGGCGATGATTATATGGAAGCAGAAAAAAATAAAATCTCCACAGGTACGCTGACCTATGAAGACATTCATAACAAAGCCGAATATGAAGCTGGTAGTACGAGTATAAACATTGATACCGGCAAAGACGCAGATAAAAAAGAAGCCGGAGTGACGCCGAATATAGGAATGCCGGCAGAAGATAAGGCGGCAAGCGACACCAAAGCTACCATTGCAGAAGGAGAAATCGAAATCCGGGACAAAGACAAGCAGAAACAGGATCTGAAAAATCTGAACCGCGATACCAAAAACAGCCTGAACAAACTGGGAGAAATCTTCGATAAAACAAAAGTAGAAGAAAAACAGGAGTTTGCAGGACTCTTCCAGGAGGTAGCACATTCCTATATCGGAGATTTGACTGGAAAGCTTTCATCAGAAGAAAAAGCAGTATTAAACAGCCTGGTAGACGGACTGGTAGCGGAATGGACAAGCGGGAACTTCCTTGCGGGAGCCAACGGAACAGCGCTGCTTGAATCAATGCAAAGCGCAATTAACGAAATAAAAGACCCGGCATTAAAACAAATAGCTGCGGGAATGATAGGCGCAGTAGCAGGAGAAATAGCAGGAGGTAATGCGCAGACAGGAGCTTCCGGCGCTATAAGTACAGAAAAATATAACCACTTAACTCATGAAGAACAGGAAAAAATAGCCTTTAGATTGGAAAAAGCTACAAAACAAGAAGAAAAATTGAAAATTATAGAAGATGCATTAGCACAAAGTGAATATAACAGACAAGTAGACCCAGGCAAAGCAGAAGACATGGAAAAATACTTGCTTACAATGCTTGAAAAAATCACTAAATATGATAATGCAGGTGTAAATTTTGTAGTAAATAAAGATTTAGGATTACATAATAATCTGATAGCAGCTAAAGAGTTCTTCAATGAGTATAATGTAGTAAAACACTTACCGGATGTCTTTGGTGAAGCTGTTAAATTGACTGCCATTGAAATTGTTGGACCTGCCTCTATAGTAGGTAATGTATTAAATATAGGCGATTTTGGTTATTCAATGTATGGTAGTTATGATAAACATGGAATGAATAATGATTTTGTTTTTGATAGTTCTGCTGAAGCTTTAAAAACAGGGGCTTTTTATGTATTTGACAAATATACATCACTTCCAATTGGAGTTGCTATTTTTAGTAAATCCACAGTAACTGTTTATGTCAATGAAGAAATAAAACATAATTAATATAAACAATTTGATGGAGGTAATGTATAATGATTGGTTTTTTTAAGATTATACGTGGGTTATTATTTTATTTATGTGTTTTTATTTAGTATATAAAGAATTAAAAAAAAGAAGGGAGAAAATAAATAATAATGAGCTAATTGCTATTTGTATTGGAATATTTCAGGGAATATGGTTGATAGATTATTTTTCAATACATTATTTTAATAATACATTTGGAAAATATAATAATCATATCTTAGGAATGTCCATATTAGTTCAATGGTTTTTTATTATGAAAAATGCGTATATCAAGATAAGCAAATTAGAGAATAAAAGTGAACGAATAAAAGAATTAAAAAAATTTTATTTTAGTTCCGCTTATCTTATATTAGTAGTATGTTTAGCAATATGGTATATATTTTTAAGAATTTAATAAAATGGTAATAAGCAATATAAACAGCGTCAATATCAGCGGCAGTAAATCTAAAGGAACAGTAGATGCCAACAGTACTGTACATAATGAAAGCATAGTAACAGCCGAAAAAGATCTGACCTTTACCAGCGGTGAAGACACCAACATCAAAGGCGGCAAGCTGTCCGGTAATAAGGTAACAGGCGAAGTTGGTGGTAATCTGAACATCGAAAGCAAGCAGGACAGTAACGACTACAAAGAAGAAAGCAAATCTGGCGGCATAGGCATAGACTATGACTTTGGAACTGGTAAAGTAGGCGTAACAGGCGGAATCAGCAAAGGTGAAATCGACAGCAAGTACGACAGCGTAACAGATCAGAGCGGTATCTATGCTGGAAAAGAAGGCTTTGACATCAATGTAGGCGAAAACACAGGCCTTAAAGGAGGAATAATCAGCAGCGAAGCTGAAGCAGAAAAAAATAAAATCTCCACAGGTACGCTGACCTATGAAGATATTCATAACAAAGCCGAATATGAAGCTGGTAGTATGGGTATAAACATTGATACCAGCAAAGACGCAGATAAAAAAGAAGCCGGAGTAACGCCGAATATAGGAATGCCGGCAGAAGATAAGGCGGAAAGCGACACCAAAGCTACCATTGCTGAAGGAGAAATCGAAATTCGGGATAAAGACAAGCAGAAACAGGATCTGAAAGATCTGAACCGTGATACCAAAAACAGCCTGAACAAACTGGGAGAAATCTTCGATAAAACAAAAGTAGAAGAAAAACAGGAGTTTGCAGGACTCTTCCAGGAGGTAGCACATTCCTATATCGGAGATTTGACTGGAAAGCTTTCATCAGAAGAAAAAGCAGTATTAAACAGCCTGGTAGACGGACTGGTAGCGGAATGGACAAGCGGGAACTTCCTTGCGGGAGCCAACGGAACAGCGCTGCTTGAATCAATGCAAAGCGCAATTAACGAAATAAAAGACCCGGCATTAAAACAAATAGCTGCGGGAATGATAGGCGCAGTAGCAGGAGAAATAGCAGGAGGTAATGCGCAGACAGGAGCTTCCGGCGCTATAAGTACAGAAAAATATAACCACTTAACTCATGAAGAACAGGAAAAAATAGCCTTTAGATTGGAAAAAGCTACAAAACAAGAAGAAAAATTGAAAATTATAGAAGATGCATTAGCACAAAGTGAATATAACAGACAAGTAGACCCAGGCAAAGCAGAAGACATGGAAAAATACTTGCTTACAATGCTTGAAAAAATCACTAAATATGATAATGCAGGTGTAAATTTTGTAGTAAATAAAGATTTAGGATTACATAACAATCTGATAGCAGCCAAAAAGTTCTTTAATGAGTATAATGTAGTAAAGCACTTACCAGATGTCTTTGGTGAAGGTGTTAAATTGACTGCTGCATCTATTACTGCTCCTGTAAGTATAGTTGGAAAAGCTTTTACTATAGGAGATACAACATACTCACTATATAAAAATTATGATAAACATGGATTTAATCAAGACTTTGCTCAAGATAGTATAGTTGATTTTGGAAAGGCTGGTGTATTTACTATAATCGATAGTGTTACTGGTAATGTTAATAAGGCTATAGTAATAATGAGCGAAGCAAATATATCTGTTTGGATTGATCAAACAATGAAAGTTGATTAACAAATATAGTGAGGCGAAATTGAATGATTGATTTTTTTGAAAATTATACATGGATAATTATTATTTTAGGGTGTTGTTATTTTATTATAAAAGATTTGATAAATAAGTATACAAATATGAATAAAGGTATATTGTGTGCTTATATAGTATCTATTATAGAAGGAATTTATCTTTTAAATTATTTTATTATAGGATATAAAATACCAATTTTTTTAAATAATATTATGGGATATGTGTTGATAGTTGGGATTGGAGGTTTGGTGTACAATCATTATGTTGAGGTTCAAAAAATAACCGATTTCAATATTAAAAAGCAAAAAGTTAGAAATATCTATATTATGATTGGCTATCTTATTTTGGTCACAATAGGTATTAGTATTTATTTTGTTATTAAATAAATTTATCTCTTTACAACGGCTGATAAAATCAGCCGTTTTTTATAAAGAAAAAGCAGCCAAAAGGCTGCTGAAAGTAAAAGATTAGAGATGTTATCTATGTTCATAGAAAAAGATGGACATTCATTGATAGCTTTGTTCATTTATATATAACATTCTTATTGCTTTTCACCGTCACGATTTTAACGCCTCATCTAAAAAAACAGCAAGGATAAACTGCGCAGCTGCGCTGTCCTTGCTGTTTTTTTTGTTTCGCCGTTTTAAAATGCGTGCGAAAAGCAAATAAAAATAATTAAATACGAAAGGAGTAACCACGATGTCTAAAAAAATTATAGAGCAAGACCTGTTTGCACCGGATTTTCTGTGGGAAGAAATTGTAAAAGAACGTTTAAAGAAAAAAGGTTATGGATATGAATGGGTAACAAAAATAGTTACTCCAGATGAAGAAGAATGCGTATTTATCAAAAAAGGTCGTTTGTATTACAGCAAATGCCCATATTTTGAGGGAGTTTATCTTTGCGGAGGGTTTTATAGTGTAAAATGTAAGAAAGCAGATTTAGTGCCAGGTCTGCATTTTGATTATTTATGTAGTAAAAATTTTGAGGAATGCAAATTCTTTAATAGATAAATTAAAACAGGAGTAAACATTGTTTACTCCTGTTTTTTTATAGTTCCAAGTTATTATTCTTATGCAAAATTGATGATAAGGATTCTTTAAAATTTATATATTTAGTAAGTGAATTTTTGAGCACCGGACTTTGCTCAATTATACTATTGCACCGTTCTTCAGAAAGCCCAAATTTTAACATAGCTCTATAAATGTCTAAGTCTGTACTTTGCTTACCGTTTTTTGCCGCTTCATTATTTATACGAAAAAAATCATAGGCAGCTTTATAGTTCATACTGTTTTTCAGTTCTGAACTGATATGATTCGCCAAAAGCCGGCTTCTGTTATCAACTGCTGCAGTGATCTTCTCTACCCTTTCTGGATCCATATAAGGACTTGTGTTTAAAACATTATGTACTGTTTCGGCACATTCAGTAAGAGCTTCATAATTAAGCTTATAGCTGAAGATGAGTTTGCGTTGTTCCTTATGGGTTTCTTTAAAGGGCATACATTTTTGCCAGGAGCCGATTTCAGAATTAAGGGCTTCACACCATAGGCTTGTGCCGCTATCAAATATCGGAGCCGGGCCGATAAATTTGAGTGTGTTTACATCACGGATAAAGCCAAAGTTACCGAAATGACGGTCTGTATTTTCAATTATAAAATCTATAGCCAGCAGCTGATCTAAATGTTCTCTTACTTTTGGGATCTGCAGCTTATCTGCACATTTAAGAAAATGGGTATAATCATTGTCATTATTTGATTTGGGCAGTACATTTCTGATCAGATATGCCGGTACGAATTCTGTATCCTCTGTGATAAAATTCCTGCATAGTGAAAGAGGTCTGCCATGTTCGCTGATCAGTTTATAATCCACGTGTTCAATGCCGAGAGAGGACATAATTTGTGCTGCAGCTACTTCATTATAAGGCTGCTGCATTAAAGGAGCAGAGCCGGCTTTAGCAAGATATTTTTCGCCGTCGATGATAACCCATTTCTTCTTCAGCCAGCCATTACTATTAGCGTCAGGCGTCATGGGGTTTATATCTGGCTTGGAGCTGCCGCGGGAAAAGAATGCTTCCCCCAGGTCTTTAGAAAAATCATTAGTAAAGAAATTTACATCCTGCCAGGTAATATCGCTACCTTCTGGTTTTATCCAGTATTGGTCAGACAAACTTAAGCCAAGACTTTTTACAGCAAGTGCTGTGGTATTTTCAATACCGTAGGTATGCAGTACAAATTGCAGCCCGTCGCGGCTTGCCGGTATAGCTCTACCATGCCACCAGCTGTTAAGTCTGCCGACAGTATTTTTTAAGGAATCATCTATTACACCTACTGGAAAGGCTGCAGGATCTTGTATCTTGTTTATTCCTATAATATAGCCGTTGTCAGCAAGCTCTATTTCTGCAAGCGGTCTGTTTTTATTCATTAATGTGTAGTTCATGCTGGGCAACCCCCTTTTCGCATATCCTCTTATAGAGTTATAAGCTGTTTAATATTAGCACATAAGTTTTGATATTTCTTCCATTGTAAAGTATTTTTTATTGTTATCTATAAGTTGGCAGAATGTATTAGGAAATAGTTCATTTATAATACCTTCAATTCCATATTCTTTTTGAGATATGAGCTTATCTTTGTATATGTTATCATCAAAATAGTCAACACCAGCTTTTACAGATAAACATACTAAATCATATGCAGTATCGAATGTTAAATCATAATCTAAGTCATGAGCAATCTTATTACGGCAACGATTGATAGTTAAGAGTAAGATTTTTTCATTATTAGTAATTAGATTTTTATTGGAAAGTAAATGTATTTTTTGATAAAAAGAATGTTCAGAAACATCCAACCCAGTGGCTTTTGAATAAATAAGATTCATTGCATATTCTAAAAATAAATGTCCTTTAATATATAAAATCAAATTATCATCATAACTATAATAAAAATCAATTATATTAAAATATTTGGAGTCTTGTTCTTCCATATTTATCACCCTATCCTTTAATTATAATAATTTATATTAGTTAGATTTCTTGCTTATATTCTTTAACAAGTTTATAAAAGGTAGTCTTTTTTATATTTTCACGACGCATAAATTCAACGGCCGTTATTTTTTGTTTTTTCCATTCCTGGTAATTTGCTGCCCAGGTATTACTTGTTTCTACTTTTGGTCTGCCGTATGGTCTTCCTTCCTTCAGGCAAATATCAATTCCCTCACGTTGACGTTCTTTGATGGTTTCGCGTTCCAGTTCTGACAGGCTTGCGAATACGTTTAATATAAATTTACCTTGTGGGGTTTTCGTATCTATATTTTCTTTTAAGGATACCAGTTCTACATTTTTAGTCTGCAGATCTTGCAGGATATTTAAAAAGTCACGGGTATTTCTGGCCAGACGACTGATACTTTCAATATATACAGTATCACCCTCACGAACATAATCAAGCATGGCTTTCAGCTGCGGTCTGTTGCCGGAAGATTTGCCGCTTATTTTCTCTTCAAAAATTTTATATATTTCAATTCCTTTACTTTTAAAAAGTTCATGTTGGCGAGCTGTGTTTTGTTCAGTTGTCGATACTCTTATATAAGCAATGTTAGACATACGGTTCACCTCACCATTATTTTATCAATTTAGTTCGTAAATATAAACAAAATATACTGAACGTCCGAAAATTAAAAATCAAAGAATTATGAACGATAATTAGCTATAAAAAAATAAGTTCGGATATGTATACTTTTCCGAACATTATAAATAGACATATTTTTATTTAATCGAATCATTTTTATATACATTTAGAAGCAAATCTGTTATAATAACAAAAGAAGAGATAATCTGATGTCTGGAAGCGTCAGCTCTCTCCACAAAGTTAATCGTTTGAAAGAAAGGCTGCTCACTTGACCGTTGAGCGGTCTTATTTCATTTATAAGCTAAATTACTTACAAACAGAAATAATGGTAGCAATGAGAGTACCGAAAGCTACCATCAAGGACAGGGCTTCATATACGCTCATGCTATCACCTCCAGCATGGAGGAACCGACTCATCAGATTATCTCATGAGTAACATTATAACATACAGACAGGCTGTATGTTATAGCTCATCTTAATTAAAATAACCAAAAAAGTTTGACAAAAATGTTATAATTAAAAAAGCAATCTGATATTAATTTATCAGAGCTAAAACCATTTACTTTGCAGAAAAAGACTGTTCAACTAATCATTGAACAGTCTTTTTCTTTTTACGCCCTTATGTAATTTTAGAATTTTATTTCTACTGTACCACCGGCAATACCAATATCTGCAGAAACATCTGGGATTGCATAACCTATAATTTTATCGTTCTTATCCCTGAAAGATATGAGTATATGCACCAAAGCACTAATAGGAACGCCCAATGTAGGGACTGCTGCTATATAAAGGAAGCGGTCAACTTTATTATAAAATTCATCTCATGAATTAAGAGCATTATGTAATATACCGCTACCATCCATTCCACCTATACCTAATCCTCCAAATTTCAGGTATAATTCATGGCCACGCTGTCCCGGAGGAACATTACTGTCAAATATTCTTATATATCCGCCTACAAGAATGAACGCACCATCAATATGGCATTTATAGTATTTATGTATTCTTATAAAACATTTACGTTTTTCAGTTATAGCTTATAAATAAAGCTGATATGACTGTTTTTTTCAGTTATAACTATGCTATACTATTAAATAATAGAGCCCAAGGGAGATTGAATTACTATGATAAAACGAGAATTATATATGAATCGTATTCGCCCATTTATCGGTACTGATTTAATAAAAGTTATGACAGGTATACGCCGCTGCGGAAAATCTGTTATGTTGGAGCTTATCAAACAGGAACTTATTGAATCAGGAGTAAATCCCGGTCAATTTATTTCTATTAATTTTGAAGATATGAGATATACTCATTTACAGACAGCCCGGTCGCTTTACGAAGAAATAACTGAAAAAGCTGCCGAAACAGGTGGTAAAGTATATCTTTTCTTTGACGAAATACAAGAGGTAAAAGACTGGGAAAAATGTATAAATTCCTTTAGAGTTTCGCTTGACTGTGATATTTACATAACTGGTTCCAATGCTAAATTATTATCAGGAGAACTGGCTACTTATTTAGGCGGGCGTTATGTAGAGTTTACTATTTATCCCTTTTCCTTTGCAGAATTTACAGAACTTTATCAAACTGTTTTTCCGGACGAATCTGTTCAGGAATGTTTTAAGAAGTATATTCTTTGCGGTGGTATGCCTTATCTTGCTAATATTCAGTATATAGATGCACCGGCAAAGCAATATCTCAAGGATTTGTTTAGTTCGGTTCAGCTTAAAGATATCGTAAAACGTAATAATATTCGCAGTGTAGATTTATTGGAAAGAATTATTGCTTATGTAATGGCAAATATAGGAAATACATTTTCTGCAGCATCTCTGGCAAAATTCTTTAAAAACGAGAAGCGTATTGTTGCTCCTGAAACTATTTTAAATTATATTAAATACTGCTGTGAAGCTTATTTGTTTTATCAGGTAAAAAGAGAAGATTTACAGGGAAAACAAATACTGGCATCTAATGAGAAATATTACATTGCCGACCATGGAATAAGAGAAGCTGTTTTTGGTGGAAATATGAAAGAGATTAATCTTATTTTGGAAAATATTGTTTATTTGGAGCTTCTGAGACGTGGTTACAATGTTACTGTTGGAAGAGCAGGAAACAAAGAAATTGATTTTGTTTGCCGCAGGCAGAATGAAAAGATATATATTCAGGTTACCTATCTGCTGGCTTCTCCGGAAACTGTTCAGCGTGAATTTGAAGTATATGATAATATTCGTGATAATTTTCCCAAATATGTTGTTTCTATGGATGAATTTGATATGAGTCGTAATGGCATTAAGCATCGTAATATTCGTGATTTTCTTTTATCTGAGGAATGGAATTAAATATATTATCTTATATTGTTCAGTATGTGCTTAAAATATAAAATGGCCGATTTTTCTTCTGATAATATTTATTTGAAGCCAGGTAATATTTATAATATGTTTTATTGATGTATTACTTCATGTGTTTTTTTAGTACAGTATTTCAGACGGACTTTTTATTTTAATATTAAGATTTGTAATAAGGCTGTGTAGAGAAAATATGCGAAAATTACTTATAACAGGTTTTGATCCTTTTGGCAAATATTCTTTAAATCCATCATGGCAGGCTGTGCAGGCACTTCCGGAGCAGATTGGAGATTTTCATCTGCATAAGCTGCTGCTTTTAAATATCTATGGTTCAGAATTTAAAAAAATTGCCGATGCTGTGGAGCAGCTGCAGCCGGACTGTTTATTGATGCTGGGAATGCAGAGTAATAACACCGCCGTGATTTTAGATTCGGTAGCCATAAATCTGCGTGATGCGCTGATTGAAGATAATTTAGGGCATAAGCCATGGAATGAGCCTGTGCTGGAAAATGCGCCTGCTGCCTATTTTGCTACTCTTGACGTGCATACACTTGTAAAAAAGCTGCGCAGGCAGGATTTGCCGGTGGAATTGGGTTACAGTGCCGGTGCTTATATATGCAATGAGATTTTTTACATGGCTTTGCATACTTATGGTAGGAGTGATATGAAAATTGGCTTTATTCATGTACCGCTTATGCCGGAGATGGTGTGGGACGAGTATTTGGCACGTCCTTTGGGGGAAACTGTTGCTGTATTGAAAAGGATTATCGAAGAAATATAAGCAATTTTAAAATATTAAAAATGTACATATCTGATCAAAAAATATTCTATGTTTTGGAATACATGGATTAGTTATTATGTATATGATAAAATTACATTAAATGAGGTACAGGATTATTTAAAGCAAAGATAGCTATATTATTGATATGTGGAAGAAGTACAGAAAATATTCTAGAAAATCAGAGGGAATACTATTATGGGAAAAGTAAATGATGCTCAATTAAATATGAATTTATTTGAAGAGAATGATACTGAAAATGTTAATGAAGAAAATGCCTGCGAATCTGATAATCTTGGAATTATAAAATTTAAAGGCATTGAAAAAAGTGAAATTACCGGCTGGTATGAATTGTTTTCTGGATATACAAGCTTAAAAGCTGTTACATATAGTTCATCCTTATCAATGATTAAAAAAGTAGTGAAAAATTTTGAGTATGCAGAAATAATATTTGGCAACGAAAGTATTTTAGGTGATCTTAAGCAATTGATAATAAATCAATATGCATTAGTGAAAAGTATAGATAAATATTTAGTAGAACAGATTGAAAATGGAAATTTAGAGTTGTATGTTACATCTTTAAATGGCTATACATCACATCAGAAGATGTACTTATTAGCTAATGATATGGAAAATAAATATAGAGTTATAACTGGAAGTGCTAATCTTTCTCTGCAGGCATTTTCAGGAAAGCAGCTGGAAGCTATTTTTGTGGCTGATGATTTTGAAACCTATAAAATGTTTTTGGATATATATGAGCAAACTAAAGTTAAAAGTACCAAACAGCTTAACGCTAAAACAGTGAAAAATTTAAAAATTACAGATATTAATGAATTACCGGTGTTTAAGGAAGTTGAAGAAAAAAAGGTTATTGCCTTAGATATCAACACAATAGATAGCCAGGAACAAAGCTACTATATAATGCAAAAGAATGAGATGCAGAAATTGATTGAAGAGAATGATATTGATGTAGATAATATTATTACAAAAAAATCAAAAGGGAATAAACTCATAACGTTTCAGAATGTAATTAAATTTATATCTAAGATAAAGATCAGTTTAGATGAAAATAAAAAGAAATATGCTGCATTTCCGCAATTCTATTATCATATAGAAAAAAACCAAATGGTGTTCAATGATGAAATTATGGATCTTGATAATATTGATAAACGGGATATCCAAAATGATATTAGGATAATGAAGGAATTCTTTGATGGATATTATAATAAAGAGTTGCATTTTTCCGGACATCTGGATATCAATGTAAAAAAATATTATGCTTGCCTAAATTATTGCTTTTGTGCTCCGTTTATTTCAATTTGCAGAGCTGCAACAGTTAATACAGGGATAGAGGTTATTGCTTATCCGTTATTTTTAATGTTAAAAGGAACAACAAATGCAGGTAAAACACAGTTAATGAAATTTATCTTACAACTGATGTTCAGTGAATATAAATTAAATATCAATAATAAAGGTGGGATAATCTTACCTGCAGGAGAATATGCCGCAACCAAACTGCAGGAACAGATAATCTGGGGCAGAGGTATTCCTGTTATGGTCGATGAAGTCACTTCAGCAAGATGGAGAGATTATAGTGGCCGCTTTATAAAAACAGATACAAATATTTATCCTAATATATCGCCTGTTATCATGGCTACTAATGATATCAAAGAAGTAGAGGAATCTTTGAATAAGAGAACTGTTCTTTTTGATATAAATATGACGATCAACAGGCAAAGTAATTTACGGCGTAAAACAGCCATAAGCAATTTAAAACATCTGACAGGAGCTTTATATAAAATTTATTTAAAGAGATTTACAGAAGAGTTTCCGTCATTTTTAGAAAAATTTCATGATGAAAAAGAAAGAAAAGCTCCTGATTTATTTAAATTTTCTTCAGAAATTTTGTATGATATATTGCATGAATTTAGTGAAAATATAAATGAAATGCCCTATGTACAGGTTTTTGACAATGAATATTATCTTATCAATGCTAATTATTCAGAGAAGAAGATGGATTTTGAAGAATTTTATAATAAAATGGGACATCTTTGGAAGATTGACAGAGAATTAGATAGGGTAACGATAACTTTTAAAGATGGTAGATTTGATGCCAGAAATTTTCAGAGAAAATACAGTACGGAATTAAAGCCGGATTGGCCAGGCGGAGAATTGGTATTTTTTAAATTGTCCGATGCTGAACAATATTTAGGACATTCATTAGGTAAGAGCAGTTTATTAGATAAATTGAAATTCTGGTGATCTCCAAATACTGATGGTATTTTTATAATTTTTAACATATAAGTATGCAAAAAGGATTTACTCCGTTGAAATACAGGGTAAATCCTTTTAATATGTTATGAAAGTTTTAAGTTCGCCGTTAGCTGTACTTAGTTATGACCGCCGCAGCCGTGTTTATGTTCGCCGCAGTGATGTTCTCCGTGAGAGTGGTCGTGATGGCTGCAGTGTACATCAGGATTATAATTCAGTTTATCTTCTAAAAATGCAGCTACTGCTTCATCAGCACTGCCGCTGACACCTCCATATAATCTGATGCCTGCCTCAGCTAAAGCATTTTGTGCACCGGCACCAATGCCGCCGCAGATTAAAATATCAATATTGGCATCTGAAAGAAGCACAGCCAGTGCGCCGTGGCCACTGCCGTTAGTGTTTAAAATATGTGAAGCTGCTATTTTGTTATCAGCAATTTCGTAGATTTTAAACTGCTCTGTATGTCCGAAATGCTGAAAAATTTCTCCGTTAGCATAGGTTACTGCGATTTTCATAATAAACTTCCTTTCAAAAGGGTATTTTATTTGTGTCATATGACAGTAATATTATATGCCCGGCTGAGAGTAAAAGCAAGTTAAAGATAATATTTTAACATAAAATATCTGGTTAGCTATTGACAACCAAATAAAAAAATAGTATAGTGTTCTTGAACAGGAACAATAAATAAAAAGAAGAGCTAAATGAGGGACTATGGAGCTTATTGAAGGACTTACTAATTTCAGCTTAACAAAGCAGGAAGCAACTTTATATGTGCTGCTGGTAAAAATCGGCAGACTGACCGGCTATGAAGCAGCCAAGCAGACGGGAATATCCCGTTCCAATACATATACTGCTCTGGCGGGGCTGGTAGATAAAGGTGCGGCTTATGTTCTGGAAGAAGGTAAGGTTACGTATTATACTCCTGTTGATCCGGCAGAGTTCTGCCAGAATAAACTGGAAAGACTGCAGAAGATTAAGCAGGATATTCTGCAGCAGCTGCCTCAGCTGCAGAATGACGCTGAGGGGTATATTACGATAAAAGGCGAACTGGAGATAGTAAATAAATTAAAAAATACAGTTCGTCAGGCTCAGGCAAGAATCTATGCTTCGGCTAATTCCGGAGTTATCGCCCTGCTGCAGGAAGATTTGCAAAATGCAGTACAAAGAGGGCTGAAGGTTGTTGTCATAAGCGATAAGCTGCCAGATTTGCAGGGAACGATTAATTACTGCACAGAAAAACAGAATAATCAGATTCGCCTTATTGCAGATTCGCATACTGTTTTAACAGGTGATCTGGAAGATAAAGAAAATTCGACTTGTTTATATTCCTGTAAGCGCAATCTGGTAGATTTATTTAAAGATGCGCTTAAAAATGAAATAAGATTAATTGAAATACAGAAAGGTGATCATGATGGCTGAAAAAATTCCGTTTGTTAATAAAGAGCAGCTGGAAGAAATTGCTTCTCACTATGCTACTCCGTTTTACCTGTATGATGAAGCAGGTATTCGCAACACTGCAAGACTGGTAAACAAAGCGTTTTCCTGGAACAAAGGATTCAAGGAATATTTTGCTGTTAAGGCAACTCCCAATCCTTTTATTTTAAAAATTTTACGTGAAGAAGGCTGCGGCGCAGACTGCTCTTCTTATACTGAGCTTTTAATGTCCGATGCTGTTGGTTTTAAAAACAGCGAAATCATGTTTTCTTCCAATGCTACTCCGGCAGAAGATTTTCAGCTGGCACGCAAATTAAATGTAACTATCAATCTTGATGATATTACCCATATTGATTTTCTGGAAAAAGTAGCTGACATTCCTGATACTATCAGCTGCCGTTTTAATCCTGGCGGACACTTTGCCATTGCAAACAACATTATGGATAATCCCGGCGACGCAAAATATGGTCTGACCCGTGAGCAAATGACTGAAGCATATAAAATTTTGCTGAAAAAAGGCGTAAAACATTTCGGTATGCATGCTTTCCTGGCGTCCAACACCGTTACTAACGATTACTATCCGGAACTGGCAAGAATTCTCTTTAAAACAGCTGTAGAGCTTAAAGAAGAAACCGGTGCGCATATTGAATTCATCAATCTGTCCGGCGGTATCGGTATTCCGTACAGACCTGAACAGCAGGCAAACGATATTATGGTTATCGGCGAAGGTGTACGCAAAGTATACGAAGAAATTCTCGTTCCTGCAGGTATGGGCGACGTGAAGATTTTCACTGAGTTGGGACGTTTCATGCTTGCTCCTCATGGTGCGCTGGTTGCTAAAGCAATCCATGAAAAACATACTCATAAAGAATATATCGGACTTGACGCCTGCGCTGCCAATCTGATGCGCCCGGCTATTTATGGTTCTTATCATCATATTACTGTTATGGGCAAAGAAAATGAACCCTGCGACCACAAATATGATGTAACCGGCGGTTTGTGCGAAAACAATGATAAATTTGCCATTGACCGTATGCTTCCCAAAATTGACATTGGCGATTTAATCTTTATTCATGATGCAGGTGCACATGGTTTTGCCATGGGTTACAACTACAACGGCAAGCTGCGCAGCTCCGAAATTCTGCTTAAAGAAGACGGCACTACTCAGATGATCAGAAGGGCTGAAACCCCTGCTGATTATTTTGCTACTTTTGATTTTACTGATTTCTTCAAAAAATAAAAAATTAAGGCATATAAGAAAGAATCTGCAAATTTTGCAGATTCTTTTTGTTTTTAAAGGATTTTACTGCTGTAATACAGAATGTATACCAGACGTAATATTTATATTTTGGGAGGAAATAATATGCAGAATAAATATTCTGTTTATGTGGAGGCGTTAAAGGCAGAGCTGATTCCGGCTATGGGATGTACCGAGCCTATTGCTATTGCCTATGCAAGTGCAGTCTGTAGAGAGCAGCTTGGTGGTATGCCTGAAAAGGTAGAGATTTATGTAAGCCGTAATATCGTAAAGAACGTAAAAAGTGTTGTTGTTCCTAATACCAATAAAATGCGCGGAATAGAGGTTGCCAGTATTGCAGGCTTTATTGCAGGTCATTCAGAGCGCAAACTGCAGGTTCTGGCATATATTAATGACGAGGAAAAGGCCTTAATAAAAGAGTATGCTGAGGCAGGAATTATTAAAGTGCTGCTGGCTGAGGAGCCTGATATTTTTTATATCCGTGTGGAAGGCTATCGTGAAGGCCATAAGGCAATGGTTACCATTCGCACAGAGCATACTAATATTACCAATATAACCTTAGATGGTAAGGTTGTTTACGAGAAGCCTTTTGTTGCTGAAGAAATGACTGAAGAAGTTAAGGCCTTATGGAAAATTGAAGAGGTTATTGAAGCAGCAGCCAATATGCCTTTAGAGCCTGTAGAACAGTATTTGAAACGTCAGATAGATTATAATATGGCAATTGCAGAAGAAGGCTTAAAACACGAATATGGCGCCAGCATAGGCAAGATTCTTATGCAGCGTGAGGCTGACAGCAAGCGTACTCATGCCAAAGCCAAAGCAGCAGCGGCTTCTGATGCCAGAATGAACGGCTGCGAACTGCCTGTTGTAATTGTTTCCGGCAGTGGCAATCAGGGCATTACCGCTTCTGTGCCTGTAGTTGTTTATGGACAGGCGCTTAATGTAAGCGAAGAAAAACTTTTGCGTGCGCTGCTTTTAAGCGATCTGATAACTATTTATATTAAACAGGGCATCGGCAAACTTTCTGCTTACTGCGGTGCTGTCAGTGCCGGCAGCGGCAGCGGTGCAGGTATTGCGTATTTATATGACTGCACTCCTGAACAGATTGCTCACGTTGTAGAAAATGCTCTGGCAATTAACTCCGGCATTATCTGTGACGGCGCAAAATCCTCCTGTGCGGCTAAAATTGCCATTTCCATAGAGGGCGGCTTGCTTGCTTTTGATATGATGATGGCAGAGAAAAACTTTACCAGCGGTGACGGTATTGTTCAGAAAACTACAGATGAAACTATTGCGGCTGTAGGCAAAATTGCCAGTCAGGGCATGGTTGATACAGACAGAGAAATAATTGATGTTATGCTTGGCATCTAAAATAAAAAAGAGATTTACCTTTTGGTAAATCTCTTTTTTACTGGGGTGCGTCACCTCTGCTGACAGGAACTGTATAGCCTATTTCTGCAAGTTCTGCTTTCAGCAGGTTAATTCCTTCGGCAGCTTCATTGCCGAGGGATTTTTTATTATTGTAAAGAGCGTACTTCTGACGTACGTTTTGCGGTGAAAGATTGGGCATAATAACATTGGCACCGGCAAGAATGCCCAGCTGATGACCTTTGGGAGCAAGGGTATTTAAAGCTGTAGTAGCAGGCAAAAGCAGCTTTGGCTGCATCAGCCGTAAGATGGCTATCAGCCTTAAAGTAAGGGCACAGCTGCCGGGGGCAAAATCGGCAAAAGGCGTATCCTTATGGGGAATAAAGGGGCCAATGCCAACCATATGTGGTTTAAAGCTTTCTATAAATTTCAGGTCAGCTGCAATATTTTCTGTTGTTTGAAAAGGTGAGCCTACCATAAAGCCGGTACCTACCTGATAGCCGATTTCTTTAAGAGTATGCAGGCATTCCAGACGCGGCTGCAGCTGCAGATTGGCAGGATGAAGCCTGCTGTAATGACTTGCTGTGGCTGTTTCGTGCCTTAAAAGATATCTGTCAGCACCTGCATTAAACCAGCGCCTGTAAACAGCTGCCGGGCGTTCTCCGGCAGAAAGGGTAACAGCACAGTCCGGGTGCTGTTTTTTGATCTGTTCAATAACATGGGCAAATTTATCATCATCATAAGCCAGATCTTCGCCTCCCTGCAGGACAAAGGTTCTCAGTCCCAGCTGGTAGCCATGACTGCAGCAATGCAGAATTTCTTCCGGTGTCAGTCTGTAACGGCTGGCTGATCTGTTGCTGCATCTGATGCCGCAGTAAAGGCAGTCGTTTTTGCAGTAGTTGCTGAATTCTATTAAGCCGCGCAGATAGATGTTATTTGTAAATATTTCCAGTGATTTTTGCCGTGCGGCGGCAAAAAGTTCATCTTCCAATGCTTTGTCTGTACATGTCAGCAAAAAGGAATATTCTGATTCAGCAAGTATTCCTGAAGCTGACAGCTTGGCAAGCAGCTGACGAAAATCAAATTTATTCATAGTATAAGTTCCTTTGTTTTTTATAATTATTATAACACAGCAGATAAATAAAAAAGCAACAGCACCATGGGTACTGCTGCTTCTTCTTTTTTAGTTGTTTTCCGGAGAGTATTCTTTGTCGAAACGGGGATTAAGATAGTTGACAAACAGCCAGGCCAATACTGCACCGGAGATGTTGTGCCATGCGGAGAAGATAGCACCGGGAACGGTTGCCATCGGCATGGAAGCAAAATGGGCTTTGGCAAGGCCTGTTGCAAGACCGGAGTTTTGCATGCCTACTTCTACGGAAAGGGCAATAGCTTTTTTCCAGCTCATGCCGGTAAGACGCGCCAGGATAAATCCGAGAGTGTAGCCAAGGCAGTTATGCAGCATAACTACAAGCAAGATAGTGCCGGAGGTTTGGAGAATGTTATCACGGCTGACAGCAATTACGCCGGCAATAATGAGAGAAATAGCAATACCGGATACTGCAGGCAGATAATCGGTAGCTGCTTCTGCAAGTTTGGGCAGGAAGGATTTAACAGCCAGACCAAGGCAGATAGGAACAATAACGATTTGTACGATACTCCAGAACATGCCTACAGGGTCAAAAGCAATGCGTTCACCAATCAGCTGATAGGTAATAAAGGGAGTAAGAATAGGAGAAAGTACTGTAGAAACGCTGGTCATGGTAACAGAAAGGGCAACGTCACCTCTGGATATAAAGGTAATAACGTTGGAGGAAGTACCGCCGGGGCAGGTACCTACCAGAACAACGCCTGCTGTAAGTGCCGGGTCAAGATTAAAGGCTGTAGCGATAATATAGGCAAGACCTGGCATGATAACAAACTGAGCGCAGGCACCAACAAATACATCCAGCGGCCTTTTTAAAACAAGAGCAAAATCTTTCAGGTTTAAAGTAGTACCCATACCAAACATTACGATACCAAGTAAGGTACTTAGTACCGCCACACCGCCGATTTTTCCGACAACCCAGGTAAAATTCTGCGGCATGGTCATACCTAAGATTAAAAATAAAATTGCGATCATACCAAAATATTTGCCGATTAACTGACAAATTTTCTTCATAACATAAGACCTCTTTCCCATTTTATTAATACTTCGGATAATAATCCCCATTTATCCGGATAAATACTTTTTGCATTATAACAAAAAGTATAAAGAAAATAAATTAAAACAGAGCAAAATAAAATAAAAGATAATTTTCAGGCAAAATCTGTAAAGATAGTAACGTAAAATCAGGCTTCAGTTAAATCATCATCAAATTTGGGACTGAGATAATTAACGAAAATCCAGGCTAAGATAGAACCGGTAATACTGTGCATGGGCGAAGCAATGGCACCGGGAACAGTTGCCAGGGGCATTGCGGAAAAATGAACTTTGGCAAGGCCTGTAGCCAAAGCAGAGTTCTGCATACCTACTTCAATAGACAGAGCAATGGACTTTTTCCAGCTGAGACCTGTAAAACGAGCCAGAATGAATCCCAGCAGGTAGCCAAACAGATTGTGCAGAATTACTGCCAGCAGAATAATACCGGAGCTTTGTAGAATACTTTCTCTGCTTACGGCAACGATTCCGGCAATAATAAGTGAAATAGCAGTGCCGGAAATAGCAGGCAGGTAATCAATTGCTGCAGCTGCAAATTTTGGGAAGAATGTTTTTACCGCAAGACCGAGCATAATGGGGAAGATAATAATCTGAACAATACTCCAGAACATGCCTACAGGGTCAAAGGCAATTTTTTCGCCGATAATCTGATAAGTAATAAAAGGAGTAAGAATTGGAGAAAGAACAGTAGAAACACTGGTCATGGTTACAGAAAGAGCGATATCCCCTTTAGCCATAAAGGTGATAACATTGGAGGCTGTACCGCCTGGGCAGGTACCTAAAAGGATAATGCCTGCTGTAAGAGCGGGGTCCAAATCAAAAGCAGTAGAGAGAATATAAGCAAGTCCAGGCATAATGGTAAACTGAGCGCAGGCACCTATAAACACATCTACGGGACGTTTCAGAACCAGAGCAAAGTCCTTGACGTTTAGCGTGGTGCCCATGCCAAACATGACGACACCAAGCAAAAGGCTTAGTATGGAAAATCCTCCTAGTTTACCGACCACCCAGGTAAAATGTGCAGGGGAATACAATCCCATAAGCAAAAATGCAACCGCAATAATACCAAAGTAACGACCGATAAACTGACAACAACTTTTCATACATAAAACCTCTTTTCAAAATATATTAATTAATAGACAAAAGTCTATTTAAACAGTATAAAATCTAACGATAGTGTAATGTCTAGAGAATTATAACAGAAAAAATTCACAAAATAAACAAAAAATATATAAAATTTGAAAAAATAGTAGAATTGTGTAAAAAACACGGAAAAAGTGTAACTATTTTTACTTAACTGCTAAAATATCTGGAAAAATGCAATGTTTGCGTGAAAATTGCAAAAATTTTTGACATTTATGCTTTAATTTTTCTTCAATCATTAGGTTATGAGAGCATCTTATGCTATAATGAAAGCATCTAAAACAGGAGGATAAAAATTGTTTACTATTGTTCAGGATATTCGTCATGAGATCGTGATAGAAAAATCGCGGTTTATATGTACATTAAAGAAAGTGCATGACGAAGCAGAGGCACAGGAATTTGTTAAAGCGATGAAAAAAGAGTTTTGGGATGCTACCCATAACTGTTCGGCTTATATTATTGATGATTTACAGCAGCGTTCCAATGATGACGGCGAGCCTTCAGGCACAGCGGGATTACCGATGCTGGAGGTGCTGCGTAAAAATAGGCTGACTAATACTGCGGCTGTTGTAACGCGTTATTTTGGAGGTATTAAGCTTGGGGCAGGTGGGCTTGTTCGTGCTTATACCAACAGTGTTGCAGAGGCTGTTCGCGCAAGCGGTATTGCAGAAAAAGTTTTAATGAGTAATTTTAGCTTTGTATATGATTTGAATTCTGTAGGCAAAATCTTAAATGTTCTTTATCAGCAGAATATTTTTCAGGTTGCAGATGTAGAGTATAATTTACGGGCTAAGATTATCCTGAGAATGCAGGATTGTGAGAAAGATCAGGCAGAAAAGTGGCTGACGGAGAACTTGAATCAGCCTGTTCAGCTTGAACTGGAATCGCAGAAATTTATTGAGATAGCAGTTAAGTGAACAGAAATTAAGGAGGCAGGATATGGAATTTATTGAAAATCTGGTAGGTACGTTAAATGGTTTTCTCTGGTCTAATGTATTAATAGTAATGCTTATTGGTCTGGGCTTGTGGTTTACGGTGCGCAGTGGGTTTGTACAAATCTGCAATATTAAGGAAATGCTGCGTCTGATTACTAAAACTGCTGGAAGCAAGGTAGAAGATAACGGTATATCTTCTTTTCAGGCTTTTTGTATCAGTACAGCATCCCGTGTTGGTGTAGGTAATATTGCAGGTATTGCCATTGCTGTTGTAACAGGCGGCCCGGGTGCTATTTTCTGGATGTGGGTTATTGCTTTGATTGGCAGTGCTACAGGTTTTGTAGAAAGTACGCTGGGACAGATTTATAAGGTTCCTCGTGAAGACGGCGGCTTCAGAGGCGGACCTGCCTACTATATTAAAAATGTTCTGGGAAATAAAACCATGGCTGTTTTATTTGCTGTCTTAATCAGTGTAACTTATGGTCTTATTTTTAACTCTGTACAGTCCAATACTATTGCCGTGTCTTTCAGCGCTGCATTTGGCGTTGACAGAACTGTAATTGGTGCAGTTATCGCTGTTTTGACTGCAGCTGTTATTTTTGGCGGTGTTACACGTATTGCCAGAGTTGCAGAAATGATGGTACCTTTTATGGCTGGTATTTATCTTTTGGTTGCTTTTTATGTAACTGTCTGCAATATTCATCTGGTTCCGCAGATGCTGTATGATATTGTTACTTCTGCCTTTGGTCTGCAGGCTGTGGCCGGCGGCGGTATGGGAGCAGCTTTAATGACCGGTATTCAGCGCGGTTTATTCTCCAATGAAGCAGGTATGGGTGCTGTGCCTAATGCTGCGGCAACTGCTTCTACAAGCCATCCTGTCAAACAGGGACTTATACAGGCTTTTGGCGTTTTTGTAGATACTCTGCTTGTATGTACTGCTTCTGCTTTTATCGTGCTGCTGACAGAGGATTATACTGCCAGCGGTAAGACAGGCATTGAACTGGCGCAGGTTGCTTTGACAGAACATATTGGCGGCTGGGCTTCTACCTTCCTGGCTGTTATGATTATTCTGTTTGCTTTCAGCTCCATTGTAGGCAATTATTATTACGGTGATATTAATATTCCGTTTATTAACAAAAATAAAACTTTCCTGACTGCTTATCGTGTAGGTGTAGTAGCTATGGTTATGTTCGGCAGTGTGGCAGAGGTTCCTTTTGTTTGGAGCCTGGCAGATCTTTTCATGGCTTTGATGGCGATTACCAATCTTATTGCCATTACACTTTTAGGTAAGTATGCTTTTGCTGCTTTGGCTGATTATAAGCGCCAGAAGGCAGCCGGCATTTTGGAGCCGGAATTTGATCCTTCTGTTATGCCTGATCAGAAAGGCATTTACTGCTGGGGTAAAGAAAAAAATAACTGATAAGCAAGAAAGACAGCATATCTTAAGATATGCTGTCTTTTATTGTCTGCTGCAGCAGCTGTAAAGCTTCCTGCAGTCTGGTGTCAGGTATGCCTGCATAGTTAATCAGCAGAGAGTGAGAATTATCATTGCATTGCTGATAATATTGTGAAAGACATTTGATATTAATGTTGTATTTATGGGCTATCCTGATAAGTTCAGAATCAGGGCAGTCTGTTTTTACCTGCAGCAGGAAATGCAATCCGGAATCTGCCTGCTGTATGGTCAGATAATCTTTAAGTGATGAGGCCAGCAGGCTGGAAATGATAAAATCACGTTTGCTGCGGTAATATGTTTTCATCCTGTTGATATGGCGCTCAAGATGTCCTTCTTCAATAAAGTTTGCCAAAGTGTACTGCTCAATATTGGAAACAGTGCAGGCGTAGAAATTGAGTTTGGTATAAAACAGTTCAGCCAGATGAGAAGGGAGAACCATATAACTGATGCGGAAAGTGGGCGCAAGAGTTTTGGAAAAGGTATTAAGATAAATTACCTTTTCGGCAGTATCCATACTTTGGAGGGTGGGTACAGGATTTCCTGCCAAACGAAATTCTCCGTCATAATCGTCTTCAATAATGTAGCGATTAGCCTGCTTCTGTGCCCATTTAAGCAGCTGATAGCGTCTGCTGGCCGGCATAATAATACCTGTCGGGAACTGGTGTGATGGCGTTATATGAAGAATATTGGCGCCGCTGTGCTCCAGCATTTTTTCATTAATGCCGTCCTTATCAAGAGGCAGATGACAGCAAAATACATTGTTGCTCCGATAGATTTTGCTTATCTGAGGATAACCGGGATCTTCCAGAGCAATGATATTGTGCTGCCCTAAAAGCTGTATCAAAATATTGCAGAGAATCTGCGTACCTGCGCCGATAACAATCTGCTCAGGGCAGATATTTACTCCGCGAAACTGATACAGATAATCAGCAATGGCCTTGCGCAGTTTAAAGATGCCGGAAGCTGACGTGTCGGCAAGGAGGGACTGTTCGTTGGCGGTAGCAAGTGTTTTGCGCAGCAGCTTGGACCAGGTATTATAGGGAAAGGTTTCTATGGATACCGTACTTTGAGAAAAATCGCTGAAAAAAGAAGGTGCTGACGGCAGGCTTATTTTGGGAACTGGAGCTGCGGCAGGAAGATCTGCGTGATTGATGGCGGCTACAAAATAGCCTTTTTTGGGTATGGAGTAGATATAGCCCTCTACCTGCAGCTGGGCATAAGCACTTTCTACCGTGATAAGGCTGACTCCAAGATGTCTGGCGAAAGTACGCTTGGATGGAAGCTTATCTCCGCAGTGCAGCGTGTGATTTAAAATATCATTTTTTATACAGCTGTACAGATGCATATACATACTGCTGCCGTTTAAATTATCAAAAAGATAGGTTAGCATAATATACCTCTGGATATATAAAAAATAAGTAAAATGGATATATTAATATATTCAGAAGAAAGTATACTATGTAGTATGTTTTTTGTAAAGTTATTGTTATGGAGGGACTATTATGAATGAACGTTATTTGTTAAACGTACAGCTGGCGCAGATGCTGAAAGGCGGAGTTATTATGGATGTTACAACTCCGCAGCAGGCGAAAATTGCCGAAGAAGCAGGAGCATGCGCAGTTATGGCTCTGGAAAAAATACCTGCAGATATAAGAGCTTCTGGCGGGGTTGCCAGAATGAGTGACCCTAAGATGATTAAAGAAATTCAGCAGGCTGTATCCATTCCTGTTATGGCAAAATGCCGTATAGGCCATTTTGCGGAGGCCCAGATTCTGCAGGCGATAGAAATAGATTATATAGACGAAAGTGAAGTTTTATCTCCGGCAGATGATGTGTACCATATAAATAAAAATAAGTTTCAGGTACCTTTTGTCTGCGGTGCTAAAGATTTGGGAGAAGCACTGCGCCGCATCAGCGAAGGTGCTTCCATGATCAGAACCAAAGGCGAACCCGGTACAGGTGATATTGTTCAGGCAGTGCGTCACATGCGTATGCTGCAGAGACAGATTGCTTTAATACAGGCAGCAGCTGAGGACGAGCTTTTTGATGAAGCTAAAAAAATGCAGGTTCCCTATGACCTTGTTGTTTATGTACATGAGCATGGCAAGCTGCCGGTAGTAAATTTTGCCGCAGGTGGTATTGCAACTCCTGCTGATGCTGCGTTGATGATGCAGCTGGGAGCAGAGGGCGTTTTTGTAGGTTCAGGTATTTTTAAATCAGGTGATCCGGTTAAGCGTGCGCAGGCTATTGTTAAAGCTGTAACCAATTATCAGGATGCGAAAATGCTTGCTGATTTATCGGAAGATCTTGGTGAAGCCATGGTGGGCATTAATGAACAGGAAATAGCCCTGCTGATGGCGGAGCGCGGCAAATGAAAATAGGTGTACTGGCATTGCAGGGTGCTTTTGCCGAGCATATGGCTGCTTTAAAGTTTTTAAGCATTGAGTGCTGTGAAATAAGAAATCAACAGGATTTGCGTAGTTCTGTGGATGGATTGATTTTGCCGGGAGGAGAAAGCACTGTACAGGGCAAGCTTTTAAAAGAACTTGATATGCTGGAGCCCATACGGGAGATGATTACGCAGGGACTGCCTGTTTTGGGAACCTGCGCCGGTGCCATTTTACTGGCGGAGAAGATTGAAAATGACAATCACAGATATTTTGCTACTTTGCCTGTTACCATTGTTCGCAATGGCTATGGAAGGCAGCTGGGCAGTTTTAAAACTTACGGCAGGTTTCAGAATACAGATAATGTTCCGATGACCTTTATAAGAGCTCCGTATATTCAAAGCGTCCGTCAGGATGTGGAGGTTTTGTCAGAATATGAAGGTAAAATAACTGCCGTCAGATATGGCAGGCAGATGGCAGTAACTTTTCATCCGGAGCTTGATATACTGGAAAACAGCACAATTTTAAAAAGTTTTCTTGCTTTGTGCAAATAAAAAAGAGGTAAAACCATCTGGTTTTACCTCTTTTGATTGCTTGCGTATTACTGTTATAGCTGACCAAATCCCGGGAAGTATAAAATAAATGCGTAACCGATTAATGTTGTAACAATAACACTGAGAATAGAGAGTACGAGTCCATATTGCAGCAGATAAACAGGTTCAAGACCATAGCTTACAGGAATAGCACGAATGGAAATCGGCAGTGTGTAAGCACAGTTAAAAGCTACAATGGAAATCATAATGTAAGGAACAGGGTCAAGTGATAATGCCTGAGCGATATTCTGGATAACCGGTACGGCAATGGCAGCAGCTGCTGTATTGCTGGAAATTTCGGTAAGCAGGCACGAGAAGGCATTGAAGACAAATATTGTTTCAAGACCGCCGGACAAAGGCAGTACGGTAATCAGCTCTGCAAGTTTGGCAGCAGCTCCGGTGTCAGTAACCATTTTGCCAAGTGCAAGACCGCCTGCAAAGAGCATGTACATACCCCACATAACACCGTGTTCCGCATCTTCCCAGCTGAGGAGAGCTTTGCCATTGGTATCTTCAAAAACAAAGGTCAGCATGCCGCAGATTAAAAATACATAAGCAGGTTTTAAAGCAGGGAAAATATCAGCGTATAACGGACGGCAGAAGGAAAGAATCATAGCTGTCAGAAAAAGAGCAAGGCTTAATTTTTCGCTGTACTTCATAGGGCCAAGCTCGTTATAAATGTTCTGGAAATACTGCTTTGTTTCGCTGAGCTGTTTGGCTGGTACAGGAATTTTAAACAGGAAGTACAGGTTAAGCAGCATAATAACGGCTAAAATGGGTAAAAATCTGCTGAGCCAGTCAACATACATAAACTCTTTGCCGGTAATCTGTTCCAGATAGTTGATAGCAACAAGATTGGCTGCACCGCCTAAGGGAGAGCCAAAACCGCCTATGCCTGCACCCCAGGCAATGGCAAGCAGAATGGGCAGAGCCGTTCTGCTTTCGCGGATGTTGGATTCTCCAAGAAACTGCAGCATGGAAACAGCAACCGGAATCATAATTGTGCAGACTACAACGTTAGGTAAGAAAATAGACATGACCGTGGACAAGGTAAACCAGACAATAATCTGCTGCCGCAGTGATGGGCCGATAAAGCAGAGTATTTTTACTGCCATGCGTTTATCAAGACCTGTTGCGCTCCAGGTAAGGCAGACAAGATCAGCACCAAAAAGTAAAACGATAATTTCAGAGAAGTACTGACTGATAATGCCTTCCATGGGAAGCAGGTTAAACAAACCATCAATGACGATAGGTAAAAGCGCCGTTACAGAAATATTTATCGGGCGCAGAATCCACCAGAGAACCATCCACAGCATGGTGCCCATGGCAGCTGCTCCGGAAAACCCAAAAAAGCCCTGAAAAAGCAACAATGTCAGAAAAAAGCTGGTCGGTCCCATCAGAACTGCCAGAAAATGATAGCGGCGGATACGCCTTTTGCCATACATAAAAAACCGCTCCTTTATTAATGATGTTTGACTTTATTGTAAGGTTATGTTATAAAAAAGTAAAATACTATTTTATTTGATTAAAAATAGGAAAAAGATACATTAGGTGCAAAATGGATTTTGATTTTTATCGTAATTTTATAACTGTTGTGGAAGAAGGCAGTATTACTGCTGCTGCCAGAAAATTATCCATGGCGCAGCCTGCGCTGGGAGCGCAGATTAAAACCATGGAAAGCTATTATAAGGTGAAGCTTTTAAAAACCTCGCGCGGAGTAAGGCAGATTGAACTTACTGAAGCAGGCGAACTGTTTTTGCAGAAAGCAAAAAGAATCTGCATGGTTGAGGAAAATCTTTTTACGGAAATGAGCAATTTTCAGAAAGGTGAGGTCGGTTTGTTAAGCTTCAGCATTTCTCCCGGCTCTACAGTATTTTTTATTCAGCGTTATCTGCAGCCTTTTTCTCTGCTCTATCCCAAGATAAGTTATGAAGTACATGAAGTAGATGTAGCAACGCAGATTCACCATATTGAAGACGGAATCAGTAATTTTGCTTTTGCCAATGCTCCTTTGTACAAAAGCGGCAAGTTTAATGTTCAGCAGGGCGAGCGGGAATATCTTTATGTAGTTTATGCCCGTGAGAATAATTTTGCCTTTGCTCCCCAAGGGGATGTTTCTTTGCAGGAGCTCAGAAATATTCCTCTCGGCTGTAATTTTGGCTGTTACCGAATGCTTAAAAAGGCAGCTGCAGAGCAGAATTTTATGATTAAGCCGGTATTTATGGCTACTACGGCCAATGCTGCCATAGAGTTTGCCTCTTCCGGGAAATGTGCCGCAATTGTTTCAGGAAGCTGCCTTGCTTTTTCTGAAGAGATGCAGTATCAGCGGCTGGCAGAGAATATTTTTTTCGAGCAGACGCTTTTCTGGGATAAAGGAACAGTTTTATCTAACTGCGCAGAGAAGTTTCTTGATTTTTATTTGCAGCAAAAATAAAAAGATATGGGTAATACACCCATATCTTTATTTTTTTATAAGCTCAACTATTTTTTCATAGGCAGCCAGGCTGCAGCCGATGCCGTGATCGTGAAGCTGCAAAAGCTTATCAGGCTTAATATCAAGTTTGTCGATTTCAAGGGGAATCTGGGGCCTGATAATAACTGCACGTCCTTCTTTTTCCAGCTGCTCAACATAGTCAAGCTGATGATTGTACAGTTCCGGACGCTGCTCCATAATCTCCCATAATTTAGGATAATTTTTATACCATGTTTTCATAAGAATCTGCGGTACGGCTTTTTTCTTGCGATAGCCGCTGTTGCGGGTAAGTACAACAACAAATTTTTTATAACCTGCCTCCAGCGCGCGTTCGTAGGGAATAGGAGCAACAAGGGCACCGTCTAAAAGATCTCTGCTGCCGATGTGTACCATCGGTGCTAAAAAAGGCAGTGAGGCAGACGCACGAACCGGCAGAAATTTAGTGCCGATGCCTTCTTTGCCGAACCATATTGCTTTGCCGGATTTGCAGTCAGTAGTACCTACCTGTAAGGTACCGGGATAGTTGTAGTAGGTATCAAAGTCAAAAGGTAGCAGGTTTTTGGGTAAATCTTCAAAGATAAAATCAAAGCCAAAAATACTGCCGCTTTGAAACCAGTTTTTAACACTGAAATAGCGTTTATCAGTAACGTAATTTTCTATTATGCGGCGTGTACGCAGGGGCTGATTGGACATATAGGAAAGAATATTGCATGCTCCTGCAGACACTGCTGTAATATAGGGAAAAGTAAGATTTTTCAGCATAAAAGCTTCAAAAACTCCTGCAGAGAACATGCCGCGCATGCCTCCGCCTTCTAAAACAAGTGCAACATCAGTAATTTTCATATGGTCAGTCCTCCATTTCTATCATTATACACTACCATCTTTGCTGTAACAAAATTTTATTTTAAGGGTACTATATGTTATGATAAATGTATTAAAAGTGGAGGTACGAAAATGCAGAAAGTTATTGTAATTACAACTGGCGGAACCATCGCCATGAAATATGATAAACAAAGCGGCGGGCTTATTCCTGCCGTAAGCGGTGAAGATTTGATTGAGGCAGTGCCGGCGCTGAGCGATATTGCGGAACTGGAAGTAGTTGAATATTCCAATGTTCCCAGCGGACATGTAACTCCGCAGATGATGTTTGAAATTGCAGGCATGATTGACAGCTATGCAGCTGATGAGCAGGTGGCTGGTTTTGTTATTACACATGGTACAGACACTATGGAAGAAACCGCATATATGCTGAGTCTGGCATGCAAAACCAATAAGCCTGTATGTATTACAGGTGCCATGCGTGGTGCCAGCGACATGGGCTATGATGGCCCGGCAAATATTCTGGCAGCAGTAAAAGTTGCTGCCTGCAGCAAAGCTGGCGGCAGAGGTGCATTATTGATATTTAATGATGAAATTTATGCAGCTGCTGAGGTAACCAAGGGACATACAGTTTCCTGCAGTACTTTTTATGCTCCGTATGGCGGACCTTTAGGTTATGTATACCATGATGGTGTTGTTTTCAGCAGATACCCTGAAAATGTAGAAAAAATCGCTGCAGCTGAGTTTGCTGATGATGTAGCTTTACTGAAAGTTTATGCAGGCATGGATGATTATCTTTTTAAATGTCTGGCAGAAAAAAATATTAAAGGGCTGGTAGTAGAAGCTGTTGGCTGCGGCAATGTGCCGCCCAAGGTTATGGAGGGCATCAGCTATATTCGCAGCAAAAATATTCCTGTTGTACTTGCCAGCAGAACTCATGGCGGCAGGGTAGCACCTTTTTATGGCTATCCTGGCAGTGCAGGGTCGATGAAAGATTTGCAGCTGCTGTATGCCGGAGGCTTAAGCGGTGTTAAAGCAAGAATAAAATTAATGCTGGCTTTGGGCAGTAAAGATAAATCTCTGGAAGAATATTTTGCTGAGGAGGTACTGTAATGAAAATAGTAGTTATGGAGCCGTTAGGCGTAGAAGAAGCCAAGCTTGCAGCGCTGGCTGAGCCTTTGCTGGAGGCTGGACATGAAGTGAAATTTTATTATGACAGGGCAGAAAATGCTGAAGCCTTAACTGCCAGAGTGCAGGAGGCAGATATTATTGTTCTGGCAAACCAGCCCCTGCCGGGCAATGTAATTGAGCAGTGCGCCAATTTAAAAATGCTTTCTGTTGCCTTTACCGGAGTAGATCATATTGATTTAGGTGCCTGCCGCAATAAAAATATCATGGTTTGCAATGCTGCAGGATATTCTACTAACGCTGTGGCAGAGCTGGTTTTTGGTCTTGCCGTAAGCGTAATAAGAAATATAATTCCCTGCGATGCTCGTTGCCGCAACAGCGGAACAAAAGATGGTCTGATAGGCTTTGAGCTGTATAATAAAACTTTTGGTGTAATCGGTACCGGTGCCATTGGCAGCCGCGTTGCCATGATTGCCAGAGCCTTTGGCTGTAATGTACTGGCGTACAGCCGCACTAAAAAAGCTGAGCTGGAAGAAGCCGGCATAAAATATGTAAGCCTGGATGAACTTTTGCAAAGCTCGGACTTTATTTCTCTGCATGTTCCTTTAAATGAAGCAACCAGAGGCATGATTAATAAAGAGGCTGTTGCCAAAATGAAATCAACTGCTGTTGTTATTAATACTGCCCGTGGACCTGTTATAGACAGTGCTGCGCTGGCAGAGGCCTTAAATACCGGTAAAATTGCCGGAGCAGGTATTGATGTATTTGATATAGAGCCGCCTTTGCCGGAAGATAATGTTTTATGCAGGGCAAAGAATACTGTTGTAACACCGCATATTGCCTTTGCAAGTAAGGAAGCTTTGGTTACAAGAGCAGAAATCGTTTTTGATAATATAGAAAAATGGCTGACTGATAAGCCGCAGAATATAGTGAAATAAAAAAAGAACTTCAGGAAATTTTGATATGCACCCAAAAAGTTGGACAAAATAATTAAGCGGTTATTAAGGAC
>CAUDEF010000010.1 GCA_958448515.1 uncultured Phascolarctobacterium sp. | reverse complement strand
CAAGTCCTTAATAACCGCTTAATTATTTTGTCCAACTTTTTGGGTGCATATCAGCCGGGCTTTATTTTTTATTTTAAGCTTTTAACTGTTTTAACATCCACAGAGATTTGGTGAAATTTTTGATGTAATCATCCATCATTGCGGAGATGATAAAGTTTTCTTCTGCATCAGCAGCCTTTTTGATTTCAATAACTTCTGCCAGCAGCAGGTTAAAATCTTTGGCAACTTCATCTAAAATTTTATCAGATTTCAAGAACTCTGCATCAGCTTCCTGAATAGAAGCGTTCGCCATAAAATCCTTTAAAGATGCAAGAGGTTTGCCGTCCAGCATCAGAATGCTTTCAGCTACTTCATCTACCGCTTCGTTAATACTATCATAATACTCTTCCAGTTTAGCATGTACATTAAAGAAATCTGCACCTTTTACATACCAGTGAAAGTTTTGTAATTTATGATATTCTACAACAAGATTTGCCAACAAATGATTTAATTTATTTACTAACATGTTTGTTACCTCCAATTAATTTTAGTTTCGCATTAGCTTTCGCTAACCTTTGACTGTATTGTACTACATCTTAAATGTAATTGCAATACCTTTTGGAAAATTTTTATCTTTTGATATTTTATTCTTAAATTTTGTTTTTGCTACTTGACATTTATTTTGTTCTTAATGTATTATGTAGCCACCAGTTAGTTTTAACTAACTAAATATATTGCAATTTAAGGAGGACTTTATTATGTCTCTTATTAACAAAGAAATTAACGATTTTAAAGTACAGGCTTTCCATAACGGTTCCTTTAAAGAAGTAACCAAAGCAGACCTGCTTGGTAAATGGAATATTTTATTCTTCTACCCTGCAGACTTTACTTTTGTCTGCCCAACAGAGCTGGAAGATTTGGCAGACAAATATCCTGAATTTGCCAAAGCTAACTGCGAAGTTTATTCGGTATCCTGCGATACCCATTTTGTACATAAAGCATGGCATGATGCTTCTGACAGAATCAAAAAAATTCAGTATCCCATGCTGGCAGATCCTACTCATGCGCTCTCTAAAGATCTGGAAGTATACATTGAAGAAAGCGGCGTTTCCGAACGCGGTACTTTTATTATCAATCCGGAAGGAAAAATTGTTGCCTATGAAGTAAATGCGGGCAATGTAGGCCGTAATGCTGATGAACTTTTCCGTAAACTGCAGGCCTGCCAGTTTGTATTTGAACATGGCGATGAAGTATGCCCTGCAAAATGGCAGCCTGGCGCTGATACTCTCAAACCAAGCCTTGATTTGGTAGGACAGCTGTAAAATGGCTTCTCAGGCAAATAATCTTTATGATGTTGTAATCATCGGCGGCGGCCCTGCCGGGCTTAGTGCCGCTTTATATCTGGCTCGTGCAAAATACAGAGTTATCGTTGTGGAAAAAGAGCATTTTGGCGGACAAATTACTATTACCGAAGAAATAGTAAACTATCCCGGTATAGTGCAGTCAGAAGGCAAAACATTAACAGATAATATGCTGAAGCAGGCGCAAAACTTTGGCGCAGAATTTTTACTGGCTGAAGTCCATGACCTGGATATGTCTTCTGATATAAAAAAAGTCTCTACCAGCAGAGGTGTGCTGGAATGTTTTGGCGTACTTCTGGCAACCGGGGCTCATCCTCGCAAGACAGGCTTTAAAGGCGAAAAGGAATTTCAGGGCCGCGGCGTAGCTTACTGCGCTACATGCGATGGTGAGTTTTTTACAAATAAAGAAGTATTTGTTATCGGCGGAGGTTATGCAGCTGCCGAAGAAAGTGTATTTTTAACAAAATATGCCAGTCATGTTACTGTTCTCATTCGCGGAGAAGGCTTTACCTGTGCTGCCGCAACGGCAGAAAAAGCTTTGCGGCATGATAAAATCACTGTCCTTACAAACGTAGAGGTTATTGAAGCATCCGGCAAGGACAAATTAAATTCCATATCCTACCGTAATACCAAAACCGGAGAAATAACAACGTACACTGCAAATGACAATATTGGCATTTTTGTCTTTGCAGGCTATGAGCCGGAAACTGCACTTGTCAAAAACCTTGCAGATCTGGATGAACAGGGATATGTTATTACTGACAGAAATCAGCAGACATCCTGCAAAGGTTTATATGCGGCAGGTGATGTATGTATAAAAGCTTTACGTCAGGTAGTTACGGCAGTTGCTGACGGCGCCATTGCCGCTACTGAACTGGAAAAATACGCAGCTGAAATGCAGCAGAAAACAGGACTTATTCCCAAAGTACCTGCAGCAGATACTGTAAAAACAGACAATACTTCTCAAAGCAGTATCTTTACTGATGAGATTTTGCAGCAGCTGCAGGGAGTTTTTGCGCGTATGGAAAATAATCTGGTTTTAAAACTGCAGCTTAACAAGTCCGATTTATCTGAAGAACTGTCAGCTTACATTACGCAGCTATGTTCTCTCACAGATAAGCTTACCTGCATTAAAAATTATACAGAAAATGAACCTGCCCCCTGCGTAAAAATCTGCACTGCAGACGGGACATGGACCGGAGCTTCCTTCTATGGCGTACCTGGAGGACATGAATTTACCTCCTTTGTTCTGGCGTTATATAATGCGGCCGGACCCGGACAGGCTTTAGATTCTGAGCTTTCCGCAAAAATTCATTCTCTAAAACAGCCTGTTTCGCTGAAAGTACTGATTTCTTTATCCTGTACCATGTGCCCCGAGCTTGTTACAGCAGCTCAGCGTCTGGCTGTTGAAAATGAACATATTACAGCAGAAGTTTATGATATTAACCATTTTTCTGAGCTGAAAGAACAGTATAACGTTATGAGTGTTCCCTGCCTTGTTATTAACAACGGCGAGAAAATACTTTTTGGCAAAAAAAATCTTGCGCAGCTTACTGAACTGCTGATAGAAATACAATAAACAAATAAAAGGAACCAGTAAAACCAAGTTTTACTGGTTCCTTTACTTATTATGCTTCTTCTACGATTTCTGCATCACTGATATCCTGAGTTTTATTTAATACAGCCATAAACTCCTCACCGGTGATGGTTTCTTTCTCCAGCAGGTATTCTGCCAGTTCATCAAGTTTTGTACGATTTTCAAGCAGAATCTCACGAGCCTTTTCATGAGCTTCTTTAATGATGGAAAGTACCTTGGCATCAATCTTACCGGCAGTTTCATCGCTGCACTGCAGGGAAGCATCGCCGCCCAGATATACATTGCTGATAACCTCAGTTGCCATCATATCAAATTCTTCTGTCATACCAAGCCTTGTTACCATACTGCGGGCAATACGTGTAGCCTGCTCAATATCATTGGCCGCACCGGAAGTAATGGAGCCGAAAACAATTTCCTCGGCACTTCTGCCGCCTGTAATCGTAACTATTTTATTAAACAGTTCTTCTTTTTTCATCAGTACTGAATCATTTTCACTGATCTGCATAGTATAACCCAACGCACCATTGGTTCTGGGAATAATGGTAATCTTATGCACCGGCGCAGAATTTTTCTGCATGGCTGCCACCAGAGCATGACCGATTTCATGGTAGGCAATAACACGTTTTTCTTCTGGAGAAATAACCGCACCTTTGCGCTGATAACCGGCAATTACCACTTCAATGGATTCTTCCAGGTCCTCCTGCGCAACACAGGTTCTTTTCATCTTAACGGCTCTTAAAGCAGCCTCATTAACTATGTTGGCAAGTTCTGCACCGGAAGCACCGGAAGTTGCACGAGCCAAAGCATTAAAATCAATATCCTGACAAATTTTTACATTTTTGGCATGTACTCTTAAAATAGCTTCGCGTCCTTTTAAATCCGGCAGTTCAACCGGAACACGTCTGTCAAAACGACCAGGACGCAGCAGCGCTTTATCCAAAGATTCAGGCCTGTTAGTTGCGGCAAGAATAACAACGCCTTTACCGCCATCAAAGCCATCCATCTCAGAAAGCAGCTGATTTAAAGTCTGTTCACGTTCGTCATTACCGCCAAATTTGCCTGTATCACGCTTTTTGCCGATAGCATCAATCTCATCAATAAATACAATGCAGGGAGCTTTTTCCTGCGCCTGCTTAAACAAATCACGCACACGCGCAGCACCCATACCGGCAAACATTTCAATAAATTCACTGCCGCTGATAGAGAAAAACGGCACTTTTGCTTCTCCTGCCACAGCCTTGGCAAGCAGGGTTTTGCCTGTACCCGGAGGGCCTACCAGCAGCGCACCTTTGGGCATATTGGCACCAATTTCCTTATATTTTGCCGGATTGTGCAGAAAATCAACTAACTCCATTAAGGCTTCTTTAGCCTCATCCTGACCTGCTACATCATCAAAACTTTTTCCTGTCTGAGCTTCAATATAAACCTTGGCATTGCTTTTGCCAAAGCTCATGGCATTGCCGCCCATTTTATTGCCCATGTACCGCATGAAAAGCTGTCCCAGGGCAAAGAAAATAACAATGGGCATAATCCAGTTTAAAAAGAAATTAACAATAGGCGAATTTTCTTTGGGAATTACCTGTGAAAACTCTATTTTACTTTTCATCAGCCTGTCTACCAGCTGCGGATCTTCAACCCTGCCGGTTACATAAATCTTGGCATCGCCTTCATCTTTGCTCAGTGCGGCAATTTTAGTATCGGTAATCTCTATTTTAGATACCTTGCCTTCATCAACCATCTGTAGGAAACTGCCATAGGAAATTTCATTTACTTTAGGACTGAAAAAAGTAGGCACAATAACTGTATTAATTAACAAAATTATCAGTAATGTCATTACATAATAGTAAAGCATAGGCTTTTGCTTTTTTTCCTGCTTCATATATTTCTCCTTTATTTTCTTTCAGATTTTGTCTGTTTTTCAGTATTTATATACACTGATTTTGTTGCTTTCCTCCCTTATAAACTGTCATAACCGCACAAACATAAGTTATTTGCCGGCCATGCAGCCTGCAGAAACAGCTCTTGCAGCCGTTACCTTAATCTTACCCTTTAGCCAAATAATAATCAAGAGAAAAAACTGAAAACTTTTAATACTGTATACAATGTGCAGACATTTATAAGAATTATGTATACATCACTAATCATTATTGCAAAGATATTAACTTTTTTATACAATATTTTTGTGAGTTTAAAAGGAGGCATAACTATGCAAAAAATAAAAACCGTTTTAGTCGCCAACCGCGGCGAAATTGCAATCCGTGTATTCCGTGCCTGCAACGAATTAGGTATTCGTACAGTTGCTATATATTCTAAAGAAGATACACTTTCTCTGCACAGAAATAAGGCTGACGAAGCATATTTAGTCGGTGAAGGCAAAAATCCTACTGATGCATATTTAGACATTGAAGGTATTTTAAAAATTGCTAAAGAGCATGACGTAGATGCAATCCATCCCGGCTATGGTTTTCTGTCTGAAAACAGCACTCTGGCAAAACGCTGTGAAGAAGAAGGCTTTATTTTTATTGGTCCAAAACTTGAACATCTGATAATGTTCGGCGATAAGCTCAACGCCCGTAAACAGGCAGAGCTGGCAGAAATTCCCATGATTCCCGGCAGTGACGGCAATGTAGAATCTCTGGAAGAAGTTCTGGAATTTGGTGAAAAATACGGCTATCCTATCATCATCAAAGCTGTTAATGGCGGCGGCGGCCGCGGCATGCGCGTTGTGTACAGCGCGGATGAAGTACCAACTGCTTATGAAATGGCCCGCAGTGAAGCAAAGAAAGCTTTCGGCAGTGATGAGCTCTATCTGGAAAAATATATAGATTCTCCAAAACATATTGAAGTACAGATTATCGGCGACCAGTATGGTAATCTTGTTCATTTATTTGAACGTGACTGCTCTGTTCAGCGCCGTCACCAGAAACTGGTAGAAATTGCTCCGGCATTTTCTCTTCCTCTTGCTCAGCGTCAGGCAATCTGCGATGCTGCAGTTAAACTTATGAAAAACGTTAATTATATCAGTGCCGGAACAGTAGAATTCCTTGCGACCAATGACGGAAAATTCTACTTTATTGAAGTAAATCCCCGTATTCAGGTTGAACACACTGTAACAGAAGAAATTACCGGTATTGATATTGTACAATCTCAGATCAAAATTGCTGAAGGCTATGCTCTCCATGATCCGGAAATTGCTATTCCTAAACAGGAAGACATCAAATTCCATGGTCATGCTATTCAGTGCCGTATTACCACTGAAGACCCTGCCAATAACTTTATGCCGGATACAGGCAAGTTAATTGCTTACAGAAGCGGCGGTGGCTTTGGTATCAGACTGGACGGCGGCAATGCCTTCACCGGTTCTGTTATTACTCCGTATTACGACTCTCTTCTCGTAAAAGCAACAACTTGGGGCTTAACTCATGACATTGCTATTACAAAAATGCTGCGCTGCCTGAAAGAATTCCGCATCCGCGGCGTAAAAACCAATATTCAGTTCCTGGAAAATGTGCTGCAAAACGAGCATTTCAAAAAAGGCGATTACTCTACTAACTTTGTTGATGAAGCAAAAGAATTATTTATTTTCACCAAATCTCAGGACCGTGGTACCAAATTACTGAACTATATTGCTGATATCAGTGTAAACGGTTATTCTAATGTAGGCGTACAGCCAAAACCGGATTTTGTTCCTCTGAATATGCCTAAACCTTTCACCGGCAGCCTTACAGCCGGCGCAAAACATATTCTTGATGCCCGCGGCGCTGAAGGTCTGGCTGAATGGGTAATGAACCAAAAAGAAGTTCTCATTACCGATACCACTCTGCGTGATGCTCACCAGTCTCTCTTTGCAACACGTCTGCGTACTAACGATATGATTAAAGTTATGCGCGATACTGCAGGCAAACTGCCCAACCTGTTCTCCCTGGAATGCTGGGGCGGCGCAACTTTTGACGTAGCCTACAGATTCTTAGATGAAAGCCCCTGGCAAAGACTTGCGCAGTTCCGTGAAGCAGCACCTAACGTAATGCTGCAGATGCTGCTGCGTGGTGCCAACGCTGTAGGTTATACCAGCTATCCGGATAATGTAGTAAAAGAATTTATCCGTCTGGCTGCTAAAAACGGTATTGATGTATTCCGTATTTTTGACAGCTTAAACGGACTTGATAATATGCGTCTTTCCATTGACACTGTACGTGAAACAGGTAAAGTTGCTGAAGCAGCGCTCTGCTATACCGGCGATATTCTTGACCCCAGCCGCGACAAATATGATTTGAAATACTATGTAAATATGGCTCGCGAACTGGAAAAAGCAGGTGCCAACATCATTGCTATCAAAGATATGGCCGGCCTTTTAAAACCGGAAGCAGCCTTCCGCCTTGTAAGCAGCCTGAAAGCACATGTAGGCGTACCTATCCACCTGCATACTCATGAAGGCAGCGGTAACGCTATTTATACTTATGCCCGTGCAATTGATGCCGGCGTAGATATTGTTGATACTGCCATGAGCGCTATGAGCAGCGGTACTTCTCAGCCCAGCGGCAGCAGCCTTTACTACGCATTAAGCGGACATCCGCGTCAGCCTCGCCTGGACGTAGATGCTATGAACGAATTATCCCGTTACTGGGAAACTGTTCGTCCTTACTATAAAGCAGCAGATAAAACAGAAAACTTCCCCAATCCGGAAGTATATATCCACGAAATGCCCGGCGGACAATATACCAACCTTAAACAGCAGGCTCAGGCTCTTGGACTTATGGAACGTTGGGAAGAAGTTAAAGACATGTATCACCGCGTATCCATGATGTTTGGTGATCTGATTAAAGTTACTCCGTCTTCAAAAATTGTCGGCGATATGGCACTCTTCATGGTTCAAAACAACTTGACTGAAGAAGATGTTTACGCTAAAGGCGATATTTTAGACTTCCCGGCATCTGTAGTAGAATTCTTTGAAGGACGTATCGGCGTTCCTTATCAGGGATTCCCTGAAAAACTGCAGAAAATCGTTCTCAAAGGACGTCCTGCAATTACTGAGCGTCCGGGTGCGGTTCTTCCTCCGGTTGACTTTGAAGAAATTCGCAGCAAGCTTGCTGATATGGGTGCACCTACAACTGATGAAGCAGTTATTTCTTACTGCCTCTACCCGAAAGTATTTACCGACTGGGTAGAACGCAACAATACTTTTGGCGATGTTTCCGTACTTGATACTCCTACCTTCTTCTTCGGTATGAAAAAAGGTGAAGTTATCAAAGTAGAAATTGAACAGGGTAAAGTTCTTATAATTAAACTTGATCATATTTCTGAACCTAACGAAAAAGGCATGCGCACAGTATCCTTTGAATTTAATGGCTTACCTCGTGAAATTGAAATCAAAGACCGTAACGTAAAAACCACAGCTGTAACCCGCAAGAAAGCAGACAAAACCGTTATTGGTGAAATTGGCGCTTCCCTGTCCGGTTCTGTAGTAAAAGTGCTGGTAGAAAAAGGTCAGCAGGTAACCAAAGGAGCTCCGCTTATTGTAACTGAAGCCATGAAAATGGAAACCACCCTGTCAGCTCCTGTTGACGGTACTGTCAGTGCAATTCATGTTCAGGCTGGTGAACGCGTAGAAAGCGGCGACTGCCTGATGGAAATAACTCAATAACAATCATTATGAAAACAGCTTTTGTCCTATAGGGCAAAAGCTGTTTTTTATTTTGCAGCCTGTGATATAATATTATCTATCACATGTATAAAGGATTTTACTATGGATAATAAATTAAGTTTATTGGAATATATAAAACAAAATATTGATGATAATGATATCTTTACGGCTAATACACTGCCTGACGATCCGGAATTTGCTCCGCCCTTTTATCTTGGAACTGCAGACAGCTACTATTATACCGGTATTGTAGAAGACCAGCCGGCAGATCATCTTCTGCATGCTTTGACTCAGTATCTGAATCTTCCCAATCAGGAAAACTTAACCTTTCTGGAAAAAACCATCAAAGAAAAGCCTCTGGTAGAATTTCACAGTGATTTTCTCAGTAAGTTTAATTATGAACCTCACGAAGAAGCCTTGTTTGAACTTGCTGAAAACTTTTTTTATCACACCTCAGACCGTAATATTTTCAAATTTGCATTTCTTTTGTTTTATTTTACAGGCCTCACTAAAATTCGCGATCATTATCCCGTTTTATGGGATGACATTTTATCAGCTGCCCGCTGCGAAGAATTTACCTATTTTTTCATTATCGCAGCCAATAACGATATAGCCGAGCTGCAGGATGAACTTTGGGATCTTGCTTACTGTACCAAAAACTGGGGCCGTATTTTTGCCTTAGGAGAAGTTGCTATTGAAAATAATGACCAGCGTCTGTGGTGCATTGAACATGCAATGGATAACGATGTCAGCTTTCCTATGCTGTCAATAAAAATACTTTCTGAGTGTGATTTACTGGGCATTCTGCAGGACCAGTATATTAACCCACAGCTGTTAAAGGGAACTTCACTGCTTTTAATTAACTTTACCGAACTTCTTACTCAGTTAAAACGTGAGGAAATTGAAGAAAATTATAATCTTTCCATGCTTAATCTGCCTTTGCTGCTGGAAAAATATCTTGCTCATGCTAAAAGCAGCTTTACTGAGCCGGAACAAATGATTCACATTCTTCTTTTGTCACAAAACCTGCGAACTCTTGCAGAAAATGAAGAATTTACTTATCTTTCTGCTAATCAATACCAGAAATTTATAGCGTTATGCGATAAAATTGCCTATTTTAAAGACTGGTCGAAAGATATTCACGAAAAACTTTTTAATCAGGATGGCAGTATCAACTATACTGTTTTAGAATTTGCAACTCGTATTGAGGCAGATGTATGGGAAGAAACCTTCGTCTACTACAGTGAGCATTACCAGGAATCTCAGCTTTTTACTTTTCTTCTGCAGGATGATTCTTCTCAAAGAATCAGACAACTGCTGGCGGAAATCGAAAAGCATATTGCCTATTATCTGGTTGATCCGCTGAAATTAACAGCTCCCATGCTTTATCTGCGTGAAAATCCCGGTCAGGGACTGAATATCATTGACGCTGCCCTGCTGTCAAAATCAGATTATGCCCTAATTATGGTTACATCTGTTTTAAGCAGTTGGCCGCTGCAGTTTATCACCAAAGCGATTTATGAAAATCTTAAAGAAGCCCGCAAATACACCAGTGTAGATAATATTACCCAGGTAATTGACAATCTTTTATATCATTATCAGCTCTATAATGCAGGTGTATATCCTGTCCTGGAATCAAAAAAAGACGCTCTTAATTAAGAGCGTCTTTTTTATTGTGCAAATACCTTGCCAGATATACTAAAGGAGTATCTGCAAGACTTGTTACTATAAATATTACATAACTGAAAATAATGATATCCAGCAAAACTATATTTTCGTAAACTCCATAAAATGCGCCTAAAGTAAATAAAACTGTATTCAAAAGCTGTGATAACAGCGTAGAACCGTTATTGCGCAGCCACAGAAATCTTTTACTGCTGCCGCTGTACAGCTTAGTTTTTTCCCACAGATAATGATACAGCCACACATCAAATTTTTGGACTATGGCATAAACAAGCAGGCCTGTAAACATTATTCTGGGAGTATTTGAAAATACGGCGCTGATATGAGGAAAAACAGTATCCGCTTCACTTGGTATATACTGCAGCCACAGCTGTGAAATTATAATAAAACTGCATGATGCGGCAATACCTATGTTAACAGCCTTATCAGCAGATTTTTTGCCATAAAGCTCACTTAAAATATCTGTAACCAAAAACGTAGAAGCAAACAAAATATTTCCCAGCGTCTGCTGCATGCCAAAAGCTTCTACAAGAATCATAACCTCTATATTGGCAGCAATGGTAGCCAGCACAGTCCAGCAATATAATCCCTTATCCTTAAACAGCACATACCACAATAAAGTACCGCCATACACCAAAACAAGGTTCACTATTAAAAGCAGTTCATTATGCACTACACACCAACCCCAAAATCTGTATTATTCAGTAAAATATCAATTCTTTCATTATCCTTATATAATGGATAAATTTCCTGCTTAAATATTTCTATTACCCGCGGATCAGGCAAAACAGGTTTAGTATTGGCAACCATAATGTTTACACAAACCCTTTCAAAATACTTAAGCCCTGTTTCAATATCATTTTGCATGCTTTCTTGTGTCTGTCCGGCAATTCCCTGCAGCAGGCATACCTGATCAAAAAACTCGGCAATTTCTGCAGGTTTTACCCCCAGCATACCCTTATCAAGATAGCTTTCCCTGAAAATTTCATCAAAAGTTTCTACACCAATTTTAAACTTTGCAGTAATACCTGCTGCAGCAAAACGAGCTTTCAGCGGAGTAATATTTTGCCTGTGCAGCCAATGACATTCAAAATATACTTGCTTTATCTGTTTTTCTGTACAAACAGCAATAATGCTGCTTAAAGTTTTTTCATCAAGATCACAGAAACTGCCGGAATTAATAATTTCCAAACGCTGAAAACATCCTGTAACCTGCGCTAAAACATTACTGTTTAATAAAAAATTTTCCTGTTCATCAGCAGAAAAATCCAGATGATAATCACAAAATCTGCATCTGCGCCATTTACAGCCACTGCCGCGTAATAAAACTATTTCACGCGGATTTTTTTCTTTAATTACAGAATATCTGCATTCAAACGGAACAACTCCCATATTTCCTCCTGACAAATAAAAAAGGGCACACCACGGCACCCTTATATTCCGTAGTTTTGTTTAAAGACAGGATGGTTACGAACTGTCTTATTCATTTGCTATAACTATTATACTCAGTAAAAAGAATATGTCAAATCAGCGATCAATTTTTTCTATTTTAAAAACAGTAACAGTATCAGGATCAGAGCAGCAAAATCTGGCAGTACCAGGTTCCTCATCCGGAACAGAACCACCATATCTTAAAATATCTATATAGGGAAATCCTGCGTGCAGAGCCATTGGACAAATTTTACCGCGGTCGGCATCAAAATCAAAACTTTGTCCTACTCTGTGCCCTCTATGGCATGGCTTATCTCCTTTTTGATCAATAATAGTCAGTTTAATTTTCGATCTCATAATCTTACTCCAACCCATACATTACTTTCGCCATATTTATACCGGCTGCAGTTTTGAAAATCTTTTCCACAGCAACTGCGATATTTTTAGCTGGCACATTATCTTCATAAAAATTAACCAGAAAATCAGCCTCTACTAAAATCTGATAATCAAGGCCATCTATCATATTATATGTGTGATGATGCCCTACAAGATAACAAATTCTGTCTGTATCATCAATACTAAAACCAGCCTGCGCCAAAATTTCTCTGGCAGCAGCAGGTCCTTCCTGTTCCTGAATTTTACCGTCATTTCTGCCAAATTTAGCTTCACCCGGTTTGATACCGCAATCATGTACAAGCGCCGCAGCTTTTAAAATAAAAAGTTCCTGTTCTGGCAGCTTTTCAGCAGTGCCAATCAGCTCTGCCAGACTGTGTACCTTTACAAAATGCTGTATGCGTTTTGGATCTCCGGCAAAATAATTAAGCATCAGATTGTACAACAAAAATATTTTTTCCTGCATAAAAATCCCCCTCAACTTCAGTACCTGTAAGTATAGACTGATTTTTGTGAGAAAGCAATAATAAAATAAATATATTATATAAAAATATACAAATAAAAATCCCCACACGCTGCGATACGCATGGGGACTAGCTTTTTCTGGAGCTACTGACGTGGATCGAACACGCGACCTGCTGATTACGAATCAGCTGCTCTACCGACTGAGCTACAGTAGCAATCTATTATTCAGCTTTTGCTTTTTTACTTCTGGATTTTTTCACACTGTTGATACCGGATTTTTTTACTACTTTTGCCAGCTCTGCAATAATGTGCAGTTCATCAACAGTGCAATCCTTTAACAAATCAGATAATTCATTATGAAAAATCTTTTCGCTGCGATGAATATTATCACACAGCAGCTCATCTACTGAAACATCTAAAACATTAGCTAAATGGATAATGGTTGGTAATCCTAACTTAGTATTACCGGTTTCGATGTTACTGATATGCGGAGTAGATAAGCCTGTAATTTTAGCAATACTGCCCTGAGTTACACCCTTTCTTACTCTGGCCGCCTTTATTCTCACACCGATAGCCTTATAATCAATATCCATATTCACAAAACCCTCTCCTTTAATCTATTATATAAAACACAGCTTTACAGCTATATACTACAAAGCGTCAGTATCAAATATTATAACTAAAAAAAGTATTAAAGGCAAGAGTCTGTAAGCAATTTATGTATTATAAATCTTTTTCTTTTATTTATTATTTTTTACAATAGGTACAGTTAAACTGCCCTGAGGCATCAGCACAATTTTATAATCTGTACCAACGTAGTTTTCAGCAATCTTTAAAGCTTCTGCCACACTGTCAGCTGATTCAAAAAGCAGATCAGACGCAAGTTTTTTATCAAGAGCAGATACAAGAATGAACTTTGCTTTTTTCATTAACCTTGTAATAGCAAAGGCTTTGTGTGCTCCGATTACAAAATTTTTCTCAAGCTGAGCTTTAATGGCATCAGGTGACGGATGTTCCTGCAACGCCTTTTCCAAAGCAGCACTGCCGCTGCCCTCCTCACATTCACCGATGATAATAACAACGCCGCCATCTTTAACAGCACACCAGGCGTTATCCATAGTCTTCTGCAGCTGATAAATATTAATATCCTTTGGATAACCTCCGCAGCTGGCAATAACAATATCTGCCGGTTCAGCAATTTCTACGCCATATACTTTATCAACAAATTTGCAGGCTTCTAAATGAGCTTCTTCCCAATCGCCGGCAAAGATTTTCAAAAACTGTTTTTTGGCGTCTAAAACAGCATTAAACAAAAATAACTGATGTTCCTTAGCAAACAGCCTTACGCCTTCCATCTGATCTTCATATACAGGATTGCCAGCAAGTTTTCCCAGCTGCGCATTGGCATCCATCATCAGACTGTGATTTTTTCTGATGGTTTCCATAGCAGCTACACCGGGCAGCACAGCTTTTCTGCCGCCGCCAAAGCCGCTGAAAAAGTGATGTACCACTGTACCTGTCATAATTACCAGATCAGCATCACAGATTAATTTATTAATCCAAACCGGCGTACCAAAAGAAGTTTCACCAAAATACATGAAGTCATCCTGCGCGTTGCAGTCACTGTTATACATGGCAATACGCCCGGCAACATCTTTACCGACAGCTTCGACCATTTCTTCTTCAGTCATTTTGCGATGTGTTCCCAAAGCAAAAACAATGCGCATATCTTTATCTTCCACACCGCATCTGTTTAATTCGTCTACCAATATCGGCATAAAATCATGACTGTTTGCTACACGGGTAGGATCATTACATATAAAAACAACTTTGCTTCCTGCATGCACCAAACTCTGTAACGGTTTGGAACTAATAGGATTTGTTACAGCATCCAATACTTCTTTGCGTAAATCTGCAATAGGTTCTATCTCCGGCATTTTTATTTCTGCCATAATTTTTTCTGTTTCCAGAGTAAATTCCTTATAACCATGTCCATACTTGTAAGCATAATTTGCAAAAGTCATAATTCCACCTCCAATATCTTAACTATATTTTAACAGATATTACTGCGTTTGTCTTATTTCTTAGGCAAAGAAAGCATAAGTACTGTAGCAATAATACATGCCATACCAAACAAATCTTCCGTAGTAAGCACTGTTCCCAGTAATAAAACAACCGCTATAATAGACGCCAGCGGCTCAGCGCAGGATATCAGACTGGCTTTGGTTGGACCAATAACTTTCAGCCCTGCCATATAACAGCTGAAGCTTAAAACAGTGGCGCCAAAAACAAGAAACGCAAAGGCACCTGCTGTATCCACACTCCACTCATAACTCTGCTGCAGCGGGTTATAAAAAGCAGCCAGTCCAAAACCTGATAAAAATTGTCCCCAGCCAAGAACAACAGCTGTAGAATATTTTTTCAGCAGCTGTGCCGGCATTATTGTATAAAAAGCGTATGTAACAGCAGAATACAAACCAACACTTAAAGCCAAAGGTGACAAAACAAGAGTATCAATATTACCATGAGTTGCTATCAGAAAAACGCCCGTTATAGCAAATACTATTCCCAGCAGCTCTCTTTTTTCCGGCCACATTCTGCTTTTATAAGCTATCCAGAGCATTACAAAAACCGGAGCCATATACTGTAATACAGTTGCAGTAGCTGCATTGCATAAGGAAATCGTATAGTAAAAACCAAATTGTGAACCAAAAACCCCAATAAATGAAAATGCTGCAATGCCAGTAAAATTTTCTTTCAGTATAGTCAGGATATTCTCATTTAATGAAGCATACAACAAAAATATTGCCCCGGAAATAACTTGCCTTACCGAAACAAGCCAGACAGGATCAAGGCTCATAGTCTGGTACAAATATTGTCCTGCCACTCCTCCAAGACCCCAGGAGGCAGCCGCAATCAGTATTAAAATCGTACCTTTTAATTTTTCAGAATTCATAAAATAACTGCACTCCATTTAATTTTTTAAGATACTAAAATAAGCGAACACCTTCAAGATGTTCGCTTATTTTTATAAGGACGAAACAAAATACCCAACTGCAAAAACCAGTATAGTCAATGTAATCATAATAGGATCAGCTACAGAAGTTCTGTAATTTTCCGGATCGTACTTAGCTTTTTCTCTAAACGGTCTTGCATCCAAAAATTCCATTGGATTGCTTGTCAGATCCATGAATTTCTTATACAGCATGTTCCATCCAGATCCCAGAGCACTGGATAGTGCACACAGCAAGTGTGAGCCATTAGTAATAAAAAGATCAGAAACAGATCTGTAAATCCAGTCGGTATCAAGAATAAGACCACTGCGCGGAGTCATAAACTTATAAAACAGATTAAAAATAATTCCTGCAGCTGCAATTATCTCAAGCACTGATAAAACACTGCCCAAAGTAAATACAGCATTATTGGCACTAAAAGGATATTTATCTGCAATAATACCGGGATAAATTCCAAGTAAAACGCATACCACTGCACCGGCTACTAAAGGAGTATAGGTATTTTTAGGAACAATATCACTGATTTTTGCGCCGCGGTTTTCAGTAAAGAACATAAACCAGAAAGCACGCAATACAACAGCTGTAAAAATACCTGCCTGAGCTGCAAAGAGTAAAGCACTGACAACAGTATTGTTAAGTTCATTTACAGCACTAATGCCCCACGAAAATCCTGCAAATCCACCAAACAGGGGAACACCTGAAACTGTAAGACCGCCAATCAAAAAGCACAACGCTGTCAGCGGCTCATATTTTGCCATATTTCCCAGTTGGCTCAGTCTTTGTTCACCACCGGTTGCCCTGACTACCATAACGCCGCCCATAAACAAAACGGCATTACCGAACACTCCGGCAAAAGCCAACGCAGCAACAGCATTGATAGCAGCTTCACTGCCTACACCAACAAACACAGCTGCAATACCAAGCTGAGCAGCAAGACTGTAGCTTAAAATTCTGCGAACATCATCAGAAAACAAAGCTCGCAGTGCAGCATAAACAGCTGTCAGACAACCAAGATAAATAAGAATATCCTGACCGCTGTAAACACGAATCATTGTATAAACAGCGCACATGGGAACGTAAGCACTCAAAACAACGCTGCCAGTCAAAGTACTTTCACTGCAGCTGTCAGGTATCCAGGCATGCACCGGAAACAGTGCAGCACCAACAGCAAGAAAAATCAGCAGTAACCAGTACAGTTCACTTTCCGGTCCGCTGACAGGTGTAATCATAGTACTGCCTTCGAACGCACCAATAAAAACAGCCTCTAAAAGCAGATTAGCTGCAATCATGTGCAAAATTAAATAACGCAATCCTGCTCTGCGTGCCTTATCTGTCTGCCTGCACCAAATCATAAAGGTAGAAGCAACAATCATAAGCTCCCAGCTGAACAAAAATGTCAGCCAGTCACTGGCAAAAACAATACCAAACGCACCGCCGGCAGTAGCCAGAATGCTCATAATCAGCTTTTTATTGCCGTTATGGTAGGTAAAAATGCCGCTAATTACAGACAAAATACAGATAATTAAACCAAATAAAAGGCTGAGCTTATCAGTATACAAATAATGAATAGTATACGATCCCATAGCAACCGTATTTAAATCTAATCCCGAATCGAGCTGCAAAAATACCGCTCCTGCCAGCAAAGGACCAACTATAAGCATAATACGCCTCAGCGCCTGGGGCAAAAATGTAACGATGAATGAAACTACCAGTAAAATCAATCCCGGATGTATATTACTCATCATCTTCACCTCCACCATAGTAATCCTCTGCTCTTTGAAGTAAAGGACGTAATACAAAGTGTCCAACTAAAACAAGAAGACCACAACCAGCTAAACCGGCAACGGCACTTACAGCAGCATTGGATACGCCGGATATAAATTCGACTGCAACAGTCAGGATAAGAACAGCCGCACACCCAAGCAGAAAATATTTGCTATCCAGCATCAATAGCCACCTCCAGTCCAGCCATGACAGATACTATCTGCAGCCATGGTAGCCATTTGATAAAAGTTAGGATAAATATCAGGAACAACACCTAAAACAACAGCAAGCAAAGCAGTAAAGCAGATAGGAATCAGCATTCTGTAGCTCAGATCGCCATAGGTGCGGAACTTTTCATAAGGATCTCTTTTAAAATAAGCAATCTGACATACAGGCATCAGATAACTGAGAGCCAGTATAGCACTTGCAAACCACACAAAAACATAGAGAGCCTTGCCGGACTGCAGTGCGCCAAGAGCCAGATTCCACTTACTTACAAAGCCAACCAGGAACGGCATGCCCGCTATACCCAAAGAAGCTATGGTAAAGCAGGCCATTGTTATAGGCATTTTTTTAGCAATACCATAAAGCTCGCTGATATTATTTCTGTGGGTTCTGGCAATAATTACACCTGCACACATAAAAAGAGTAATCTTCATAACAGCATGTGCCACCAGATGCAGATACGCACCTTTAATACTTAACGGAGATAAAAGTGCGGCACCTAAAACGATATAGGACAGCTGACCTATTGTAGAAAAAGCAAGACGCTTTTTTAGATGATCCTGACGCAGCGCAATTAAGGAAGAAATCAGAATGCTTGCCGCCGCTGCCCATGCCAGAACGTCAATAATATTTAATTCTGTCAGAAGTTTAGGTCCAAATACAAATCCGATTACACGCAGAATGCAGAAAACACCTGTTTTAACAACTGCAACAGCATGCAAAAGCGCACTTACCGGAGTAGGAGCAATCATTGCAGCCGGAAGCCAGCCATGCAACGGCATAACTGCAGCCTTTACTGAGCCAGCCAAAATCATCAAGCAGAAAATAGCCTGCAATACCCATGCAGGAGCCATATCCTGAGTTAAAAAACCACCTGCTGTAAAATCCATTGTTCCGGCTATGCAGTAAACTGCAACAACACCTGCTAAGAAAAGCTGTCCGGAAATCAATGTGTAAATGAGGTATTTACGGCTGGCAAGCAAAGCTTCCTCATTGCGTTTATGCAAAACCAGAGGATAACTTGCCAGAGTAAGAATTTCATAGAAGATAAAGAATGTCAGCAGATTGGAGGCCATGGCAATACCCATAACCGCACACATGCAAATTGCAAACGCAGCAAAGTAACCAGTCTGCTCTTTTTCTTTATTACAGCGCATATAACCTATTGAATAAAAGTTAATAGGTATCCACAGCAAAGCCGCCAAAGTTGCAAATAACATACCCGCCGGATCAGTCTTAAGTTCCAGATTTACGGTATCTGTAATCTGGCAAATGTTCCACACATAATAGTTTCCATCCAAAACTCCGGAAACCATGGAAACAATAGTGCCAAACATCAATACTGAAGCAATAACGCTCCATGTTTCACGAACATTAGGATATTTACGGCTGAATGCAATAAATATTGCAGCAATAAAAGGAATGGCAACCGCCAGAAATGGTCTGTAGTCAATTATAGTCATCTCAGAAACACCTCCGGCAATCCAAGTTTAATAATATCCGTAACTATATCTACACTGTAGAATCCCAAAGCAAGAATACCAATGCCTACGATGATAATAGGAAAAGCCATTTCAGCAGGTAATCCAAGTTTGCCCTTATGTCTGTGTACCTCTGTCAGAGAAGCTTCTCTCTGAACGAAAAGCTGCTCCAGAATACGGAAGAAGTAAATTGCATTCAGCAAACTGCTGATTACCAGAACAGCTATATAAAAATACTGCTGTCCTGTATATGCACCAAGGAGCAAATACCATTTGCTGAAAAATCCCGCTGTCGGCGGAAGGCCAATCATTGATAATGCAGCCAGTGTTACGGTTATGGTGCTCAAAGTCATCTTTTTATTAAGACCGCCAAGCCGGTAAAGATTAACCTCACCAAAACGATACTCTATTCCGCCTATTACAAAAAACAGCGCGCATTTCATAAAAGCATGGTTAACTATATGCAATACTGCACCAATGAATCCGTACAGATTGCCCATAGCAAGACCAATAGCAATATAGCCAATCTGCGCAACACTGGAATAAGCCAGCATACGACGGAAATCGTACTGAGCCATTGCCATGACAGAACCGATCAGAATACCTGCAACACCCATTATTCCAAGAACATTAAGCGCACTGTTGATAACCGGATTATCTACCTTAAACATATAAAATAAAAATCTTATCATTGCATAAGAAGGTATTTTACTCATTATACCGGCAATCAGAGCAGCTGCACCAGGATGAGCATAGGTATAAGCATCGGGCTGCCATCCATGCAGCGGAAACAGAGCCATTTTGATACCAAAGCCAATAACAAAACAGCCCACAGCCAAAGCAAAGAGCGGAGAATTAACAAAAGGCGCAATTCTTTCAGCTATATCTGCCATGTTCAAAGAACCGGTCATAGCATACATGTAGGCAACACCCAGCAGATAAAGCGAAGCACCAATAGTGCCAATAAGCAGATATCTGAACGCTGCCAGCATGGATTTTTTGCCGCCCAGAGCAATAAGTCCGTAACCTGATAAGGACATTATCTCAAGATATACATAAAGATTAAATACGTCGCCTGTGATGACCATACCACACATACCTACTGTTAAAAGGCCAAATAATGTGTAGTAGCCGCCTACATGCAGCCAGTCCTCATCTTTTACAAAAGGACGGCTGTAAATAGAAACAAGCAGAGAAATAAAAGTAATTAAAACAGCCAGTATTCCACTTAAAGGATCAATAGAAAATTCGATACCTACAGGTGGCTGCCAGCCGCCCATCCAGTATCTTACTGCTTCGCCGCCGTTACTCAGGCTTTCTTTGAGAACACTTATGGAACACAGTAAAGAACCGAAAATAGATGCTATTACCAGCCATGAGCCAAGATGTTTGCTTATGCGGCTAAACAGCATACATAAGAGAGCTGCCGTAACTGGCAGCAACACAATCAGAACAGGAGCGTGCTGCATCATTTGCTTGCCCTCCTCAGAACCTCTACTTCCTCAACAGAACCATAGATTTCCTTAATACGCATCAAAAGAGCAATGGCTACGCCTGTAGTACCAAGACTAACAACAATAGCCGTCAGCATCAGTCCGTGGGGCAGAGGATTTATATAGGCATCAGGATTGGTAGTAACACCATTTAAAATAGGAATCATACCGCCATCTTTCTGAGCAAAACACAAATAGAAGAATATAACAGCTACCTGCATAATATTCATAGCCATCAGTTTCTTCATATAGTTTTTGCTTAAAACCATACCATAAACACCAAGGAAAAATAAAATCATAACGAGGGAATAGATTCCTTTGGTTTTTAAAAACTCATTCAGTACTTCCATCTCACTCATCTCCCCTTCTTATGATTGCATCCATAAGATTGATAATTGTCATCATAACACACATGGTTACGCCAATTTCAATGATAAAAATCGATGTAGCATGCATTTCATTCAAATGTTCCATTCTTATAGGGAAATAATCATACTCCAAAAATCTTCCTCCGCCAAAAAGAGTCAGCCAGCCTGTAAAGGCGTAGATAAATGTACCAACACCTGCAAGCACTATGGAATTATTGACGGAAACATTAAACTTGGCGTCAGCACCTAAAATCATTCTGGAAAGCAGTACGCCAACAGATAATAATGCACCTGCCTGAAAGCCGCCGCCTGGAGAATATTCACCAAAGCAAAGTACATAAACACCATATACTATCGTAAAAGGAACTAAAATTCTAAATGCCGTGCTTAATATTAAGCCACCAAAGGGACCTTTCATTTTATAGCCTCCCCTTCGTCAGAATCATCCTTTTTCTCTTCCGGTCTTCTTCCTACCGGATTATTTGTCAAAAGCAGCACAGTGGTAAGACCGGCAATAAACATTACAGATGTTTCCCACATGGTATCAAATCCTCTGTAGTCTATAATAACGCCGGTTACAATATTGGGAGAACCTGTCTGCTCTGCACTTTTGGAAATATATGCAGGAGTAACGTGCTGATTAGGAGCAGTATTGCTGCTGCCTATTTCCGGCAGATACGTTACAAAGGTGCAAAACATGGCGGTAATAACCGCTAACAAAACAGCAACCAGACCACGCATTATTTACACCACCTATCAATTTTCTTCAATGAAGCTACAAAGAAGATAGTAGAAATTGTACCGATTACAGCTTCTGTAAAAGCAACGTCAGGAGCACCCATCATCAGATAGAGCAATACGGCGCAGAAACTGAAAGCACCATAGATAACAGCCGCACTTAAAATATCTTTACAGAAAATTACCGCACCGGCAATAAGAATCAGGAAAACCAATAAAACAGCTTCAATGATGTATATCTGCATCTTGATTGTCCTCCTTTTTCAAATCTTTTAACGTCCATACCTTGTGACCTGATTTGTAGGCAGCCTTGCCTAAAATATGCGATCCTATAGGATTTGCCAGAAATACAATCAGAAATACAAGAACCATCTTCAGGGAAGTAAGGGTAGCACCTTCATAAATAATAAGTCCAATAAACGCCAGCATACTTCCCAAAGTTTCGCTGTTGCCGGAAGCATGTATTCTGCTGTAAAAATCAGGCAGACGCATCATACCTACAGCAGACGCAGCAAAAAAAACTGCTCCGCCCAGCACAAAAAGCGCTGCTATAAATTCTCTGGTGGTAAAATCAAAAATCATATGTTTTTACCTCCTAAATATTTGGCAATTATTACTGAACCTACAAATCCCAGCATTGCATATGACAAGGCAATATCAACATACATGTCAGGTCTGTTATCAAGGTAACCAAAAAGCACCAAAAGCAAAATAGTATCTGCGCCAATAACACCCAGTCCATTCATTCTGTCGTAAATAGTCGGACCCTGAAAAACTCTCTCCAGCATCATGGCTATAACAAAGATAATGGACACAACCAGAATTATAAAAATCACATTCATGATTTATTCTCCTCTTCCACTACAGCAAAATCCAGCTTTTCATTAAACAGTTCTGCTACTCTTTTTTGCATCTCTCCGCATAAAACACCGTCTGCAGCACCATCTGTTAGAGCGTGAATCTCATAAAGTCCATCATCTGTAACATTAAGAGTTACTGTTCCCGGAGTAAGAGTAATAGAATTGGCAAGAACAACATACGCCATAGGATTATCCGCTGTAAATCTAAAACGTATAATTCTTGGATTGATATTAAGATTTTGTCCGGTAGTTGCTCTGGCTACATCAATATTGGCAAGAATCAGCTGCCACAAAAGCCAGCCAGAATATCCTATAAATTTAAAAACAGGCACGCCAAAAACAAAATAACGCCTGCTGTTATCTTTATTGCTGACAAGCAATAAGGGATAGGTAACCCATGCAGCTGCCACACTGGTTATAATGCCGTATATAAGAAACTTAACAGTCACTTTTCCTGTCAGCGCCAGCCAAAAAGCAAACAGCATAATTATCATACTTATCAGATGTACTGCAGGTGACCCGACAATTCTCTTATCTTTCAATATACACTCTTTTTCCACGGTTACCACCCTTCTCCATTTATAAAATATTTTGTGCAAGCATAGATACCGATTTTACTGCTACGCAAAATCGGTATCTGCTTTTCTTATGAAATTATTAAGTATCCTTCCAACCTTCTTAAATCATTTCTTTAGGTATTAGACAAAAATCTCTAAAATCCTGCATTTTTCAGCAAATTAAATAAATAAAAAAACTGCTCTTACTGCAGACTGACCTGTTCAAACAGTGTATTTTCTGCCACACCCATGTATGCAGACAGCCTTTTAACTTTTTCCAGATCCGCGGTGCAGCATATTTTGCAGCTGCCATTACCTGAAGTATTCAGCATATTCTGCTCTGCCAGAATATTTTTGGCAATTGCTGCGGTTTCTTCAGCCGGATCAATAACAGTTATACTTTCGCCAAAGCTTTTTTCAATTTCAGGTCTTAAAAACGGATAATGAGTACAGGATAAAATTACAGTATCAACACCACTATCTTTCATTATCTGAGTGTATTCATTTACTGCTTCACTTACCTCATTACCTGACAATATCTCATTTTCAATCAGCGGAACAAATTTAGGACAAGCCTGAGTATAAACTTGCATTCCGGCATCACATGCCAAAATAGCTTTTTTATGAGCTTCGCTTTTAATGGTAAACGGTGTAGCCAAAACACCTACTTTTTTATTTTTTGAAGTTTTTACCAGAAGATTTTCTCCTTTAGACATTCCTACAAGCTGAAATTTATGCTGCTTTTGCAGACTGTCTATACCAAGTACTGTAATTGTATTGCAGGCAATGACAGCCAGCTTTATATTCTGTTTATCAAGCCAGCACAGCATTTCTTCTACAAAAGCACGTACTTCCTGCTCATCTCTTGAGCCATAAGGAGTTCTTGCAGTATCTCCTATATACACAAAATGTTCCTGCGGTAAGGCGCTTTTAAGACATTTTAAAACAGATAAACCTCCCACACCCGAATCAATTACTCCTATCGGTAAATCTTTTTCCATATTAGTTGCCCCCCAAAAAATATATATCAACAGACTACTATTATAACACTGTTTCAAACCTAAATAAACATAAAAAGTCCTGCAAAAAAATGCAGGACTTTTTTATTTTTATTTAGCTGTTAACCCTCCGTCAACAGGAATAATGCTTCCCGTCATAAAGCTGTTGTACGGAGATGCTACAGAACATATTACATGAGCAATTTCATACGCTTTGCCAATACGCAATAAGGGATATGCTTCTGCCATGTCTGCTAAAGTATACCCTCCGTTGCATTCTTCAAGCTGTTTTTGAACAAGAGGTGTATCCACATCAGCAGGGCAGATGCAGTTTACACGAATGCCAGGCGCCAGATCAAGGGCCAGGGCTCTTGTCAAAGCAACAACCGCTCCTTTTGATGCACAGTAAACCGGGCAGCCGTAATTACCGCTTATACCTGCATCAGAGGCAACAGTAACAACACTGCCATTTCCCTGCATATATTGCAGAGCACTTTTAATAACGTTCATCGTCCCCTTAACATTTACCGAAAAAATTTCATCGTAACTTTCTGCAGTTATATTTTCCAGCCTTTCTTCTTTATAAATACCAGCAGAAGTTATGACAATATCAATTTTGCTGTTTACTGCCGCCAGAGCAAGAGCACATTCATTTGCATCTGCCACATTACAGGAAATGAAGTGCACCTGTCTGCCAGTTTTTTTCAATATCTGCTCAACTGCCGCACTGCCTTTTACTTCGCTGCGTCCAAGAAGGTAAACCTGAGCACCATCTGCAGCCATGACCTCTGCCGTCGCCAGACCTATTCCTGAGGTTCCGCCGCTGATAACGACGTTCATATTTTTACAACCGTATTTATTCATTAACTCTTCACTCCAAATCCTGCTTTTGCGGTAATACGACAGTTATTTTAGTAAATTTATTTTCCTCACTGTCCAACATAAGCTCCATATTGTGCCTTAAAGCAATCTGTTTAGCTATTGCCAGCCCAAGACCGCTGCCGGATTTATTTTTTTCATTTCTTGCTTTATAAAATCTCTCAAATGCATGAGCAAGGTCTTCTTTTTTCATGCCGCAGCCGTAATCTGTAATAGTAAGAATATTATCCTTCAATGCAATATCTATTGAAGCATCTTCCGGGGAAAATTTAATACTGTTATGCAGAAAAACCATCAGCATCTGACGCAGTCTGCCATAATCACCATTAATAACGTACACATCAGTATCCAGTTCAGCATTAATCTGCAGATTTTTTTCAGCTCCCAGCTGCCTGCTGCTGCGTACTGCATCCTGCACTACATCACAAAAATTAAGCGGCTCTTTTTCAATAGGAAAATCAGTATTCTGCAGTCTAGACAAGTCAAGCAGATCATTTATCAGGCGCTGCAGAAAAATACTTTCACTAAGCATCTGCTGATTATAATGCTTAATATCCTCCGGATTATCAATAACACCATCCAGCAAAGCCTCCAGACTGCCGCGGATAACAGTAACCGGTGTACGCAATTCGTGAGAAATATTGGCAATAAACTCCCGGCGCAGATTTTCCAGCTTCTGCCGTTCCTCATCAGCCAGCTGCAGCCTTTCAGCCAGCACATCAAGTGTATTTGCCAGGTCGCCTATTTCATCATTTCTTTGCAGATTGCATTTAGCCTGATAATCTTTATCAGCAAGCCGTTCTGCAATACCCTTCATTATGTTTAGCGGTTTGGTAAAATGCAGTGAAAAAATAATACTTAAAACAAATACAAGAACCAGTGCCAGCACACTGCTGATAATTAAAATACGTATACCTTCCCAAGCCGCATCACGCATGCCGTCAACTGAAGAATTCAAAAGAACAACAGCCTTTATATTTCCGTTCCAGTCATAAACAGGCACACCTACAGTAACAACAACATCCTCCAAGACAGGATTAAATTCCTCAATAGTAAAGGATTTTCCGGCAAATACCTCATCAATATGTTCTTTGGCAGAATCAGTCAGAGCGTTATAAGCAGCTCTCGGGCTGTCCTTCATCAGTTTTCTGTGATGCCCTCTGATATTTTCTGAAGAATGAGCCACATTAAGATTTCTGTCTAAATCTACAACCCAGACATCTTCCATAGTAACATTATCAAGATACTGAATAAACCTGCTGTTGGAAATACTGTTACCATATCTGTTTTCCAGATAATGCATATTATCGCGAATAACTTCGGAAATTTTCACTGCACGAACCTGCATTTCTTTTTTCTTAATATCAATAGTATGCTGCTTAAAAAAATGGGCAAAAGACAATCCCACTCCAACAGCAAAAATCAGTAAAACTACAGCAAAATATGCAGTAAGTTTCCATGCTATCCTATTTTTCATAGCTATTTCTCCTCAAATTTATACCCAACACCCCAGATAGTTTTAATCTCCCAGTTATCATGCGCGTATTTATCAAGTTTGGCACGCATTCTTTTAATATGTGAATCAACTGTACGGCTGTCGCCAAAATAATCATAGCCCCAGATACTGTCCAGCAGATTGTCCCTGCTGAATACCTTGGTACTGTTTTTCGCCAGCGTCCACAAAAGCTCTACTTCTTTTTTTGTCAGGGCAACCTCCTGGTTATCTATTTTTACTTTATACTGATCAATATCAATAGATAAATTGCTGACTGCGTATATATTCTGCTTTTTAGGTTCATTGCCTCCCAATCTGCGCAAAACAGCTCTCACCCTTGCCATTACCTCATTGGCAGAAAAAGGTTTAAGTACATAGTCATCCGCACCGATATCAAGTCCCATTATTTTATCATAATCCTCACCTCTGGCAGTTACCATAATGATGGGAACCATTGACTCTCTGCGTATTCTTTTGCACACTTCAAAACCATCTATTTCAGGCATCATTACATCCAGCAAAATCATTACAATTTCATCAGCATATCTGGCGTACATATCCAAAGCTTCTTTTCCATCTAAAGCAACAATCGGTTCCAGCCCTTCTTTTTGTGCGTAACCGGAAAGAATTGAAGTAATTTGTTTATTATCATCAACTATTAAAATTTTACCCATGCAAATACACCTCTTTTGCTTACTCTTACCTCCATTATAAATATAATAAAAAAATATGGCAAAATATTGTTCAAAGAGATTTTTTATAAAAAAACATTATTTTGCCATATTTTAATTTTATAATAAACTCAACAAAAGGAAATACAATACAAGGAGTGATAAATATGAAGATCAATTTCAAAAAAGCATTACTGGCAGGAGCCGTTTTAACAGCGTTATGTGCCAATGCGGCATTTGCTGCAGATGAACCTGCAAAACCAACAATGGCTGAACGTACAGCAGCAATTCTCCATTGCAATAATGATCCTGACTGCCCGCAATATGGTCATCACATGCGTAAATCTATGAGACGCGCCCCCCTCACTGATGAACAGATTAAACAGCGTCAGGAACAACGTGAACAATGGCAGAACATGACTCCTGAAGAACGCCAGAAAGCAAGAGAAGAATGGCGCGCACAACGCGATAAGGAAAGAGAAGCTGCTATGGAAAAACTTTCTCCCGAACAGCGTCAGGAGGTAGAAAAATTTATAACTGCCCAAAGAGAAAACAGGGATAAAAGCCGTGAGCAATGGCAGAATATGACTCCTGAGCAGCGTGCAGCTGTAAAAGCAGGAGGCCATCATCACAAAGGACATCATTTCCGTCACAATCCCCCTGCTGACTGCCCCGTATACAATAACTAAAAACTAAAAAAGAGCGCCCCGCTTCAAGCGAGGTGCTCTTTTTATATTCTGCCAATCCAGAAAGGATATGTACTCAAAATTACAACTATGCAAAGAACAAAATAATCAGCAAATCTCAGCGGCTCAGACGGAGAATTTTTATAAGTGTTTCCGCCAAAACCTTTCAGCTCCATACTGAGAGCCAAAGTTTCTGATTTTGCAACAGCGCGCATAACAAGAGGTCTGATTACTACAAGATACGCCAGAAATCTTTTAATAATATTGCCTCTGTTAGAATACCCGCGGCAGCTTTGTGCATCCAGTGTAATCGCACTGTCAGTCAGAAAATTAGGCACAAAACGCAGTGCTGTGGTAAGCATGAAAGCATACTCGCAGGGAAGTCTGAATCTGTCAACCAGCGCTTTGGCAATATCCTGAATTCTTGTTGCAGCCAGCATGCACAAAAAGGCCATAGTCATTACCAGCATGCGCAAACCGCCTATTAAGGACTGCTGCAAAGGTGTGCCAAAAAGCAGCTGCAATAAGACCATCGTACCTGTAAAAACGGCCAGTCCACCAATGGCAGCCATGGTCATTTTATCGTGTTTAATATACAAAAGCAGTGCCAGTTCTATTACCAGAATCGTAGCAACAGCCTCCACCGGCAAAATAAAAACCCACGCTGTTACTGCCAGAGTGACAATAATTTGTGTAAAAGCAGTTAATTTCATCGCATTTCACCTACTTTTCTCTCCAGGCCATTACAAAAATCTTCCGCCAACGCAGCATCCATATCAAAATCTGCTGCAAGAGAAGCAACTACCGGCTTATGCAGTCCCCAACGCTCTACAGGCTTTGTTCCATCAAAAAGCTCTTTGGGAGTGCCATCAAAGGCCAGCGTTCCATGATGCAGAACAATAACTCGCTGCGCATATCTGCGCACTATTTCCATATCATGAGAAATCAGCACAATAGTCATACCGCGTTTTTCATTAATCGCCTGCAGATATTCCATCATGCGCTCTTTTTCCAGAGCATCCTGACCATTGGTAATTTCGTCCAAAATCAAAATTCGCGGATTTAAAGCCAAAGCTGCAGCTACACCAAGTCTTCTCTTTTGTCCAAAAGAAAGCAGGCGTGGATATTCATTTTTAAGTTCAGTAAGTCCCATTGCTTCCAAAGCTTCATTAACCTGTCTGTTAATAGTTTCTTCTGTCAGCTTTTTAGCTCTTGGTCCATAAGCTACCTCATCAAAAACAGTATCTTCCAAAATCTGCAAATCAGGATTCTGGAAAACATAGCCTATCTTATCTGCCAAATCAGCAGGCTCTTTTTTTACAATATCTTCGCCGTCAATTAAAATCTGCCCGCTGCGCGGATGACACAGAGCCATAAACAGTCTGCTTAAGGTGGTCTTGCCGCTGCCGTTATGACCAAGCAAAGCCACAAATTCACCGGCATTAATTTTTATGTCCATATCATTAATAACAGGCTGCCCGCGGGTATAAGCAAAATTAACCTCTTTAGCTTCTATCATAAGTCAGCCCTCCTTTGAAAACCAAAAGCACGCAGATCTGTCAGCGCATCCTGCTCACAACGCCAATTGCCAAGTCTGATATCAAATCTGTCTTCCAGACCAAGCTTAACCTGCCACAAAGAAGGCAGCAGACAACGCAGCTGCGGATCGGCATACATTTTCGGCGCAGCGATCTCAAAGCTGTCACTGGCAACAACTTCACCATCCTTTAAGGCAACAAGGTCAGTAATATACGGCAGCAGATAATCAGTACGATGCTCTACTACCACAATGGTTGTACCATACATTTTGTGAATATCATAAACAAGTTTGTAAAGAGAAATAGCACCATCAGGATCCATAGCAGACACAGGCTCATCCAAAACAATAATTTCCGGATGTACTGCCAAAGTAGCTGCCAAAAGAAGTCTTTGTCTTTGTCCGCCGCTGAGTTCATCCAGCTGATAGCTCTCTCTGCCCGGCAGACCGACATCTTCCAGTGCTTTTCTTGTTCTCTGCTCAACCTCTGCCGGTGAAAAACCATGATTTAAAAGGCTGAAAGCAACTTCCTCTCCGGCAGTCAGTGAAACCAGCTGACTTTCATAATCTTCCATAATAAAGCCGACACGCATGGCGATATCGGATACTCTTTTGCCTTTAGTGGATTCGCCAAGTACTTTTACCTCACCACTGTATCTTCCGCCCATATAATAGGGCACAATGCCTGTCATAGCTTTGCAGAGAGTTGTTTTTCCTGCTCCGCTGGGACCGGCAAGCATGGTAAAGCTTCCTTTTTTAATATTAATATTAATATTCTTTAAAACAAGATCAGATTTTTTATAAGCAAAATAAAAATTTTCCAGTTGAATAACATTTTCCATTAATCTTCATCCTCCTGTACAAAAAACAGCTTTCTGACGGGAGCATATAAAAAGAAAGTAATCAGTCCGTTTAACAATCCCACTATGGCTACTATGGGCAGCATGGCATAAATCCATACGCTTAAAGGCAGTCCCAGTACAACTTTTAAAATAAAAGTAAACAATCCGCCGCTGGCAATAGTTGCCAGAAAACCTGTTACCAAAGGACGTAATTTCCAGTTTTTCATACCTGCAGCCAGCATGGCCTTTACCAAAATACAGCACACAGTAGCTCCGGTAATTTCACTGGCCAGATTACCTAATGGAAATGCAGATTTTGATGACGGTACCAGAGTAAGCCCGGCAATAAAACCAATACCTATAGCCTGAGATAATTTCGGGTTGGTCAAATTGATAACTATTGCATACATTGCAATGGTCCAGTTAGGGGTTACACCACCGATATTAGGACTTACTGTATGCAAAATAATACCTATAGCCAGCAGCATGGCAGTTATGGCTACCCATCTGTACCCATCCTGCATCGGCTCTATTTCTGTTAACTGAGGAATCTTATCCTTATTTTCTTCCATAATCGTTGCCTCACATTATATATAAAATACTATTTTCGAGTATATCATTCAAAGTTTTTTCGGTCAATGCAACAATGTAAAATTACAGCTTTTTTTCATCTGTTTCGCAAAAATATAATTTTTGTAACATAAAAACACTGCTTTCTGAATACAGAAAGCAGTGTTTTTTAATGACGGCTCCATTGCCAGACGCGGCAGGCCAGCCACATGGTAAAAATGCCGCTGAAATCAAGCAAAACATCATTTACAGAAGCATTCCTTCCATAGGCAAAACTCTGAATATATTCATCAACAACCGCAGTCAGCAAACCAAGGAAAAATATATACCCGTTTGCCGTATAACTGCGTACATGAAAGGCAGTAAAAACCTTCCACAAAAGCAGTCCCTGCAAGGCAAAACCACAAAAATGCGCTGTCTTGCGCAGCTGATGCTCCAAATCAGGACCAGCATCAATACCGGCTGCAGAACAGAAACCATAAATACAGTCAGCCAGTTCTCCGCTCATTTTTCCTGATTCAGACATCGGCAAAGAAGAATTCAAAAATATTAATGTTGTAAAAGCAATAAGCATAAAAAGCCAAAATACTTTTAACATAAATACTCCCTATTTTCCTGAAGTAAGGCAATCCATTACCATCATATTGCTGATAACACCAATGCCTCCCGGTACAGGTGTCATTGCCGAAGCTTTTTCAGCAACAGCCGGATCCACATCACCTACTATTTTTCCGTCAACGGAATTAATGCCAACGTCAACAACCACAGCACCAGGCTTCACCATTTCCGGAGTCACAAATCCTGCCTTACCTACAGCAGCAATAATAATATCCGCATTCTTGGTAATCTCAGCAATATTTTTAGTTCTGGAATGGCAAACAGTAACAGTTGCATTTTTCTGCAAAAGAAGATTTGCAACTGGCTTACCGATAACATTACTTCTGCCGATAACAACGGCATTTTTACCTTCCAGCTCAATATTATAATATTCGAGAGCAGCCATGCAGGCTCTGGCAGTGCAGGGAGCCCAATGACTTCTTCCCAGATACAGATTGCCTACATTAGTTGTGTTAAGGCAATCTACATCTTTGCTGGCAGTAACAGCAGCGCCTATGGCATCGCTGTTAATGTGCTTCGGCATAGGCATCATCGGCAGAATGCCGGTAATATATCTGTTTCTGTTCATTTTCTTAATAGCTTCAATAACTTCTGCTTCAGAAGTTTCTTCCGGCATCTCTACAACTTTAGCTTCCGCGCCAAGACTTTCAGTAAGTTTTACCAGTCTGTCTTTATATACATGAGATGCAGGATCATTACCTACAAGAACAATAACAAGAGTAACCTTATTGCCAGCTTCCTTTGCTTCAGCAACTCTTTTGCTGATAGTTTCTCTGTAAGCATCGGCAACCGGTTTTCCCTTCATTAAAAGAGCTTCCATTTATTATCTCCTTAGAATAAGCCGCTGATTACGCCTTCATCACTGACATCGATTTTTTCTGCAGCCGGAACCTTCGGCAAACCAGGCATAGTCATGATATCACCGGTCAGAACAACAATAAATCCTGCACCTGCGGCAATACGGCAATTTTTAATTGTAATATTAAAACCGCTGGGACGGCCAAGCAAAGTCTGATCATCAGAGAAGGAATACTGGGTTTTTGCCATACATACAGGCAAATTACCATAACCTAAAGCTTCAAATTCTTTCAAAGCTTTATCTGCATCCTTGCTGTAGTTTACACCGTCAGCGCCATAAATTTCTTTAGCGATTGTTTCAATTTTTTCTTTCAGGGAAAGTTCGCTTGCATACAAAGGTTTGAAATCAGCTGTGCCGCTTTCTGCCAAAGCAGCAACTTCCTTAGCAAGTTCAATACCGCCTTCTCCGCCGCGGGCAAATACGTCGGATAATGCTACATTAACGCCATGTTTAGCACAGTGTTCACGTATTGCTTCCAGCTCTTCAGGAGTATCCTGAGCAAAAATGTTAATAGCAACTACCAGCGGTACACCAAATTTCTTCACATTTTCGATATGTTTTTCCAGATTTACAATACCTTTTTTCACAGCTTCCACATTAGGTACTGCCAGTTCTGTTTTAGGTACACCACCATGCATCTTTAAGGCACGTACAGTAGCAACAATTACTACCGCATCAGGTTTCAAACCTGCATAACGGCATTTAATATCAAAGAATTTTTCTGCACCAAGGTCAGCACCAAAGCCAGCTTCAGTAATTGTATAATCAGCAAGTTTCATTGCAGTTTTAGTTGCCATGACACTGTTGCAGCCATGAGCAATATTTGCAAACGGACCGCCATGAATAATTGCCGGAACATTTTCCAAAGTCTGAACCAGGTTAGGTTTAATAGCATCTTTCAGCAAAGCTGCCATTGCTCCGTGAGCTTTAATCTGTCCTGCGGTAACAGGCTGACCATTATAATCATAAGCAACAATAATCTTGCTCAAACGTTCTTTTAAATCTTTCAGGTCATTAGCCAGGCATAAAATAGCCATAACCTCAGAAGCTACGGTAATATCAAATCCATCCTGACGGGGTACGCCATGAGCTTTGCCACCTAAACCAACAACAATATTGCGCAGCTCACGATCGTTCATGTCAACAACACGTTTCCAGACAATGCGTCTGGGGTCGATATTTAAAGCATTGCCCTGCTGAATATGATTATCAAGCATAGCACTGAGCAGCATATGCGCAGAAGTTATAGCATGGAAATCGCCTGTAAAGTGCAGGTTGATATCTTCCATAGGCACTACCTGAGAATAACCGCCTCCTGCAGCACCGCCTTTAATACCCATGCATGGACCAAGAGATGGTTCGCGCAAAGCAACAATAACTTTTTTATCAAGTTTTGCCAAGCCCTGAGCCAGACCAACAGTAGTAGTAGATTTACCCTCTCCGGCCGGAGTAGGAGTAATAGCAGTAACAAGTATAAGCTTGCCTGCTTTTTTATTTTCCAGACTGCGAATTAAATCCATGGATAATTTTGCCTTGTAGCGACCATACATTTCAATATAGTCTTCGCTGATGCCCAGCTTTTCAGCTACATCGACAATTTTAAGCATTTTCGCCTGTTGAGCAATTTCAATATCAGATAACATAGATACCCTCCTCCAAAAATAAAAACTAGCTATTACTACTTCTTTACCGCAATGTAAAGTTCCTGCTATGTTGATAATATTTCTTCTTACTTAAACCAAATCTTTACAGTAGTTCCCTTATCAACTTCTTTTCCGGGAGCCGGATTTTGCTGATAAGCCTTGCCGCTGCCAAACGGATGCAGGCGCAGACCAGCTTCTTCAAGAACATCTGCAGCCTTGCGCATATCATATCCTGTAAAATCAGGAAGTTTTATTTTTCCGTTAGCTTCTACTACAGGTTTAGGCAGAACTTTTACTTTAGTCATGTCCTTGCCGGAAGTTACGCCAGCCTCATTAAAGGAAGGCAGTCCTTCGCTGCTGCTTGGCTGAATGCCTTTGGCAACAAGAATCTGCTGCAGCGTATCTCTGAAAATAGGCGCTGATACCTGAGAACCATAAAAAGCCCCCTGCGGTGTATCAAGCATAACAAGCATAGCATATTTAGGTTTATCTGCAGGTACAAAGCCCACAAATGAAGCTATATATTCACCGGCAGCATAACCGCCGCCTTCAGCCAGTTTTTCAGCTGTACCGGTTTTGCCGGCAATACGATATCCCTTAATAGCTGCAGGTTTACCGCCGCCCTCACTGACAACTTTTTCCATCATCATGCGCATCTGACTTGCTACCTGTTCAGTGAGCACTCTGCGAACAATTTTTTTCTGTCCTTCTTTGATAATATTGCCATCAGCATCAACCATTTTTTTCACAATATATGGCTGCAGCAGATCTCCTCCATTGGCAATAGCACAAATTGCTCTCAGCATCTGCAATGGCGTAACAGCAATACCCTGTCCTATAGCCATGGTGGCAATATCAGGGTCATACATGTTTTTTGGATCATATAAAATGCCATATTCTTCACCTGGCAAATCAACTCCGGTAGGAGAGCCAAAGCCAAATTTCTCACTGTAGCTTATCAGCTTATAAGCTCCAAGCTCCATACCAAGCTGCACCATACCAGTATTAATGGAGAACTTAATTACTTCTGAGAAAGGAATAAGACCCATGCCCTCTCCGTCCCAGTTATGAATAATTCTGTCGGCAATTTTAATACTGCCATTATCCTGAATCATTGTATTTGGTGTAATAAGACCTTCTGTCAATCCCATGCAGCCAACTATCGGTTTAAATACCGAACCAGGTTCATAAATCATGGAAACAGCCTTATTGCTCCAGTTAGCAGAAGGCGCTTTCCAAAACTCATTAGGATCAAAAGTCGGTCTGCTGGCCATGCCCAGTATCTCACCAGTATAAGGGTCCATAATAATGGCAGCAGCACCTTTAGCCTTAGTTCTGGCAATAGCATCATCCATGGCATCTTCCAGAACATACTGCATTTTACTGTCTAAAGTAAGGTACACGGTAGAAAGATTACTTTTTCGCTCGCCGCGCTGATATTCCTTGCCCAGAATCTGATTGCCGGCTGTGTCAAAAAAAGCCTTATATTCAGTATCCTTACCCCGCAAGATATCATCAAGCTCAAGTTCAATGCCACTTAACCCCTTGTCATCGGTTCCTACAAAACCAATAACCTGGGCAGCAGCTCTTTTTTTCGTATAATAGCGCTTGCTTTCCTGTAAAAAATGGATTCCCGGAAGTTTATTTTCCCTGATAATTTCCCGCACGGCAGCAGCCTCTTTGGGATCCATGGTTCGCTTAAGATACATAAAGTGAACAGGCTCGTTAAAATCCTTATAAAGCTTTTCTGCATCCATTTTCAAAACAGAACCCAATAAATCAGCAGCTAAGCGTCTTACATCACGCTGTGGCGAGGTACCTTTTTCATCCTTCATATTCAGCGGATCTACATAAAGACTGCCGGTCATAATACTGACTGCAAGCTCCTCACCGTCACGGTCAACAATCTTTCCGCGAGGATTTTTCTGAGTGATATGCGCTGTAAGCTTATCAGCCGCCCTTTCCTGCAGCTCACTTCCACGAACCAGCTGCAGCCAGGCTAATCTGCACACAACAACCAGCGCCAGTGCAAAAATAACACCACACAAAAGAACATATCTTTTTCTGTGATTGGCAACAGAAGAGTGTCTCATTTCCATTCCCTCCTGTTAATCACTCTAAAGTCATTTCGTCTGTCCTGTGGCTGACTTTGTTCTTCCAGCTTTCTTCGCTTTTCTTCCATTCTGTACACAGAAAGCACCATACCTATGGAAATCAGCGATATCAGCATGGATGTTCCGCCATAACTTATAAAAACCAGCGGAACGCCGATAACCGGAAAAACACCGCAAACCATAGCCATATTGGCAAAAGCTTGTCCTGCAATTAAAAATGTTATGCCGCAAACCAGTAAAAAACCACGCTTGTCTTTTGTGGTTAAAGCAATTCTAATCATGGCAATGCACAAAAGCGAAAATAAAACTATCAGCAGCAAGGCTCCTAAAAAGCCATTTTCCTGACAATAAACCGCAAAGGCAAAATCTGTATGAGCCTCCGGCAGATATAAATACTTTCCGCTTCCCTGACCCCAGTCTGTTCCTGTAAGTCCTCCGCTGCCAATAGTCAGAAGAGACAAAACCATCTGGTAGCCTGCGCCCATCTCATCCAGCCACGGATCAAACCATACTTTTATGCGCTCCATGCGATAAGGCGTAGAAACGGTAAAAGCCACCGCTCCCGCCATACCAAGTCCAAGCAGAGTATAAACCTGGCTCATCGGAATTCCGGCAATTATATATATACATACCATTAAGGCAACGATAATAGCAGCCGTTCCAAGGTCAGGCTGCAAATATACCAGAGCAGCCAAAAGAAGTGTTGCCAGAAAACAAAATCTGCCGATACCGGAAACCATGCTTACAGATTTATTTTTACTGACTGCATCACCTAAAAAACGTGCTGTAAGCATGATAACGACAACTTTTGCCAGTTCTGAAGGCTGAATGGAAAAAGGTCCCAGATACAGCCAGCGCTGAGCACCTTTATTGGTAATGCCCACAACGTCTACAGCAATCAACAGTAACAATACCAAGCCATACGATAGCATCAGACTATTATCCGTCAAAAACTTTCTGTAATCAAGTCTGCTTACAAGCCACATTACAAAAAAGCTGAATATACCGAAAATCAGATAACGAAAGAAGAAATGATAACCATTTCCAAACATATCCTCCGCATCTAAAAAACTGGCACTTAATACATTTATGGAACCTATACTCATCAGTATAATAGCCAGAAAATATATCATCATATCTGGCTTTTTCAGTAATTCAACAATTTTATTCAATCCAATTCCCTACTTTTTAGAAAACTACCTCACAAAAATTAATTGGTGTTCCCAACGCACTAAATTTCTGCTCATATTCAGTCTGTACAGGATTATCATACTCTGAATTATGCAAATCATAACTGAGTGCAATAATTTCCAGACCAAACTCTTTAAACTCTTCCACAGAAAAATCAAAAAGACCTCTGTTATCAGTTTTAAAGCGCAAATGCCCGCCTTTGCCTAAAAGCTGTTTATACTTCTCAAGAAAATTACGATGTGTCAATCTTCTTTTAGTGTGTCTTGCCTTAGGCCATGGGTCACTGAAATTAAGATAAATCTCTTTAATTTCACCAGGTTCAAACCAGTCAGTAAGATTTTCTGCATTAGCACAAATAATTCTTACATTATCAAGTTTTTTGTCTTTAGCTGCTTTAGCCGGATAATACGCAATATCATGCTGGGTTTCAACACCAATAAATGCTTTATTCGGATTAAGCTCTGCCATGCCTATTGTAAATCGGCCTTTGCCACAGCCAATTTCAAGGCACAGGCGCTTGCCGGGAAACATTTCCTGCCATTTGCCTTTAAATTTTTCCAGATCCTGCATATAAACATATTCGTTCTGCAGTTCTTTCATCGCCTCTTCAATCCAGGGTTTCTTTCTCAGTCTCATCTTATCCTATTCCTATCCTTTTGTAACTTGTAACGGATTAACCTGTCTTCCGTATTGAATAACTTCATAATGCAGATGTGGTCCTGTACTGTAGCCACTGCTGCCTACATAACCGATAATTTCACCTTTTTTTACATATTCACCATTTCTCACACACAAAGAGCTCATATGTCCGTAAGCAGTCATATAACCATAGTCATGTTCTATCTTTACATATCTGCCATAACCACCATACCAGCCAGCCTGCCTTACCATACCGGAGGCACTTGCATAAACAGGCGCACCATAATAGTCAGCAATATCAATGCCGGGATGCCAGTCGCTGCTGTAATTATCAAAGGGATTAACTCTGCCGCCAAAAGATGAAGTAATATCATAACTGTTTACCGGCCATAAATTTGGGGTCATTTCATTGCGATAATTTTCACGTTTTATCACAGTAAGCAGCTGCTGCAAATTTTCCTTGCGGGCCTGCAGTTCAAGATCAATATTCTTCTCCTGCTCCATCAAAATATTCATTTTAGATACTTCGCCTTCAAACGGACCGCCTTTACCGCCATAAGCGCTTTCATCAGCTTTTTCCGGCAGTTTAACGCCTGCCTTTTCCATATGCTGACGCACCTGTTCTTCCAAAGCTGCTATTTCAGCCAGCTGCTGCTGATTTTTTTCTGCCAGTTTTTCAATTTGGGAAAGTTTTTCTTCCTGTTCATGTTTTGTAAGCTGAAACTCTCTCAGTTCATCCTGCTGAACATAATTCTGATAGGAAATATACGCCATCACGCCTAAACCGCCAACAAAAATACCTAACGCAGTTCCGGCACCGGCTAGAGCATACTTCAAATGATCCTTTTTTACATTTTTTTTGGCAATATTCTGACCGTTTCCGGGAATAAACCAAAAAGAAAAATAATAATTTGTATTCCACAATTCCTGAATTTTTGCATAAAAGGATTTAAGCTTTTCTATAATCATTAAATACTCCTTACTACTCTGCCGCAATACAACAACAAAACTGCTGCATTACCAAAATGCAGCAGTTTTTTCATCAGTCTTCTTTATGCTTAGGTCCCAAACCGTATTTTTTCAGATATCTGTACAACGTTACACGGCTTACATCAAGCATATTAGCCAGCTTGCTTATATTACCACCGGCGGATTTCCATGCTGCAATAAATGATTTTTTATCATACTTCCATGATTTTTCCAGTGTCTTATCACCGGGAAGCTTAATATTTTCTGCGTCGATGATGCTTCCTGGCGTATGAAAAAATGCCTGCTCAATAACTCCCTGCAGCTGTTTAATATTACCGGGCCAGCTGCAGCTGAGCAGCATACCAACAGCTTCCTGAGAAAGTTTCTTCGGCGACAGGTTATGCTGAGCTGACATTTCTGCCAGAATATGAGAAGCTATAACTTCTATATCCTTTACACGTTCACGCAGAGGCGGAACACGCATAGTTGTATCAAGAACGAGCTCATACAGCTTTCTTGAGAAAAGTCCCTTATCAGCCAGTCGTTTCAGATTAGAATCGCAGGCTGCAATAACACGAACATTAAATTTTTTGTTAATGCCGGTTTTTTTGTTGGTAATACCATAGGTTAAAGCATCTGCCAGTTTGTCACCCATCTCTACCGGAAGTTTTTCAACTTCATCCAGGAACAGTGTTCCCCCAAGAGAAAGTTCCAGTTTACCTGCTATGGGCTGATCTCCGTCCATAGAACCAAAAAACTCTTCTTCAAGTTCCTCCAAAGGAGCGTTGGAACATTTCACAACAATTAACGGTGCAGCTGCGCGAGAGCTGGCCTGATGAATACCATGTGCCAGACGCTGTTTTCCTGTACCCGGCTCACCCTGCAGTAAGATATTATGGTCAGTTCTGGCAATACGTGTTGCCTTATGCTGCAAAGCAAGGAATTCACTTGTTTCACCAACCATACTGTAAAGACTGTATCTGGAGCTGTAACCGGTAGCATGCGCAATAGTTGTTTTCAAATCCTCAATAGACATGGACATAACCAGCGCACTTTCCACTTCGCTGCCGACTCTGATAGGCATTACAGTAGTAATATCTTCATAGGTACGGTCCTGAGTAATCCAGGTAATTTCACGGCGATGTGTCGGCACTCCCTGCAAAGCTTTTTTAATGGGAATATGCTCATAGTTCAGAAAAACATCCTGCAGTTCTTCTTTGCCGTCAAGACGTTTTCTGCCATTTTCGTTGCAATATTTTATTTTAGCATCCTTGCCTATCCAGTAAACAGAAATAGGCAGCTGTTCCATCATAATCTGATTAATGCTCCAGCGTTCCAGCATGGATAAATGCTGCTCAATAGAATATTTCATGGTCATAAGAAGGCTGAGCAGCAAATCATAAGGCAAGTCGTTCTGATCAAGAGAGAAGAAAGAAATAATGTATCTTATCTTGCCATTTACATAAATAGGAGCACTGCAGGCATCACCTGAATGGCTGTCTTTAATCCACATTTCCGGACCAAACATAAGAAATGGTACATTATGCTCTCTGGCAATACTGATACTGGAAGTTCCCACATCCTCTTCCAGAACACGCATGCCCTGAATATCCTCAATAACCCTCTGAAAGAACGGCAGAGCATAGTTTTTAATAACATAACCGCTTTCATCAATCAGCAGCATACTCAGATTGTGAATGTTAAAATGCTGTTTGCTCTGTTCATACAAGCCGTCAACATATTTAACAATAAATTCATGAGTTTTCTGATGCTCTACAATTTCTTCCTTGCCCAATTTATTTATTTTAGGCATAGTTTCATGGGGCAATTTGATAGCGCGGCATCTTTGCCAGGATTCAGCAACCCACGGATGCACATTAGGATCAATGATACCCTCTTCCATAAATTTTCTGTAATAAGAAGCCAGTTTTTCCTTATTACGGCGCTCACGAATCATAAATAAACCCTCCTAAGATTTCCTCATCAATTATCCAGCACGTATTACGGTTCACCGTTGGTCAGCAATACCCTTCTTGCTCCGTAATACCGTTTTTTCCAATAATCATCTTTTAAATCTGACAAAATTACACCTTTTGAAGTAGAAGCACTCCAGAATTTTCCATTTCCAGCATAAATTCCTACGTGGGAAGCACCTGGTGCATAAGTAGTAAAGAACACAAGATCTCCAGGCTTTAACTTCTTCTGCAGAACAAAAACACCCTCAAGTACCTGCTCATCAGCACTTCTCGGCAATTTAGCCCTATGTTTTTCAAATACATACTGCACATATCCGGAGCAGTCAAAACCATTTTTTCCTGTCCCGCCAAATTTATACGGAACTCCTTTAAATTTGGCTGCAGTTCTCACAACATCTTTGCCCTTAACCTTGGCAATTCCTTCTCTGGCGAAAGCACACCAGACAAGTTTGCTGTAAGTTTTATCATCAAGATTACCGTTTACCTTCAGTTTATTTTCCTTTTGAAACTTTTTCAGGCTTACTTGCATGGCAGAAGTAAGTTTGCCATTGGGCTGCTCTTTATAATAACCGAGCAGCTGCAGCTTTTGCTGCGCAACCTTAATTTTCCAGCCGCTATCGCCTTTAGTAAAAGTCTCAGCATCTGCAGTTAAAGGAACAATCAAAAAACTGAAAACAATAAACCAATAAACCAATTTTTTCATACTTACAATCCTGACTTAAAACTCTGTATTGTTATATACATCCCAGTGCTTCAATTTGCCTAACTCTTTTATGCTGTAACCAATCTCCTGCAATAGCCGTTCCTTATCCTTAGGCAAAGTACCGGCAAGCTGCACATAATTAGAAATGTGATTGCTTCTGAAAATGCAGTGCCTGTCTTCCGGCAAGTTAATATTTGCCATCATCAGCGAAAGCTCTTCCATGAGTCCCTGGGGTGACAAAGGATTAAATTCTCCACGCTCAAACTGATCTAAAAGCTCACTGCCACGATAGAGCATCAAGCTCAGAGCGCTCAGCATAGTAGGCTGAATAATATTTATAGCTTCTGCTGTAGCCAGAGCATGTCTTTTGGAGCCTTCCTGTCCTGCAAGTCCCAAAATAACCATTAATGAAAGCTTCATACCGCTTGCAGTAACACGTCTTCCTGCCTCAATTGCTTCTTCGGCATTGACACCTTTATTAACAGCTTTCAAAGTGATATCATCACCTGTTTCCATGCCGTAATACAAAAGCTGCAGTCCTGCTTCTTTAAGTTCTCTGAGCTCTTCTTCACTCTTACGCAGAATATCCTTAGGCGCAGCGTAGGAAGAAACTCGCTGCAGCTTGGGAAAGCTTTCTCTCAGCAGCTGCAGAATTTTCAGCAGTCTGGCAGTAGGCAAAACAAGAGCATCACCATCAGCTAAAAATACACGTCTTACTTTATCCTGTCCAAAATAAACAGCACTTGCTATCTGTCTTGCAATTTCTTCTTCAGATAAAATTTGAAAAGGTACTCCTCTGTACATATTGCAGTAAGTACACTTATTATGAGCACAACCTCTTGTAACACGCAAAATAAAACTGCGCGCTTCACTTGGAGGACGAAAAACGGGGGTATCATAACTATCAAAAAACATTAAATTTTACCTCTGTTTTCTATATTTTGGTTAACCTTTTTTAGTTAAAGCTAACCACATTCTATTATACTAAATTTTTTACAATTTGTAACTCTTTTACAGTGAAGTTTTTGTTACTTTTGATACATAGATTTATGCAATTTATCATATACTGTAATACTTTATCGTTTTCTGAAGATTTCCATCAGCAAAGAATCAAAATCTTTAAATTTATAAATAATTATGCTATATTTAAACTGTAAAATATCTTTATAATTATTAAATTTTAGTATCAGGTAAAATAAGGGAGGTATTTTCTATGACTATTTTTGAACAAATCAGAGATATGGCTAAAGCAGCAGCTGAAAAGACTGAGATTATCGCTAAAAATGTCAGCGAAAAAGCTGAAGCTGCCCTTGAAATCCAAAAACTTTCCAGTGAAGTTTCTCACGAACAAAATATTATTAATCAGGAATACCAGAAAATTGGTTCTAAAATTTATCAAACCTTTGTAGATAACAAAGAAGAAGTGCCTGACTTTTTACAGGAAAACTTTACCAGTATAAAAAATGCTTCTGTTAACATTGAGCAGCTTAACAAAAAAATTTCTGAAATAAAACTCAGCAAGCTGTCTATTAATCTGCCAAAAATCGTTTGCCCTCAATGCAAAAATGAAATTCTGGCAAATGCCAAATTCTGCCCTGAATGCGGTCATGCTATATCAGCAGAAACAGACGCAGAAGCAGCTCCGAAAGAAGTAAAAGAAACAGTTGTTGTTGAAACAGAAGAAGTAAAACCAGAACCTCCTGCACCGGCAGCAGAACCAGCTATTGAAGATGCGCAGATCATTAAAGAAGATACTGAAAAAACAGCTGAGATTAAAAACGACCAGCCTGTTCAAAAATAAATTTCTCAAAACACCCCCCGTATAATGGGTGACTTGCTCTGCGGCTAGCATCCTTTTTACCAGCCGCAAAGCATATCCTTCTCCTCCTTTCCGCAAGCGCAGCTGGAACGATGGTCAGATAAATCTGTAAAAAACCTTCACTGAATGTAATAATTAAAATGTATACATGCTTTTATACTTGCAATTAACAAAAACTTTATGATACGATTAATATGTGAGTTGTTAATTCATAGCTATGAAAGGGTGTTACAATGGAAAAAATTTATGAAGGCAAAACAAAAACTGTTTACCAATTAGAAAACGGCAATGTATTATTAAAATTCAAAGATGACTGCACCGGCAAAGATGGCGTATTCGATCCCGGTGAAAACAGCATTGGTCTTACTATTGAAGGTATTGGTAAAGCCAACCTTGAAACATCTATTCATTTCTTTGAAATCTTAAAAGAAGCAGGCATTAAAACCCATTATGTTTCCGCAAACGTTGACGAAGCTACCATGGAAGTTTTACCGGCAAAAGTTTTCGGCAAAGGTCTGGAAGTTATCTGCCGCTTAAAAGCAACCGGCAGCTTTATCCGTCGTTATGGCGATTACATTGCTGATGGCACTGAACTGCCCGGCGGTTATGTAGAAACCACTTTTAAAGATGATGCTAAAGGCGACCCGCTGGTAACCTGCGAAGGTTTGGAAGCACTGCATATTATGACTCGTGAAATGTTTGAAAGCATGAAAGCTCAAACCCTGAAAATCACTCATATTGTTGCAGAAGATTTGGCTAAAAAAGGTCTTGATCTTTATGACATTAAATTTGAATTTGGTTACAACAACGATGAAGTAATCCTTATCGACGAAATTGCAAGCGGCAACATGCGCGTTTACAAAGACGGCAAAATTGTTGATCCTATGGATCTGACCAACATGATTCTCGGCAAATAATAAACACTATAAAAACAAAGGACATTAATCATTAAGATTAATGTCCTTTATTTTTTAAAACATAGTTAGGATCAATATATTTTCCGTTCAAAAGAACTTCATAATGCACATGAGGACCGGTACTGTAACCGCTGCTGCCTGCATAGCCTACAATCTGTCCTTTTTCCACATGGTCGCCTTCTGCCACAGACAAAGCACTCATATGCCCGTAAGAACTTTTATAGCCGTTTTCATGATCTAACAGAATATATTTACCATATGCCCCATTCGGTCCGGCCTTTTCAACAATTCCTGCTGCACTGGCATAAACAGGAGCACCATATTTTACGGCAATATCAACACCTGGATGCCACTGCATCCCGCCGTTTATAGGCGCAACCCTGTCTCCATATCCGGAGCTTACCTTTCCATTGCTGACTGGCCAAAGATCCGGAAATTCGCTGGAATTGCCTTCAGCAGTTTCAACTTCGCTTAGAAGTTCTTTAACAGCAGTTTTTCTTTCCGCAATCAGTTCACCAATATCACTGCTTTGCTCCCGCAGTAAAGCTTTCAGATTTTTGCTGCTGATATTTTTCAGCTCTTTTTTCTGCTCAAAAAGCTGAGAATTATCTTCTTCACCGCTGCTTTCAGCAGCATTACTGCTGTTTTCATTCTTTAATGATTCACGCAGGCGGTTCTCCAGATTAGAAAGTTCTGCTATGTCTCTCATCATACGCTCGTTATCTGTAACCATTTTCTCCAGAACTTCACGTTTTTCTTTTTTGTACTGTTTATATTCAATAAACTCCTGCTGCTCACTTTTTATTTCATACAGATGATAACCAAAGTAGCTGGCAGCAAAAACAGCAAGCAAAATAATCGCCGCTCCGGAAATAAGTATCCATCTGGCGCTGCCCAGACTGCAGGAATAAGTTTTCTCACCCGGCAAAATAAGCTTGCACGCTTCGCACTTTGATTTTTTATTTTTATCAGTTTCTTTATCCATTTTTGTTATCCTTTAAAAAAGCCAACCTTCTGCCCTAAAAGTAAAATTCTTCTTCCTACAAAAGGTATATTATCCAGATCTTCTCTCTGCAGACCGCCGCATATTACCAGAGAAACACCGTAAACAGGTACGGCTGCAGCCATGGCCAGCAAAATAGCCCAGGCACCCAGATGACCTGCTACTGCCAGAACGCCGTAAATAGCTGCTCCCATAGCAGCAGAAGCCGCCATAGGGCGCAGTACGCTGCCTGCCGGCAGACGATAACCTGTAAATTTATAAATAAAGCACATATTTATTATTGCTGCCACCGCAAAATCAGCTACCGTAGCCAAAGATGCGCCCTTGATTCCCAAAGCAGGCATAGCTGTCAAAATCCAGCTCAGCACCACTTTTACCACACCGGCAATAATCATATTAATAACAGGAATAGCCGTTTTGCCAAGGCCCTGTAAAATACCTGTACTGATTTGATGCATACCAAGGAAAAGAATGCCGATACTCATAGTCTGAATGGCACCTGCTGCTCCCGGTGCGTTATAAATAAGAGCGGCAACCCGTTCTGCCAGAAAATAAAGCCCTACAAAACAGGGGAAAGTAATAATAATAGCCACACGAAAGGCAATTTTTACCTTTGCGCTGATAGCAGAAAAGTCACTTAAAGCACGAGATTCTGAAATTGCCGGCACAAGACTTACAGTCATGGCCGCCGTAAAAATAGCTGCCAGATTTACCAGCGGAACCGCCATGCCTGTGAGGTATCCAAATAATTCTGTAGCATGCCGTACGGTAAAGCCAGCTGCTTCAAGCCTCTGCGGCACAATCAGCAAATCAAGATTTGCGCCTATGGGCAGCATCAGACTGGATAAGGATACAGGCAGCGCCAGTTTCAGCAAACGCTTAATAATGCATACAGCACTTTCTTCCTCAATGCTGTCATCCTGAGCTTCCATTTCCTTTTGCAGCTTGCGTTTCAGCTTTCTGTAAAACCACATTAATACAAGCAATGCGCAAAACGCACCTACACCTGCGCCCATGCTGGCACCGCCTGCAGCATAAGCAAGGCCGTACGGAAGCAGTAAATCAGCAAAAACAAGCATAGTAATAACACGCATCAGCTGTTCTACTATCTCAGAAGCGGCTGTAGGTGTCATAATCTGCCATCCCTGCAAATAACCTCTGAAGCTTGCCAGAAAGGTTACAAAAAATACAGCCGGAGCCAGGGCGATAATAGAATAATATGCCCTGCTGTCCCTGATAAAATTATGCTCTATCAGCCAGCCGGCGCCAAAAAACAGAGCCGACGAAAAAACAAGTCCACTGATAAGCAGCAGTCTCAGAGAAACGCTAAATACCCTCTTAGCGCCGCGATAATCCTTTTTAGCAAGCTTTTCTGCAGTAATTATGGAAATAGCTACCGGAATACCCGCAGAAGAAACTGTAATAGCCATCAGATAAATAGGAAAACCCATTTGGTACAGGCCAATACCCTCACCGCCCAAAACTCTCGACAGAATAATCCAGTTTAAAGATCCAATGACTTTAACGACAATACTGGAAATAGTAAGAATCAAAGTTCCTTTCAAAAATTTATTATTAGAATCTGCTTTTGTATCGCTCATATAAACCTCTTAAAATCTCTTATTATATTTTACATTATCCTATTTTTTACATTTATTTACAAGCTTTTTAACACTTTTGTAAAATTTAAAAGCCCTCAAAACCTTGCATAAAAGTCATGATATGTTAGAATGTAGGCAAGATTATATTGCAAAGGATGATGAACATGAAAAAACTTTACACCGCTTTGGCTCTCGGAGCATTACTTACTGCAGCTGCTGCGGCACCTGCATCTGCTGCTCCCTTAAAAAACTATGATGCCGGTCATTTTGCTATTGATGCAGGCATTACCCTTCCCTCCAGCATTGAAGGCGACAATTACAAAATGAGCAAATCTGACAGCACTTATTTTGGTGCTACTGCCGGAATCGGCAACAATACTGCCTTAAACTACAGATGGGATAATTTTAAAGCAGATCAGGGCAAAACAAGAACTCAGCAATTTAATCTGATGTATAAAGTTCTCCCCGGTATTTCTGCTTATGCCGGTTATCTTAATGCTGACCATAACTACGCAGGCAGCGATGACCAGGGCTCCGGTCAGCTTGGTCTGCAGGCTCAGTTTGAGCTTCCTCTGCTCTTTACCGTATGGGGCAATGTAGGCTATGGCAATAAAAACACTTCCTATGAAATAGGTCTCAGTAAACCTATTTTGAATAATATTGATTTAAACGTTTCCTATTATGATCACAATTTCCGTGACGCTCTTGGTGATGACCGTGATGTTGATGCCAAAGGTGTTAATCTCGGCGTTACTGTAAAATTCTAAGCCGAATTATTTTGGAAAAATTTTCGTAATTAATAATAATTATTGTTGACTATCTAAAAAAAGTGTGTTATTATTAAGCATGTCAAGGATACATCAAAGAAGATGATCAAGGTTAAGTTTATTAATTTAAGATAATAATCTGGAGGGATTCTCAATGAAAAAATTTGTATGTCAAGTATGTGGTTATGTATATGAAGGCGAAGCAGCTCCTGAATATTGCACGCAATGTAAAGCTCCTGCTTCCAAATTCACCGAAATGTCCGGCGAAATGAGCTGGGCTGCTGAACATGTAGTAGGTATTGCTGCTGACGTTCCGGAAGATATCAAAGCTGACCTGCGCGCTAACTTCAACGGCGAATGCAGCGAAGTTGGTATGTACCTGGCTATGAGCCGTGTAGCTTTCCGTGAAGGCTATCCTGAAATTGGTCTGTACTGGGAAAAAGCAGCTTTTGAAGAAGCTGAACATGCTGCTAAATTTGCTGAACTCCTCGGCGAAGTTGTTACCCCGTCCACCAAGAAAAACCTCGAAATGCGTGTAGAAGCTGAAAACGGCGCAACCGCTGGTAAAGCAGATCTTGCAAAACGCGCTAAAGCTCTGAACCTGGACGCTATTCATGACACCGTTCATGAAATGGCTCGCGACGAAGCTCGTCATGGCAAAGCTTTTGAAGGCCTGCTGAACCGTTACTTCGGTAAATAATTTAACTAAAATAAAAAATAAGACCGGTGCCAAAAGGCACTGGTCTTATTTTTTATTCTTTTTTCCTGCATCAGCTGCATTGGCAATAGCAGCCCATTCACGCAGCATTTTTGTGCAGGCTGCAGCATAATTACCTGCCGTATAAAAATTACCTGCATCCTGATTATATACTGTTAATAAATGAATATCATCATAATAAATATGAGCATAGCTGCCATTATCATAAACTACAAAATAATCCGGATTTACATATCCGCGCTGACGTACTGTCCATAAATTGCCCGCCAGCATATAGGCTCTGTATTTAGCTTTGTTGTTGCCTATACTTCTGTTAATGCTGAATTTCCAGTCTCCCTCACTGACAAATGCGTTATTATCATCAACAATAGTTGCCTGCGGACTGATATCCAGCTTATCAATAAGCTTCATAACCCGTTTAATTCTTTCTTCCGGCTCAGGATGGCTGGAAAATAATCCATAACCCGGATTACCCTGTTCTTTTGCCAAATCATCCAGCTTGTTTAAGGTAATAATCATACTGTATGGATTGTAACCTGCTTTAACAGTGTTATAAAAACCTTCTTTATCAGCGCCGCGTTCATCTGTTCTGCTGTACCCTGCAAACAAAGCCTGCTGAGCCATCTGCACCAAGCCAAGATTTTCACCTTTGGTAACTGCCAGAAGCAGTAAAGTTGTCAGCATTTGTTTTTCAATGGCATGTACGGTATGTTTTTCGGTTACGTGCCCAATTTCATGGCCTAATACACCTGCCAGCTCTGTATCCGTCGGCATATAATCAATAAGCCCTTTAAAGACGTAAATAAACCCTCCAGGGCACGCCAAAGCGTTGACCTCATTGCTGTTTAAAACCTTAAAACTATATTCAATGTCCTGTCTTCCGCAAACCTTTACCAGCCTTTGCCCTATAGTATTTATTCTGTCCTGCAGAGCAGCATCCTGTACCAGTCCGTACTGCGCTTCCAGCTGCAGTGCGGTATCGCGTCCCATTTGTATTTCCTGCTCTTTGCTGATTATACCTGCTTCTGCTCTGGGACTGATTCCTAAAGCCAGGCAACATAAAAAGATAACTGCGCAGATTATTCTTTTCATAAAGCCCTCCTTAAATAGCTTTGTTTTTATATAACTCCTCAATCATTGCTCCTGTATAGCCAAGCTCTTCCAATATTTCAATTGTATGCTCACCAAGTTTAGGAGCTCTTTTACTAATTACAGCTTCTGCTTCGGAAAATTTCACCGGAGCAGCAATATACTTCAGCCTGCCAAGATCACTGTCCTGCTCATACAGCATTTTTTCCTGAGCAGTAAGCTCACTGCTTAAAGCCTCATTTAAGGTGCACACAGGAGTAACGCAGATTTCTTCACCACCCAGCAGCTGCAGCCACTCCTGCTGGGTTTTCTGCTGTATAATACCGGCTATTTTTTCTTTTAAAAACTGCTCGTGAGCAAAATCATACTGCCTGTCTGTTAAATCACTGCAGCCGATTAACTCACAGAAACGGCGCCAGAACTTAGGCTCAATAGTACCCACAGTCAAATATCTGTTATCTTTTGTTTTATAAATATTGTAATAATGAGCAGTACGGCCAAATTCCGCGGCTCCGGTTTCCATACTGCCCCATCTGCTGCTGATGCCTGTTACCTGCATGCTGAGGGCCGTAGCATATAAATTAACATCAAGATGCTGCCCAACGCCTGTTTTTTCTCTGGCAAATAAAGCCATACTAATAGCACTTAATGCATTAAGTCCACTGCCTATGGCAGATACCTGCACCTCTGACACGCAGGCCTCTCCGGTGTCATCCAGAGAATTAAGTCCCGCCAGACCTACAACATTCAAATCATGGGCAGGCTTATGACAGTTTTGCCCAAAACCGGTAATTGAACAATAAACCAACCTGGGATTAATTCTGCGCACAGTTTCGTAATCAAGACCGTAGCGCGCCAAATATCCCGGTCTGAAGCCTTCCAAAAAGACATCTGCCTCTTTTAAAAGCTTCAGCAACACTTCCCGTCCGCCTTCTGTTTTCATATCCAACGCTATGCCGCGCTTATTTCTGTTCAGCATCAGATGCCAGTAACTCATCTGCTCTGTCTTGGCCGGAAAAAATCTTCTGGTGCTGTCTCCTGCCAGATCTTCAACTTTAATGACGTCTGCACCATAATCACCAAGCAGCATGCCGCAGTATTGCCCCGGCAGCCACTTTGAAAAATCTATTACTTTAACACCCTGCAGCATTTGCATAGTAACACCTCTTATAAAAAGTATTAATAACCTATAATTCTACAAAAACATGAAATTACCTTTAAATATATTGCGCCACTCAGGCTGAATGCGTATAATTAAATATAACTATATTCATTTACGAGGTCAGAATGTCACTGCATAAAATCACTTTATCCGCGCTTTTTATTGCTATAGGAACTTTAAGCGCGCATCTTATTTATATACCGGCAGGCGTTTCCAAATGCTTTCCCGTGCAGCATGCCATTAATGTTCTGGCAGCAGTTATCTTAGGTCCGGGCTATGCCACTGCCATTGCTTTTCTTATCTCCTGCCTGCGCAATATGTTCGGTACAGGCTCTCTTTTAGCATTTCCGGGAAGCATGATAGGTGCCTTTCTGGCAGGCATCTGCTATATGTACTTTAAGCGTACCTTTGCTGCAATGGCCGGAGAAGTTATCGGTACGGGCATTATCGGCGGTTTATGTGCCTGGGTTATTGCCAGCTTTGTTTTAGGCAGCAATGCTGCCGCATGGTTCTTTATTCCGCCCTTTCTTGTAAGTACCATCGGAGGCAGCATTATCGCCGGACTGCTGCTTAAAACAGGTATTTTAAAACAGCTTTCCCGTTCAGCAAGGTAGGTTATTTATGAATTTTGGAGAAATTGTTAATTATCTTTTATACGCTATCAGCGGATTCTGTTTCGGCATTTTTGCATCACGTTACAGCGTTTTATCTGCCGTAAAGATTAAGCAAAGCGCCAGCAGCAGCGGTATCAGCGGTGTCTTTGCTACTTTGCCTCAACTGCTTTTTATTTTAGTCAGTTTTTTTGTTTTTCCTGTGTTTTTTATTACCAAAACACCTGTAGGCGGCTTTTTTTACTGTGCCGTTCTCGTTTATTTTTTCAGCAAAGGTTACAGAACCTATATTCAAAACAAATAGGTGATTATCATGAATACTCAGCATTTAGATAAAGATCATTTATATCTTCTTGGTCATGAGAACGAGAAATTTGTTCAGCCCATGTCAGAAATTTTTAAAGTTCTCAGTGACCCTACCCGAATCCGTATTTTATCATTACTGTCCAGACAGGAACTGTGCGTCAGCTGTATTGCAGAGGCCTTAAACATGACTCACTCTGCCATATCCCACCAGCTGCGATTACTCAGAGCCGCAGGCCTTGTAAAATTTACCAAGGAAGGCAAAGAAGTAATCTATTCACTTGATGATGAGCATGTTCTTGCTCTTTTCGCTCAGGCACTGGATCACGTTAAGCATAAAATATAACAAAAAGCATCACTTATAATCTCAACCATTTCTGTGAGTTTATAAGCGATGCTTTTTTATTTTGCGCTAAGCCAGCTTCTGATTATTTCATTCTTTTCAATGGCAGTCCAGCTCAGATCATCAACAGAAACCTGAATATTGCCTATCAGCTCTCTTCTCATATTGTTGTACGGATAATCCTTTACATGCCACACGTAGTTATAGCCATTGCTTGCCAAAGCCTGCACACTTTTATCATCCATCAGATAGTCAATAAACTTTTCTGCTTCCTGCTGATTAGCGCCGGTTTTAATAATTGCCGCACCTGTAAGCAAATTTCTGTTTCCATTTTCCACAACAGTAGCAAAAAGATGCTTATGCTTTTCTTCCAGATTCAGAGCATATTTTAACGGCACAATACCAATTGTTTTTTCACCGCGATACACCATGTCAGCAACCTTAATTATACTGTCGGTATAGGTAACATTCTGCCTGTTCAGCTCTGTCGCATACTGCAATGCCTTCTCTCTGCCGCGCAGCTGCCAGATGGAAGTAACCATGCCATAGCCTGCACCGCCATAGGCAAAATCAGTTACAGCAATTTCGTTGTTTAATTGAGGCAACAGCAGCTCCTCCCAGGTGTCCGGAGCATACATGCCGTATCTGTGCAGTTTTTCCTTATTGGAGATAAATGCAATATATTCAAGATATAGGCTGGTCCAGTATCCTTCCCTGCTGCGCATCTGCGCCGGAACTTTATAAGACTCTCCGGAAAGGTAGGGACGCAGCATATTCTGCCTGCTGGCAAGATAATACTCTTCTGTGGTACCCCCAAGCCAGCAGTCTATTTTGTTGGCGCGAATAAAATCCATACGCTCAGAAAAACTTCCCGGCGGAAGATACTTGATATTCACTTTTATATTTTCGTGTCTGCTGAAATCTTCTGCCAAAGTTTCTGTCATCTTTCTGCCAAAGCTGCTGCAGATATTCAGTTCCTTGGGCTGCTGATTTTCTTCAAAGCATCCTGTAAGCAAAAGTGCTATCATGCATATTAAAATCAATAAAAACTTTCTCATAAACTCCTCTTTCAATCACATAAAGGATTTGTAAGCTCAAAACGTTCATCCATATTCTGACTGCCCCACTCGCACATCAGCTCAAGCAGAGGCTCCAGACTTTTTCCTTTAGGAGTAAGATAGTATTCAACTTTGGGAGGAACCTGCGCATATACTCTGCGCCAGATTAACCCGTCATTTTCCAATTCACGCAGCTGATTTGTAAGGGTTCTCTGTGAAATATGATTTATATAATGCATCAGCTCATTAAACCGCCTGGGTTCTCCGCTAAGCAGATATGCAAGAATCAGCGGCTTATACTTACCGCCAATCATTTTTACCGTAACTTCCATTTCACAGATCACTTTAATTTTTTCCATACATCCTCCTGAGTGAAATTTATTTCACTTACTGCCAAAAAACTGCGTTCTTGTAGTTTGTCTGCAAATAATTATAATAAAATTATAATTCGAAAGAAAACATTTGTAAAATCTGGAGAAGACTTATTATGAAAAAATTAGTTATTATTACCGGTGCCAGTTCCGGTATCGGAGCCAAACTGGCAGAAAAATTTTCTGCACAGGGTCATCCGCTGCTTCTTTTAGCAAGACGCCTGGAGCCTATGCAGGCTTTAAATCTGCCTGATACTCTCTGCAAAGCTGTTGATGTAACTGACATGGAGAGCATGAAACAAGCCATCACAGAAGCTGAAGCCCTTTACGGAAAGGCAGATCTGCTTATTAACTGCGCCGGTGTTATGCTTTTAGGATTCCCGGATAAACAGGATTACGCAGAATGGGAACAGATGATTGATGTAAATATCAAAGGAATTCTTACAGGAACACATATTGTGCTTCCTGACATGATTGCTAATAACGCAGGCACTATTATCAACATCAGCTCTATTGCCGGCCGCAAAACCTTTGATAATCATTCCGTTTACTGCGGCAGTAAATTTGCCGTACATGCAATAACCGAAAGCATGCGTAAGGAAGTTGCGGATAAAAATGTACGCATTATAGTAATTGCTCCCGGAGTTGTTGAAACACCTTTGCTCAGCCATACTACGGACGAAAAAATCAAAACCGATTACAACAAATGGAAAGATACCATCAATCAGGTACTTGATACTGACAAGATAGCAGACTGCGTATTGTTTGCGTACCAAATGCCCCAGGATGTGTGCGTAAGAGAAATTGTCATTGCCAAAACTAAACAGGCTGACTGATAAAAAAGGCAGATAAGCATAAGCTTATCTGCCTTTTTATATTTATTAATCACGACCAAAAATCATAACTTTATCGAAATCAAGATATACTGTATCGCCATCTTTAATACGGTCTAAATCCGCACCTTTTTCAATAACGCGAATATCATGATCTCCAACTTTTACGCGGTAGTCAACTGCATCACCAAGATAGAAGCGATGAGTCATGATACCTTTAATCATGCCGCCATTTAAGGACATGCTGATAGTTTCAGGTCTTACGGCAATGGTAGCTTCGCCCTGAACATTGCTGGTATTGGCAAAGAAAACGTCAGTGCCTTTAATAAATACTCTGTCGCCCTTAACTTCGCCTTCCATAAAGTTAACAAGACCGATAAAGTCTGCAACCATTTTATTAGCCGGATTGGTGTAAATTTCATGGGGCGCGCCAATCTGCTGTACAACACCTTTGCTCATTACTACAACTCTGTCGCTCATAGCCATAGCTTCGCTTTGGTCATGGGTTACATATACAACGGTAATTCCCAGTTTTTTCTGAATGGACAGAATTTCAAAGCGCATGCTTTCACGCAGTTTAGCATCAAGGTTGGACAAAGGTTCATCCAACAGCAGAAGTCCAGGCTGAGCAACTAAAGCACGAGCCAGAGAAACGCGCTGCTGCTGACCGCCGGAAAGCTGATGGGGATAACGTTCGCCGTATTCATCAAGATGAACCAGCTCCAGCATTTCCTTAACGCGTCTTTCACGTTCTGCTTTTTCAACTTTTTGAATTTTTAAAGGATAACCTACGTTTTCTGCAACAGTCATATGGGGCCATACAGCGTAAGACTGGAATACCATACCGATATCACGTTTTTCAGGCGGAACGAAGGTGCCTTTTACAGAAGAGGTAACGCATTGGTTGCCAATATACATCTCGCCTTCAGAAGCTCTTTCAAAGCCTGCAATCATACGCAGAGTAGTTGTTTTGCCGCAGCCGGAAGGACCAAGAATAGAAACAAACTCGCCATCTTTAACAGTCAGATGAAAATCATTTACAGCAGTTACTTTGCCAAATCTTTTATAAATATGTTCAATACGTACTTCAGACATTTATTTACACTCCTTCATTAAATACCAACATTACCTTTACTTATCTTGTTAAGGATTAAGTTACCTACCAAAACTATAAGCAGGATAATTACGGAAAGAACTGATGCACTTTGTGTATCAGAATATGTTTGCAAATCGTACAGCAATACGCCGATAGTCTTTGTTTCACTGCCATACAAAAGCAAGGACATGGTCAGTTCATAGAAAGACGGCATGAAAATCAGGAACCAGCCTGCAATAACAGACGGTGCAACCAGAGGAATAATAATATCTTTGCAGCATCTTATCCAGCTGGCACCGGAGTTTAAAGCTGCTTCTTCCAGAGAAATATGTACCTGACTTAAGGAAGCAGCAATAGTACGTACGGACATGGTCATGTATTTTACAAGATAGCTTACAACCAGAATCCACATGGTAGAGTAAAGGTTTAAGCCAAAATTACCGGAGAAGGTAATAACAAGAGCAAGAGCAATAACGATACTTGGTGTACTGCCGCCGATTACACTGAGCAAATCGGGAATGCTGCGGCCTTTAATTTTAGTTTTAACAGCCAGATAAGCAATGAACAATGACAGCAAGGTACCGATAGTAGCAGCAATTACTGCATACAAAATGGAGTTCCAGATACTGTCCAGATACTGTGAGCTGTTAATAACCGGAATCCACGCATCAAAGCCCAGGTTGTCAAAAGTAATCGGTTTGGACATACTCTTAATCAGAGAAGTAACCACAATAGAACCTAAAGGAATAATTACAGAAATCATACTGTAAGCGCCTACAGCAAAAAATGCAGGCCATTTCCATTTGCCAAGCTCTACTATATTAGGTCTGGTACTTTTACCGCTGATGGTAGTGTAATCCTTGCGGCCAACAAACCAGGTCATGAAGAACAGCAGGAAGTTAGCAATAAACATCAAAGATGCAGCCAGCGCAGTCGCATCACGGATACCATCAACATCACCCATGTAGATATAGGTTACAATACGGGTAGTCATAACTTCAATGTTACCGGGCATACCTACAATCGCAGGAATACCAAAGCAGCTGCCTGCCGCAATAAATACCAGCAGACCGCCGGCAAAAATACTGGGAGCCATCAAAGGCAAAGTTACGTCAAGCAAAGTTCTGAGAGGAGAAGCACCGGAAACACGTGCTGCTTCTTCCAAAGTAGGATCCATTTTTTCCATGGCGCGGGAAATGGTAATAAAGGCAAAAGGAGAATAGAACAAAGTCAGTACCCATGCCAGACCGCCGATAGTGTAAATATCAAAAGGAGCCTTCTGCAGACCAAAAGCCCATTCAAAAAATTCGTTCATATAGCCTACGCTGGGGTTTAAAAGCTGTACCCAGGCAATAGCACCAACATAAGGAGGAATCATATAGCTGGAAACAAGCAGTGTACGATATGCTTTTTTACCGGGCATATCTGTACGTCCAACCAGCCAGGCAAGCGGGAAAGTAATAATTACACTTGCTACCATAACAATCAGAGAAAGATTGACAGTATTGGTAAGCGCCGACCAGTTTACATCCTGACTGTAAACATTGCGGTAATTTTCAAAATTAATAGCGCCATTGTAAATAATGCTGTCATACAGCAATATGCCCATGGGGAATATTACAAAGTAAATCAGCATAAATACAGAAAAAGCAATAACCAGAAACTTACTATTTATTCTTCCCATAAATGATAAATTTCTCCTTTCAGCAAACAAAAATAATCTTTTACAAACACGGGAAAAACAGGGAACGCCTAGACGCCCCTGTTTTCCCAAAAATTCATATATCTGAAATTTTTTTTATTATTCCATTACACGTTTACGGAATTCTTCTTTAATTTCAGCATTGTTATCAGCAAGTTTCTTCCAGTCAACTTTAATAGCATTTTCTACTAAGCCTTTAGTTTCAGGAGCACCTTTCGGAGCCGGAACATCTCCGCGTACAGAGTGCATCCAGCCTTTAACAACGGCTTCCTGACCTTCTTTAGACAGCCACCAGTCTACTAATGCTTTTGCACCTTCAGGATTTTTGGTGGTATTGAAAATAGCAATCGGAGAAGGAACGGAAACTACACCGTCAGTAGGATAGGAAACTTTCAACGGTTCATTTTTGGTATTAGCTAATTTCAGGATATTTTCTTCCAGAATAATAGCAGCAGCGTATTCACCGGTCAGCAATTTGTTTTGAATAGCAGAGTTGCCTTCTTCAACGCGGATGCCGTTAGCTTTCAGTTTGTCGAAGTATTCCCAGCCGTATTTGTCAGCCAGTGCGCCAACAGTTACGTATGCAGTACCGGAAAGCATCGGGTTAGGCATAGCAATTTTGCCTTTCCATTTCGGATCAGTTAAATCCTGCCAGGATTTAGGAGCATCTTCAGCTTTCAGTTTATCAGAGTTATAAGCAATAATCATATTGCTGATACGAACTGCAGTCCATGCGCCTTGTTCGTCTTTATCACTGATAACATTTTTAGCTTCAGGAGAAACGTAAGGCAGCAGCAGTTTTTGTTCATCCAGTTTCAGATAATAGGAAGGATCTGCTACCATCAGTGCATCAGCAGCAATTTTGTTTGCTTTGATTTCGCCGGTAATTTTGGTGATAACTTTTTCAGTACCGCCCTGGAACCAGTTTACATCCATACCGGGGAATGCTTTAGCAACATTAGGTTTGCACATATTATCGATGATATCAGGATAAATAGAGGTATAAACCATAACTTTGCCGGAAGGACCACCAGCATTATCAGCTTTCTTTTCGTCACCGCCGCAGCCTGTAAGAGCAACGGATAAAGCTAACATAGCAGCAGCGCCCAAAACAAATTTAGATTTTTTCATTATGTACACACTCCTTCAAATAAAATATTTATTAAACCAAAGCACACATTTTCACTTCTAAAAATTCGAGGCACTCTGTTTTTTTCCTGCTTACACTTTACATTTTCTTTGTTCATTTTTTAAAATTTATGTTACTTTTACGCTTTTTAAAAATACATTCCACCATAAATTTACATTATACCATTTTTGTCCTAGAGGGACCTTTATTGTCCCTTTATATTCTGGTAAAAAAATTAATCTCCCAGGCAGGTATATAAGGATGTTTGCGCAGATAAATCTGATATTCATCTGCCAGCTCCCATATTTTTAAAGGCAGCTCAAAAATATCATTATCGTAATGATAAGCGGCTATCATCATTTTAGGTTTAAATTTGCTGATAATATTTTTTCCTCCTGCCAGAGCCTGCTTTTCAGCTCCTTCAACATCCATTTTGATATATGTTGCTTCACTATCGGCTGCAAGATGATCAATGCTGTCTACGGCAACTGTGCTTTTATTATTGGCCAGAAAAGTAGACTGACGGCCGCCGCTGTCTGAAAATCCTAGTTCACCAAAATCCTGCCAGATGCCTTTATTATGCAATACCGTTTCTCCTTCAAGAGTCTCTGCAAAGGCTTCCAGCTTTTTAAAATTTCTTCTGTCCGGCTCTACTGCAATAATTTTTTTATACCTGCCTCCTGTCAGCTGCAAAAACTCTTTTACCGTATCTCCGTTATACGCTCCCAAATCAAGATAAATCTCATCCTGAGAAAATGTAAAAATACTGTTTAAATCACTTAATCGTTCTGTTTCACAGTCGAAAAGATACTTTATTTTACCGCTGATTTTATAATTTATAATATCGGCAAAAACCTTTCTGGACTGCTCATCAGCCAGCTTATCATAAACATATTCCAGCTGCTGCGCATATTGCTTAAGCCAGCTGCGGCTTACCAGGTCTGTTTCATCAAAAAGGGATAAATGCGGCGCTACAACCTCATGCCTAGCCGCAAGCATTTTAAAAATCTGCATAACCTCCGGTCTTTCACTGGCAAACGCCAGAACAATTAAAATATTATTGCCAAAATCATTAATAATATCCTGATAACGGCATACTTCAAAACCTCTGAAAATCTGCCCTCTTACAAATTCATCACTGGCAAAAACTCCGTTTACAGTAACATTATTAGCCTCACACCAGTCCAAAATTTTATCTGCTCCATTACCCATGCCGTAAAGAACAATTTTTTTATCGGTACTTTTTATATTATCCCAAACACTTACTCTTTCCGTAACGAAATCAAGCATTCTTCTACCTCCATTTCCAGTTAAACCTATTATATCATCATTCATGAATATTGCTTTATCAATTATTTTTATTATGTTACAATGTAATTAGTCATATCCACAGATGGAGGGTTATTTATGTCTTTACTTGAATCCGGAGAGAATTATTTGGAAACTATATTGATTTTAAAAAAACGCAATGGTCATGTGCGTTCAATTGATATAGCCAACGAAATGGGTTTTACCAAAGCCAGCGTCAGCAGAGCCATGAGTATTTTAAAACGTGACGAATATATCTGCATGGACGCAGACGGAAGTATCAACCTTACTGAGCTTGGCATGCAGACCGCTTCTCAGGTTCTGGAACGTCATGAGGTTTTAACAAAATTTATCACAGATATTCTTGGTGTTCCGCAGGATATTGCCGAAAAGGATGCCTGTCGCATTGAACATATTATCAGCCCGGAAACCTTTTCCGGCATCAAAAAATTACTGAAAAAGTGAGGTATCAGATGAAAAAATTACTTTTTTCCTCTATATGCTTTGTTTTTATGCTCTGTTTTACCCTGACTGCCGGTGCAGCACCAAAATTCTGGCATCACCCGGAATATAATCTGGGCTCTGCCAATAAATTTGTCATTACTGCATTTGAAAACAAAAGTCAGTCCGGCGGCAATTTTACCGCTGAAAAAAATAGTCAGGATGTTGTGGTATCTGCTGTTTTTGCAGCTGCAGCCAAAGAAAATATTCTTGTTATAGAAGACTATGCTGCAGAAAGCTCCCTTCTTGCAAAAGCAAATACCAAAACAGAAAAAGACAAAAAACTGCCCGATACTTTAAGTGTGCAAATTACTGTCAACAAGCTTGGATACAGCCGCAGAGTAATTCCTGCCCACTATGAAGACAAAACAGAATACATCAAAGTAAAAGAAGGCAAGGATAATAATACTAATTTGGAAATTCCTGTTTCTCACAAAGTATATGTGCCGGAAACAAGTATTTATACTGCTTACCTGGAAATAATTTATAATGTTTATGATCCTGTTACCGGAGATTTAATCTTTAATTCCCGTGATTTCCGCGACAGAGGGGATACCTATGATATTTCCGGTATGCTGGAACGCTCCAGTAAGGACTTCATTAAAAACATCAAAAAAAGCAAGTAAAATTTGTAGCTTTGGATATTATTTATATCCAAAGCTATTTTTATAATCATTGTTATTAAAACTAATTATTATATCTATTGACTTATTATTAATAAATGCTATAATTTTAAGAAATAAAACTGAATACAAAACAGGTTCTATTTAGAATATCAAGTCCATTGGACGCGGTCCCGCCGCCAAACGGTTTAACCGGCCTGTTTTCTAATTTACCGTTGATCTACGAGCGATAGGGAGGAAATTTAATATTTTTTCCTTGCTCTTTTATCGGGCAAGTTTTTTTATTCCCATTTGTATTCAGTAAAAAAAGGAGTGTTTTTAATGAAACAAAGTATGAAAAAATTCGCAGTTATGGCTATGACATGCTCTGCTCTTTTAGGTGTAAATGCTACCTCTCACGCAGCTTTTCAGCTGAGCGATGAAGTTAAGGCCCCTACACCTGCTTTGCTGCAGGCTTCTCAAATTGGTGTGTTAACTCACGAAACTGCTGAATTACAAAATCTGCCTGACAAAGATGCTATTCTTGTTTTAAGCTTTGGTACTACTTTCAAGGATACCAGAGAAAAAACCATTGACGCTACTGTCAACGCTATTAAAGCTGCACATCCGGATACCAAGGTTATGGTTGCTTTTTCCTCTCATATCATTATCGACCGCATTAAAGCTAACGAAGGCATCCAGTATTATACTCCGGAAGAAGCTTTGCAGCAGCTGAAAAAAGAAGGCTATACCCGTGTAGCTCTTACTTCTCTGGATATTATTCCCGGCATCGAATATGATTACAAACAGGCAGTATATAATCTGCATAAAAACGATTTCAAGAAAATGACTTTAGGTACTCCGCTTATGTACTGGCAGGGTCAGGAAGGTCAGGATGATGACATTACAGCAACAATGCAGGCTTTAAGCTCCCAGTTCCCCAAAACAGGCAAGAAAGATGCTGTTCTTGTAATGGCACATGGTACTCCGCATCCGGCAAATGCTTATTATGCAGTAATGCAGGAACGTTTAAATGAGCTTGGCTACGAAAATGTATATATCTACTCTGTTGAAGGCTGGCCCCATCTGGAAACCATTATTCCTAAATTAAAAGCTAAAAAAATCAAAAATATTACCATGATGCCTCTGATGATGGTTGCAGGAGATCACGCAACTAACGATATGGCAGGCAGTGAAGAAGATTCTCACAAAACTATCCTGGAAAAAGAAGGCTTTAAAGTAAATACCTATATTCACGGTTTAGGTGAAAACAGCGCTGTTCAGAAACTTTTTGTTGATAAAGCTGAACAGGCCTGGGAAGCTCTCCAAAAATAAGTTTTAACCATACAGGCACAGCAAAAGAAGTATAATACTTTTGCTGTGCTTTTTTATGGTGTGCATTTTAAACTAAGCCGTAACTCATGATATAATAAATACAAAAATTTTTAAGAGGTATGATATGAATAGTAAAAAAGCTTTTATTACTGTAAGTTTTGGTTCTACTTTTGCAGAAACACGTTTAAAGGATATCGGAGGTATTGAAAAAGCACTTCAGGAGGCTTTTCCTGCTTATGATCATTTTTCTGCCTTCACATCTTCCATTGTCAGACGTCAGCTGGCCAAAGAAGATATTTTTATCGATGACCCTGACACATTACTGGAAAAACTTGTTGCCAAAGGATATACTGATATCTTTATTCAGCCGACACACCTTCTGCACGGAGAAGAATTTGAACAGAAAATTCTTGTTTTACGCGATAAATACGCAGCCTGCCTGAACAGTTTTGTATTAAGCAAACCGTTAATAACTGATGAACACGACTACCCTATAACTGCTGCAGCTGTAGCCGCTCAGTTTCCTGTTTTGCAGCCGGGCGAAGGTATTGTGCTTATGGGACATGGTTCTCCGCGCAAAAACAATAAATCTTTTGGTTTCACCTATCTCAAACTGCAGGAAATATTTGACAAAATGCAGTTTCCCGTAGTAGTAGGCACTGTAGAAGACGAAGATGCTCCAAACTTTGATTCAGTTCTTGCTCAGCTTAGCCAGAGAAAATATACTAAAGTACACATGTTTCCATTAATGGTAGTTGCCGGCGACCATGCCAATAATGATATGTACGGCGATGAGGAAGACAGCTGGAAAACAAATATCGAAAAGCTCGGCATTCAGACCGAAGGACATTTATATGGTCTCGGACGCAATAAAGCAATTCAGTCTGTTTACATACATCATGCGCTCGAAACAATTGCCAGGTCTATTACAAAATAAAGTTTACACAATATATAAAACTTGATTTATTTTAACTTTATTTTATTAACATTACCTATTATGTAAATATTTTTATATTGCCAAATAATTCTGAAAATGCTATACTTTAACATGTTAAAATATTTTATAAAAGAGGTGTTTGTATGGGTGTAGCAATATCTGCTGTAATTACTTTCTGGGTTGGCTATCTGATCTACAAAAAATACAAGCCGCAGCCTGTTTTATTCATGGGTGGTATCATTATGATGTATATCGCGGCTGTTTTTGGTTATGGTCAGATTTTAGGAGCCAAAGCTTCTACTGGTTCCATATTCTTCGATGCCTTCGAATTTATCAGATCAGCTTTCAGCTCTAATGTAGGCAAGCTCGGCCTTAACATTATGTCCGTAGGCGCGTTTGCCCGTTATATGGATAAAATCGGCGCTTCCCGCGCTCTGGTACGTTTAACTATTAAACCGCTCTTAGCGTTAAAATCACCTTATCTCGTTATGTCCGGCACCTGGGTTGTAGGTATGCTTATCGGTCTGTGCATCAACAGCGCTTCCGGTCTTGCAATGCTGCTTATGGTTACCATGTTCCCGATTCTTATTGGTCTTGGTGTCAGCCGCCTTTCTGCTACAGCAGCTGTGGCTACAACTCTCTGCTTTGACTGGAGCCCCAGTGACACAGGTACCATCCTCTCTGCTGAAACCGCAGCTTTAGATCCTGTATTCTACTGGAGTCATTATCAGGTGCCCATAGTTGCAGTTGCTTTTGTAGTTGTAGGCGCCCTGCATTACTTCACTCAAAAATATATGGACAAACGTGATGGTCATGTTGTACAGCCTATGGAAGTAGAAACAGTAAAAGACGAAGCAGATACCGCTCCGGCATTTTATGCTTTGCTGCCTATTGTTCCTCTGGCATTAATTCTTTCCTTCAGCTCTCTCTGGATTACCACCATCAAAATGAACATCGTTATGGCTATGTTCATCGGTTTGTTCTTTGGTATGATATGCGAATACATCAGATGGCGCGATGCTAAAAAAGTATTTGATGATATTCAGGCATTCTTTGACGGTCTGGGCGTACAAATGGCTAACGTTATTACCCTTGTTATCGCAGGTCAGACTTTTGCACAGGGCCTTATTTCCATGGGTACCATCGAAGCCTTAATCGAAGGCAGTAAAGACCTTGGATTTGGTCCTATGGCCATGATGCTTGTAATGGTTGGTATCATCGCTGTTTCTGCAGTAGTTATGGGCAGCGGCAACGCTCCTTTCTTTGCATTTGTTGCTTTAACTCCTGCTGTTGCAGCTCATTCCGGACTGCACCCCGTATACATGCTGCTGCCGATGCATTTTGCTGCATCCATTATGCGTAACTGCTCTCCTATTACCGCAGTTATCGTTGTATCCTCCAGCATGGGCGGTGTATCCTCCTTTGATCTTATCAAACGCACAGCTATTCCTATGGCAGGTGCCATGATTGTAACCATTGGTATGACATTCTTCTACTACTACTCTGGTTATTAATTCAGCATATAGATGGCTGACTGCCTGGCGGTCAGCCATTTTCTTTTAGAAAGAGGGGTCTAACATGTATATTTGTGATTGTCATTGTGATACTTTAACAGAATTATATAAAAAGGGTACTTCCCTTTATGCTAACGATCAGCATTTTGATATTGAACGTTTAATCAAAATAGGCGGCGGCCTGCAGTTTTGCGCTATCTTTGTTCCCACTCACGAGTTTCGCTATTACGGAGGCCTGCGCTATACTCTGTGCCTGCTGGATAAATACAATCAGGAAATCAAAAAAATGCAGGCTGACGGAATAGACGTTCTCAGAGTTTTAACTAAAGAAGATGCTAAAAATGCTCTGCAGCACAAGGCGGCAACATTGCTGGCTATCGAAGAAGGCGGTGCTATTGACGGCAGTCTTGAAGCATTGCGCTGCCTTTACGAACTTGGCGTTCGTGCAATAACCCTTACCTGGAGCAATCGCAACGACATTGCTGACGGTGTAAACGAAACAGGCACCGGTGGCGGCCTGACCAATTTTGGACGTCAGGTAGTTGCAGAAATGAACAGACTTGGCATGCTGGTAGACGTTTCTCATATTGCTCCGGCAGGCTTCTGGGACGTTATTGAAACCAGCAGTAAACCAATTATCGCTACTCACTCCAATGCCAAAGCACTCTGCCCGCATCCGCGCAACCTTGATGACAAACAAATTCTGGCTATTAATGAAAATAACGGCTTAATCGGCATTACCTTTGCAGGACAATTCCTGGAAGAAGACTATAACAAAGCATGTATCGACAGCGTTTACAGACATATTGACTACATGCTTAATCTTATGGGCAACGATGACCATATCGGCTTCGGCAGCGATTTTGACGGTATCAGCCATCCGCCCTATAACATTAAGGGCGTACAGGATTACCAGCCTTTAGTTGAGTATCTGCAAAGCAAAAATTACAGTGACAGTACTATCAAAAAAATAACTCATCAAAATGTACTCAATCTTCTGGAAAGAGTATTATAAAAAAAGAACTTCAGGAAAATGAACTGCACCCCAAAAGTTGTACTTTTGGAGGTGCAGTTTTTTCATGA
>CAUDEF010000009.1 GCA_958448515.1 uncultured Phascolarctobacterium sp. | reverse complement strand
CGCCGTGACAGGGCGGCATTCTAACCAACTGAACCACCGGGCCATAACCACAAGACATATTATACATATTTGATATTATTATGTCAACACTTTTTTATATATTTTTTATAAATTCACTAAGATGCGTTTGAAGCTTTGCTTCAAGTTCAGTTAAGTTTTTGGCATCAAATACTTCTGTAGTGCATGGTATATGTTCTTTCTTCAGTTCTGCAAAAATCTCATCACGAAATATATTATACAAAAAGTATATCTGATTGCCCTTATCAAAATCAGTATAATCTAAAAAGAGAATTGAACCGTTAATATATCTTACCGGATTTTCAGGGGTAATAAAAAGCTCATATCCTTCGATTTCAGCAGGAAGACCGCGCCAATATTCCCATTTTTCAAAATTTTGAGCAGCAGCTTCATAAGAAAATTCATGTTTACTGTCTCGGTCAATATCCGCTATTATTTTAGGCAAATTTTTCAGCATCAAGTCAGCAAACTTATCTTTATCCCTGCAAAAAAACCTGTCATCCCTAAAACTATGCAAGCCTATATTTTTTACAGGCACATAATCGAAGGTTTCACCGGTATAAATTAAATCAATACTGCACTTGGTTCTGCTACTCACATAAGAAACAATCTGCAGTATCTGACCATCAATTTTATTTCTGTTTTCCAGCACAAAACCGTTTATTTCCTTTGGCAAATCAGATAAAAAACTCCATTCACCAAGCATTTCCTTAATTTCTGTAATTTTAGGCTGACCCATAGTTCACCTCTCGCAAAATATCAAATCAAACAGTCTACACTAAATTATAGCACAGTAAAAAACTCCAAGCAAAAAAGACGGCTTAAGCCGCCTTTTAAAGTAAACTGTTTATCTTTTTAAATACCCGCAGTGCATTCTGATAAAAAAATAACTCGTGCTTGCTTTCCGGTATAAGTCTTTTCATAACCTGAATATAAACATCAACATTGACGAGCGGCCAGTCACTTCCATACAGAATTTTATCATATCTGTCCAAATAGTTTAACCACATGCGCAGATATTCAAAATAAGCAAGATTTTTCTCATAAAGGAAGATAGCCTTCGGTTTGCCTGCCAAAAGTCCTGACAAATCGATATTTACATTTTCATTTTTAGCAGCAACCTCTACCGCATCAACAATCCATGGATTGCCGCAATGAGCAATAATAAACTGTACATCCGGGAAATTAACTGCCGCATCATCAACAGTCAGAGGGTGCGCATATTTTAAAAGTGCTGCCGGACGTGAAGTATCACCCGTATGTACAACCACAGGAACATCATAAACTCTTGCCAGTTCAATTAACGGCCAATGTCTTTTATCATTAATATAAACAGCATTATATCCAGGATAAAACTTAATACCCAGGCTTTGCTCCTGCTTAAGATAATGCTCAAACTCATACGCCGTTTTTTGTGCATTTTCCAATGTTAATAAATCACTTTGAACTCCTAAGCAATAACCTATATCACCAGGCTGATTATAATTTGTTTCATTAAAATCGCCTGCCAAATCAATCAGCCTTGGCGGAATACCTCCATATCTGCATGAAGCGTTCAAAGTGTTGCCCATAGCCACTGAAAACACAATATTATTTTCTCTGCATGTTTTTCTCCAAAAATCAGCAGTATTCTCACAACCTGCATTTTGGGCTACATCATTGAATCCATCAATATTATAGTAATGCATATGTGCATCAATAATTTTCATAGACTTCGCCTCATTAAAATCATCTTTCTTCCATAATTTCAGGTAAAATTAGATTTAAAATTACAGCTACTATAAATACAACCGCAACACAATTTTCAGCAAAAACATTTCTTACCAGATCCGGACAAATTTTAAAAATTGCCGGAACCTGAGTAAATCCTATACCTATGCTCAAAGCCAAAGAAGAAATTGTTATATTACGCTGCGTATAACCACATGCTGATACCATCTGAATACCGCTTATTACGATGGAACCGAACATCATTAAAGTACAACCGCCCAAAACAGGCTCAGGCAGTGAAGCCAAAAGTACACCCAATGAAGGAAACAGGCCTGCAAGAATCATAATCATGGCGCCAGTCATAATGGCAAACCTGTTTACAACCTTCGTCATAGCAATTAAACCGACATTCTGGCTAAAAGATGTAATGGGCATACAGCCAAAAAGAGAAGATAAACTGCTGACAAGGCCATCACAGGCAATAGATCCGGAAATTTCTTTTTCTTTTGCCAGTCGCTGCAGCCCAATAACTGTCAAAGCAGAAGTATCGCCTATAGTTTCAGTAGCAGACACAAGGAAAATTAAAAAGATAGCAAGAATTGCCTCCGGATGGAATTCTAATTCAAAGGGCATAAACTGCGGAACAGCAATTAACTTTGCCTCAGCTACTCTGCTTAAATCTACAATACCAAAGAAATAAGCAGCTATATAACCTACAATTAAGCCAAAAATAACAGCCAATTGCTTATAATAAGATCGAGCCAAAATATTAAAGGCCATACAGCTTACTAAAGTTATAGAGCCAACTATTATATACTTGGCATCGCCAAAGTTTGGATTACCAAAGCCTCCGCCAAATGAATTAGCCCCTATGCCAAGCAGAGAAAAACCTATTGATGTTACAACCGTAGCTGATACAATCGGAGGAATAAATCTTCGCCAGTAAGCAGCACATAAACCTAATATCCCCTCTAATATGCCGCCTACAAAAGCTGCTCCCATAGCAGCTCCGTAACCATAATTGGCACCTACTACACAAAAAGCAGAAACAAAAGTAAAACTGATGCCCATAACAATAGGCAGCCCGCTGCCAATTTTCCATACAGGATAGAGCTGTATTAATGTACCAATTCCCGCAACAATCATGGCGGACTGAATCAAAGCTGCACTTTGTTCAGGAGGCATCTTTACGACACCTGCCACAATTAAAATCGGTGCAATATTTGCAACGAACATGGCTAATACATGCTGCAGGCCAAACGGTACAGCCTTACCCAAAGGTACTTTCCCATCTAATTCGTAAATAGGATCAGTTACTCTTTCTTTATTTTCCATGAAACTCACCTGTTATCTAAATTGAATTGTTCCGGTTTTAGCATCCATTTTGTCAATAATAGCTAAAGACTCCAGTCTTACTCCTGCTTCACGCAATTTATCTCCGCCGCCCTGGAAGCCTTTTTCAATAGCAATACCGATACCTTCTACAGTGCCGCCAGCCTGACGTACAATATCCATTAACCCTTCCAAAGCGCAGCCATTAGCTAAAAAGTCGTCAATAATCAGCACATGATCTTCTTTTGATAAAAACTGTTTGGCAACAATAACGTCATTTACTTTATTATGGGTATAAGAAACAATTTTTGTGAAATATACATCCTTATCCATGTTTGATCCTTGGGATTTTTTGGCAAAAACAACAGGAACATTGAAATACATAGCTGCAATGCAGGCAATACCAATACCAGATGCCTCAATAGTCAGAATTTTATTAATGGGTCTGTCAGCAAATAATCTTTTAAACTCTTTGCCGAGTTCAGAAATAAAAGGAACATCAATTTGGTGGTTTAAAAAGCCATCAACCTTTAACACATTTCCGCTTTTAATAATACCGTCTTTTACTATTTTTTCCTCCAATAATTTCATGCTAAGCCCTCCAGTTAAATCCTGTCTTGATTTTAGTTATAAATGATATTTTATCACAACGAATCTTTTAGGTAAAGAAAAAATAAGCAGCTTACTTCGTAAGCTGCTTATTTTAATTTCCTGAACCGATAATAGGTCTGCCTTCCATGGTGTTAACAATTCTGCTGATTTCCATTCTTAGTGTATGCTGCGGTTTTTCATAATTACCAAGTTCTTTAAGTTCCCGTTCTCTGACTTTCTCTTCCAAAAATTTATTATTATCTTTTTTATATACATATAAATCAGCTACAGCGGCAACACGAACATAAGTACTGTCATTATGAAATCCAAATCCGCTGCTGACAATAGTATCATCCAAATCATACACTTTGGCAACAACCAATACATCTACCTTGCTTTCTTCGGCTAAGTTACGCAAAAGCTCTGCATTAACATCAACATCCTCACGCAAAGCTGACGCTACGATTTTTTGCGGCAATTCGCTGTCAGTTATTTTGTAATCCGGAAAATGATACGCCCATTTGACTACTTGTCTCCATGAACTGTATGTTTCACCATCAATATTTCCGCTTTTGTCAATAACTACAAATCCTACCTGTCTTTCAGCAAAATCTGCATAAACATTTACCGGTACCATAATCAACAGGCTAAATATTACAGCCAGAAATAAAGTTAACTTTTTCATAATAATCACCTAAAACAAATCTGCCTTTACACCAGTTTCAGCGGCTTCAATTTTCATGTAATCCGCAATAGTCTGCCCTATATCAGCAAAAGTTTTCATTGGTGTTAACTCTTTACTTACTACTTTACTGCCATAGAAAAGTACTGGTATTTTTTCTCTGGTATGATCTGTTCCGCTCCATGTAGGATCATTTCCGTGATCAGCAGTAACAAGCAACAAATCATCTTTTTTCAGCAATGCCAAAATCTCCGGCAAACGCTGATCAAATTTTTCCAGCGCCTCACCATAGCCTTTAACATCTCTGCGATGACCAAAAGAAGAATCAAAATCGACAAAATTTGTAAAAACTATACTGTTATCAGGAGCTTCTTTTACAGCCGCCAAAGTACTGTCAATAAGCGGTTCCAGCCCAGCAGCCGGAAAATGTTTTGTAATGCCGCGATGAGCAAAAATATCAGCAATTTTTCCTACTGCATAAACAGCCCCGCCGCTTTTTACCATCTTATCAAGAATAGTTTCCTGCGGCGCAAAAACAGCATAATCATGTCGGTTCCCGGTACGTACAAAATCATCAGGCCCTGTTCCAACAAACGGACGTGCTATAACACGGGCAATATTATAAGGCTGAACTAAAGAAAATGCCGTCTTGCACAATTCATACAGACGCTCCAGTCCAAAATGCTCCTCATGCGCAGCAATCTGGAGTACACTGTCGGCAGAAGTATAAACAATAGGCTTACCAGTAGCAATATGCTCGCAACCAAGCTCTTTTATAATCTCTGTACCAGATGCATGTTTGTTACCCAGCACCCCCGGCAAATTGCCTTCAAGAATAAGTTTATCCACTAATTCTTCAGGAAAGCAATTCGGAACATCCGGAAAATAACCCCAGTCAAAGTTTACCGGCACACCAGTAATCTCCCAATGTCCGCTTAACGTATCCTTTCCTTTGCTGACTTCCTGCGCATAAGTATAGGCACCAACTTCATAACCTGTCCCTAAATCAGAAGCAAGTTTTTCTCCAGAAGCAAGTTCAGCAGCTTTCTGCAGCCCCATTCGTGCCAAATTAGGCAAAAACAAAGGTTTTATACCCTCTGCTTCACTACTCGGATTTTCAGCAAACCAACGGCAAATATGACCAAGTGTATTGGCACCTTTATCTCCGTACAAATCCGCATCTTCAGCATAGCCAATACCAAAAGAATCCATTAATAAGATTATTGTTCTGCTCATTTACTCACCTGCTTTTAACAAACAAAGTAATGCATTTTTAGCAGCAATCTGAAACCGCTGCTCAGCCATGGTATAAACGTTTTCCGGAGCAATGGCTTCGCTTTCGGTCCGTTTGGCAATAACACCGCAAACCGCACCTGCTTTTATGCCAAGACACTGGGCAACAACAAACAAAGCACTTGTTTCCATTTCATAGTTTAAAACACCTAACATTTGCCATTCTTTTAAAGTTCCCTGCAAAGCTTTCGGCACATAGCCTGTAAAACTGTCGTAACGCTCCTGTCCCGGCCAAAAAGTATCGGATGATACAGAAATACCGGCATGATAAGGTATTTCATTCTCCTCAGCAGCTTTTATTAACGCATTTGTAACGCCAATATCAGCTACAGCAGGAAAATTAATGGGGGCATAATGTGTGGAGGTTCCATCCATACGCACCGCAGCATTATTAATAATAATATCACCCAGATTAATATCTTCCTGAATTGTTCCTGTTGTGCCGACACGTATAACGCCTTTTATACCCATTCTTGCCAGCTCTTCAAGGCAAATTGCAACAGATGGTCCGCCCATACCGGTGGAGCACACCAACACTTTATTGTCACCCATCTGAGCTAAATAACTGGTGTATTCTCTGTGAGAAGCAATAAACTGCGCCTGACCAACACTTTCTGCCAAAGATTTTACTCTGCCTGGATCTCCGGGCAGCAAAGCCCACGTTACTCCGCACAAATCAGCAGCAGAAAAACCCACATGATACAAAACTTCATTTTTTTTGGCAAAGTTTTTCATGACATTACCTCTATTCTAATAACCAAGGTTTTCGCCAACAATAATAACCTTTATTCTTCCTTTTGGATTGCACCTTCTGGTAACGACAAACTGATTGCATATACTTTTATCAGAAAGGCAGTTGCAGCATGTTCCAGTCATCTGACACGGTGTATTTAAACCTTCAAATCTGTGCGCGTTAACAGGAGCTGCTATATTTCTGGCTCTGCTTACTGCATCTTCAACAGTTTTGACAATCTTATTTACACCAGCAATTACAATAACCTGTCTGGGTCCATAAATCAAAGCAGCACAGCGATTTCCAGTTCCATCAATATTAACCAGCTGTCCGTCTTCGGTAACAGCATTACTGCTCATTAAAAAGGTATCACTTAACAAGCCCTGACGCATCAATTCAGATTTTTCTTCTGCATTGGCAGCTTTATCTCTGTCAATAACTTTAAATTTTTCCCTTACAGCATCTAAAAGACCAATCTCACTGATGGTCATGGATCCGCCCCAGGCAACAACATCATTACTGTCAATCAATGATAACGCTTTACTCAGTGCTTCATTTTTATCTGCGCAGTAATAAGCGACAAAACCTCTTTTTTCAAATTTTTTGATAACTGTTTCTGCAAGAATTTTATTTCTTTTCTCAAAAGGAGTCATAACTATCCCTCTTTTTATTCCATTTCTCCAATAGCAACTTCATCTATGCCGTCAGCTTCTGACAGAAAAACATTTACAGCCTCTTTACGTGAAGTAGGTACATTTTTACCTGCAAAATCAGCACGAATAGGCAGTTCACGGTGTCCTCTGTCAATCAAAACAGCTAATTGAATAACTTTCGGTCTGCCCATATCAATCAAAGCATCCAATGCTGCGCGAATAGTTCTGCCGGTATACAGTACATCGTCAACCAGAATAATAGTCTTATTGTTTAAATCCATATTTAATTCAGTGCCATGAACAATAGGATTATATGCTAATGTTGATAAATCATCACGATATAAAGTTATGTCAAGCATACCCACAGGAACCTTAATATTTTCGATTTTTTCAATAGCTTCAGCAATTCTTTCTGCAATAGGCACGCCTCTGGTACGAATACCTACTAAAATTACATTCTCAACACCTTTATTTTTTTCAATAATCTCATGAGAAATACGTACAATAGCACGGCGCATAGCATCTGCATCCATAATTACATTTTTTTTAACAAAATTTGTCATGATACCACCTCATATCAAAAAAATTTATATCATTTTTAGTTAAACTGACCTAAACGCAATCTTGTTACGATCTTTTTCATATCCTCCGGTAACGGAGCTTCAAAAGTTAATTCTTCACCAGTTCTTGGATGAATAAATGACAATGTCTGTGAATGCAAAGCCTGACCATTAATACTAAACGGTGTTTTCATCGGAGAATATTTGGGATCACCAACTAAAGGATACCCCAAATATTCCATATGTACTCTGATTTGATGAGTTCTGCCTGTTTTAAGTCTGCATTTTACGATTGTATATTTACCAAATCTTTCGGTAACTTCATACTCAGTAACGGCATCTCTGCCGCCTTCTTTAACAACCGCCATTTTTTTGCGATCATTTTTATCTCTGGCAATCTGAGTTTCTATAATGCCATTATCAGATTTTATATTGCCGCGCACAACTGCAAGATAAGTGCGCTTGGCAATTTTATTTTGAATTTGTTCGGAAAGTGATACATGCGCGGCATCATTTTTAGCACATATCATAATACCCGATGTATCCTTATCAAGTCTGTGAACTATGCCAGGACGTATTATGCCATTAATACCAGATAAATTTTTGCAGTGATACAACAGCGCATTAACTAAAGTTCCGTTATAGTTACCTGCAGCAGGATGCACAACCATTCCGCGCGCCTTATTTACAACTACTACGTCATCATCTTCGTAAATAATATCCAGCGGAATATTTTCCGGCTGTACATCCAAAGGCTCAGGTTCCGGCAAATTAACTGTAATCACATCACCTAATTTAAGTTTGTAATTTGCTTTTATAATTTTACTTCCCTTGCAGGCACGCCCTTCATCCAGTAATTTCTGCATATTGGAACGAGTAACATCCAGCATCTGCGCCAATGCAATATCAGCACGCACACCGACTTCGTTCTCAGTTATGCTTAACTGCTCCTGTCTGCTAAAAACTCTGTCATTATTATATTCCATAAAATAAATCCTACTCCTATACATATAGCTATATCAGCCACATTAAAAATCGGCCATACTCTGAAATCAAAAAAATCTATAACTTTTCCCAGATAAATCCTGTCAATAAGGTTGCCTACAGCTCCACCTGCAAATAAGGCTGCACCAAATTGCGTCATCTGGCTTTCATTTCTCAATTCTTTTCTGAAAATCCACAATCCTATACTCACAAATAAAGCAATAGCAATAAACAGCCATCTGCTTCCTTCAAACATACCAAAAGCCGCGCCCGGGTTCAGGATATATGTCCAATGAAAAACATTTGGTATAACAGGTACGCTTTCACCTAAATAAAAATGATTTGCCACATAATACTTGGTTAACTGGTCTATCAAAACAGTAATTAATATAATAAACAAAAAATTCATAAAATACCCCTAAATATACTATATATGTAATTATAACATAAATTTTACTGAACATGCGCAATTCAAAAAAATATTTGAATATTTATATATTTTTTCATGACTTTTACCTATAAATATTCAAAAGCCACTGTTCTTAATAAAAAGAACAGTGGCTTGCAGACAACAAATATTAATATAAAATTTTATTTGCAATTACGAGGCGCTGAATTTGGTTGGTGCCTTCATAAATCTGCATAATTTTAGCGTCACGCATCATTTTTTCAACAGGATATTCACGGGAATAACCATATCCGCCCATAACCTGAACAGCATCGGTAGTTACCTGCATAGCTACATCAGCAGCATAGCATTTTGCCATTGCAGCTTCTTTGGAAAATTCCATACCCTGATCACGCATCCAGCATGCTTTGTGAACCATCAAGCGTGCAGTTTCAACTTTAATAGCCATATCTGCAATCATAGCCTGTACCATTTGGAAAGAAGCAATAGGCTGACCAAACTGGCGGCGTTCTTTGGAATATTTAACAGCACAATCCAAAGCAGCCTGAGCAATACCAACAGAAACAGCACCAACAAAAGGACGAGCACTGTCCAGAGTATTCATAGCAATACGGAATCCCTCACCTTCGCGGCCTACTCTGTAAGATTCAGGAATTACTACATCCTGTAAAATAATTTCGCAGGTGTTGGAAGGACGGATGCCCATTTTATCTTCTTTTTTGCCGATAGTCAGACCCGGAGTATCTTTGGGAACGATAAAAGCAGTCAAACCGCGGATACCGCCAGTTTTACGGGTGTTGGCAAATACCAAGAAAATATCAGCAATACCGGCATTAGTAATAAAAATTTTGCTGCCGTTTAAGGTATAAGTACCGTTTTCTTTATTCTTTTCAGCGCGGGTAGAAACACCGCCTGCATCACTGCCTGCACCAGGTTCAGTTAAAGCAAAAGCAGCCAGTCCGCCTTCGTTGAGTATATCGCAGTACATTTTTTTCTGTTCATCAGTACCAGCAATCAAAACCGGGCAGGTAGCCAGAGAGTTAGCAGCCAGAGAGGTTGCTACACCAGCACATCCTTTGCCAAGTTCTTCGTAAATTACAGCAACAGATACACTGTCAAGTCCGGGGCCATCTAATTCTTCCGGAACAATTACATTCAAGAGACCCATTTCATTAGCCTTTTCAATGAGGCCTTCTCTCATATGGTTTTCTCTATCCATTTCAGCGGCGTAAGGTGTGATTTCTTTTTCTACAAACTCCCTCACCATCTCCTGTAATTCAAGTTGTTCTTCATTTAATGCAAACTCCATGTTTTCCTCCTTAAAATTACGCGGTTATACCGCTGTGTATTAGATAAATTACCATTTTGCAGGTATCTCTTCAAACCTTCCTACAATAAACATTGTAGTCAAAATAGTAGCTAATAAAGAATCTTCCTCATCATACATTTCCGCTTCTATAACCATAGTAGTACGTCCATGATGACGAATATTACTCTTTACGTAGATACGTCCGGCGCTATGTACATTTCTAATAAAGTTCATACTGAAATTCAAAGTGGCAACTGCGGCACCAACGCTGGCACCCGTAACTCCCAGAACAGAATCCGACAACGCTGTCAAAACCCCGCCATGACAAACACCACGATGATTAAAATGCTTCAATGGATCAACATTTATGCTTACAACAGCACTTCCACACTTAATTTCGTCTATACTCACGCCAAACTGAGTCATAAACGAATTATATCCGTACATTTTACGAATATAAGCCGGAACATCACTGACTTGCTCCATTGCTCATCCGCCTCTCTTAAATAAATGCACTGAGCACATTTCATAAAATCATTAACATTTTATCATAATTTTTTTATTAACTCAACATTTAAATTACTTTTTAATTATTAAAACCTTTTTTGAAAATAAAAAGGATCCGGCAGCACACCGGACCCTGTACAATATAACTTATCTCAACTTAGTCAATAATGTTCTGTTTATAGTCATGATATAAAGAACGAAGTTCTTCCATCGCAGAAGTCATTTCAATTTTCAATTCAGATGCAGTATCATAATCGCCAGTATTTACTGCTTTACGGATGCGGGAGAAAATGCTCGGAGTATCAAAGGAATCCTTAGCAAGTTTAGTTCTCAGTGCCTGAATCTTATGCCACATAGCCAAATCGCAGTCAGTGCAGGTATCCTGTGCATGGAGACGTTTCATTTCTACTACAGCCTGATAATTTTCAGGAATCAGTCTTGTAAGCAATTCAGTTTTCCATCTGATTAAAGCGCCCTGCATGAAAGATTCAATATATTCAGCTTTAAGAATATCACCCTGAGTAAGCACTTTTACTTTTTCCGGATATTTTTTGAAGCCGCTCAGATTTTCCCAAACAGTTGCAGGCGGTTTGCCAAATAATCTGTCTCTTTCTTCAGCAGTAAAATCATCAAATACGTCTTTTTCCGTACGATATTGTCTGTCTGTTTCCAGATAGAATCCTTCGGTACCTGCTTCTTTGGAAATTTCCTGTTCCAATTCTTTCAAATCTTTGCCAGATTCAACACATGCTTTGATACCGTCAAGCATGGAAAGATAGAATGCTGCCAAAGCAATGTAGGTATTGGTAAACGGATTGGGAGAACGCATTTCAATACGTGTAGCTTTGTCATTGTCCAGATCTCTGATTAAGCCTGCAAGAATGGTTCTGTTGCGGGAAGGATTTTCAGGGCTCATACCCAAGGAAGTTACAATACAGATAGGTGCTTCAAAACCAGGTTTTAAACGATTTAAGGAATCTATGGTGCAGGAAATAAACGGATTAATTACCTCATAGTTTTTCAGCAGACCCATAATGCTTCCGTAACCGATTGCAGAAAGGAAGTCTTTGTGCATATCAGTTGGGGAAAACAAATTTACAATTTTGCCGTTTTTCATTTTTGCGGCAATGCCAACATGAACGTGTTCACCACTGCCGGCAACACCGGGAACCGGTTTAGCCTGGAAGGATACTTCAAGACCATTCATACGGAATACTTCTTTTACAATAATACGCGCAAGCAGTTCATTATCAGCAGTCTGTACGCCAACACTGAATTTCCAGTCTACTTCCAATTGTTCCATTACGTGAGTCATATGACCTTCAGAGTCAATCTGACCTTTTACGCCGCCGCATTCTTTGTGGCCCATTTCCGGTTCCAGTCCGTATAATTCAAGCATTTGTACGGTTTGTTCCAATGCAGTACGAACGTTGCCGCGAGTACGCTGCCAGTATTGTTCCTGCATCAGCTGGGAAGAAGATAATGCTTCGATAGGAGCATCTTCACGAGGAGATTTTACCCAGAACTCTAATTCTGTAGCACAGGTAAAGATAATTTTCTCCACTTCACTGCCATCAATATGTTCCAGGCCAGCAATTTTAGGATGTTTTGCAAACAGAGACATAATTTCCTGTTCTACATAATCCAGAGAGTTTTTCAAAATAGAACGGGAATCTACAAAATTATCATTGTGAATCAGATAGCAAGGAATGCGCAACGTACCAACCATGCTGCCTGTTTCTTCGTCAAAATGCTCATAGTTATAATCTACATACCAGTTTACGCTTTTATCAACTTTCATATCAACACGAGCGTTATTTAAGGTAGCAATACCAGTCAGCACAACAGAAGAACCGTCTGTCTGAGCTGCACTTCCCTCCAGGAAAGTTTTCATATCTTCCATAAAAATTTTCATGGGAATTTTTTCATCAGTATCATTACCTGCAAAATCAACACCCATCAAAGAAACAAATTTAATTTCAGGATGCAGGGACAATATATTTTTTAAGGATTGTTCATCTTGTTGTTCCGGTCTGATAACATATAACAAATTTTTCTTATTCATTTTCACTTCCAGCTAAAAGCTGTACTCCTTTCTCTATATTGAAGTATTTTAGAAAATAAAAAAGACTTCCCTATAAACGGGACACTACACCCGTTACAGAAAAGTCGCCATTGACATATAAAATTATACCAAACAACTCACATTTATGTCTATACCTTTTTATAAATTTAAGATAATAATTTTATTAACACTTCTTCAAGCAATTCATACTGCCTGCCACCCTGGCGCAAATTACTGTTCAGGTACGTTATATCCAGTAAAAACTGTTTTAACTTCGTATACTCAAAAGCATTTGCCTGTCTGCAGACAATATTTATTGCATATGGCGATATTCCTTTTTCAGCAGCAATCTGTCTGGGGCTGTATCCCTTCAGCTGCAGTTCTTTCACTGCAGCCAGTCTTTTTATGCTGGCATTGATAAATCCGCATAATTTCAGTATATATGTACCTTTTTTCTTCTCGTACGCCAAAAGTTCCAGCATTTCTTTAAGCTCTTTATTGCAGATAGCATTTGTAAGCGAAAAGCTTGATACCTCAGGCAGAGCAGTAAAAATAATTTTTACATCTTCTTCAGTCCATACTTTTCGTTCACCTGCATACAAAGAAAGTTTTTCTATCTCCTGAACAAGTATCTGCAGCGGAACCTTGTCTACAGGAGCAAGGTATTCTTTAATTACAGCAATAGCCTCAGGAGTAAATTTACTGTCATGCAGCGCTGCCTGATTAACAAGCCAGCTGTCGACAAAATTTACTTTAAAACTTTCACACAGACATACCGCCTTTTTCTCCCTGCATATTTTAAATAATTTTGTACGCTTATCAACTTCGCCGGCAGAAACAAGTACATAACAATACTCCGGTACATCCTGCAAAACCTGTATCAGTGCAGATAAAGTCTCCTTTTTCTTTTCACTGGCCTCTTTGGCAGACAGCAGCTTTTCATCTTTAATAATAATTAAGGATTTACCGCAAAAAAAAGGATAGGTATTTATACTGTTAGCAACTTCCTTAATGTTAGTATCTTTATCAAAAACAGTAATTTCACGGTCTGCTGCATCCACTTCAGAAAATACATATTCAGTAAGCTCTTCAGTTATACGTTTTCTGTAGTAGTGTTCTTCTCCCGCAACATATAAAACATTAGGCAGGTCTTCACGCTTTTTAAGCTTTTTTATTAAAACTTCCGGTGTAAATTCCATAACTGCTCCTAAAAATATTCTTTCTGATATACATAACTATAACACCTGGTAAAGTTATCGTCAAAAACAACCTTTATGGCACCCATTTTATCCGTTCGCATAATATACCTGCAGCCGTTTGCTTTCAGTCTGGCAATTGTTTCATCATGCGGATGACCATAACTGTTTCGTCCCACTGATATTACGGCTATCTCAGGTTTTACGCCGGCAAGAAATTCTTCACTGCTGCTGTATTTCGATCCATGGTGAGCAACTTTTAATACAGCTGCTTTTCCTGCTTTCAGCATAGATTCTCTTTCTGCGTCAATATCACCTGTAAATAATACACTTTGCTTGCCTGCACTTACTTCAGCAACTATACTTGCATCATTACCTTCTGCATCTTCAGGAGGTGCATCAATTATTTTCAGTACAGATTTATCACCAAGCCTGTAACAATTTCCTGTTTTTGCAAATTCTATTTTACTTTCTGGAGCACTATTTAAAAGCTGCTTTTCAATATCCGTCAGCTTTGCCTGAGCAAGTATAATACAGTTAATATCCAGCCATTTTGTTAAATTTAAGCATCCTCCTGCATGGTCATAATCACCATGGCTTAAAAGCAAATAATCTATTTTTGTTTTTCCAAGACTGTACAAAAAAGGAACTAATATTTTGCTTCCTGTATCATAATTTTTTAATCCCCCCGTATCAATAACGGCTGTTTTGCCAGTTTCACTTACAACCACAGCACAATCGCCCTGACCTACATCTAAAAAATAAACAGTAAAGTCTTTGGAATAAAATTTAATATATCCTACCCAAAACAGCAATGTACAGCTTAAAAATGCTATTAAAATTTTACGCTGCGCATTTTCAAGAAATTGTACACATGGTAGATCAAAAAATATTACCAAAAGAAAATAATATACTGATACTGCCCATAGCGGCATCCCTGAAAATACCATTACGCTAAAAGGAATTTTAGCCAGCAAATCAGCCTGCACAATTATCTGCTCCATCAAAAAAGCTGCCGCCTGCATGAGAAAATCACCTATGTCAATCATATATGCCAGTAAAGATCCTGCTAAAGTAAGCAGTACTGATATTTCCATAACCGGAACAAGAACAATATTACTGATTATAGATATTATCGAAATCTGATGGAAATATCCAATCAAAAAAGGTAATACGCTCAACTGTGCAGCACAGGTAACAGCAATACCTTCACTTAACCATACCGGCAAAAAAGCACTCAGCATGAGTCTTATTTTCGGCATAATAAAAATCAGACCGGCAGCAGCGCCAAACGAAAGCTGAAAGCCAATATCATAAAGCCACACTGGTTTAAATATAAGCATAATTACAGCTGTCAGACATAGCAGCACTCCTTTTTCCGTATGCTTACCGGTATAAAGTAATACCAGACTCATGATTACAGCTCTGCAAACAGGTGGCTGAAATCCGCATAATCCAGCATAAAATATCAAAAATACCCCCGTTATTGCGTTTCTCTGAGAAGTTTTTAGATTCCCCAAAACGAGCAATAGCAAACTTGCCAGCAAAACCATATTGCTGCCGGAAACTGCCAGCAAATGCGTCAGTCCATTATCTGAAAATACTTTTTTGACATCTTCACCAAGATAACTGCTGCCCCCAAGAACCATACCGGCAAGAATATATCCAATATCTCCATTTATCCTGGAACTGATAAAATTTCTCAGTTCCATATTCATTAACATTAATTTATCGAATATTCCGAATTTTTCATCTGCAATTATAACCTTATTGCACTGTAAGAAACCACCTATTCCGTGAATGTAATTCCACTTTTTATAATCAAATCCACCTGGATTATTAAATCCTGTCAGCCCATTAAGCGTTCCATTGCAAACAACACTTCCCGCCTTTAGCGTAACCTTTTGCCTGATAAAAATCTTTAGTGAATCTCTGTAATTTATGTTTTTTTCTCCGACAATTATTTTCTCACACTTTAGGATAAAACTTGTTCCGTACTCTGAATTTTTGACAGAATCAGGAATTATGTTTCCATAAGCCTGTATGTTTGCACCATTATACTCATGTAAAAGCTCCTCCGGTGCAGGGCCCGTACTGATGCCACTGTAAACACCTCCCATAAAAAATACAATTACAGTAATTATTTTTATTAATATTTCCCTTCGCATAACAGCAGCTGTGATAAGACATAAACTCATTACTGCCAATACTGGTAAAAAATTATACTCACAGCCAAATTTTTCTGCCAGCAGCAGCCCAGCAATAAACAATGCTGTTCCCGCATATACAACACTGTTCATACCGTCAACCTGCTTTTCATTTTTGCAAATTTCGCTTCCCCTATACCAGTCACATTCATGATGTCTTCTATTTTCTGAAAAGGTTTTATCTGCCTGTAGTCAATAATTTTCTGCGCTGTTGCACTTCCTACCCCAGGAAGAGTATCAAGTTCTTCAATCCCTGCTGTATTTATATTAACTAATCTATTATCTGTTCCTTCAGCAGATGTTAGCGCACTTTCCTGATTCTGCAAATTATTTTCCCGCAGTTTTTTAACTTTTAATGATGGTACATTTACATGATTGCCATCTTTCAGCTTTTTAGCAAGATTAACTTTTTCAGGATTAGCATTTTCTGTAAAGCCTCCTGCCGCTTCAACAGCATCATTGGCACGTGAATTAATTTTTATATCATAAATACCGGGATTTTTCACAGCACCGCTTACATATACTTTTATTGTCCCTGTGTCCTTTTCATTTTTCTCAGTTATGACCTTTTCTGTATTTACAGACTGAGCGTCATAATCATCTTTTGCAAAATATTCTGCTGCAATACTGGTTAAAATACAGCCAAATATAAGGCAGCATAACAAAATAAATTTTGTTTTTCTGTTTTCCATTTTAATCACTCCAAAAAATAAAGGTTCTGAAAATAACAAAATCGTTATTCTCAGAACCTCTGAATAATTCAAGCGTTATAGTTAAAATTACTGCTTCTGTATTTTATTTTGCAACAATATTTACCAGTCTGCCAGGAACACAAATTACTTTCATAACTTTAGCATCTCCGATATGAGCCTGTACATTAGCATCAGCCAAAGCGATTTTTTCAAGTTCATCTTTTGTAGCTTCTGCAGGAACTGTCAGACGACCTCTTACTTTACCATTTACCTGCAGTACAATTTCAACATTGTCAACTTTCAAAGCTTCTTCACTGTACTCAGGCCAGCTTTGTGCATGTACACTGCTGTCTGCATCAATAGCGCCGCGCCACAATTCTTCAGTAATATGAGGTACAAACGGAGCCAGCATACGAATTAAAGCAGAAATTGCTTCATAGATAAGTCCCGGATTAGCCTCTTTTTGTGCTTCTTTATAAGCATACAAAGCATTAACCAGTTCCATCATAGTACTGATTGCAGTATTGAAGTTAAAGCGTTTGTCAATATCGCTGGTTACTTTCTTAATACTGCTGTGAACAACTCTGCGCAAATCTTTATCAGCTTCAGTCAGGGACGCTGCGTCATAAGAAGTAACTTTCTGATTAAGCTGATCCATATAGCTGTAAACTATACGCCATACACGATTCAGGAAACGGAAGGAACCTTCAACACCCTGATCGCTCCATTCCAGTTCTCTTTCAGGAGGTGCAGCAAACATAATGAACAGACGTGCAGTATCAGCACCGTATTTTTCCAGAATTTCTTCCGGAGAAACAACATTGCCCAAAGATTTACTCATTTTTGCGCCGTCTTTAATAACCATACCTTGTGTGAGGAGGTTAGCAAACGGTTCGTCATAATCAACCAGCCCTGCATCACGCAGCACTTTCAGGAAGAAACGGGAATAGAGAAGATGCAATATAGCATGTTCAATACCACCAATGTACTGATCTACAGGACCCCAGTATTGGTTGAGCTCTTTATCAAAGGGAGCTTTATCATTTTTAGCATCTGTGTAACGCAGATAATACCAGGAAGAGCACAGGAAAGTATCCATAGTATCAGTTTCACGTTTAGCGGGAGCACCGCATTTAGGACAGGTGCAGTTTACAAATTCTGCGGATGTAGCCAGCGGAGAAACACTGCCTGCATTGAAATCAACATCTTCCGGCAGTCTAACCGGCAGCTGATCTTCCGGTACAAGAACTTCACCGCAGTGCGGGCAGTAAATAATAGGAATAGGAGCACCCCAGTAACGCTGACGGCTGATTAACCAGTCACGCAGACGATAGTTTACATGACGGGAACCAATACCCATTTTTTCAGCTTCATCCATAATTGCCTGCATACCTTCATGCAGTTCCATACCAGTAAATTTACCGGAATTTACCAATACGCCTTCTTTTTCTTCATACGCATCGGTCATATCTTCCAAAGTAAGTACTTGATCTTTAGGATTAATTACAACAATTTTTTCCAGACCATATTTATCAGCAAACATCCAGTCACGGCCGTCATGAGTAGGTACGCCCATTACAGCACCGGTACCATAATCATAAAGTACATAGTTGGTAATCCAAACCTGTACTTTTCTGCCGGTAAATGGATTAATTGCATAAGCTCCGGTGAAAATACCTTCTTTCTCAGATTCGCTGGAAGTACGTTCAATGTCGGACTGATTGCGTACCTTATCACAGAAAGCTTTAATTTCTTCAGCTTTAGGATTGTTTTCGCAGATTTTCTGTACCAAAGGATGCTCTGCAGCAAGTACAACATAAGTAACACCAAAAGCAGTGTCAGGACGAGTTGTATAAACAGCAATTTTTTCATTCAGATCAGGTACATCAAAGCTGAATTCAAGACCTTCACTGCGGCCAATCCAGTTGCGCTGCATGGTTTTAACGCGTTCCGGCCAGCCTTCCAGAAGATCGAAATCTTTTAACAGTTCATCAGCATAATCAGTAATTTTGAAGAACCATTGTTCCAGATCTTTTTTCTCTACCACGCTGTCGCAGCGCCAGCATTTGCCGTCAATAACCTGTTCATTAGCCAAAACAGTATTACAGGTATCGCACCAGTTTACAGCAGATTTTTTCTTTACTGCCAAGCCCCTTTTATAGAACAGTTCAAAGAACCACTGAGTCCATTTATAGTAATCTTCTTTACAGGTAGCAACTTCACGATCCCAGTCATAGGAAAGACCAAGAGCTTTCTGCTGACGAGTCATATTGGCAATATTTTCCAGAGTCCATTTTTTCGGCGGAATACCATGTTTAATCGCAGCATTTTCAGCCGGCATACCAAAGGAGTCCCAGCCCATAGGATGCAGTACATTGAATCCTTTCATTGTGCGGAAACGCGCAACAACGTCACCAATAGAATAGTTGCGAACATGTCCCATGTGCAGATTGCCTGACGGATAAGGGAACATTTCCAATACATAAGATTTAGGCTTATTCTTATCAGCCTCTACTTTAAAGGTTTTATTATCTTCCCAGTATTTTTGCCATTTTGTTTCTATGGCATGCGGAGCATACTTTTCTTCTAACATTAACAAACCTCCTAAAATAAATAAAAAAATCCCTGACCCAAAAAGGTCAGGGACGAAATAACTTTTTTCGCGGTACCACCCTGATTACAGGCAAGCTGTCACTCATTATACCTTAACGCAGTAAACGTCTGCACATTTCCTTGCAGCATCTCCGCAGTGAGTTCACATACAACCGAGTCTGACTCGCATCACCCGTCAGATTTCTTAACACCAGCTGCACACTACTAATCTGCATCACCGAATTTCCTTTAAATTATATAACTTAAATATCTAAAAGTCAACATAAGATGCAAAGCCATAATTTTCACATCAGCCTGATTTATGATAAAATTAAAACATATCCATAAACTAAAAGGAGCACAATATTTATGAACAGAAAAAATATTATTGCAGCGGCTCTGGACAATCTGCCAGCCGATCTTCTGCTTATTAACGGAAAAATAATTGACGTTTATACAGGTACAATTTATGAAGGAAATATTGCTGTAAAAGACGGTATCATTGCCGGTATTGGAAATTATACAAAAGGTAAACAGATAATCGATCTCAAAGGCGGTTATGTTGCTCCCGGACTTATTAACGCCCACTGCCATGTAGAAAGCTCCATGGCAACTCCTGAAGCTTATTGTCAGGAAGAGCTCCGCTGGGGTGTTACTACTTTAGTTACCGACCCTCACGAAATAGCTAATGTGGCAGGCATTGAAGGCATTAAATATATGCTGCAGGCAGGCAAAAATACACCCATCAATTACTATGTGCAGTTGCCCAGCTGCGTACCCGCTACTCCCTTTGAACACGCAGGCTGCATTTTAAATGCTGCAGCTTTGGCAGAATTAATTGACGATGAACAAATTCTTGGACTTGGCGAAGTCATGAATGTTCCCGGAGTGCTTATGCAGGAACAGGATCTTTCAGATAAATTAGATTTATTTAAAAATAAAAATGCTGTTATAGACGGTCATGTTCCCAGTGTTTCCGGTATGCCTTTGCAGGCATATATTGCTGCCGGTATTCAGACAGATCATGAAAGCACCAGCTGGCAGGAAGCTAAAGAAAAGCTGCGTAATGGCCTGGCTATCCTTATCCGTGAAGGCAGTGCATCAAAAAATTTAACAGCCATTGTCAAAGGTATGCTAAAAGAAAATATCCATAGCTCAAACATGGCTTTTTGTACAGATGACAAGCATCTGGCAGATATCAAAGCAGAAGGAACTATACGTCACTGCATAAAAAAAGCAGTTGCTCTTGGTATGGAACCTATAACGGCCATTCAAATTGCTACATACCATGCTGCTAAAATATACAATTTAAACCATCTTGGCGCCATCGCTCCCGGTAAACAGGCAGATATTGTAGTTTTCAACAATCTGCAGGACTTTATTCCCCAGCTTGTACTGGCTAAAGGCCAAAACATCACTCAACTTGACAACCTTTCTCCTGCTGCACCACCGCAAAAATTGCTTCACAGCATAAATCCGGCACCTTTTACTGCAGAAAACTTTGCAGCGGATAAATTCTCTGAAAACAAACAATATCCGGTTATTGAAATGATTCCCGGAGAAATTTTAACTGAATGCAGTTACATTTCAGGAGATAAAATCAAAGCTGCTTTAAAAGCCAATGAACTTTGCTTAATTGCAGTTATAGAACGACATCACCAAACTGGTAATATTGGTTTGGGCCTGATAAAAGGCTATGGTATAAAAAATGGCGCAGCAGCTACTACAGTTGCCCATGATTCCCATAATATGATTATTATCGGTACCAGTCCGGAAGCTATGTTTACAGCTGCCACAGAACTTCTTAAAAATAACGGCGGCTATACACTTGTCGAAAATACAACAGTTCTGCGTACCTTGCCGCTGCCCATCTGCGGTTTGATGAGTGATAAGCCTGCTGATAAACTTATTAAAGAACTTGAAGAAATTAAACATCTTGCCCATCAGCAGGGCGTACAGCCAGATATTGACCCATTTATCAGCTTAAGCTTTATGGCTCTGCCGGTTATACCCAAAATTCGTATCACCGATATGGGTATTTTCGATACTGTCAATTTTAAATTCATCTAAATGGATGCTATGAAATTTACCTATCTTTACGACAAAAAGCTCACAGATATAATCTGTGAGCTTTTTAATTCATAATGGCCTTTATTTAAATATTTTATGCCTACAACCAGGATAAATCTTGCATATCCTTTCGCATTAGCCTAAAAACAGCATTAGGTCGTTTTGAAAACTCTTCCATATCATATCGGAATTTCACCCTGCCATCTTTTGATACCAGAATTTTACCATCATTGAAACTCAAATTAAATCCATCAAAGTTAAAACCTAAAGAATCAGCCTCATCATTGATAACAGTATCTGACAAAGCACGCTTTAATTCATAATACAACCTGTATTCTTCTTCCGATTTTATCCACAATTCGGGAACTTCTGTACTATGCTTAAGCAGAAATAAATTGGTAAAATACCGTACAAAACCCAATTCTTTCGGAGCAATAACCCTATCTAACTTTTTCCATTCTTTAACTTCAAAGCGGTAATATAGTTCCTCTTTTTGACTTGGTAGTTCTTTAATATTCTTACGTATCACAGGTATGCACTTTGTTACTTCGCCATAATACCTGATACCAGCTTCAGCACCAAACATTTTTTTAGACTGGTAAATAGCAATATAATGTACAGGCAGGTCAGTATCCTTAATTCTTGCTGCCGGAATATGATAAAACCCATGCTCAAGACATACATCCAGCTGTTTTTTACTACTGAGTACGCCAATTAGAACATCACGCACCGACCAGTCCACTTTAGCCAGTTTTTCTTCAACACCTCTTGGAAGTGTGGCTTTTTCTAAGATTGAAATTGGAGAATCATCAATCAGCTGTTCCAACAACTCCTGAACTAAAGCTGTTGCCGACGGTAAAAATGGCAGTCCACCTATATTTACCTTTTCTATACTGGTATAAAAACGATGTTTACGATATTCTGCTTCATTACCATAAGGAAAAAGTACATAAGCACCAAACATCATACGTTCAAAACGCTTACTGCCATTACTATAAACAATTGCATCTCGATAACGATGCATTGTATTAATATCATCAACCTCCGGACCCGGAGTATGACCTATAGCATTATAGTAATATGAACCTGGTAAAGCCGGATTTATTCTGTACTTAGCATCAAAAATGTACTCATACTGAATGTCAGTACCTTTTTTCTCCAAAGTCAGTATGTTATCCGGTTTCTGATTAACTGTCGGCACATCAACTTCCTTATAATTATATGCCAAAGTTACCAGTTCCTTAGTTTTTATATTTTGATACTTAACCTTTGTCCCTCTGCCCTTAACTAAAGAAACATATAAACCATTGCCCTGTACTCTGACAATATTTTGTGAAAGCAAGATGTAGTTTTTACTGTTGCGCAACAAGCTATTTAGTTTAACAAAGCACCAATATTCATACAACAATGCTAAATCCTTAACAGAAATATTAAAAACATCACCGGTAACAGATAATCCTCTAGACAGCATCAGATAGCATTTATATAATTCCCGATAACCCGGAGCCATAGAAAACACTAAAGACATTCCATAGCCTTCTTCTCCAGCATTGACAGAAGCTAAAATACCACTGTGACACCTTCTGTTAATCGCCTGTATCATTACATCAATCTTATTAATTACATTTTTATCAATCTCACGTTGCAACCTTAAATAATACTTTTTAAAGTTATGCAATTTTCTTATTGTAGACTGTAAAATGTGCTTTATTAAACGATTCTCTTTAGTATCATAAGTGACCTGTTTACGTACGGCTAAAGTTCTTTCAGCTAAAAGCATATTGCCTTTTACCGCTACATACTGAGGATGGCGCTGCAACCACCTGATACTATTATTGTCCATCTGTCTGATTTTATGACTTGGAAGTATTTCTCGTGTATTTTCCAATTGATGATGTGGCTGGCGTAAAACCATATCAGCAGCCTTTAACAAGTCATTAAAAATCTTATCTATAATAGCAAAAAACTCTACAGGGCTATTACCAATTTTATCATTTTGCTGATACCCAACATAAGTCTTGCGTAAAAAGTCAAAGATTATATTGTAAACCTCTGCTGTAACATCATTTAAAATAGCCTGATAATCTTCTTTATAACTTAATTTGGAAGGAAATACTTCTAAAGTTATACTTAAGTAATCTTCACCGTTTATTCTTACAACAAAATCAGACAAACCAATATCATTACCAAAATTGATTATGCCGGATAAAATATGTGTACTGCGTCCAACAGCTGTTATTGCCTTACGCATATTATAATTTTCGTGCCAAAACTCAACATTGCAGTCAGCATCTGCTTCAATAATAATTTCATAACTTTGCTGTTCATAAAAAAGTGGCATCAGTATATACTCACCCACAAATACATTATTAACAGCAAATTCATCAGCCCTGGCGGTATCATCTTTTATACTGATAGTAAATTCATCATTAGATTTTACTTTTAAAACCGATTTTTGCTCTCTTTGTTCCACATTATCAAAGCGTGGATGAACCGCCTTGCCTTTAATCGTCAGCCTTACCTTATCTGTTTGCAAATAAACTAACTCATCAGAGCCAATATGAAGTGAATCCATCCTCCTCAAGTCTCCTTGTCATCAGTTCTATTTTCTCAGCACTTTTTCTATATTTAATCTTTCTGTCAAACTCTTTTAAAACAGCATGCATGCGATTACTTAAATTATCAGTCTGCTCATTGTAACCGGAAAAATCACCTGCACAATGCTTAAATAAATCGCTCAGCATACTTTTGACAGCGTTACTACTACCTTGAATACGCGGTAAAATCTTTTGCATCAAACCATTATCAAAAGCTTCATTTTCTGCAAGCAAACCATATTTTTTATTATTTACAAGATAAAAAATCAGCTCGTCTCTTACACGATAACCAATATGTGCATTTGCCTGCTGCAAAATTTCATTAATACTTTGCAGCTCAGCGCAATAAAGCTGGATATCATCAAAACTGTCACAGCATTCATTTAACAGCAAATATTCTGTTTTCAAAAAACCATTATCTAAATTTAAAGCTGAATAACTTTCGTTATCTTCATTTATTACAGGCATCAGATCTACATAAGAAAATTCTATAGTATTAGCACGGTCTAAAACCTTACGACTAAAGGGAAAAGTTGTTTCGTCCATATTTACTGTGCCAACAAGATAAAGATTTTCCGGTAATCTTACAACACCATATTTACCAGCTGCATTTTGGTCAGCACCATAATAAGACTCTGAAACTAAAGGAGCAGAAATAATTTTTCCATCTGTAAAGTCTCTTGTTTCAATAACAGATAAAATATCACTCAAATAATATTCAACTCTGGCCAGATTCATTTCATCCAGACATAAGAAATATGGATTTTTGCTGTCAATTTCAGCCTGTTTTATAAAATCAATAATTGCACCAGGAATAAATCTGCCATTTAAATCAACATGACCAAATAAATCAGAAGAATCTGACCAATCTGGGCGAACAGCAACCATCTTATATCTGCCATTTGCCTCTGTTGCGCCAACAGCCTCAGCAAATAATTTTACCAGTCTTGTTTTGCCTGTACCGGAAGTTCCTGCCAGTATTACAAAAGGTTTAGCCTTTAAACTCAAATAGAAATTTTCAATTAAACCGTCATTATAATTAAACCCTTTAGCAGCAATATAATTTTTTATGTTGTTAATAATTTCTGCAATAGCCAATGATGCTTCACCACCTGTTACTGTAGGCTCTTTCTCAATATTTTCTGCTTTACTAATTATTTCAGCATATTCTTTATATATCGCCATCATTTTTGACAAATCATCACGTAATTCAACTTCTTCAGGTACATTACCTTTATGATATGCTTTATAAAAGATGGTTCCTTTTTGGTACAGTATGCCAAGCTCAGTTAATCCAGTACCTAAATTTATATTTTCATCCCATTTAAACCCTCTGCTATCAACCATAGAAACTATTTTAGCAGCATTATTTCTCATAATCTCAATAGTTTCATTTCTACTATGCTTATTTCTAATTTCAGTGCATCCTTGATTAAAAGTTAAATACAAAGTATTACCATCTTTAGATAAAAGATAAACAATATATACGCCTTTAGTCGCACTTGTAGTTATACTTCTATCAAAAATGCAAATCCAAGGAATAGTAGCCCAATTTCCTTGTCCAACACTTCCTGTAATCAAATATTTATTTTTATCTACAATTCCTGTTTTGTAGATTATTTCAGGAATGTTATTGCGAAAATAATTTCCCATTGGATTTCCAGCAAAAATCTGTTGTTTTGCTTCAATATATTCATTAAGTATCTTATTTACAAAATCACTTATTTTTATATTATCTTTATCAATAGTAGCATAATACAATACTAATTTCTGTGTAACTAACTCTAAAATATAATCTATATCTTTTTGTGATAATTCAGCTAGAAACTGGTCATTTAATTTAAAGTATTCCCTATCACCAGTTTTCTCTAATGTTATAAATCCTTTACTAGTTATAAAATTAAAAGGATTTCTCAAAATCAACTTATAAACACTTTCAAAACTACTTTCTTCTATGTTAGCAATAGTAGAATCAACATTGATATCACTAATAAGTCCCGCTTGTTTTCTTTTTAAATAGAAATCTTTAAAACCATTAACTAAGTCAATAACGCTTACTATACCTAAATTAGAAATTTTTTCAAAAAACACTTTATAAAAAACTAATTTATAGGATTTTTGATAACCTGCTAAACTATCAGCCTTACCTAAATAATCAAAAAATTCTTGTTTCATCGCAAAAACTTAGCACTAATCAAAAGTGCCTACCCCCATTTATCATCGTTATTTACATTATAGACTTTTATCATTTCCATAACAATAAATTTTATGTGTAATACGATTAATCTATAAACAAAAACCCTCTAAAAGCTTTTGCTTTCAGAGGGTTTATCTGCCTATTCTTTAATTTTACAACTCGTCAGCACAGACAGCTGCGTTAATAACAGCTCTTTGCATAGCAACTTCAGCAGCAATGCAAATTTCATCTACACTTGCTTCCTTTTCTCCTGTTGCTGCCGCAAAAATACTGTCACCGTCCTGCATTGTATGTACAGGGCGAATGCTTAAAGCATAACCGTTATGGGCCACCATAGCAACACGGTTAATCTGTTCTTTATTTAATTTAGCATTGGTTACAATTACACCAATGGTAGTATTGCGTCCCACAGTAACTGTAGACTTATAACCCTTTAAAACGCTTTCCATGGTGTTTTTAAAAACTCCATTTTCGCAGGCACCTTTGATAATTTTACCATCTTCGTCATAAATATCACCCAGCGCATTTACCGCAACAAGTGCTGCAACTTTTACACCGCCCGGAAGTTCTACACAGGCACTGCCAAGTCCGCTGCGCTGCTGATATTCTAAACCAAAAAACTTACCTACAGTAGCACCTGTACCTGCGCCAATACTTCCCTGACTGCGTTCAGCAGCAGAAGCGTTCATCGCTGCTGTATAACCATTTTCCTGAGTAGGCCTTACATCAGCGCTTCCATAAGTAAGATCAAACAATACAGCGCCACATACGATAGGAACTTTAGCCACACCTACGTCAAAGCCGCATCCTTTTTCTTCCAAAGCTTCCATAACACCCTGCGCAGCAGCAAGTCCATACGCACTGCCGCCGGATAAACAAATGCCGTGAATCTTTTCAACGGTATGTCCGGGTTTGGTAAGATCTGTTTCACGAGTGCCAGGAGCACCGCCGCGCACATCGCTTCCTGCTACTGCACCTTTGGGGAATAAAATAGCAGTGCAGCCTGTTTTATTTTTTTCGTCAGTATAATGACCTACTAATACATCTTTAATATCAGTAATATAACCACTGTATTTAGGTTCTCTGCTGATATTTTTCTCACTGTTTGCCTCACCTGCTGCACAAACACTGCCAATACCACCAAACATGGACAGACAAAGCACAGTTAAAAAAGAAAGCCTTTTGATAGCCTTTTTCATGAAAAGCACACCTTTCTTTTATTTTCAAATCCTAAAAAAGTATCTGTATAGGCTAAGCCTATACAGATACTTTTATTCAGCTATTTTTTTATAACACTCAGGTCTTCTGTCTCTGAAAAGACCCCACGCCAATCTGTCTTTAGCCAAAGCAGCTAAATCAAACTCCTGCAGCAAAACTTCTTCCTTGTCACGAGAAGCAGATGCCAGAATCTCTCCTGTGCCATCAGTTATGAAAGAAGATCCGTAAAAATTAAGTGAAGATGTTTGATTGTTATTTTCTTCACACGGAGATACTGTTTCCAGACCAATCCTGTTAGCAGCAACAACCGGCATCAGATTAGCAGCAGAATGTCCCTGCATAACTCTGCGCCAATGCGGCATACTGTCGCATTCAAGGATAGGCTCAGAGCCAATGGCAGTAGGATAAAACAAAATCTCTGCTCCCTGCAGTGCCAAGCAGCGGGCAGTTTCAGGGAACCACTGATCCCAGCAGATGCCTATTCCGATAACACCATATTTGGTATTAAACACTCTGAAACCTGAATCCCCAGGGGAAAAGTAAAACTTTTCCTGATAAAAGTGATCATCAGGAATATGTGTTTTACGGTAAACACCAAGTATTTCACCATCGGCATCAATACATGCAATAGAATTATATAATCTGTTTACATCTTTTTCATAAAAACTGATAGGCAAAACTACATTCAGTTCCTTAGCCAGTCTCTGACCCATTTTTACAGCAGGATCTTCATTTACAGGCATAGCATATTCATAAAAATCATAACGACGCTGCTGGCAGAAGTATTCTCTGGAAAAAAGTTCCGGCAGCAAAATAATATTTGCGCCCTGAGCCGCTGCCTGTCTTACTTTTTCTTCGGCAGCAGCCAAACTTTTTTCAACTTCCGGATAGCAGCGCATCTGAATTGCTGCAACAACAACCTTGCTCATGCTCTTACTCCTTTAGGAATCTGCTGAGTAATACAATGAATATTGCCACCGCCTGTCAAAATAGCACGTGCGGGAACGGCAACAACTTTACGACCCGGGAAAACCCTCTGTAAAATACTCTCAGCTCTTTTATCACTTTCACTGTTTTCATCACCAAATACGGGCATGACAACAGCATTATTAGAAATATAAAAATTCACATAAGACGCTGCAAGACGCTCTCCAGCTTCACGCATATCTTCGCCGTCTTCAAAATCATATCCGCAAACTTCATCTTCTCTGATGCACACAGGCACATCAGGTATGGGAAGCTTATGCACAATAATCTCGCGTCCTTTTGCATCTTTTACTGACTGCAGATATTCAAGACAGGATTTGGACATTTCGTACTGCGGATCATTTTCGTTATCAGTCCAGGCTAAAACAACCTCGCCCGGAGCAGCAAAAGCACATACATTATCTACATGCTCATTTGTTTCATCATTATAAATACCGCGCGGCAGCCAAAGAACTTTTTCTGCTCCCAGGTATGCTTTCAGTACATTCTCAATCTCATCTTTGCTAAAATGCGGGTTTCTGCCGGCACTTAAAAGACACGCTTCTGTAACCATCACAGTGCCTTCTCCGTCACTGTGAATAGCTCCTCCTTCCATAACAAAAGGAGCAGCATTGTACATTTTGCAGCCAAGTCTCTCTGCAAAAGCAGCCGCAAAAGCATTATCTTTTTCCCATGAGGGATATAATCCATCAACCTCACCGCCCCAGGCATTAAATTCCCAGTTTATGCAGCGCTGGCGTCCATTCTTATCCACAACAAAAGTAGGTCCAATATCTCTGGCCCAGGAATCGTCAGTATTCATATTAATAATTTCTACATTATCAATACCGCTGAGCATTAAAGACGCTGTTTCCATTGAATCATTTCCAGCTATTACAAATACTTTTTCACTTTCAGCTATTGCCTTAATTACAGCAGTAAATGCAATACGTGCTTTTTCTGCACCAAAGCTCCATGAACCAGGTCTTTCAGGCCATACAATTATGCAACCTTCATGCTCCGCAAACTCAGCCGGCATATAAAATCCGTCCTGCTGCGGTGTATTTTTTAAAAACTCCATTTATGAAAGCCTTTCTTTAAAATCATTATATCCAAAACGCTTTACAAGTTTTGTGCTTCCATCCTCTTCCTGCAAAACAATATCTGGAAGCGGAATTCCATTAAATGTATTATTTTTTACCATGGAATAAATTGCCATATCTTCAAAAATCAGCCTGTCTCCGACATTTACAGGTTTTTCAAAACTGTAATCGCCAATTACATCACCGGCCAGACATGTTAAAGAAGACAAGCGATATGTATAAGCTTTCTCTCCAGCCTTAAATCCATCCCGCAGGGGCGGTCTGTAAGGCATTTCCAGCACATCAGGCATATGGCATGCAGCAGACGCATCTAAAATAAGAATATCCATGCCGTTATGAACAATATCCATAACTTCTGTAACAAGGTATCCTGCATTCAGAGCAAAAGCTTCACCCGGTTCCAGGTAAACCTCAACATCATATTTTTCACGTACATATTTAATCAGGTTTATAAGTGCCTCAACATCATAATCCTGACGTGTAATATGATGACCGCCGCCCATATTCAGCCATTTCATCTGATAAAGATATTTGCCAAACTTTTCTTCAAAAGCTTTAAATGTTGATACTAAATCATCAGAATTCTGCTCACACAAGGTATGGAAATGCAAGCCATCCAGTCCATCCAGCAAATCTTCTCTGAAATTTGCGATAGTAACACCCAATCTGGAACCGGAAGCGCAGGGATCATAAATAGCGTGATCTCCCTGTGTTGAATGCTCTGGATTAACTCTGATGCCAACACTTACATCTTTGCACAGCTCTTTATGTTTTTCAAACTGGGCAAAAGAGTTGAAAATAATATGGTCACAGATTTTTACCAGTTCCTGCATATCTTCTGTTTTATAAGCAGGCGCAAAAACGTGATTCTCTTTACCCATTTCTTCGTAGCCTAATTTTGCTTCATAAAGGCCACTGGCAGTTGTACCGGATACATATTCACCAATCAGAGGATATAAAGCATACATGGAAAATGCTTTTTGCGCAAGCAGGATATGACATCCTGCCTGCTGTTCAACATATCTTAATACTTCAAGGTTTTTGCGAATTTTCTCCTTGCTTACTACATAGCAAGGTGTACGTAAATTTTCAAACATATTAGTCAACCATCACCGGATTTTCAACTACAACCCAAGGCAAGCCATATTCATTGAGCATTTCCATATACGGATCCGGATCAAATTCTTCAACGTTAAATACGCCGGCTTTATGCCAAGCTTTAGTCATTACTAAAGCAGTACCAATCATTGCCGGAACACCTGTAGTGTAAGAAATGGCCTGAGAGCCAACTTCTTTATAGCATTCCTGATGATCGCACACATTATAAATGTAAATGGTTCTTTCTTTACCATCTTTTCTGCCTTTAAAAATGCAGCCAATATTGGTTTTGCCTACAGTACGAGGTCCTAAAGATGCCGGATCAGGAAGCAGCGCTTTCAGGAACTGAATAGGAACAATTTCTCTTCCTTCGTACATAATAGGAGTAGTGGAAAGCATACCAACGTTTTCCAGACATTTCATATGAGTCAGATAGCTTTGGCCAAAAGTCATAAAGAAACGAATTCTCTTTACGCCAGGAATATTTTTAGCCAAGGATTCGATTTCTTCATGATGCAAAAGATACATATCTTTCATGCCAACGCCGGGGAAATCATACTCACGTTTAATTTCCATCGGTTCAGTTTCAACCCAGTGACCATTTTCCCAGTAGGAACCATTTGCAGATACTTCACGCAGATTAATTTCCGGATTGAAGTTAGTTGCAAAAGGATATCCATGGTCACCGCCATTGCAGTCTAAAATATCAATGGTATCGATTTCATCGAAATAGTGTTTTAAAGCATAAGCAGAAAATACACTGGTTACACCAGGATCAAAACCAGTGCCCAACAATGCCATAATACCAGCTTTTTCAAATTTTTCTTTATATGCCCACTGCCAGGAATAATCAAAATATGCAGTAAATCCTTCTTCTTTGCAGCGTTTGTCATAAACAGCACGCCATTCAGGATCATCTATATTTTCAGGTTCATAGTTAGCTGTATCAATATAGTCAACCTTGCATTCCAGGCAGGCATCCATAATAGTTAAATCCTGATAAGGAAGCGCAACATTCAAAACAGCGTCAGGCTGATACTCTTTAATTAAAGCAACCAGTTCTTCTTTATTGTCAGCATCAACTTTTGCTGTAGTAATAACAGTACTTGTAGTACCCTCTAATTTTTCCTTTAAAGCATCACATTTTTCTTTTGTTCTGCTTGCAATGCATAATTCAGTGAAAACTTTGCTGTTTTGGCAGCATTTGTGAATTGCAACACCAGCTACGCCACCACAGCCAATAACTAATAATTTACCCATGTTTTTCATCTCCTTCGATAATTAATTATTTTTCTTCTTCTTCTAACATATCCTCTACATATTTGGGCAGCATAAATGCACCCCTATGCAGATTGGTAGTATAATACCATGTTTTTATATTTCTCTCTTTCCATCTTGCTGCATCAAAATCAGTCAATGGATGATATTTTTTGGAAAGAAAGCCAAAAAGCCAATATCCTGATGCACAGGTTGGAATATGAGCCTGATACACTCTGCTAATGGGAAAACTATGACTTGCTTTTCTGTGCATCGCGCGGCAGGTATCTTCGTCTTCATCATAGAAAGGACTGCCATGCTGATAAACCATAATGCCATCTTCTTTTAAAGCGCGGAAACAGTTTCCGTAAAACTCTTTGGTAAAAAGTCCTGCTGCATGACCAAGAGGATCAATAGCATCATTTATAATGAGATCATATTCATTATGCTTGGTACGCAAAAACTTGAGCCCGTTTTCATAATAAACAGTCACTCTTTCATCATCAAGGCCGCAGGCATTGTCAGGAAAAAATTCCTTGCATACATCAACAAATACTTTATCGGTTTCTACTACGTCAATTTGCTCAATTTCATCATAGTAAGACAATTCACGAGCAACGCCGCCATCACCGCCGCCTATTACAAGCACTTTTTTTACACTTGGGTGCACAGCCATGGGTACATGTACGATCATTTCATCGTAGGTAAATTCATCTTTTTCAGAAAATACTATGCTGCCATCGCAGCTGAGAAAACGGCCGAACTCAGCAGATTCAAAAACATCTATACGCTGAAAATCAGTGTCTGCTCCAAATAATTGTTTTTCTATTTTAACATCAATTTTTACTTTATCTGTATGATATTCAGAAAACCATAACTCCATACAACACCTCATCACTCTGCTTATGCTAAAACATTAAGCCTGTTAACATAAGGATCTTCAGTACCCTGCATTGAACAGCCTTTCTCTTTGGCATATACAATGTACTCAATAATATCTTTTGTTATAATCTCGCCCGGAGCTAAAATAGGAATGCCCGGCGGATAGCACATAACAAACTCGCTGCATATCATGCCTTCAGTCTGTTCTATAGGCACAGATTTTTTCTTTGAATAGAATGCTTCCTGCGGAGAAACAGCTACATGAGGCGCAATATACTCTGTATTCAGCATTTTTGAAGGATCTTTGGAATATAATCGTTTGATATCTGCCAGTGCTCCCACAAGACGTTCAATGTCCTGAATCTGATCACCAATGGAAATATACGCTAAAATGTTCGCAATATCACCAAGTTCAATCTGAATGTCATATTCATCACGCAAAAGATCATACACTTCTATACCTGCAAGACCAATATCTCTTGTATATACAGAAAGTTTGGTAACGTCAAAATCATACACGCTTTTGCCATTAATCATTTCACGGCCATAGGCATAAAAACCGCCGATAGAATTGATTTCTTCACGTGCATACTCAGCCATAGCCTGCACCTTGGCAAAGGATTTTTCACCGCGCATAACAAGATTTCTTCTGGAAATATCAAGGCTTGACAAAAGCAGATAAGACGCACTGGTGGTCTGAGTAAGATTAATAATCTGGCTCACATACTCCCAGTTAACATTTTTGCCGGTTAATAGCAAAGAGCTCTGAGTAAGGCTGCCGCCTGACTTATGCATGGATACGGAAGCCATATCTGCCCCTGCTTCCATTGCACATACAGGCATATTCTGCCCAAAATAAAAATGCGTACCATGCGCTTCATCTACCAGAACCAACATATTGTGCTTGTGCGCAATATTTACAATACCGCGCAAGTCAGAGCAAATGCCGTAATATGTAGGATTATTAACCAATACGCAAGTAGCATCAGGATTTTCTAAAATAGCTTTCTCAACATCTTCTATTTCCATACCCAGGGAAATACCCAGTTTTTTATCAACCTTGGGATTTACATACACCGGAATGGCACCGCATAATACCAGAGCATTAATAACGCTTTTATGCACATTACGCGGCAAAATAATTTTATCTCCTGCCTTACATGCAGAAAGAACCATACTTTGTACGGAAGAAGTAGTACCCCCTACCATAAAAAATGCATGATTTGCACCAAATGCTTCTGCCGCCAGCTCCTCAGCATCCTTAATTACTGAAACCGGGTGGCATAAATTATCTAACGGCTTCATAGAATTTACATCTATGCTGACGCATTTTTCACCTAAAAGTTCTCTTAATTCCGGATTTCCTCTTCCTCTTTTATGCCCCGGAACATCAAAGGGAACAATTCGTTTTTTTCTAAACGTTTCCAACGCTTCATAAATTGGCGCTGATTTCTGTGAAAGCTTTCCCATAAAATTCTCCCATATCCATATAAATTATCAATAAAACAAAAAAACAGGTGACATTCATCACCTGTTTGTAAAAATTAACACTCACCGCTGCATAAGCAACAACAACTACTACTTTCAGAGTCTATACAGCAAATATTACTTTTACTACTCTTATTGATTCTCACAAGTGACGTCTAATCATGATTATTAAATAATCAACTTATAAATTTCGAGTATTTACTCAATCAATAATGTGGTATTTAGCCACGCTCGGCAGCTGCCCCGCCTGTCCGTATGGGCTTAACTATGTTTAATAGTGGGCGAATATTTGCATGAAAGCAGATAGCATTCATGTATAGTCATTATAACATATATGTAAATAATATTACAATAAAAAATTTAATTTTCAGGTAAAATTTCGGTAAATAATTCTTTTACAGTCTTTTCAGGACAGTTTTCAAAGAAATATTTACGTTTTTCATGTAAATTTAACGATTTACTTACTGCCACATTATATTCTGCAGCCTGCTCAAAAGAGCTTTCACAAAAATCGCAGCTTTCCTTTACACTGTCAAATAACTCATTTCCTTTAACAGTATTAACCATAATTAAAGTTGTTCCCTTATCATCGTCAACTTCAGGGTGAAATTTCTCAATTCCCCAAAAATCAGCTATGGTTACATCTGCCATACTGCGTTTATTATTAAACGCGCACGCAGAACATGACGGCCTGATAGTTACGTTATTCAAAAACAGCTTCATATATGGCTCTTCTCTTTTACTTCCTCCGTAAACATTATTTTTGGTGAAAAACAATGTTTCTCCCTTTTTCCAGCCTTTTGTTTTATCGCGGAATTTCACCTGATAAATTGGCTCGTCATTCATTTCTCCCAATTCAGCAAGATATTTTCTGTACACCATCGGACTTGGTACTCCATGGCATACTACATCAACAGTATAAAGATTCTGATAATCCTTCTGCAAATAGGCTTTCAGCCCTGCTATCTGGCATGGCGTACCACTGAAAAGTACCGGCTGTAATTTATTCAGAGCCGCTTTTACTTCTTTAAATACTTCATTCAGTGAACTTTGGACATATTTTGATCCCTGTAACCGATATAGCTCGGATTCATTAGTGATACAGCAATGAACAACATCTAATTTTTCATCAAAGGCAGCACCAAAAACAAGTCCGCCTTTATTTAATATAAATTTGGCAAATTCTGTGAACATTCCGCCGCTTGAGCTGTTCATTCTTATCTGGTCATTTTTATTTTTAGCCGCAAATACTGACAAAATATCATGAGATAAAGGTTTGTGCAGCATTGGGCAAACCCTTTCGCACATACTGCAGTCAATACATTTTTGTGTATCAACAGAAGGATAAAGGAAACCTTCCTCATCAGCAGTCATTTTAATACATTGTTTCGGACAAATATTAAAACAGCTGCTGCAGCCACAACATTGCTTTTTATCAACAATATTAATCATAGTCTCACCACTTTCATAGTTTTACGGCTTACATATTCCACAGGCAGTATATCCCTGTTTTTCCAGTTCAGCTTTAGTACCAGTATATTCCTTTCTATTATTTTTATCCATATTTTCTATGCCGCTGCAATTTATGCGATGAATTTTTTTACTTTTGGTATTTAAAATATAACTGGCATTTTTCAGCTCACTGTCTGAATTTTGATTTTTATTTTTCTCATCAGACGCAAGTCTGCTTTTTCCTGTTGCATAATCAATCTCTACCCCTGGCTGCACATTGTAACAAAAAACATTAAAGCAGATACTTTCACCTTTATCTTCTACAGACATTGCTTCCATCTGCACTCCGTCAGCCACCAGATTACTGCCTTTAAAAACAGGGATTACTCTGTACAGTACATGATTACCGGTTTCCTTAACATAATCAGCAACCATATTTTCAAAAGGAAGCATACCCTGTACGTTCAAATAGCGTGTGCCTGTTATCAGATTTTTTTCATTGGCATTTTCCGCGCTCAGCTGCCAGCCAATTAAATGACATCTGTTATATAAACTTTTGCCGTCCACAAAATTATACTGTTTTTGTACCCAGCCGCTGGGCTTTACTGAGCTTATAGACCCTCTTTTTTCCTTAGGCATGATATCCTGCCCAACATTGGCAATTACCATACCACATCTGCCTAAACTGTCCAAATCACTGTAATATTCAAAAGATTTATCTTTTAAATCTTTTTCAGCAAAACCAGGCACATTGTTATTTAATACAATATATGGTTTACCGCTGTATGCAGGAATTTCTGCTGCATTAACCACGGCAGAACTGCTTGCTGGCTTATAATTTTCATTAGTATTTCCACAACCGGCAGCAAATAATATCGCCAGCATCATCAAAATAAATATTTTTTGTATAATATTTTTCATTTTGTATATACCTCCTCTGTTATTTTCTCATGAGAAAATCCCTCAAACTCGCAGCTGCAATCAAGTTTCCAGCTTTTGTCATTATCCAGTAAAGTAAAACAGGTATCCGCCGGATAATCTCTGTTCCACCTGTATACGATCAGCTTTTTTATTTTATCAGCAAAAGTGCTGGGATCATCTGTTTCTATAAAACAAAAATCATCTTCCGCGGCAAGCAGATAAAATTTTTCGTCTGTCAATATATTACGCGCATCCTCATCTGCAAACTGTTTAAAGCTGTAGCTGTTCATCCATAATTTATGATTCATGCACATTTTCATAATTCGTTGACGTAAAACTTTATCCTGACTTTGTCTGCGTTTATTAAAAAGCATTCCTCCTGCATTATCAACACATACAATGGCAATCATTCTCTCACCTCTGATAAAACATTTTTTCTATATTATAACGATAATATAAGTTTTTAGCTATCAACAATTATTGCTATTAATTTATTTAAAATATATAATTTAATCAACAAATTTACAGGGAGGATAATTATGAAAATCTATACACTTATGGAAAATACTCCTGTATCTCCTGATTTTTTAGCTGAACATGGTTTGAGTATGTATATTGAAACCGATAAATTCAAAATTTTATTCGATACCGGACAAAGTACAAACTTTATCACCAATTCCCAAAAACTTGGCGTTGATTTAACTGAAATTGACTTTGTTGTTTTATCACATGGTCATTATGATCATGGCGGCGGATTAGCAGAGTTTTTAAAAATTAACAGCACTGCTCCAATATATATGCAAAAGACTGCTTTTGAAGATTATTATGCCGGGCAGGAAAGGTATATAGGTCTGGATAAAAATTTACGCTTTAACGAAAGAATAATTTTTGTCGATAATCAACATCAGCTTGAGGAAAATATTTTTATTCAATCCTGTAATGAATCCCCTCAAAAGTATCCTGTTAATACTTATGGACTGAAAATATTTACAAATAATACCTTATCTCCCGATACTTTTTCTCACGAACAATATCTGATTATTGTTGAAAACGGCAAACGATTTGTTTTCAGCGGCTGTTCTCATAAAAATGTTTTTAATATTGTAAACTGGCTCCAGCCTGATATTCTCATTGGCGGATTTCATTTTATGATATTAGACTGCAATAATGAAGAAGACAAAAATTATCTTACCGCTGCAGCTGATATTTTACTAGCTGGCAATACACAGTATTATACATGCCACTGTACCGGAACAGAGCAATATAACTATCTAAAACATTTAATGCATGACAGACTGCATTATCTGAGCAGCGGCAGCGTTATAAGTATTTAAAATAAAAAAGTCACTGTAAAAAATAAACTGCACCACAAAAGTTCTTTATCTAACTTTTATGGTGCAGTTTATTTTTTATTTTAAACTCAATCCTGCATCAAGATAATATTTATACTTATCGCATAAAATATCATATCCGGAAATCAAATACTTTTCTTTCAAAAATATTCCTTCTGATACACTGACATAATTATCGCCGTCATAAAATACTACTGAATATCCTTCTTCACTGCCGCCGCCATAATAATCGAACGCTATATCATGATATCCATTGTGTTTTACATCACTGATTGTAACAGGCGTTCTTACGAGGGTAAAATTCTTTTTTATCTGCCAGCTATTTTTATTTTGCTCAAGCAGCAGCGCGCTGCTTCCGCCACTGCCAGAGGTAGAAGGACCATTAACAACAACAAAGATTTCATCAATTCCATCATCGTTTAAATCTACATAATTATACATGTAGCGCGTACGCTTCATATCTTCGGCAGAAATCTTATAATAATCTTTAATAATCCGACATATTTCTTCATTGGCACTGCTTTCTGATAACTTACATTCATTCTTGTGCGTACTAATTTCTGCATTCATTTCAGCAGCATCAGTATTAAGAACAAAGCAACAGCAGCAACATACCAATAAAAAGGCCAAATATTTACGAACCATAGCGCACCTGCTTTCAAAATATATTGTCAGTATTATACCATATAAAATTTTTCATAATTTTGAAATTTAGGTGTATAATGCAACATTTTAATGAATTATTTATCTATTCGCTTTTTACACAGGCGGATACAGGATTTTATCCAGTTACAGATACACTGCTCCCTCATTACTCCGCTTTGCATAACCATGTAATCACAAAACTCTACTTCATCAAGATTTTTGATATTATCAAAGCTTTCTACTTTTTCAATCAAATAATCTAACCGTTCTTTATGCAGCAAAAGCTGATTCTGCAGTAGTTCAATACGTCTTTTTGATGATATGCAATCTGAAAAATATAATTGTAACCTGAATTCGTCTTTGGGTACAGCAATACTTTCTATATCATTTTCAGCCCATTTTTGAAATTCTTCAATGCCTTTATTCGTAATAGTATATACTTTTTTCTCCATAATGTTTCCAGTAATACGAACCTCAAAATGAATTAAATCAGCTTTGGTTAATGACTTTAATTCAGGATATATCTGACTATGTTTCGCATTCCAAAACTCAAATAAAGAGGTCTCAAATTCTTTGGATAATTCATAGCCTGTCATACTCTTTTTCCTTAATAATCCAAGGATTGCATATTTTAAAGTGCCCATATTTACCGTCCTTTTCAAGCTTGCTATTATAAATATAAAGTATAGTATCATACTTTTTTTTAAAATTCAAACACAAAAAACAAATATGTAATTATTGACATGTTTCATTTTTCATGTTACCATATAAAACATATTCTATAAAACAGAACATTTGTTAATTACAGGAGTTTTTTATGAGCAAGAAAAAATATTTTAAAGATTTACAGGATTTCCTTGGAACACATTTCATCTATACTTACGATAATGGCTGGGAATATGAATGGTATGCAAAAAACGAAAATACTGTTGATTATCGTATCCATGGCGGCATGGTAGCAGGCCGCTGGGTTACAGATCAGAAAGCTAATATTGTGAAACTCACAGATGGAGTATTTAAAATCACCTGGACCGAACCTACAGGCACAGACGTAGCTCTTGATTTTATGCCAAATGAAGGCAAACTGCACGGAGTTATTTTCTTCCCCAAATGGGTACACGAGCATCCCGAAATAACGGTATGCTATCAAAACGAGCATATTCCCCTTATGGAGGAATCCAGAGAAAAATATGATACCTATCCAAAATATGTAGTCCCTGAATTTGCTACAATTACCTATATTGGCAATGCAGGAACTAATAATAATGATGTCATTTCTGAAGCTCCTTATAAAGGAATGACAGATGATATAAGAAACGGTAAATATTTTGATGAATCTTATCGTCGTATAAAAAAATAATACAAAAAATAAAAAAACAAAATTGTTCTCTGAACAATTTTGTTTTTTTAATCATATATTTATTTTTATTTAGGGGGATAAAAAATTGGAAAATAACTCAAATTCACAACACTTTTTTCCGCGCTGCGTAATGTTTGTCATAAGCATTTTTTTTATGACCTTTGCTATTGCTTTATCATGCAAAGCTGATCTGGGAACTTCACCTATTTCCAGTGTACCCTGGGTTTTAAGCATGATTATGCCGATCAGTGTAGGTAATCTTACTATTATAATGAACATAATTCTTATATTATTACAGCCTGTCATTCTGCGTGCAGTATATATGCGTGAATTAATAGGTCAGACTGTTACTACTCTTGCATTTGGTTATGGCATAGACTTTTCTATGAATCTCCTAAGCTGGTTTACTCCAACCAGTCTTACAGAAAAAATTGTTGCCTGCCTTTTGAGCATAGTAATCCTGGGATTTGGTGTCTTTATGGAAGTACGCGCAAAAATATTCCTCATTGCCGGAGAAGGCGTAGTAAGCGTACTGACATTCGTGTTGCGTAAAAATTTCAGTCTGATAAAAAATTGCTTTGATATTACTCTTGTTACAATTAGCGTGATTATTTCTATAGTAGATTTTGGCACTTTAAAAGGTATTGGCGTAGGTACAATTGCCGCTGCTATTTTAGTTGGACGTACAGTTCATTTTTGCGAGAAAAATATTCACTTCTTTGATCGCTGGAAAGTTAAAGCCTAAAAAAGCTGCAACCAAAAGGTTGCAGCTTTTTTTATCTTAAAACTTCGTGTAATCCCCACATAATAATTCCTGCTTCTGCAGCATCTCTGGTTATAATATCATAATTATGATTAACATGGCTTCTTACACTTCCCCAGTTAATTTCATAGGCTTTGCATATATCTTTATAAGGTTTACCGTTTTTGTGCATTCTGAATATTTTTTCAAAGTCATGACCATGAACTTTGTCTGCTATATAACAGGACACTATGTAATCTTCCAATGTCATATTATAACGGCATGCTCTGGAAAAATCATATTTACTGCAGTTTAAAACGTCAACTACAATATCTCCGCACGACCTGTGAATGCGCTTTTGCTGATGATGACCTGCTTTACCCGGTTTCTGGTTATGAGGCCTTGCTTCAGCCTCCTGCGCAGCCATTGAAAAAGCAAAAGCACACACCAATAAACAGCTAAGACCTTTTTTAAAAGATATTTTTTTGCATAACCACCGCTCCCCTCTTTTTCTTTATAATTTATAATATAATATTTAATTATGTTTTTTATTTGTTTTTTAATTGCTTTAAAGAAAATTGATTCTTGTGGAAATCCAGAAGTCCTTCTTTTCTCATTTTTCCTAACTCTTTAGAAAGAGCACTGCGCTCAACATGCAGATAATCAGCCATGGCCTGTCTGTCAAACGGTATTACAATTTCACTGCTTCCCTGTTTTGTAACTTCTCCTGATAAATAGTTCATGATTCTTGCCCTTAACCCCTTCGGAGAAATACAGAACATTTTTCTTGACCACACAAGATTTTTATGGACAGCCAGCTGCAGAAAATTTAAAAGAAATTTATTATACCAGCTTTTATGATAATTATCATTGCTCAAAAGTTCTTTTACATTTAAAAACAGTATTTGTGCAGACTCTGCTGCTTTTACATCCACCTGTATGCGCTCACCACAAAAAGCGTAGGTCTCTGCAAAAATATCTGCTTCTTTCAGTTCATGTATAATAAAGCGGTTTCCCCATAAATCAACATTTTCAATATAAACAATGCCGGAAAGAACAATTCCAAAAGCCTGAGTTTTTTCACCAACAGCTAATATCGTACTGCCTTTGTCAAAGCTTTTGACTACAACTTTCCCGCATTTTAACATATCTTCATATTCAATCGCAGAAATATTTTGAAAAACTGCATTTTTTATATGCATCACCTTCTTATATTTGGTTGTTATAACCACATACTTTATATGTTAAGTATATTATAATATTAATATAAAATCCAGGAGGTATATTATGAAACGAAGAATTATAGAAATAGATGAAAACAAATGCAATGGATGCAGCTTATGTGTAAATGCCTGCCATGAAGGTGCAATCGGTATCGTAGACGGCAAAGCTAAGCTTTTGCGTGATGATTATTGTGATGGTTTAGGCGACTGCCTGCCGGTATGCCCAACAGGAGCAATTACTTTTGTAGAACGAGAAGCCAAAGCTTATGATGAAGAAGCTGTTTTAAAAAATAAACAGCAGAAAAGTTCTGCCAATACATTTTCCTGCCCCGGCAAAAAAATGCAGCTGTTAAAACATAATACTGATACTGCTGAAACTCATTCTGTTCATATGGATTCGCAGCTTGCTCAATGGCCCTGCCAGATTAAACTTGTTCCTGTTCAAGCTCCGTTTTTTCAAAATGCCAAACTTCTGATTGCTGCTGATTGTACCGCCTATGCCTATGCTAATATGCATAAGGATTTTATGCGCGGCAAAACAACAATCATAGGCTGTCCTAAACTTGATGATATTGATTATACGGAAAAGCTTACTGCTATTATAAAAAATAACAGTATTCAAAGTATAACAATCGTACGCATGGAAGTTCCCTGCTGCGGAGGGCTGGAGGCTGCAGCAACAACAGCACTCAAAAACAGCGGCAAGTTTATTCCCTGGCAAGTAGTTACTATATCTGTTGAAGGAAATATTTTAGATTAAAAAATGCAGTAATAAGCGTAATTGCTTATTACTGCATTTTTTTAATATTTACTGTTATCTTCTTTCTGACGTCTTCTTCCCAGCTCCGACATAAGCTGCAGCGGAGCAATATTATGATAAGCTAAAAGTACCAGGCAGTGATACCATAAATCAGACATTTCATAAATTACTTCAGAAGCAGAATTGTTTTTGGAAGCAATTATTGTTTCAGCGCATTCTTCGCCTACTTTTTTAAGAATTTTGTCCTGACCGGATGTAAACAAATATCTGGTATATGATTTTTCTCCGCCAGACTCTTTTTTATACTGAATTACTTTATAAAGTTCATTTAAAATCTCACTGGTAGGACTAATCGTTGCCGGAAGATTTTCTTCTTTCCACAAAGTTCTGTAAAAACAGCTGTATGAACCTGTATGGCACGCATTGCCTGTCTGTAATACATGCACAAGCAAGCTATCTGCATCACAGTCATAACTTATACTCATAACCTTTTGCACGTTGCCGCTTGTAGCACCTTTATTCCACAGCTCCTGTCTGCTTCTGCTCCAGAACCATGTATAGCCCGTCTCAATAGTACGCTGCAATGATTCTTTATTCATATATGCCAGCATCAGGACCTCTTTACTGTGAACATCCTGAACAATAGCCGGGACAAGTCCCTGTTCATTAAATTTTATTTCATCAATCAAAACTTCCATTACAATCTCACCTCTACACTATGTGACTGCAGATATTGTTTTACTTCAGCAACAGTATATTTTCTGTAGTGAAAAACAGAAGCTGCCAAAACTGCATCTGCGCATCCGTCTTGGAGAACTTCATAAAAATCCTGTAATTTTCCGGCACCGCCTGACGCAATTACCGGTACCGGTACAGCTTCGCTTATACGCCGTGTCAGCTCAATATCATAGCCGTTTTTAGTACCATCTGCATCCATACTTGTAAGCAAAATTTCTCCTGCACCCAGCTGAACGCCATATTTAGCCCATTCTACAGCATCAAGCTCTGTTTTTTCATGTCCTCCATTAATATAAACATTCCACTTGTTTTCTGCTGTTTTTTTCGCATCAATGGCCAATACTATGCACTGATTGCCAAAACGTCTGGCACCATCTGCTATCAGCTGAGGATTTTTTACTGCCGCAGAATTTAATGATATTTTATCGGCACCTGCACGCAGAGTGTTTTTAATATCGTCCACACTGCGTATACCTCCACCAACAGTAAGCGGAATAAAGACCTTGCCTGCAACTTTGCTGATAACATCAAGAAGTGCTTCCCTTTTTTCTACAGAAGCCCCAATATCAAGAAAAACCAGCTCATCAGCCCCCTGTGCATCATAATATGCAGCAAGTTCTACCGGATCACCGGCATCACGTAATTCTACAAAATTGGTTCCCTTAACAACACGATTACCAATTACATCAAGGCAGGGTATGATTCTTTTCGTCAGCATTTACATTCCTCCTGCCATCTTAATTGCTTCCTCAAGATTAATATTATTAGTATAAATTGCTTTGCCAACAATACAGCCTTTTATGCCATCTTTTTCATGCTGCATCAGCTGCCTGATATCATCAAGTGATGAAACTCCACCTGATGCAATAACATCAGCCCCGGATTTTTGGGCAAGCTCTGCTGTTGCCTGCACATTGACGCCGCTTAAAGTTCCATCCTTACTTATATCGGTAAAAATAATTGTTTTGACACCCAGCTTAACCATTTGGCAAGCCAAATTTACAGCAGAAGCATCGGACTTTTCTTCCCAGCCTTCAACAGCTGCCATTCCCTCTTTAGCGTCAATGCCAACAACAATTCTGTCACCATATTTAAGGCATGCTTGACGAACAAGCTCGGGATTTTTTACAGCAATGCTGCCTAAAATTACTCTGCTTACGCCAATGGACAGCATTTTATCAATATTTTTCATACTGCGTATTCCGCCGCCTACCTGAACCGGTATTTTTACTGCTGCGAGAATAGCCTGTATACTTTTTAAATTTTTACTTTCTCCTGCTACTGCACCATCAAGATCAACAACGTGCAAATATTCTGCTCCCTGGGCTTCCCATCTTGCCGCCATTTCTGCCGGATTATCTGAAAATACAGTTTCTGCATCAAAACTGCCCTTTGTCAGGCGTACACATTTTCCATTTCGTAAATCAATTGCCGGGTAAATTATCATAACTTCCACTCCTTAAAAGCTTTCAGCATTCGTAATCCTGCACTGCCTGACTTTTCAGGATGAAACTGCAAAGCCTGTACATTGTCCTTGCCTACAGCTGCAGTTATGCTTGCTCCATAATCACATGTGGCAGTAATAATTGCCGAATCTTCCGGCTCAGCATGATAGCTATGTACAAAATACACATATTCATTAGCTGCTGCATCAACAATACTGCTGTTATTTTTTGATATTAATCTGTTCCATCCCATGTGAGGAATCTTTAAAAATGTAGGTAGTTTTTTTACCTCGCCTTTAAATATTCCCAGACCATTAACACCGGGGCTTTCTTCACTTTTCTCAAATAAAACCTGCATTCCAAGACAAATTCCCAAAAATCCTTTGCCCTTTTTTATATGTTCCATAATTACAGGTATAAGTTCTGTCTGCTGCAAATTATGCATACAGTCACCAAAAGCGCCAACTCCCGGCAAAATTATTTTCTCTGCACCGGCAATAACCTTTATGTCACTACTTACCATGACATCTGCGCCTACGGCTTCCATGGCTTTGGTAACACTATGCAAATTTCCCATACCGTAATCAATTATAACTACTTCTGTTTTCATAAGCTCCCCTTGCTGCTCATCACGCCTTTTACTCTGTTGTCATAAGCCACGGCTTCAGCCAAGGCTCTGGCAAAAGCTTTAAAAACAGCCTCAACAATGTGATGAGTATTTTTTCCGTATATTACTCTGATATGTAATGTCATTTTGGCTTCACTGGCTACAGCTCTGAAAAATTCTTCAGTCATTTCTGTATCAAAATCACCAAGTTTATTGGCAGGAATTTCTCCCTGTACAACTAAATACGGTCTGCCTGAAAAATCTATTACTGCCTGCACCAAAGCTTCATCCATTGGCAAAAAGCATTCTCCATACCTGTGCATACCTTTTTTATCACCGACACACTCTGCCAGCATTTTACCCAAAACTATACCGCAATCTTCCACTGTATGGTGACAATCAACATGCAAATCGCCCTTTGCCTGTAAATTCAGATCGCAAAAACTATGCTTGGAAAACAAAGTAAGCATATGATCAAAAAATCCTACACCTGTATCAATCTGGCAAATACCTTCTCCATCAATGTTAAGGCTGGCTGTAATCTGCGTCTCAGCAGTCACTCTTGATATATTGCTGCACCTCATGTTTACACCCTCTCACAAATCTCATTGATACTTTCAAGAATGATTTTATTTTCAGACAGAGTTCCTACTGACACTCTCAAACATCCCTGCAAAATTTTATTAGTGCTGTAATCGCGAACCAATATACTCTTCTTTTCTAATTCTTCAAAAATATATCTGCCGCTGTTCATAAATTCATTGCCATAATCATTGCCGCCTTCAGCAAGATACTTACTGCTTAATTTTGCGGCTAAATCTTTCTTAGCATAGAAAGTTACGAAATTAGTCTGCGTTGGATATACATAAAATCCAAGCTTTTGCAAAGCATCTGATATAATTTTTCTTTGCTCTTTAACTTGCTTTATTCTGTCAATATAGAGATCTTTATTCTTGTATACCTGAGACGCCAGCATTAATGTATATGCATTTACACCGTATGGCAGACAGCCTTTTTTAATTGCGTCCACAATATTTTTTCTGCCAATACCATAGCCGCAGCGCATTCCTGCGAGGCCATACGCCTTGGAAAAAGTTCTCAGACAAATAACATTCTCATATTTGTTTACCAAATCTGCAGCTGACATACCATCAGCAAATTCAATATAAGCTTCATCAAGGACAACCAGGCATTTAACATTTGCTACAATTTCTTCAATTATATCTCTGGAATTAAAGTTTCCTGTGGGATTATTGGGATTGCAAATAAATAACATATCCGGCTGCTCTTTATTAACAGCCTCTAAAACTGCTGTTTTATCTATATATCCCTGCTCATCAAGGTTATATGTGCAAAGCTTGCTGTCTGAAAGCTGTACATACACGCCATACATGGAAAAAGAAGGAACAGGCACCATAATTTTTTTATCTGCTCCGCCAAAAGTATAGCAGATGTTTTTCAAAAGTTCACTGGAACCATTGCCTATTACAATGTTATCGCCGGTAAGAGAAAAAGCCTCTCCAATTTGCCTGCACAAATCCTCTGCCTGAATCTGAGGATAACGATTAAATGCAAAGTCACGCAATTTTTTTTGCAGCTGAAGCATTATTTTATCCGGCAAAGCCTCATTGCTTTCATTAGCATTTACAACAATGGCAGCTTCTATATTTTCTACATGGTATGACTCCAGCTCGGCAATACTTTTTCTGACACTAAAATCTGCCATACTAGTTCTTCCTTTCTACGCGTTTGCGAATAGCATTGGCATGTGCCCCCAGGCCTTCTGCTTCTGCCATCATAATAATATCATCTGCAGCACTCCTTAAAGCCTGCTCTGTATAAGCAATGATACTGGTCTTTTTCATAAAAGTTTCTACATTTAATACAGAATAAAATTTAGCTGTACCGCCTGTAGGTAAAATGTGGTTGGGGCCTGCATAATAGTCACCTAATGGTTCAGGTGAGTATGCTCCGAGGAAAATTGCTCCTGCATTACGTAAATAAGGCAATACAGCAAAAGGCTCTTTAGTCATAACCTCCAAGTGCTCCGGAGCTGATAAGTTAGCCATTTCAATTGCAGTATCCATAGAATCTGCTAAAATTATTTTTCCCTGATTAGCCATAGAAAGTGCCGCAATTTCCTGTCTCGGCAATTTAGCTAACTGAACTTCTAATTCCTGACAAACTTTCTCAGCAACCTTTTGACTGTCAGTAACTAAAATAGCACTTGCCAGCGGGTCATGCTCTGCCTGGCTGAGCAAATCTGCCGCCAGATATTCAGCATCAGCACTTTCATCAGCCAAAATCAAAATCTCACTTGGTCCTGCAAGCATATCTATATCACAGTGCCCGTAAACTGCTTTTTTAGCCAAAGTAACAAAAATATTGCCAGGCCCGGTAATTTTTTCTACCTTGGGAACTGTTGCCGTACCAAATGCCATTGCTGCAACAGCCTGAGCACCGCCCATTTTATAAATTTCACTGATACCGATTTCCCTTGCAGTTACCAGAACATACGGATTAACCTTGCCATCTTTTCCCGGAGGTACTGCCATAATGATTTTTTCTACACCTGCAACTTTAGCAGGGCAGGCATTCATAATAACTGAGGACGGATACGCCGCCGTACCGCCCGGAACATAAATACCTACAGAATCCAAAGGAGTAACCTTCTGTCCCAACATTGCGCCGTAGGCTCTGTTTGTAAGCCAGGTTTTGGGAACCTGCTCTTCGTGAAAGCTTGTAACATTTTTTATAGCTCTTTTAATGGCCTCTACAACTTTTTGATCAACAACTGCTTCTGCCTCTTTAAACTCTTCTTCACTAACCTTTATTGTTTGCGGATTTAAAGAAACTCTGTCAATAAGTTCAGAGTAATAGAACAGTTTTTCATCACCATATTTGCGCACATCATTTACGATAGTTTCTGCAACCTCGGCAGCAGTAAGAGGTTTGCCAAACATGCGTGTAACACCTGCCTGTACACCTTCACTCAGTGTACATTCATCAAAAGCTTTTTTACTCATCAATGCAGCAATTTCTTCTGCCTGAATATTTCTCGCATCTATATAATTCATTTTTATCCCTCTTTTAAAATTAATTTTAAATCATCTGTCATTTTTGAAATTCTGTCAAATTTAAGTTTGAAACTTGCTTTATTAGCAATAAGCCTTGCCGTAGCAGTAAAAACGGAATCTATCTCCACAAGATTATTTTCTCTCAAAGTAGTACCAGTTTCTACAATATCTACAATCAGCTCACTTAACCCAACAATCGGTCCCAGCTCTATCGAACCATTTAATTTTATAATTTCCGTCTGAATACCAACCTTATCAAAATAACGTTTAGCACAGTTTGGATACTTAGTAGCAACACGCAAATGTGCATAGTCCTTTAAATCAGCTAAACGTTTCTCCTGAGGCACTGCCAGCATCAGCCTGCATTTTCCAAAGCCAAGATCAAACAGCTCTACAATATCCTTGCCTTCTTCTAAAAGCACATCCTTGCCTACAATTCCTATATCAGCTGCACCATATTCAACATAGGTGGGAACATCCACAGTCTTTGCTATAATAAATCTTACTTTTGTTTCTTCATTAGATAATACCAGCTTACGAGAATCCTCCGAAACATTATCTGCACTGTAACCGACTTTTTCTAATAATTTTACTGATTTATTAAACAGCTTGCCTTTCGGCAGTGCTATAGTTATATAATCATCCACAGTAAATCCTCCTAAACATATACCAGACAGCTGCAGGAATTTTTTTCTGCCTCCACAGCTGCAGTTTCTAAATTCATTGGCTCAACTGCCATACGTACGCTTTTTCCCTCTGATCTTAAACCCTCTGCTTTTTTTATGGCAGTTTCAATACTTCCTTCGCTGTAAGCAACAAAAACATCCCATTTGCTGTGACATTCTATTTCTTTTTGTTTAGCCAGAGCGAGCATAATTCTGTCAATTCCCAGCGCAAAACCAGTCGCCGGACAGCTGATATTAAAATTATCCATCATTTTATCGTATCTTCCGCCACCGGCAACTGAAAATCCGATTCCCGGCAAATATATTTCAAAAAGCATGCCTGTATAATAATCAAGTGAACGGTTTAAACCCAAATCAAATTTTATACAATCCGCAAGACCGTACGCTGTAACAAGCTGATAAATTTTTTTCAGCTCTGCTAAAGCCTGTTTTGTTGTATCTCCGGTAAATATTTCTTCCAGTTCTGCAATAAGACCTATATCACCCTGCAAAAACAACAATCTGCGTAAAACATCCTGTTTTTTTATATCAATACCGGAAAATGTTTCCGCAAGCTCCTGAATACCAACAGCATCATGTCTGCGCAGACAGCCTTTCAGCACCGCAATCTGTTCATCATTTAAGCCTGTTTCTTCGGCAACTCCATTAATAAAGCCAATATGACCTATACTTATGGAAAATTTTTGCAATCCCGCACGCTGCAGGCATTTTCCTGCCAAAGCAATTATCTCTGCATCTGCAGCTGCACCGCCAGCTCCAAACAATTCCACACCAGCCTGTTCAAATTCACACTGACGTCCAGCCTGAATACTTTCATATCTGTACAAGTTAGAAATATAACATAACCTTTTTATCTTATTGCCTCCCTGCAGGCGATTAGCAACTATCCGCGCAATAGGAGCTGTCATATCATTACGCAAAGCCAGAAGATTATTATTTCTGTCAAAAAACTGAAAATCACTTTCTTTATTTGCCAGCTTAAATATATCTGCATACTCAAAACTTGGAGTTTTTACCTCTTCATAACCCCATTTTTCAAAAACAGCTAAAATATTGTTTTCTATGGTACGCCTTACTTTCATTTCGCCTGGCAAAATGTCTTTTGTTCCATAAGGAATTTCGTATACCTTTCTTATCACAAAGTTCACCCCAAGTAGTTTTTATTCATTTATTACTTTATCACTTTATTTTAATAAAGCAAGCTTTTTCTTCACATTTATTTGTTTTAATATTTTTCCATTCATACTATGTAAAGATTTTTACAAATAAATTTTTATCAGAATATTTACAGCTTTCAAAATATAAGAATTTTATTTATAATTAAGAAAAATTGATTTAGTTTTATAGTATATACATACTGATTAAGGACGTGGCTTATCAATGCAAGATCAAAATTACGCTGATAGTATTCAGCAAATTTTATTTGAACTTAGTGAAGACTCTCATCAAAAGTTTCTCTCCAAAATTATTCCAGATTGTGACAATATCATAGGTGTACGTATACTGCTTTTAAGAAAGTTATCAAAACAAATTTTAAAAGAGGACCCTCTTTTATACTTACAGCAATGCAAGCACATGTATTTTGAAGAAATCTTACTGAAAAATTTTATTATTGCAAATCTGGATAAAGATCCTGCAACAGTAATGAAAAATATTACTTTGCAATTACCATATATAACCAACTGGGCTTTATGTGATAATTTATGTTCAGAATTAAAAATAGCAAAAAAATATCCCTCTCTTTTCTGGGACTTTATTCAACAGTATATTTCTTCATCAAATACTTACGAAATACGCTTTGCCGTGGTTATGATGCTTACATACTATGTTAATGACGAATATATAAATGATGTCATTTTAAAATTAAAAGGCATTAATAATGAAAATTATTATGTAAAAATGGCAGTAGCCTGGGCTATATCAATATGTTTTATAAAATATCCCTGCCAAACGATGAACTATTTAAAAAATGAATATTTTGACCCGCAAACATATAATATGGCGCTGCAAAAAATTATTGATTCAAAACAAGTAGATATCCAGACTAAAAATATTATCAAAAGCATGAGAATACGTGGATAGATTTATCTTATACTCACCTTTTTAAATATTTTCGAAAAAGCGTTGACATTTATAAAGTAAACCTGTATAATATCCTATGTATTCGGGGCGTGGCTCAGTTTGGTAGAGCACCTGCCTTGGGAGCAGGGGGTCGCAGGTTCGAATCCTGCCGCTCCGACCAGATACGAAGAGAGTTATTGTACTCTAATTTATTGCGGGTGTAGTTTAGTGGTAAAACCTCAGCCTTCCAAGCTGATGTTGTGGGTTCGATTCCCATCGCCCGCTCCACTAATATGGTTCAGTAGCTCAGTTGGATAGAGCAACGGCCTTCTAAGCCGTGGGTCGGGGGTTCGAATCCCTCCTGGATCACCAGCATTTATGCCGATTCTCAGATTTTGAGAATCGGCTTTTTTTGTACCTTTATGCCTTATTTTTACCTTATTTGAAAAAAATATTTTTAGGTATCCCTGAAACGCCAGAATCCATCATGGTTCTGGCGTTTTTTGTTGAAACCTTATTTTACACCACTCTACACTTCCCTCCCATAACTTTAGTGTAAAGAAGTGTAGTATTTCTCTAACACGGTGTTTTCAAGCATATATTCTTATAAAATCCCCGTGTTTTCAGTGTATGTAGTACAAGTGTAATGAGAAGTGTAGATGCTACAAAAATACTATTTTTAATCGTATGGTAGCGTTTTCCGTCCATGCGCCTGAAAATCATCAATTTCTTCATTTTATATATGCTAATGGACGTTAATTAGCGTTAATTTTAAAAAGTAAATAGCAATTAACAATAAGTTAAACCGGTAACGGTAAACAATGATAGTTGCTGTATCAAGTAATATTATTCCAGCAATTATCTACAACAATAACAAAGATACAGTTACAAAACCTAACTACATCTTTGATTTTGGAGGTTATTGCTATGGCTGGCTCATTATCTAAAAAAGGTGAAAACAAATGGCAATTGCGAGTTTCACGCGGCTATGACTCAAACGGCAAACAGCGCAGACTCACAAAAACCATTTTTGCTAAAACTAAAAAAGATGCTGAAAAACAGTTAGCAATGTTCTATCTGGAAGTAACTGGTAGACTTGCAACCAATAAGGATATCAAATTCAGTGAGTTTGTAGAGTACTGGAAGCAACGACATTCCAAACGTACCAGTCCCATTACAATGCAACGTTATCAGCAAATGTTAGATGGTAGAATACTACCCGAATTCGGGAATAAAAAGCTAAGTAAAATAACAGATGAACACATTTTACGTTTTATGTCTGATTTGGAATCGACCAATAAAAGATTGGATCAGCGTAATGAAAACGGCCTATCATCAGTTACTATTGAAAAGCATTTCCGCCTATTACACCTGCTCTTTAACAAAGCCTGTGAATGGAAATACCTGACCAACAATCCCTGCAAGGAAATTCCTAAGGATATGCTGCCAAAAGCAGAAAGTGAACATTATCCTATATGGAACAAGTCTGAACTCAGTAGATTTCTGACTATCCTTGAAGATATGCCTTATACCCTATCTTCTATTAGAAATAAGCTAATTTTTTATATTGCATTAACTACTGGGGCAAGACGAGGAGAAATTCTAGGCCTAACCTGGGACTGCGTAAATCTGGAAGCCAAAACCATCAAAATTGAAAAAGCAATGAAATATGTAGTCGGTATGAAGCCATTTTTAGATAAACCTAAAACAAAAGCTTCAAAGCGAATTTTATATTTTGATGATTTTACTCAAAAACTTTTTCAAAGGTACGAAAAAGAATTAAAAGAACATTTCAAAATTAACCATATAAGAAATGCAGATAATCTAGTTTTTGTATCTACCAAAACAGAAAACAATGAAACTCTTCCATTAGATGGCAAGGCATTTTATCTTTGGTTATCCCGTATGTGTGAAAAATATGATTTACCACGCATTGCGGTACATTCTATCCGTGCCATGGCGGCTACCTATGCATTGACCAGTGGTATGCCACTTAATATGGTACAAACAATGCTTGGCCACACTAATATTTCTACAACTTCTATATATCTGCACGATGTATATGATCAACGTAAAATTGAATCCGAAAAATATACAAAAGCACTGGAAGAAATGCGTAAAATAAATTAACTCCAATTATGTATATATTTTTATATTATTTAAGGTAAGTGTGTGAACACTTACCTTATTTTTTGATATTTTCACCAGTAATGCTAAAATAATATTAAAGTATATTTGGGGAGGATTACTATGCGACATTTTTCTAAAGATAAACTAAAAGCTGATTTAAAAGAATACCACTTAAAAAATATAGACCTTGAGAAGCTAGCAGCCAGTTCTGTAAGTAAGCTTCAAAAAACGATTAGAAACAATTTTGCGGAGATTGCTGCCAAGCAATACTATTGCAATATTATAAAATCACAAGAGCTTTGTTATCCCAACACAAACCCATCGACTTGCTATAATTTTAATAGCAATACTTGCCTAGAAAAATTTATCAATTCATTTCCAGACTATAAAACTATCATCTATAAATATAATGGCAATACTATTATCTTGTTTAATCCAGCGTACAACAAATATATTGCAACTGATAATAGAAAAATTTTGCCACTCTTAAAGACATTGCCGACATTTCCATTACCTGATGATAACTTACCTATTGTAATGGGCTATACTCTGCAAAAATGGCAGAATAATCTATCCACAATTCCTAATATAAAAAAGATTCCTAGCATAAGCATTTTATACAGTATTTTGAGCATAGCTGATTATATACTTCTGATAAATTATCAAAATACAAGTATAAATACTTTAATGTCCAACAACTCTGAAATGACAAAAATCCATCAGTTAATGGGTTTGGATTCATATTATCTTACTGATGCAATAAGTAATTATCAGAAAGGTTTCAGAAACACACGATCAATAACATTAACAGCACGTATCGTAAAAATTCTGCATACATTAACTGAAGGCAATATTTCAAAATTAGATGAATTAGCCAAAACAATAACTAAAATATTGTTAACCAAAAAAGTTTGTAAGTATCTTAATATAGATAAAAACAGAATTTCAATTATAAAAACCAGTAATAAATATTTTGTTAAACAATTCTTCCGCGGGCTTTTCTTACCCAAACATTATTTTGATATCTACAAGAATATGACATCGTATAATCCTTTGAATAATCCAGAAGCTGTGGACTGCACAAGATTATTCAGCAGCGATGGTCTGAGTTATGGATGCATATATACAGAATACGGTTTGGCTGAACTTTGCGATGAAAAAAACATAGGTAAATTTATTGAAGATTCGTTTGACGGACACATTTTAAATGTATGCACAAACATAAATAACGCAGACAAATATAATCTTACTCAACTAGAAAAAATAGCTGATGGTACTGTTATTTACGGGTATAATGATGTTTTAGGAAAGCAGGAGTATAGAGCCAGCGATTATAATATATTCATAATAGAAGATGTTGATGAACTAAAAAATTTCTCCCTTTCTGAGGAAAAATATTCTTATTTTAACTTATCTGATCAGATTGATATACATCAGTATATTTTTGACTGTTGTGAAACTTTTGATACAGCTGAAATAGTTTTTATTTTACAAATTATAGGAAAATACGGACTAGACTTACTTCTAAAGCAAAAGCCTTCCTGTAAGGAAAATTTTTCATCGAAACCTACTGATTTATTTGAATTATTCATTAATAATTGCTGCACTTTAGTTCCAGTCGAACCTGATACTAAACCTGATGCTACAAATGCTACGGCAAAAATTACTTTAGAATCAGCCTATAAAATATTCTGTACAACATTAAGTCCAAGAAATAGTGGCACTATAAAAATTGACGAAAATTTATTAAGTAACTATAAGATAGAAGCTCATATAGTAAAAGCAAAGAATAATGCTGTCAGAAACAGAGATTTACAAAATGGCTATGATGAAGAGGCGGTTCTTGCAAAGGACAGTAATGCAAGTTATGTAGCAGGTATCATTATAAAAAGTAAAAATGATATAATTGATATTGCTAACAGCCTATGCGACAAAGGTGAGACCTCCAACAGTTCAATCATGTCACTTAATGATTTTGCAGACTTTTTGTATGATCTCTATTTTAAATATTCTCCTGCTAAACACGCGAAAAACGTGTAAATATTGGACTATCAATACTGAACCCACATCAGATTCCTCCGATGTGGGTTTTTATTTTTCTTATTTATACATTAAAATCTCACTAAAACCATATTCAGCAAGAATACTGCTTACAATCACTTTGAGATTATACAGCTCCTCTTTACGAATCTGGAATTTGCTGCCATTCATATAGTTGACTGTGTTTAGTATAAAATGGGCATGAATGTTATCAGTATTCCCGTGAATTGCCCACGCTATTTGGCACGAATATCTTACAAACATCATATCTGCTATGGAAGTCATAGCCTGTATAAAGCGCGAAAGATCCTCTGGCGATTCATATTCTTCTTCACCTAAAGATACTATAATCTGTAAATACTCAGTACCTTTTAATTTACCATAGCAATTTTTTACACCAAGCATATCGCGAGCAGCTCTACAGGGGTCTACGCCATTTGCAGAATAATGACAAACAGCATTATTGTGATCTTCGTTACTGGCAATGTATTTTATGATACCATCAAGGGTTCGGCTATGGTCGCTGTAAATTGTTAAAGTTGCCATTAGAGATTACCTCCGTTAAAGCTGCCATAAAAATTGTCCTTTAGTTCATTAACTAACGGTCTGATTTTATTTTTTTCTTCAGCAGGCAGTTTATTAACGAGTTCATCAATTTTTACTAGCGTATGTATTATAGCGCGGTTATTCTTTTCAGTATTGAGCTGCTTGGCTCCATAGATCAGAAATTCGCCTTTGCGCATACCTAATGCTGCACTTTTATTTTTAATATAATTATAATCTTCTTCACTTATTCTTAGGTTTAAGCGTCTGGTAGCTTTATGATTTTTGGACTTATATTTGTTTTGAAGCTTTTCTTGCTCCGTATTGTTGTTATAATAAATTATTTGTAATTCGTTTGGTTCATTAATATTTTTCATGATTTTTCTCCTTTATAAACATGGGTGCATAAATGCCTATCTAGTTATTAAATATCTCATATGTATTTATTACTAATGGTCAGACTGTTTTGCTTTCTTCTCTCTGGGTAACTATTATATGTATCATATAATATATTTAACTAGTATTTCCTTTTATACACTTATTTACTTTATATGTTATATAGATTTATTATTTTAATTTGTATAATTTCAAATACAGTGTTTACATAAGTAATAAATAAAAAAGCCCTGACAATAGTCAGAGCTTGTAAAATCGGGATATTATTTTATTTCGTTAAGCAGAAATTCAAAACCATTTCTCCATGAAGCTTTCATTCCATTTTTGTTTTTCCAAATAGCTTCAGGACCTGTCATTCTGCCTAAGTCTAAATAATATGTACCATTTTCTTCTTTCACTACCTGTGGATGACGTACATCGGTAGACTGATAGCACATATTGATATAATCAGATTCTAATATAACAGCACAATAGTTTTCCATTGCACGCACCTTTAAAATAAGTGAAAGTTTATTTTCGTAGATTTCTTTTGTAAGTCTGGTAAATTTGTTGAAAATTATATACCGCTTGTTTTTGTACCTTGCCAAAGCCGGAGAGTACAACTTATAAAGGAATTTTTCGATGTAGAAAATATCGTCATTTTCGACTACACAGATAACAATATTGTCAGAACCTTCCTGCAGCACAAATAGAGAATCCTCAATTTTTTTTGCTTTTGTAAGTAATGCAGCTGCATTACCAACAGCAATTTTTAGCTGCTTGTACTTACTCTCAGTAGCAGCCTGGTTGAGGGTAAGATCTTGCATATAGCCAGTCTCGTTATTGTTTATGGTATATAAGTATACACCACCACATACATTAGCAGGAACATCTTTGGCCTTACTGTTAAGCAAGACGTAGTCTAAAGGCTTGCCATTCCTGTTAAAGCCAAACACATAGGAATTATCTTTTTGCTCCCCACCCATTGTGGAAAAAGTATAGCAATTATTTTCTATAGCTCGTGCGGCATTATACCTGTACCACTTATTATAAATAACATTGCCACCAGTGCAGTTTAATATAATATCTACATTCTGAAGGCCGTACATCCTGCTGAATACTGCATGGTTGCAGTCATAGCAAATAGTAAGTCCTATGGTATACCCCTTGAGCTTTATTGGCTCAAACAACTTTTTATACCAATTTTTATACCCGTTCATTTCAAATGGTGAATATTCTGTCATTGTATGTTTTAAATACACTGCAAACTTAGATTCATCTTCAGTAGCATACGCATTAGCATAAATGCTATAAATTGCTCCATCTTCATTGTAGTCATTAATAACAATGGCACAATTCAAATTCTTACTTACACGTAAGCAAGCATCTATAATTTCTTTTGAATATTCACCATTATCTATTTGCAATCGTGGGAACCTTTCTATTCCTGGCAGCCAAAAAAATTCCGGAAAAACTAAAACATCAACATTCTCTTTATTAATTGCATCAACCATATCAAAAAAATCTTTTTCATTATGATTTGCTACCGTCTGTATATATAATGCGATTTTTAGTGTTTCTTTATCAATCAATTTAACATTAGCTGCTGAATTGATTGGTGTAATCTTTTTATTACCGGGATTTTCACTAATAAGGTGCTTTAATTTTTCTTCTGCATCAGCTGCTGTAAAATCTATTTGTCCGTGCATTATTCTGATTAACTTATAGCCGTTAAGATATGCCTGTATATCTCGAACACTGTCATAATAAGCACGACCTTCATCTCTGTTAATCGGTTGCCTGTCATTAGCCTGTATATCAGCACAGGCTTTTAACCAAAGTGCACGATCAAAGAAGGTTGGAATTTCAGGGTATGAATTTAAAGCAAGGTATCTAGCCTGAGTAAAATGCTGCCGTTCATCATATTCGAAAATTATTTTTTGACCTTCGCATACAAAATCACATCGCAAGGTCATGTTTTTCTTGGCAAAATTTTTATCTCCACGATAATTAACAAGAATGTCATAAACCTTCTTAAAATCACCATCTATAACAGATGGGGTGCGCATCCATTCAAAAGTTTTTTCGCTGACGATATCACCATCATAAAGCTTATTTAAAATCTTTTGGAGGGCATTTTTCTGTTCGATAACACCTTTTGCTGATATCTTAATTTTCTTTTCAGTAGGAATATCTAATAATTTTACTTTTTTAGGCTTTGAAATCTTTGGCTTTACGATAATCTTAGGTTCTTCTTTTAAAGGCTCCGGTTCTAAAATCTCGCCTTTATATCTTATTCTGAACCCACGCTGCAGGAAAAAATCGGCAGTTTCTTTGCCTCCGGTATAATCTGTTTTAGAAATCTCTTGATTAAAAGCAACTTTATACGCCAAGCCTCTTATGTGTTTGGCCGGTAATAATCTTCCGTGATGAATAAGATAGGTATTTTGCGCAGGAGGATGCTTTTCGTATTCTGACAAAAATATTTTTATAGCTGTATCGACATGCTCCTTTTTTACTTCACTCCATCTGTGCTTTTGCATAAGCTTCACCGCCTGTAGTTATGATGCCTTAATTATATCATGATATATATCAATATAGCTTTTTTTATACTTTTTCACCTTTTTATATACCTAACATAAATGTAATTACATTATGCTAGGAGGTGATAGCAATGCAGAAGATATTGCTTACAGTTTCTGAAGCTGCATATTTGATTAATTACAGCACGGCAACCATCTATAAATTAATAAACTCAGGTAAACTTCCATATATAAAAAAGGGCAAAAATTACCTTATACTACATGCACATTTAGTTGCATTAGTTGAGCGTTCATTGTACTCCCGCAAACCATAGCAAACCTTTTTGCAATAACTTATGTATGAAAAATTACTTAATTTTACAACAAACTTAAAGTTAACATAATTATAAAAAATATCGAAAGGGGTAATATAATTATGTTTGAAGAATATGGTGATATGTTGACTGTAGATGAGGTAGCAGAAATCCTAGGGGTAGGAAAAAACTCAGTTTACGAAATTTTCCGTAGTGGCGAAATGAATTGCTTCATGCTAAAGGGAAAATGGAAAATCTCCAAGCAGGCACTAATTGAATATATACAGAAATTGTCCTATAAAAAATAAATAAACCGTCAGTAGTGATACTGACGGTTTATTCAATATCTAAACTAAAATTGATACTATCATCATTAAACTATTTTCATCACATAGCTACCAAAATATATAATTAATATTATAATATTTTTTCTAACCAAGCCATTTTTAAAAGACTCTAAATACAACTTATGATTTTGGTGTTAATCATTGATAAAGTTAGAAAAATTTCTTAAATAATTTATATCCAGCACCTAATATAGCACCTGTTGCAACAAACGGAGCAGCGGTTACAGCTGCAGCACCAGAAGCAACAGCTGCACCTGCTGCGGTACCTGCAGTAGCAGCCACAGCTGCTCCACCTACTGCTGAACCTACAGTTCCTACTGCACCGACTACAGCAGACGTAGCAGCTACACCTGCTCCGGCAACAGCACCCACGGCAGCAGATCCTGCACCAACTACAGCGCCACCAATAGTAGTGCTTGCTACTGCTGTTGTCGCAGTACTTGCAGCACTGATAACAGCTGCACCTGCAGTTGTTCCTGCTGCTAAAGATCCTGCAGCACCTGCAGCATATCCTGCTACATAACTTACCGCAGTGTCTTTGACAACATCTTTAGCAGCTTCCCCAACTTTTTTGTCTCCACAAGCTACATCTACAAAATTAGAACCAATACTGAAGCCTGCGCCAAATTGTGCGCCTCTTACACCGGAACCCATACCAGCTCTATGTGCGGCAGCTACTTTAGGAACTACTGTTGCTGTTTTTGCACCAGTTATAGCTGTTTCCTTTTGCATTAATTTTGCCAAAGTTTCAGCTTCTTGTTTTGTAACATTGCTTTCTACAACTTTTACACCATGTTTTGCGGCTTGCGCTTTATATTGTTTCAAATAAGGATTGCCTTTATCTACAACGATTGTCTGACCTTTGTATTTAGCAAAATCTATTTCTCCGGGCTTATAACCAAATTTTACCTGTTTATAGTATCTATGACCATTTTTTCCGATATGTACTAGATCGGCAGTACCATTGTTGTTTATAACATAGGTTGGTTTGCCTGACATGGTAGCTTCGGCAGCATGCATTTCTTCGGCAACAAATCCTTTAAAACCTTTAGTGCCACCACGCATTGTATTAAGGTTACTTAATCCATCGGACATTCTTGCATATGATTGTGCCGCATTAACGGTGTTAGAAGTACTGAAAATAGTTGATTTTATGGAGCCGTCTAATTCAACCGCTTTCTGGTACATGGCATCAGCAAAATTCAAGTCTCCTTTGGCTTCATAACTTTGCGCTAATCCCAAATAATATTGAGCATTTTTTCTGTCTGAATTATTATGTTGCCCAGTTGAAGAATTATTTTTTGAGAATAATATTTTTCACTTACATTTTTTACCGCATTCAACACTGCTGTTGAATGAATTGGTTTATTTGTAAATGATTTTGGTTTTATCGAACTATCTAATTCAACCGCTTTCTGGTACATGGCATCAGCAAAATTCAAGTCTCCTTTGGCTTCATAACTTTGCGCTAATCCCAAATAATATTGAGCATTTTTTCTGTCTGAAGCGTTAATACACATAGAAATCACCTCAATTTTATTATAGCATTTTTAAGAAAATCAGTAATTATTAAAATAAACCTAAAAAAATTACAATAAAATATTGACTAATTTTTACTTCTCGATAAACCATTAGCCTTTTTCGTTAAAGATAGTTAATTCTTTGCCGTAGATTTTACAAATATACCTAATGCCGATACCGCCGCATGCACAAACAGACCATCATACGAGTCAAGTTTTCCTGTGCCAAAAGTTTACCATTATCTTCAAACAGTAATAGCTACACATAATCTTTCTCCATAACCAGGTCGATAGCACGCAGACTGATACTACATATAAAGTCTTGGCCATGTACAAAAGCCCGTAAATAACTCCATAGCAGCTTTTAAAATATCATCACTAAAGTGGCCTTAGTGATGATATTTTGTTTGGAGAAAGACTACAGCATATTATCACGCACATGAATCTAGATATTGGTAGCCTTCAGGCCATAATCGCACAGATGTGCAACAATAGACTCAATCAGTACGTAAACACCAGTCTTACATCCTTATTATCTGTTAAATCCCTAGATAGGTAGTACCTTGCTTATACTTTCGGCAACAGCATATTCATTAATCTTACGTACAGGAGAAGTATCACGGCCATTAGCACGCAGCCACAGAACCTCGCCCCATTTACCTAAAACAGAATCCAGTGCTTCCTTATTACAAGTTACAAAATTACCGATAGTCATAATACTGATATTATGCAGCTTTTTAAGTGTAGACCTGTCAGCATACAGCAAATCCTCAACCGGTAAAGGCCATACAGTAGCTTCATAACTATCTTTCGGAATAAGAGTTACAACATCAGGCTTTTTCATATTAGAGCCTAGCTTTGCAAAAACCTTATTAAAGATACACCTATGCTTACAGTAATACCAAGTTTCTTACGAATGCATAATCTTATAGAATCAGCAATACTGTTGTCCACCCCAAAGAGCGCAGCAGAACCGCTGACATCAATCCAGTCCTCGTCAATATCGAAAGGATTCACCTGGTCAGTATAATCATAGAAAATATTACAAGCCAGCTGGGAAAACTTGGGATATTTACAAAAATCCGGCGAAGTAGTAACAAGATTAGGTGCTTTAAGCTGTGCCTGCTAGACATCTTCACCGGTTTTGACGCCAAGCTTCTTAGCCAGCATATTCTTAGCAAGGATAATACCATGTCTGTTAGCCGTAGTCCCAGCAACAGCGATAGAATAATCACGAATCTCAGGGCAATAAAGACATTTTACAAAAGCATAGAAGTTATTCATATCAACATGGAGAATAGTTCGCACCTTATCACCTCACTAAAAACAAATACAAATTCATAACAAAGTATGCTATGTTAGTCAATTTAAAGCAAGAGAGAAAAGAACTATAGTGTGTTGATAAAATATATTGGTTTTGTTATACTGTTAAAAAATTTATTTAAGAGGTTTATATGAATAATTTTAGCTTAAAACAAAGATTAAAAAATAAATTAAATAACTTTATGCGAAATTATCTTATTAATTCCAAATGTATTGTAAATGGTGAGATAATGAGTATTAAAAAATTACATAATATGGGATATAACGAATTTAAACTACGATCATTGTACAATATGCCATTAAAATTATATAAATATTTTCCTAATACATGTGTTAATTCGGTAAATTATTCATTACAAGCTTTAGAAAATAATACAGTTTATATGCAATCGCCTAGCTTATTTGATGATGTATATGATTCTGATATCAATATGGACTTTAGTACATATGAAAAAATACGTCTATTAGAATATTGTAAGCGGTGTCATATTGAAACTAATGAGAAAATGACTCCATTAATATTAGGTGGTTTATTGCTTGAGCATATTAAGAAGAAATATGAGGAAACACATAATTTTGAATCTATATTTATATCAGAAATACCCAACTCTTCTAAATTTTTATCAAATAAATCATTTCTTTATAAATTAAATGATGAACTTATTAAAGATAGGGATTTAGGTAAAGCTTTAGGACGAGTTATTTATTCTGATTTTGAAGATTATACAAAAAGATTGCGTGAGACATTTCGTGCAACATGTTTTGCGACAACACCATATTCACAATTAATGTGGGGAGGTTATGCCGATTGTCATAAAGGATTTTGTCTTGAGTATACTGTAGTTAGAGATAATCCTGCATATAATAAACTTTGTTTAAATTTATTTCCAGTAATATATTGCAAAATACGTCCAGACATGACCGATAGATTAGCAAAAATAGAGAATGAAAATATTTCGGAAGAAGGTTTATGGGATATTTATTTTAATGGTGCTTTACGAAAAAGTATCGATTGGGCATACCAAAATGAGTGGAGATTATTATTGCCATTGGGAAATCATCAAAAAAATTACAATGTTGAGTTTTTTCCTATTACAAAGGTGTTTTTAGGTAATAGAATGACCAAAGAATCAAGAAAAGAAATTATCGAAATTTGTAATAATAAAAATATTGAGTATGTAGGGATGACTAGAAAACCTAATGTATTTGAAATGCAAGAATGCCCCATAAAATGCGAAAATTGCGAAAGATATTTAAATTGAATAATAAAAACGGCATTGGAATAATCCAATGCCGTTTTTTCATCTATTTTCCTCAAAATTTTCTACTTGTTCCATAACCTTACGGAAAACTTCTGGGCTGTATTGTGGTGGATAACCATTTTTTATTAAACAAACTTTAATATCAAACTTCAACTGATTCCGAACGTTTTGATTATTCAGCCAATCAGCAAAGGCAGATTTTGTATCTATGATTTCTTTTACTTTTTTTGCTAACACCTGACATTTATCATTAATAACGATACCATCTACATTTTTATCAGTTCCATACTCAAAATTATGCTGATCACGTAAAGCAAGCAGAATATCATAAAATGCTTTTTCTTCAAAGGTTAAGCCTAATTTACGGAAACTTTCTCTGTTCTCATTCATTTCACGTAAAATTTCTAATGCTTTTTCGGTAGCATATTTGATAATATCTTCAGAAGCCTGTTCTTGTGTTTCTCCGGCTTCTTCTGCCGCAAGTTTTTTGCGTCGTTCGTGATATTCAGCAATAGTTTGTTCCAGCATTTCTTTGAAGTTCTTTGAAGCTAGCTTATTAACTTTACCATATTCAGTAATTTGTTTACGAATCATTTTCACAAGTAACTCTAATTTAGTTGCAGGCATTTTAACATCAGATAATTTTTCAAAGTATTCCGGTGAGAAAATATCTTCATCCTCACCGCTTTCCAAAACACTTTCAACCTGATTATACTTCAATGCTTCCTCAACCATCTTAGAAACTACTCTATTCATAGTATCAGTATCAACTTCACTGGTACCACTCATTTTACGCACAAAACCAGCTATTGCCATAAAACACTGCGCCAATGCAGATTCTTCTTCACCAAGTTCACCTGAAGGCTGACAAATATCAAAAGCTGTACGCATTCTTTTGACTGTTTTTAAAAAATAAGTTTTAAAAGAAACTCTCTGCGGATATTTTTTGCCTTCAAGATTTAGCTCTTGCGTTGAAACAAATACATACTCAGCAGCTTTAGCCAGTAATCTATATCTTTCTACAGGATTACATTTAAAATTAAGAAATGGCGTTAAATCATAATTAACAAATAAATGCTTCAATATCCCTAATTCTTCTCTAAAAACTTTAGTAGCTTGTTCAACATCATCAGCAGTAGGAGCAACAGAAGTATTTCCGCCATAAACTTTCATGGCTTCACGCATATTTTCACGAATACCAATATAGTCAATAATCATACCATATTCTTTGCCAGGGTTTTTTCTATTTACACGGCTAATAGTCTGTATCAGTAAATGTTTTTGCAAAGGCTTATCATTATAAAGATATGTAAGAGCCGGCACATCAAATCCAGTAATCCACATATCTACGACAATGGCAATATGGAAATTGGACTTCTCCTGCTTAAAGGCTGCATCAAGTTCTTCAGACCTTTTATTATTACGTACTCCACCAAGATAATTATACATTTCAGGTTCATCATTGCTACTAACACTTGCCACCATGGCTATGAACGGCATTGGTTTTAAAGCTTTCAATTCTTCATCTGTAACTGAAATATCATCAGGAGCTTTCTTTAATTCAAACCATTCTAGATATTTGTGCTTGAAAATTTGCAGCAACGTATAGGCAATATCCCTATTAGAACACACAATCATTGCCTTTTGTATCCTGTCTGGATCTCCTGCACATGATGAAACATAATGGTCATGAATATCTTTAGCAAGACGCTCAAGTCTGGAAGGTTCGCTTAAAATAACTTCCATAGAGCTCATAGCTTTTTTACTTGCAATAATATCTTCAGCTGTGGCACCTTCATCCGCACATTTCTTATAGTATGCTTCAATCTCTTTTGCTTTTTCCTGATCAAGCAATACTTTTGCGATACGAGGATGATATTTAATAGATACTGTTAAACCATCAGCAACAGCCTGATCCATTGTATAACGGTCAATCTCATCACCAAATGTCTGATATGTTTCAGCAATGGGTGTACCAGTAAATCCTACGAATGTTGCATGTGGAAATGCTTCTCTGAGGACCTTTGCATATGGTTTAGATACCATTGCTTTAATATTTTCATCGACATCTTTGCTAAACTGAATCTTCTTAGAATGCTCAATCTGCGTCCTATGTGCTTCATCAGAAAAACAGATAATATTATTACGGTCATTAATTAAACCAATCTTATCATCTTCACGATCACAGAACTTTTGAATAGTGCAAATATAAAAGCCACCACTTTGTCTGGCACCAAGCTCTTGTCTTAAATGTTTTCTGTCCCTAACTATAGAAACTTCACCAATATTCAAAAACTCAGTACTCTTAGTAAAAAGTTTAGCCCCCTGCTTTTGAAGTTCTTCTCTGTCAACAATCATTATGATTGTTGGCGAACCAAATCCCGGAATATCCGAACGTTAATTTTTTATTTAACGTCCCGTTTCTTTTGAACGGGACGTTACTTGTAGG
>CAUDEF010000008.1 GCA_958448515.1 uncultured Phascolarctobacterium sp. | reverse complement strand
CTCAGCGACTTGTATATAATAGCATCCTGCACAGTTATTGTCAACACTTTTTTCTCAACTTTTTTCATCTTTTTTCTGATACGCCAGGCTGCGTTGCAATTTGGATATGCCTTATATCTTGCCTTGTGCTCTTTAACTTTTTTGCTATTTTTTGTTATTTTTATTACATTTTTGCCTTGTTTTGACCTGTTTTCAGATAAATTTTTATCTTTTTTCCAAAAAATTTTTAAAATATTTTTTCTCTGTGTTGGGAATTTTTTGTGTTTACACCCCATTATAAGAGTGAAGTTTTCTTTTCTTGTTTCTCTTTTTTATTTATTTTTTTCTCTTGCTTCTTTTCTTTGCCCGTCTTTTTACTCTTAATCTTAGAGTTATGTAATAACTCTTCCTGGTCTTTAAAATCTTTTTTAACTAAAAAGGCGCAGGTCTTTAATTCCTGTGCCTCAGTAAAAGCTGCACTTCTATTAATCAAATATCAAGAATAATCTTTTTAGCTTTATCTGCATCAAGCAAAAGATAAAACTCCTCTGCCCTCTTTGTTTCCGGGTTAAAGTAAAACCTTTCAACCGGATACTGCTTATTAATCTGCCTCCAGCTGCTGAATTTATAATCCGGAATATACTTAAGCACCATTTCCTCATTACGCCAAAATGCCGATATTTTATCAAAAATACTGTCACTATGCCATGTAAGCCATTCAGGACGCCAGCCAGTTACATTTGTAAAAATATCGTATTTCAGTACTTCTGTAAGCATCTCTTGATTTTTAAAATTCTGACTTATGATATAGTCATAAATAATCTTTGCTGTTCCTTTTACATTATGACTTTGAGGATAGTGCCCATTTTTTACCCACCATTCTGTCAGCTTTCTGTAAAAAGCAAAACTGTTGCCGTCATGTGCTGCTACAAGGTGTTTCAAAATATTAGCAAAGCAATTGGTATTGTATGTCTGATCAAATACGCTTTCTATTTGTTTTAAAAGCTGCATTTCTTCATACTGCATATATTTGGTTGCCAGTATTTCATAAGGAGGTTCCTGCATGTAAATAAGTCCATGATCATTTTGCTCCTTATTCATCTGTGTGCCCGGCAAGACTTTTAAAAAGCCTAACTGCAGCATATCCGGCTTAAGTCCATAAACATCATTAAAAGACTGCTCAAACTCTTTCAGCCCTTCAAAAGGCAAACCGGCAATTAAATCAAGATGTAAATGCATATTACCGGCATCCAGCAGACGTTTCACATTAGCACTTAATTTATCCCAGTTATCGCTTCTGTTAATAGCTGTCAGAGTAGCCTTGTTAGTAGTCTGCACTCCTATTTCCAGCTGAAATCTTCCCTTGGGTACGGAAGTAAGAAAAGCAAGTACTTCTTCACTTAAAATATCAGCCTTAATTTCAAAGTGGAAAGTAGTGTCTGTATCAGCCTCTGCCAGATAACGCATGATTGGCAGAAAATATTTTTCGTCAAGATTATATGTTCTGTCTACAAATTTAACCAAAGGAACTTTGGCATCGATAAATCTCTGCAAATCTGCCAGTACCATATCCAAAGTTCGTCTGCGCACATTTCGGGAAATTCCTGATAAACAGTAGGAACAGTTAAAGGGACAGCCACGGCTGCACTCATAATAAACTATCTTATGTTCTTTAATGACATCCTCCAGATCAGGATACGGAAAAGGCAGCTCCCGTAAATCCTCTATTACTGTTACTCCGCCATTAAGATTTATCTGCTCATTTTCTCGATAGGCAACATGCGCAGGCATTTCAGCCCCATCAAAAAAGCACAGTAATTTCTCAAACGCTGTTTCGCCTTCACCCTGCACGATATAATCAGCTTCCGGCAGCTCCTGAAAAATCTTTGCTGCGTCAAAAGCAACTTCCGGTCCGCCAATAACAATCTTTGCCTCAGGAAGCAGGCTTTTAAGCATGCTGATTAGCCTGAATACAAATTGTTTATTCCAGATATGTACAGAAAATCCATACACATCAGCTTTTTCCTGCATCAGCTTTTCCAATACTACAAGAATAGGTGTATTAATAGTTTCTTCTATCAGTTTTACATCATGTCCTGTGAGTTTGCAATGCTCACATATATAACGCATACCCAGCGCAGTATGTACATATTTGCTGTTCATAGCAGCTAAAATAACTTTCATTGATATATTACAACTCCCGTTTTCGACTTATGCTATAATAATAGAGTAAAAATTTTCATTTTGCAAGGAGTGACATAATTGGACTTACATAAAATTCCAGATCATGGAAGCAACGTTCTTCGCAGTGATATTCCAGCTGAATTTAAATGGAATGTTGCTCATATTTATGAAAATACTGATGCCTGGCGCAAGGCCTGCACTCAATTAAAAGAAAAACTGGCAGTTATAACTGAATTTAAAGGTTTGCTGGCAGATCCCAAAATCTTAATTGCCGCACTGCAGCTGAGAGATGAACTTTCAAAATATATTGAAAAAATTTATGCTTATGCACGTCTGCAGCAGGACGCAGACAATTCTGACCAGAATATACAGGCACTTACAGGTGAAGCTGAAGGCTTGCTTGCCCAGTACAACAACAGCATTTCTTTTATTGAGCCTGAAATTCTTGCTTTAGATGCGGCTAAACTGGAAGCCTTTCTTGAAACTGAGCCTGCGCTTGCAGAATACAAATTCTATATCGAAAACCTTATCAGACTTTCAGAACACGTACTCAGCGCCGATAAAGAGGAACTTCTGGCGCAAAGCAGACTGGCAACCGGTTCATCTGCTTCTGTTTTCCGTTCCTTTGTAAGCGCAGATATGCAGTTTCCGCAAATCACAGACGGAGAAGACAATCCAGCCACTGTCAGCGAAGGTAATTATCTTTTAAATATGACCTCTTCTGATCGCGTACTTAGAAAAAATTCCTTTACAGGTCTGATGAATACTTATCATGCCTATCGCAATACACTGGCTTCTACATTAACAGGCAACTGCCGCAGCAGCTATTTCCATGCCACTGCCCATAAATATCCCGATACCCTCACAGCAAGTCTGGCAGAAGATAACATTCCTGTATCCTTGTATGATGGCTTAATCGATACTGTTCATGATAATCTTCCGGCACTGCATGAATACATGCAGTTAAAAAAAGATGTTTTAGGTTATGACGAGCTGCATGCTTATGATATTTACATGCCTCTTTCCACCGCAGGCGAATCACTGGCCTGCAATTTTGATGAAGCCTGCGCCAAAGTTACAGAAGCCCTTTCCCCTTTAGGTGAAACATACAGTCAGACTTTGCAGAAAGGCTTCAAAGAAAACTGGATTGATATTTATGAAAATAAAGGCAAACGCTCTGGTGCCTACTCCTGGGGAGTATACGGAGTACATCCTTATGTACTGTTAAACTATCAAAAGCGTTATAACAGTATCTCTACCCTGGCACACGAAATGGGTCATGCACTGCACAGCTATTTCAGTTCTCAGGCACAAACCTATATCAATGCAGATTACACTATCTTCTGCGCAGAAGTTGCCTCCACTACCAACGAAATTCTGCTGCTGGAGCATACTTTAAAAAATGCCACTGCCGAGCAAAAAATTTTCCTGCTGAATCAATTTTTAGAAGCAGTAAGAACTACAGTTTATCGCCAGGTTCAGTTTGCTGAATTTGAACGCTACATTCACGGAGAAATTACTGCCGGCCGCTCTCTGCAGGCAGAAAAACTGGAAAACTACTGGCTGGAAAGCAACAAAACCTACTACGGACCTGCATTGACTGTAGATAAAGAACTTGCCAGCGAATGGTCAAGAATTCCGCATTTTTACACACCTTTTTATGTTTATAAATACGCAACAGGCTACTCTGCCGCAACCGCATTTGCTACTGCTATTTTAAACAAAGAACCTCAGGCTGTAGAAAAATATCTTGCTTTTCTCCACTCCGGCGGCAGCGATTATTCACTGAACCTGCTGAAAAATGCCGGTGTTGACCTTACCACACCACAGCCCGTAAATATTACTTTGCAAAAATTTGCTGATAAGCTCCAAGAACTTAAAGCATTGCTAAACAAATAAACTGAACAAAAAAAGCTGATACATTAAGTATCAGCTTTTTTTATTTTATAAACTCTTTAAAACTGCTTCCTGCATCTCTGATGCCAGAATAACATCTTTATGCAGTATCGGCATATTTTCTAACGCCAACATTTTTTCCGGAACAGGAACACCTGTCTGAGCGTTTAATTCACGCAACAAATCAAAAGGATTTTGGCCTGCATCTACATCTTTATCAGTTAATGCTTCCAGTACGCTGTCACAGAATTTGTAAGGGCTGGCAGTAGATAAGATAATGCTGAAAGTTTCATCACTTGTGAGCAGACGGTATTTCTCCAGAGCACGCCATGCTACTGCAGTATGAGTATCCATCAGATATTTGTAATCTGTATATACTCTGCCGATTGTCTCTTTTGTTTCCAGTTCGTCAACCCAGGCACCAAAGAATTGTGACTGAATTGCTTTTAAATCGTCGGCATCAACTTTATAATGACCATCTTTATTCAAAGACTCCATATATTCGCAGACTTTTTCAGCATTATTTTCTGAAATGCTGTACAGCAAACGCTCCAGATTACTGGAAACAAGAATATCCATGGAAGGAGAAATAGTCTTATAAAATTTTCTGCGTTTGTCATAAACACCTGTATTAATAAAGTCAGTTAAAACATTGTTGCTGTTAGATGCACATAAAAGTCTTTCAACCGGCAGGCCCATAAGTTTTGCATAATAACCGGCAAGAATATTGCCAAAATTACCTGTGGGCACCACAAAATTAATGGCATCGCCTAATTTGATGTATTCTTTTTTCACTGCATCAGCGTATGCACTGAAATAGTAAACAATCTGCGGTACAAGTCTGCCCCAGTTAATAGAATTAGCTGAAGAAAATACATAGCCTTTTTCCGCAAGCTGCTGCGCCATTTCAGCGTTGCCAAAAATCTCTTTTACGCCTCTTTGAGCATCATCAAAATTACCCTCAATGCCAAATACCTTAACATTATTACCAGCCTGGGTAATCATCTGCTGCTTTTGAATATCGCTTACGCCTTCACTGGGATAGAAAACGATAATCTCGGTATCTTCAACATCAGCAAAGCCTTCTAATGCCGCTTTACCGGTATCTCCGGAAGTTGCTACCAAAATAACTACCTTGTTTTTTTCTCCGGTTTTGGCAATGGCTTTAGTAAGAAGCTGGGGTAATAACTGCAAAGCCATATCCTTAAATGCAGAAGTAGGGCCATGCCACAGTTCCAGCACAGCAGTATCATCATTAACCTTTACTACAGGAGCCTGTTCACCGCCAAATTTATTTTCGCCATAAGCTTTGGTAACGCATTCACGCAGTTCGTCTTCTGTATAATCAGTCAGAAACTGGCATAAAACGTCCACAGCTCTTTCAGTATAGGGTTTATTTTCCATTGCTTTAATATCATTTAAACGCATTTTGGGGAAACTTTGCGGCACAAAAAGACCGCCGTCGTTTGCCAGACCACGTGTAATTGCATGAGCAGAAGAAACTAAATCAGTTTTGCCTCTTGTACTTGTAAATAACATATTTCAACCTGCTTTCATTGTAGTAGTAACACAAAGTAGTAGTAACACAAAAAGATAATAGCATATTTTTATATAGGCTACAAGATATATTATTTCTCACCATAAATTATAGACGCAACTGTTGCATTAGTTGCAGTTTTTAAATCATCCGGTGCAGCAATAATCTGCATACCTCGTTGTCCTGCGCTTATGGCAATCTCATTCCATTTGGCGCAGCTGCTGTCTAAAAATACAGGATAATTCTTTTTAGCACCCAAAGGAGAGCAGCCCCCTCTGATATAGCCAGTTAAAGGCAATACTTCTTTTAACGGCACAAGATCTGTTTTTTTATTCTGACTTACGCGTGCCAGGGCCTTTAAATCAAGTTCAGCATCACCGGGAATAACGGCAAATAAAACGCCGGTTTTATCTCCCCTTACCACCAGTGTTTTAAAAACCTGATCAGCAGGCATACCCACAGAATTAGCTACATGCACTGCATCAAGATTATTTTCATCTACTTCATACTCTAAAATTCTGTAGCTGATTTTTAAATCATCCAGCTTGCGTGCTGCATTAGTTTTTTTATTATGTTTCAAAGCAAACACCCCTCTAAAGTAGCATAATTAACTCTACTCTGCTATAATATCATCATATATAAGTCTACGCAACTTAAAAGAGGTATAGCAAGTGCAAATAAAAATTATCTGCGGACAGATGGAAATTATTCCGGGACGTCCGGATTTAAACTACAATAAAATAGTAGAAATCATTAATAAAGCAAAACTGCAGCAGGCTGATATCCTGCTTTTGCCTGAAATGTGTCTGTCAGGTTACCTGATTGGTGATTTATGGGAACAGCAGTCTTTTTTAGATGACTGCGAATATTACGGTCAGAAGATTATTCAGGCTTCTGCTAATCTTTGCATTATTTTTGGCAATGTTGCTCTGGAAAGAAATCTTCTTAACGAAGACGGTCACATGCGCAAATATAATGCTGCTTTTGTCTGCCAAGGCGGTAAGGCATTGCCAGGTTATCTTGGCCGTAATTTTGTCATCAAAAACTCTTTGCCTAATTATCGGGAATTTGATGATGCCAGATATTTTCATAACTTGCAGAAATTATGCAATGAAGAAAAAATGCCTATTCAGAAGGTCATTGAGCCAATCAGTATTACTGTTCGCAATCAGGTGCTAAAACTGGGCATCTTTTTATGCGAAGATGGCTGGACTGATAATTATACAGTAAATGTTCCTCAGCTTTTAACAGACGGAAAAGCTGATTTATTATGTAATTTATCCTGTTCCCCCTACACTTTGGCTAAAAACCAGAAACGCAACAAGCTTTTTTCCGTTCAGGCCAAAACAGGCGGCATTCCGCTTTTGTACTGCAATAATGTGGGCATCCAGAACAACGGTAAAAATGTTTTTACTTATGATGGCTCATCTTCTGTTTATGACAGCCAGGGAAAACTTGCTGCCCGCAGCAGTATGTATGAAGAAACTCTGCTGGAATGCTGCTATGACTCTGGCAGCAGACAGGTTACAAATACTTTGCCTGCAGCCTGCAATGACACAATTGCCACTATCTACCAGGCACTTTTTTACGGAACAAAAAAATTTCTGGAGCAGTGCGGTATCAGAAAAATGACTGTAGGACTTTCCGGCGGCATCGACTCTGCCGTAACTGCCGTCATGTACAGCAAAATACTGGGACCGGAGAACGTTCTGCTAATCAATATGCCTTCCGTATATAATTCGGCGGCAACCAAAAATATTGCCGAGCATATAGCAAAAAAACTGGGCACTAATTACGCAGTTATACCTATTACCCAAAGCTGTCAGCACACTGAGCAGCAGCTTACCACTACGCCTGTTTTAAACTATGCAGATAAAACAACTTTTAATCTCAAACTCAGCGGGCTGATTTCAGAAAATATTCAAGCCCGTGACCGTGGCGCCCGCCTTCTGGCAGCAGCTGCGGCAGCTTTTGGCGGAGCTTTCTCCTGTAACTCCAATAAAGCAGAAATAGCAATAGGCTATGCTACATTCTACGGCGATATCTGCGGTGCAGTTGCTATGATAGGCGACTTGTGGAAACATCAGGTTTACGCTTTAGGAAAATATCTTAATGAAAGCATCTATCACGACAATATTATTCCTGATAAACTTTTCACTATTAAACCCAGTGCAGAGTTATCTTCTTCTCAAACTGTAGGCGTAGGAGGAGATCCTCTTATTTATGAATATCACGATTACCTTTTCAAAGCCTTTATCGAAAACTGGCATAAAACATCACCGGCAGATGTCCTCCAGTGGTACAAAGATGGTACCCTTTCCGAAAACCTGGGCTGCAAAGAAGAAGTCATTACCAGAAACTTTACCTCTGCTGCTGACTTTATTGCAGATTTAGAGCGCTGGTGGAAACTTTTTGCAGGATTTGCTGTTGCCAAACGTATTCAGGCACCACCAATAATTTCATTAAGCAAGCGAGCTTTTGGTTATGACCATCGCGAAGCACAGCTTACGCCATATTTTTCCAGACGCTACTACGAACTGAAAACTGAATTATCAGCAAAAAAATAGAGCTGCCTAAAGCAGCTCTATTTTTATTTAGAATTTAAATGTATTAACATGTGCAATTGCTTCTTTAGCTTCAGCCATCAGCTTATCCATAACTTCCTGACAGGTAAGAATCTCGTTTAACACATTAAGGCTCTGACCAACCATAACTGTGCCATTAACAATATCGCCTTCAAGAATACCTTTTTTATTAGTTCCGGCACCAAGAGCATTTAATTCGTCCTGAGGAGCACCGCTGACTTCTTTAGCAGAGAACATAGCAGTAAATTCATTTTTCAGGCAGCGTACGCCGTGACCTCTGCTGTAACCGGTTACAACACTGTCAGTATCAGTTGCGGCAATAATTGCTTCCTTAGCTGCAGGATGCGCCGGGCATTCTTTAGTAAGCAGGAAGCGAGAACCAATCTGAACGCCGTCAGCACCCATTAAAAGAGCTGCTGCAATAGCACGACCGTCAGAAATGCCTCCTGCAACCAATACAGGAATATTTTTAATCTGCGGCAGGACATTTTCCATTAAAGCCATGGTAGTTTGCTGACCTACATGACCGCCTGCCTCCATGCCTTCAATAACCATAGCATCTGCTCCGGCAGCCTCAATGCGTTTAGCAAGTTTTACATTGGGCACAACAGGAATAACTTTAATTCCTGCACTGTGGAATTTTTCAATATGCGGCACAGGATTGCCTGCACCTAAAGTTACAAAAGCAACTTTTTCTTCACACAACATATCAATAATTTCAGCAATATTAGGCGCCATCAGCATAACATTTACACCAAAAGGTTTATCTGTTAAGGTTTTTGCCTTACGTATTTCATCTCTGGTCCATTCAGTAGTTCTGCCGCCACTGCCGATAATACCGGCACCGCCTGCATTAGAAACACCGGCAGCCAGCACTGCATCAGAAGTCCACGCCATACCACCCTGAATAACAGGATATTTAATTCCTAAAAGCTGAGTAAGTTTTGTTTCCATAACATAGCACCTCACAGTTCTATTTAATTCATAGTTATATTATATAATAAATTTCCCTTCCGTACATTATATTTTTAATTGTTTGCAATTATTTCACCTCTGCTTAATTTATACAAAAATGTTAACTTATTTATACTTTTAAGATAAATTAATTTTCCTGAAATACTAAAATTGACAATATCAGCATAAATACAGTAAAATTTGTGTAATTGTTCACAACAATATCTATCTCATAGAAATAATAAGGGAAAGAGGTTTATTATGCGTAGTACAGAAGTAAAAAAAGGATCTACCAGAGCGGCTCATCGCTCATTATTTTATGCCATGGGTTACACCGAAGAAGATTTGAAAAAACCTTTAATTGGTGTTGTAAATGCACAAAACGAAATAATCCCTGGTCATATGCATCTTGATACAATAGCCAAAGCAGTAAAACACGGAATTTTAGCTTCCGGCGGTACACCTATCGAATTTCCTGCCATCGGCATCTGTGACGGCATTGCCATGGGCCACGGCGGAATGAAATATCCCCTTGCAAGCCGTGAACTGATTGCTGACAGTATCGAAGCTGTTGCCAACGGTCATGCATTTGACGGTCTTGTACTTATTCCTAACTGTGACAAAATTGTTCCCGGCATGCTCATGGCTGCAGCACGTATTAATATTCCGGCTGTAGTTGTAAGCGGCGGTCCTATGCTTCCCGGTCGTTTAAACGGCCGCGATATCAGCGTATCCACTGTTTTTGAAGCAGCAGGCAAATTTGAATCCGGTCAAATCGACAAAAATGAATTATCTACCATAGAACATGCGGCATGCCCCGGCTGTGGCAGCTGTTCCGGACTTTTTACCGCTAATACCATGAACTGCCTGACAGAAGTACTGGGCATGGGTCTTCCCGGCAATGGTACCATTCCCGCGGCATTTAACGGTGCACGCATTGCACTTGCAAAAAAAGCCGGCGCAGTTATCATGGACTTGGTAGAAAAAAATATCTGCCCGCGTGATATTATGACTTTAAAAGCTTTTGAAAATGCTATTACCGTTGATATGGCTATCGGCGGTTCCTCCAATACAGCTTTGCATCTTCCGGCCATTGCTCATGAAGCAGGACTGGAACTTCCTCTTGATCTTTTTGATAAAATCAGCAAGAAAACCCCATATCTTACTAAATTAAGCCCCGGCGGAACTCACCACATTATTGACTTAAACGAAGCTGGCGGCATCAGTGCTGTTATGAACGAGCTGAATAAATTAAAACTCATTCATAAATCCTGCCTTACCGTAACCGGCAAAACCATTGGCCAGACTATCAAAAATGCTGTTATCACTCGTCCTGACGTTATCCATTCTGTAGAAGATCCTTACAGAAAAACCGGCGGCATTGCCGTTTTAAAAGGCAATATTGCTCCTGAGTGCAGTGTTGTTAAAGAAAGTGCCGTTGCAGAAGAAATGCTGAAACATACAGGTCCTGCAAAAGTATTTAACTCCGAAGATGAAGCAATTGCAGCAATCTGCGGCAAGAAAATTGTTAAAGGTGACGTTGTTGTTATCCGTTATGAAGGTCCCAAAGGCGGTCCTGGCATGAGAGAAATGCTGAACCCGACTTCCGTTCTGGCTGGCATGGGTCTTGATAAAGACGTTGCCCTTTTGACAGACGGAAGATTCTCCGGTGCAACTCGCGGCGCATGTATCGGTCACATTTCTCCGGAAGCACGTGAAGGCGGTAATATCGCTTTAATTCAGGATGGCGATATCATTGAAATTGATATTCCCAATCGCAGTCTGAATGTAAAACTTTCTGATGAAGAACTTGCGGAACGCCGTAAAAACTGGGTTTGCCCTCCTCCGAAAGTAAAATCCGGTTATCTGGCACGCTACGCTTCCTTAGTAACCTCTGCAGCTACCGGCGCAGTATTAAAAGTTCCTGAAATGTAATTATCAACTGCATACAAAAAAGCTCCTATTCAAAATGAATAGGAGCTTTTTATTATCATTTTTACCGCACTCAGGCAACTTCAGTTTCCACTCTGGCCAAAATAAAGCACAGATCAGACAGACGATTGAGGCAGATTAAAACCTGCGGATTAACCGGTTCTGTTTCAGCCAAACGCAGTAACCAGCGTTCAGCTCTTCTGGTTGTAGTACGGGCAATGTCAAGAGCAGCTGCACCCACAGTATCGCCGGGAATAATAAAATGACCCAGCGGCTGCAGCATAGCATCATATCTGTCGATAGTATCTTCAAATAATTTTACATGCTCTTCCTTAATATATGGTTCGGGCAAATTCAAGCTGGCAACATCTGCCATTACAGACATCAGAAGCTTCTGTACCTGAAAAACAGTTTCCTTCACATCTTCACGCTGTACATTGGCACGAGCCAAGCCGAGCGCAGAAGTAATTTCATCAATTGTGCCATAGGCTTCCACACGCAGGCTGTGTTTGGAAACTCTCTCACCGGTATACAAACCTGTAGTTCCTTTATCACCTGTTCTTGTATATACTGCTGCTTTCATTTTGCACCATCCTTTCTTCTTAACCCAGAAGAAAACCCTTATTAATAAATTTCTTCAGCTTTGAAGAAGTTAGCAATTTCGCGAGCTGCAGATTCTTCGCTGTCGCTGCCATGAACGATGTTTTCGCCAATGCTGAGAGCGAAGTCGCCACGGATGGAACCAGGAACGGAATCTAACGGATTGGTAGCACCCATGAGACCACGAACAGCTTTAATAGCGTTTTCGCCGGAGATAACCATAGCAGCTACAGGACCGGAAGTAATGAATTCAACCAGTTCGCCGAAGAAGGGTTTGCCTTCATGTTCAGCATAATGATATTTAGCTTGTTCTTCAGTGATTTTAACGAGTTTTAAAGCGGATACTTTCAGACCGCGGCGTTCAAAACGAGCGATGATTTCACCGATAAGATTTTTCTTAACTCCATCAGGTTTAACAAGTACGAGTGTTTGTTGCATAATAAATCTCTCCTTAAATATATAATAAATTTATACTAAATCGATAAACGATTTTAGTCCTTTAAGCCTTTAAAAGCTCCTGATATTTCTGCATATCCATTTTTTTAACCATTGCAGTAATCAGCTGCACAGCTCCCAGATAATCGTCCATATGAACAACAGACTGATGACTATGAATGTATCTTGTAGGAATGCTGAAGGTTAAAGTCAGTACACCTGCGTCATGCAGATGAATACGGCCGCCGTCAGTTGCACCGCCTTCAGAAATACTTACCTGAACCGGAATACCAAGTTCAGCAGCTGTTGCTTTGGCATAATCTCTTAATGCAGTATTGGGAATCATACCGGCATCAAAAATGGTAATAGCAACACCCTTACCTATTTTTGCAGGTGCTACATCATCACTTACGCCGGGAGTGCCGCCGGCAACGCAGGTATCCAATACAAAAGCAATATCAGGTTTTAACATATTTACACTGGTTTGAGCACCACGCAGGCCAACTTCTTCCTGAACGGTAGCAACACCATAAACAGTGCTGTTAAGCTCTTCTGCTGCGATGTTTTCCATAACATCAGCCATTACAGCACAGCCAATGCGATTATCCCAGGCTTTGCCAAGCAAAGTTTTACCATCACCCATGACAGCCATTTCGGCATAAGGAGTAACGGGGCAGCCTTCAAAGACACCCATATCACGAGCCATTTGTTCATTTTCAGCTCCGATATCAATATACATATCTTTTTTAGCTACTACCTTATTACGTTCTTCCGGTGCAAGAATGTGAGGCGGTTTGCTGCCAATAACGCCAACCAGATCACCCTTGCTGGAATGAACGGTAACACGCTGGCTTAACATAACCTGTTCCCACCAGCCGCCAAGGCAGGTGAATTTTAAAAAACCTTCTCTGGTAATATGCTTAACCATAAAACCAATTTCATCCATATGGCTGGCAAGCATAACCTTCGGAGCATCAGCGCAAGCTGCTTTTTTGGTAAAAACAACACTGCCAAGCTTATCATAGCTTACTTCAGCCAGGCCATTAAGTCTTTCCAGCATTAAATCTTTCATACGACCTTCAAAACCTGATACGCCGCATGTTTCAGAATATCTCTTCAGCCATTCTAATTTCTTATCCATTAATAATTACCTCTTTTTATTACGCATTGCCTGTGCCTGTTTACGCAAAAGCGCAACACGTTCTTCAGTGCTCGGGTGAGTACTGAACATTTTCTGCAGATTAGCAGCAGAAAACGGATTGACAATAAACATATGTGCTGTTGCTTCAGTTGCATTGGGCATTACACCACGTTTAGCATAAGCCTCGAGTTTTAAAAGAGCATCAGCCAAAGCATCGGGATTACCGCACATATTACCGCCGGATTCGTCTGCCATATATTCTCTGGAACGAGAAACTGCCATTTGAATAACCATAGCAGCAATGGGTGCCAGAATCATAACCAGAATGGAAGCAACAGGATTATTTGCTTCACCGTCTTCATCTCTGCCGCCGCCAAAGAACATACCCCACTGAGCAATGGTAGAAATTGCACCTGCCATGGAAGCCGCAATTGTGCTGATTAAGATGTCGCGATTTTTAATGTGACTCAGTTCGTGAGCCAGTACGCCTTCAATTTCATCTCTGTCCAGCAAATCAACAAGAGCGCTGTTTACTGCAACTGCTGCATGTTCCGGATCTCTGCCTGTTGCAAAAGCATTGGGCACAGGGCTGTCAATAATATATACTTTGGGCATAGGCAGATTAGCCTTACGCGCCAAATTCTGAACCATGGAATAAAGTTCCGGTGCTGTATTGGCATTTACCTGCTGAGCGTTATAATGCGCAAGTACCATTTTGTCACTGTTCCAGTAAGCAAAAAAGTTCATACCTACAGAAACCAGCAGCATCAATGTCATGCCTTGCAGTCCGCCAAAAAAGTCACCAATCAACATCAAAATAGCAGTCATCACTGCCATCAACAAGGCTGTCTTCATAAATTTAAAATCCTCCTCAAATAAAAAACATTACTAAAATAAAAAATAAACAAACCTCGCATTTTATTATAACAAGTAACTAATTATTTTTCAATTTGCTCTTTAATGGATGTCAACATATTTTCACTGTTTTCACGAACTTTTTTCTTTAAAATCGGATTCAGAAGACCTGCAATCATAGGAATTCCAAATTCAAAATCTACAGCCAAAGTTACATCACAGTAATCTTCATGTTCTTCAATATGCCACTGTCCTTCCATTTTTTTCAGGTCGCCTTCTGTCTGGCAGTAGGTGATTTTAAGTTCTTCCGGATAAAAAGTATCACGTTCTGTCCAGACAATTTTACGTCCGTCAACATTGGAAACCCAGTGAGAAATTGTATAATTTTCACCACGTTCCAAAATTTCCACACTTACCAGATCTTTCATAAACTCCGGATAAGCAGCCATATTACTGATTATTTCATAAACTGCTTTACCTTCACCTTTAATGCTTGTTTTTGTTTCTACATACGGCATAAGCTTTACTCCTCACAAATCTTCAATAACAGCAGCTGTCATGCTGACAGCTTTTCTGAACTCGTCCAGAACATAGTCCACTACCTCAACAGGCATCACAAGGGGCGGCTCAATACGAATAACTTTAGGATTATTCAAGGTATAGGCTACAATAATTTTTTTATCAATCATCAGACTCATCAGCATACCGCCGGCACCTTCTTTGGAAAGCTCTACGCCAATCATCATGCCTCTGCCTCTGACATCTGTGATAACCTCAGGAAACTCTTTCATAATAGCTTCCAGACCTGCTTTAAAATAAGCACCGGTAGTTTTGCTTTTTTCCAGAAGATTTTCTTTTTTAATATACTCTATAGTTGCAATACCAGCTGCACATGCCAGCTGATTTCCGCCAAAAGTAGAAGTATGCAAAAACGGCGCTTCTATAAGACCTGACCATGCCTTAGGCGTACCGATAATAGCGCCGATGGGCATTACGCCGCCGCCAAGAGCTTTAGCACAGGCCATAAGGTCAGGAGCTACGCCATCATGCTCAATGCCAAACCAGGTACCTGTTCTGCCAATACCTGTCTGCACTTCATCAGCTATCAGCAGCGTGCCATATTTATCGCACAGCTCACGCACAGCTTTAAAATAACCTGCCGGAGGAACTATAATACCGCCTTCACCCTGTACTGGCTCTAAAATCACAGCAGCAGTATCTTCATCAATAACCGCTTCAATAGCTTTTATATCACCATAGGGTACATGAGTAAATCCATCAAGCAAAGGCTTAAACGGTTCTCTGTACAAATCTCTGCCGGTAGCAGTCAAAGAACCCATTGTTTTACCATGAAAGGCATTTTCTGCTGCAATAAATTTTTTGCGTTTGGTAGCAAGTCTTGCAACCTTTAAGCAGCCTTCAACTGCTTCTGTACCACTGTTAACAAAAAAGCTGTACTGCAGATCTCCGGGAGTAATTTCTGCCAGAGCCTCAGCAAGATCAGCCATAGGCCTGTTAAAAAGCACTTTACCACACATGGGCATACTGCGCAGCTCTTTTTCAACGGCTGCTACAACATGATGATTTCTGTGACCAACAGCAAACATACCATAACCGCCAAGGCAGTCAATAAATTTATTGCCTTCACTGTCAGTAATAGTCCATCCTTCCGCACTGCTTTCTACGCTGCCAAGACCCATAAATCTGAACAGCTTTGCCTGCGCAGGATTAATATATTTTTCATATTTTGCAATAGTTTCCTCAACAAACATCTTTTCAACCTTCTTTTAATATAATAACTCAGTAACAGGAACAATCTTTATGCCTGTCGCTCTGATTTCATCAGCATACATCTGCCAGGCTTTGGCAGTATTAACTCTGGCATGACAGATAGCAATGGCGCTGCCGTTTTTATCAGCCATTTCCATCGCCTTATAAATCTGGCTGCGTATCTGCTGTACATCGGTGCTGTTATCTAAAAAGATATCATTTTTTGCTGTACCAACGCCCAAAGCCTGTGCTCTGTCTCTGGCAACAGATTTTGATGTTGTTCTGCTGTCAACAAAAAACAGTCCCTGCTTTTTCAGCTCGCCTAAAACAATATTCATGGTTTTGGTATCACTTGTAGCTCTGGAGCCCTGATGATTATTTACGCCAACTATTCCCGGCAGGCTGTACAGAGCATCACGTGTCAGAGATCTGATTTTTTCATCACTCATATCTACGCAGACGGTCTTATTGCCCTCAGACATTGCACTGGAATTCATCGGCTCCATAGGCAGATGCAGCATGGCAACACGTCCTGCAGAATTAACCATTTCCAGTACGTCACTGCTGTAATTTTTATAAGGCAAAATAGCGTAGTTAAAAGCAAAACCGGTGTTAAGCAATGTTCTTACACTGTTTAAATCATAACCGCAGTCATCAACAATTACCGCAAGTTTACCACTGTACTTTTTTCCGGGCTTGTCCGCTTTTGTTTCGTTAATGTCCTTATCAGGCTTAGTCAAATTAGCGTTGCAGAAGAAATAAATAGTATCTGTTACAAACTTCTGCCTGCTTTCACCGGCCTTAACAGAAATGCCAAGTTCAACTTTATAAGCGTCATAATCTTTGTATTTGGAGTCCTCTCCGCTGATAACTGCAAGACCAGCTTTTTGTGCTTTATCACCCAGCCATTTTCCTGCACTGCTTAAATCCGTGCTCTCCGGAACACCAACAGCAAGCTCCCGCTGGCTGATTTTTACAGTAGCTTTACTGCTTCCTATACGAACTTCTTTCTCTCCGTGATCACGTTCCATAAGCTGCCAGTTATCCTTGGCAAGCAGAATATTATCCAGAGTGCGATGTGCCTCAACGGATTCATCAAGCAGGCTTACCTCTCTTGGTTCATCTTTAGGAGTATCTTCTAAAATATCCTTTTCACTTCTGCCAAAAGCATAAAACATACCAGCCGCAATAGAAATTACAGCTACAATAGCAAAAAATGCCAAAATTATGTATTTACTGCCGGATGATTTATTTTGTTTTTTTCTCATTATATTCTCCTTAATTAGGCACGAGGATGAGCTTTTTCATAGACGGCCCTCAGTCTTTTATTACTCAGATGAGTATAAATCTGTGTTGTCGAAATATCAGAATGTCCCAAAAGCTCCTGCACCACGCGCAAATCTGTTCCATTATCCAGTAAATGCGTCGCAAAGGAATGCCTGAGCATATGGGGCGTAATATTTTTGCTTATTCCTGCGCTCTTTCCATAGGCTCTGATAATCTCCCAAAATCTCTGTCTGGTCATAGGCTGACCCCACAAATTGACAAATAAAGCAGTGCACTTGTCATCTTTAACAAGCTGCGGCCTTACTTTATCAAGATACTTCTGCAGATATTTTACAGCCATGCTGCCTAAAGGCACAATGCGCTCCTTGGAGCCTTTGCCGAAAACAATCACATATTTCATGTTTATATTAACGCTGCTTAAAGGCAGATCTATCAGTTCTGAAACACGCATGCCTGTTGCATAAAGCATCTCCAGCATTGCTTTATCCCTGCATCCTTCGGCAGTACCAAGATTAGGCTCATCTAAAAGGCTTTCTACTTCCTGCAGACTTAATACTTTAGGCAGCTTCATGCCTTTGGTAGCAGCCTCAATAACTTCTGCAGGGTTATGATCTATATATCTTTCTGAAGTCATAAATTTATAAAAAGCTTTTATGGACGCAAGCTTTCTGGCTATGGTTGCAGAAGATTTACCCTCAGACTTTAAGTGATTAAGATATGCCAGCAGCTGTGTTCTGTTAATTTCTGCCAGCTGATTATCCTCTTTTAACGCAAAATAATCCTTTAACAGACGTAAATCGCGCATATAGGCAATCTTGGTATTTTCTGCCAGACCAAGCTCTACAGTAAGATATTCTATAAATAAATTCAGATAATTAAACATATTGCCCCAAAAAAGAAAAACAACGCCTCAGCGCCGTTTTTCATATCAAGTTTTATTAATCTCTTTTTTCCGGCTGCATAATGGTAATATTGGTAGCCGGGGAAATAGTAGAAATAGCATGTTTATATACTAACTGCTGTTTTCCTTCATTTTCAATTATTACAGTAAAGTTATCAAAGCCTCTTACCAGACCTCTGATCTGAAATCCGTTCATCAGATAAATGATAACTCCTAAATTTTCTTTTCTTACATGATTTAAAAAGCTGTCTTGTAAATTCATTGCCGGTTTTGCTGCAGTATTCACTAAAACCCCTCCAATGCATATATATAAATTATTAATAACATTGTACACTAGTTTACTTTTTTATACAAGTTTTACACTGCAAAAACAACTTGGCATATTCTTTACAATAATTAAATATCATGCCATCTGGATTTTATTTCCTGGCACATTGCATCAGTCACAGCCCTATAATCAGGGTCTGCAGTTAATTCGTACCACTTAACATAGGGCATTTTTCTGTACCATGTCAGCTGGCGTTTGGCAAAATTGCGCGTCGCCTGCTTAAGTTTATCAACTGCTTCAGCATAAGGCATTCCATCCTGCAAATACCACAGCATCTGCCTGTAACCAATACTTTTCATGGACTGGCACTCAGGAGAAATACCTTCCTGCAGCAATGCCCTTACTTCATCTTCCAGTCCCTGCTGCAGCATGATATCAACGCGCCGGTTAATTCTGTCATACAAAATATCTCTTGGCATATTCAGGCCAAAAACAAGTGCGTCATAAGGACTTTCCTCCGCACATGTCTGATTCACCTGTTCTCCCTGCAAAGCAGCTTCAATAGCTCTGATAACTCTGCGAAGATCATTTTCGTGTAATCTGTCAGCGGCGGCGCTGTCAAGACTGCGCAGTCTGGCATGCAGAGCGCTGTTTCCATGCTCTCTGGTATAAGCCTCCAGCTCCTGGCGCAGCTTGGTATCACCATCAGTACTATTAAAATCATAATTTTCCAGCAAAGCTTTAATATAAAGACCGGTTCCTCCGGCAACAATGGGCAGCTTGCCTCTGGAAGCAATATCTGTAATCAGCTTTTCAGCCTGCTGCTTAAAGTCAACAACATTAAACTCTGCATCAGGCGGCAAAATATCCACCATATGGTGCGGAACGGCAGATAATTCAGCAGCATCAGGTTTGGCTGTGCCAATATTCATTCTCTGATATACCAGCATGGAATCTCCGGAAATTATTTCACCATTCATACGTTTGGCTACTTCAATGGCGCAGTGACTTTTGCCTGTTGCTGTCGGCCCAAGAATAACAACCACTCTTTCCTTCAATCTGCTCACCTCCACCTTACTCCATATTTTACTTTGCTGTACCTGCCGCCCAAAATTTCCTGACAGCCATACTCGCGCAAAATATTTTCTGTTCGTTCTTTGATTACAACCTTTGGCGCAGCCTGCAAAGCAAGCTGCAGTGTCTGCTCATCAAGAGGATTGCAATAGGCAACCGGTCTGATAGCCTTCATGGCAGAAGAACCATTTACAGGATATCTGAACATGGGATCAAAATAAACAATGTCAAAAGCATCCTTAGCGCAGGCTGACAGATACTCTTCAGCAGTTGTCTGCACCAGTTTGATTCTGCGTAAAGCATCATTTAAGTCCGCATCCCCTGTATCGTAGTTTTTAAGTCCGTCCTGCACAACAAAAGCCAGCAGCCTTGATCCTTCAAGACCTGTTACCTGACCGCTTTCTCCAACAATATAGCTGGCAATAGCCGCATCACTGGCAAGCCCTAAAGTTGCATCCAGTATGCGCATGCCGTGTCTAAGACCAAGAGCAGCTGCAAAATTATCATTTTCATTATTTTTCAGTTTTTGAATACGTAAAATTGCCATACTGGGATGATAGAAAAATTTTCCCTCCCGGCTGACAATCTGCGGTCCGGCAGCAGATGCCACAAGAACAGCATCCAGCTGATGATTTTCCAGCAAATCATCAAGCTTGCCATAATCTTTGCGGCAGTAATATTCTGCGCCCAGTTTACGTGCCCAATCTTTGGCAATGTCAGTAAAATCTGCCGCATTATTACGTACAGTAGTAACAGCAAACTTCATTAAAAGCCCGTCCTTTTAAACATTTTATACAGCTGGTCACTGTTTATCTCAATCATGCACGGCCTTCCATGAGGACAGGTAAAAGGATGCTCAGTATTGCACAAATCAATAATCAGCTGACGCATCTGGCGCATATTTAAAATCTGTCCGGCCTTTATTGCAGCTTTGCATGCTGTCATATGCAGCAATTCCTGCCTTAAATCACTGGGGTTAATATCACGCATATCTCTCAGCATTTTGCAGATCTCAGAGATAAATTCTTCCGCATCATCAAGGCTGATATCGGCAGGCAAACTGGAAATACGCAGTGTTGCAGCTCCTCCTGCATCAGCCTCCACACCCAGGCGCAAAAATTCATCAGCATACTTTTCAGCCAGAGCCACATCCTCTTCAGCTACATCAACATAAACAGGAATAAGCAGCTGCTGTGATGCAACCTTGTCTCTGGCACTGACAAGTTTGTCGTAAAGAATTCTTTCATGAGCAGCGTGCTGATCAATCAGATACAGGCTGTCTTCTGACTGAGCGATAATAAAAGTTTTATCAACCTGCCCAATAGGCCAGATAACATCAACACCGCTGTCTATATCGGTAAAGGTAATATTCTCTCTGGCTGGTTCCGGCAAAGGCTCTGCCTCTTTAAAAGCTTCTCTTACTTCATTTATTGTATATACAGGCGCCTGCTCACTGCCGGTATAGCTGTTATGAGCCTTATTGCTGCCTGCAGCATAGCTGCCCTTATATTCTGTTTTTTGCGGCTTTGCTTCTTCCCTGTAACTAGAGCTTTGCTCTGCAGTTTCCTTAATTTCCGGTGTTTTAAAAATATCGCCTGCATCTATAATCTGCTGCACAACAGGTGTAAAAACACTCTGTTTTACTTCTGTCTGTGCAAAAGCAGTATCATCAAAGGAAAAATCAATTTCTTCATCATCAGTTAAAGCTTCTGCTGTCTTTGCGGCCTGCATGGGTCTTGTAAGTGCTTCTGTAAGCGCACGATACACTGTTTTATAAATCAGACTTTCGTCACTGAATTTGATTTCGCTTTTTTGCGGATGCACGTTTACATCTATAGTATGCGTATCAACAGCAATATTCAGCACAGCAAAAGGAAAGCCGCTTTTAGGAATCTGAGACTGGTAAGCATGGTCAATGGCCTTGCCTATCATTTTGCTTGTTATCATGCGTCCGTTAACAAACAGTGTCTGCCACTGACGTGTACCTTTCAGTAAAGTAGGCTTGCCAATGTAACCGCTTACTTTAACATCCTCATTTCTGAAATTGACTTCCAGCAGCGCCTCTGCAACCTCTTTGCCATAAAGTGATCTGATAGCTGCCTTCAAATCATTATCGCCGGGAGTATGCAAAACCTCTTTATCATTACTGGATAAAGTAAATCTTACATCCGGTCTTGATAAAGCAAGCTTGGTCAGCAATTCATTAATATAACGGCCTTCCGTGCTTACTGTTTTCAAAAATTTACGGCGCGCAGGAACATTAAAGAAAAGATTTTCAACAATTACTGTAGTTCCTACATTACCTCCGGCAGAAGTACATTCCATATTTTCACCGCCGTCAATTTTTATTGACGTAGCAAAATCTTCAGCTTCCGTTCTGGTAATCAGATTAAAATTAGCAACAGAAGCAATACTTGGCAGCGCTTCGCCTCTGAAACCCAAAGTATGCAGCTGCATCAAGTCTTCTGCCGCTGTTATCTTACTGGTAGCATGGCGCAAAACAGCAAGTCTGGCATTGGCTTCTGTCATGCCGCTTCCGTTATCAGTTACACGAATATATTCTGTACCGCCGGCAAAAATAGTTACATCAATTTTATCGGCGCCGGCATCCAAGGCATTTTCCACAAGTTCTTTAACTACAGAGGCAGGTTTTTCTACAACCTCACCGGCAGCAATCTGGTTAGCAGTATTAGTATCTAAAATCTGTACATCTTTGCTTTCAGACATTATTTACCGCTCTCCTTTCTTGCCTCATCCTGTAATTTATATAACGCGTTCATAGCTTCAATAGGTGTCATGCTCATAACATCAAGCTTTAAAATCTGTTCTGTCAGATTACTGGTAAATAAAGAGCCCATCATCTGCGGTTCTTCGGCAACTTTTTGCCTGCCTGCAGCTGCTGCGGCATTGCACTGGTCATAAGTTTCCAGTATTTCATTTGCTCTGTCCAAAACCTTTTTAGGCAAACCTGCCAGACGGGCAACATGTACGCCGTAGCTTTTATCCGTACCGCCTGCCACAATGCGGCGCAAAAATACTATATCGCTGCCGCGTTCCTTAACTGCTACAGAATAATTTTTGATGCCCGGCAATTCATTTTCTAAAGCAATCAGCTGATGATAATGAGTAGCAAACAAGGTTTTAGCTTTTATCTTGCTGTGGATATATTCCATAACGGCTCTGGCAATACTCATACCGTCATAGGTGCTGGTTCCCCTGCCAACTTCATCAAGAATAATCAGACTGTCTTTGGTAGCATAACGCAAAATCTGCGCCACTTCATTCATCTCTACCATAAAGGTACTTTGTCCTGTTGCCAGGTCATCACTGGCACCAACTCTGGTAAAAATTTTATCTACCGGACAGATATTAGCCTGTCTTGCCGGAATAAAAGAACCAATCTGCGTCATTAATACAAGCAATGCAACCTGACGCATATAAGTTGATTTACCTGCCATATTCGGACCGGTAATAACAATCATTCGCTCATCATCATTATTAAGATGCACATTATTAGGTACAAAAAGCTCTTTTTCCAGCAGACGTTCTACAACAGGGTGTCTGCCATCCACAAAGCTTATTTCCCCTTTTGCATTAAGCTGCGGTCTGACATAGCTGTACTTATGCGCAGCTACAGCCAGAGAAACGAGCACGTCTATGGCAGCAACAGCCTGAGCAGTATCCTGCAGCTGGGCAATTTTAGAACGAATCAGTTCACGCAGCCGATTAAAAAGATAATATTCCAGCTGCTGAATCTTTTCTTTGGCACTTAAAATTTTATTTTCAAAATCTTTCAGTTCGGGAACAATATAGCGCTCAGCATTAACCAAAGTCTGCTTGCGCACAAAATAATCAGGCACACTGGAAGTCTGCCCTTTGGAAACTTCTATATAATAGCCAAAAACCTTATTAAAACCTACTTTCATAGTTTTAATTCCGGTTTCATCCTTAATCTTCTGCTCAAAATTCTGCATCCATGTCTTATTATCTTTAGCAATAAGATGCAGCTCATCAAGTTCACTGTTATAGCCGGTTTTTATCATACCGCCTTCGCGTACGGAAAAGGGCGGCTCATCGATAATAGCCTGCTCCAAAACAGCATATAAATCTCCATGCAGATGCAGACCAGCGGCAATTTTTTCTATCTCGTTGCAATGCAGCTGCTCCAGCAGCATTTTTATTTCCGGCAAAACGCCTAAAGAAGTACGCAAGGCAACCAAATCGCGGGCATTGGCACTGCCAACTTCTACCCTTGAAATAATGCGCTCCAGATCAAAAATCGCCTTTAATTTTTCCAGCAGACCTTCACGAAGCTCAGTATTGCGCAAAAGTTCTTCCACAGCGTTCTGTCTTTCTATAATACTGCCTATATCAAGAAGAGGACACTCAATCCAGCTGCGCAGTTTTCTGGCACCCATGGAGGTAGATGTAAAATCAAGCACGTCCATTAAGGTTCCGCGTTTGGAACCATCACGCATATTTTTAACAAGCTCCAGATTTCTGATAGCAGTTGCATCAAGCTGCATAAATGCTTCTTTCACAATCTTCTGCAGCCTGTTAATATGAGTTAAATCTGCCATTACAGTGCCATGAAGATAGTTAAGCAGATATTCCACTGTCTGCTTAACTAATGGCTCAGCAGCGGCCCCCGGAAAATGCTGAGCAAAGAAACTGCTTGGCTCTGCCTGAAATTCGCTGACAATGCATTCCGGCAGCTTAGCTTTCAGCCAGTCCTGCAGTTTATCCCAGTTTTCCGGCTGCTGCATAAGAACAATTTCTGCCGGCTGCAAACGAAATAACTGTTCACAAATGCTCAGAAGCCTTTCACTTCCGGAAGCAGCAAACCACAGACATTCACCTGTCGATACATCTGCTGCCGCCAGACACATTGCGTCATTTTCTTCGTAAAGAAGTACCAGATAACGATTCTTTTTATCCTCCAGCACCTGTTCATTCAAAACAGTACCGGGAGTAATAATTTTTATAACCTTGCGCTGAACAATGCCTTTAGCCGCTTTAGGATCCTCTACCTGCTCACAGATAGCAATGCGGTAGCCCTTCTTTACCAGTTTGGCAATATATCCATCCACAGAATGATACGGCACGCCGCACATGGGCATATTTTCAATGCCGCCGGCACGTTTAGTCAGAGTTATATTCAATTCACGGGACGCTGTAATCGCATCCTCAAAAAACATTTCATAAAAATCTCCTAAGCGGAAAAACAATATTTCATTCTGATGTTCTTTTTTGACATCCAGATATTGCTGAACCATAGGAGTATAGTTAGACATCTTATACCGCCTTACCTTTCACTAACCATGTCTGTGCAGTTTCCACCAGCACCTGTACTTTTTCACCCACACTGTAGGTTTTATCTTCCACGTTCCACAAAACAAGCTTATTAGTTCTGGTACGTCCGGACCATACTTTGGGGTCTTTGCTCGGGCCTTCTGCCAGAACCTCAAACACCTTGCCTACCATCTGTTCGTTGCAGCACAGACTGTTAATATTCTGCACTTCCATCAGCTGATTTAAACGCTGTTTTTTTACATCCAGAGGAATCTGATTTTCCATTTTGGCAGCCGGAGTTCCGCTGCGTTTGGAATAAATAAAGGTAAACGCCGCATCAAAGCCGACTTCTTTTACAAGATTTAAGGTATCAGCAAAATCCTCATCTGTTTCACCGGGGAAACCTACGATAATATCAGTTGTAATAGCCGCATCCGGCACATAACGGCGAATAGTTTTGATTAACTCCAGATATTTTTCACGATTGTAACCGCGATTCATCTGACGCAGAATTTCATCACTGCCTGCCTGGAAAGGAACATGGAAGTTTTCACAGACATGTTCACATTCAGCAACAGCTTTAATAACCTCTTCACTCATATCTCTGGGGTGGCTTGTCATATAACGTACACGTTCCACGCCTTCAATATCATTAACCTGACGCAGAAGTTTGGCAAAAGCTTCCTTTTCACCAAAGTCTTTACCATAAGAGTTTACATTCTGTCCCAGCAGTGTAAATTCTTTATATCCATCCTTAACAGCCTGCCTAATTTCTTCAATGATATTTTCCGGCGCTCTGCTTCTTTCTCTGCCTCGCACATAAGGCACAATGCAGTATGTGCAGAAATTATTGCAGCCGTACATAATGGGAATCCAGGCAGAAAAACTGCTCTGTCTTACCATTTTTCCTTCAAATTCGCTTTGTCTGATAGTCAGATCATTATAAATACGGCCCTTTTTCTCTGCCTGATATTCCTGCAGAATATTTTTAAAATCATTAACATGAGCAGTACCCAAAAGCAAGTCTACCTGAGTATGCTTTTTCAGCAGTTTTTCGCCGTCTTTTTGGGCCATGCAGCCGGCAACACAAATCACCACATCAGGATTTTTTGTTTTTACGCTTTTTAATTCACCAATTTTGCCGGCAATTTTTTTCTCAGCACTTTCACGTACACAGCAGGTATTTACAATAATGACATCAGCATTATGAAAATCTTCTACCGGCTGATAGCCAAGTTCCTCCAACTGTCCTGCATAATGTTCAGTATCACTGGCATTCATCTGACAACCATAATTAAAAATATAATAACCTTTGTTCATATTTATCCTCCGTCTATAACAATAAGCTAATTTTATTCGTATTATATTATTATACCCAATTTATGACAATTCCGACAAGAGCAGTATTAATTTTGTTTGCCTGCAACAAAATTTTTTCAAAATTAGTATCAGGTATTGAAATCTAGTTTTAATATGGTTAAAATATAATGCAAGAAATATATTAAAGGAAAGAGATTCTTATGTTTGGTAAAAATAAAAAAACATTATTATTGCTTCCTGTTTTACTGCTGATATGCGCCATGGGTTATTATTTTCTCTACTGGTGCCGTACCCCGCTTTATGCAGTTAATGAGGTGCGCGATTCCGTCAAAAATCATGATGTAGTGCGCTTTGAAAAATATGTAGATCTGCACTCTGTAATTGACAAGGCTTTTGAGGACATCATTGTTGCCGAAAGTAAAATCAATAATGATAACCTGACGTCCAATCCATTTGCCATGGGCATTTTGCACATGCTCAAACCATCAGTAGTAGACCTGCTTGTAGAAGAAGCAAAAGCGGCTATTGCTGATAACAAAGAAGAAAATGAACAAAGCAGCAAGCCACAGCGCAAAACAGATCCTATTACAGACGCCATGCGCAGCAATATTGAAAAAAAGATTTATATTGATAAACTGAAAGTTGATGATATTGAGCTTGAAAGCACACAGGATAACGAAGCTGTTGTTGCCTTAACTTTAAAGCATAAAGAAACCGATCAGGACTTTATCCTTAAACTTAAAATGCTTGCCAATGATGAAGGAATATGGCAGATAAAAGGAATCACCAATCTTGTCGATTTTATTGTTGAGCTTGATGCTGCACAGAAAAAACTGCAGACAACAGCCAATAAACCACTGCTTGAAAAAATAAGCAAGTCCCTTGTAATTAAAAATCAAAACATTTCAGTAAAATCTTCTGAAAACAAACAAAATAAGCTGCTGTCAGTTTTGTTAACAGTAGAAAATACTACTGATAAAGTAATCAACCGTGTGTATTACGACGTTGAGGCCTTTGATAAAGATAACACTCTTGTATATTCTTATCCGGAGCATTTCAACAGTTCCATACCGCCACACAGCACTCAGCTTATTAACAACAACAAACAGCTCCGTCCCAATCTGCCGGCTGATGATTTGATTATCACAAGCAACGCTGAAGACCTGACCTGGAAAATACACATTACCTATCTTGGTTTCGCTGACGGAGAAGTTTTAGATAACAGTGAATATCAGTAAAAAACTGCTTAGAGCTTTTGCTCTAAGCAGTTTTTTATTTGCAGATAGTATTCATTTTGTGATAAAAATCTCTGAAATACTGTGCATCCAAATCAATTTTATTCAGCACAGTATATCTATCTTTACGTACCTGCGGTGCATATAACCACGCCTGCACAAACTGTTCTTCAGTTATGCCTCTTTTAGCAGGATTAACTGATACCTGATAGGCATCAAGAAACTTAAGCAGCACATTATAATCCCTGCCCTGCAAATCGCAGGCAACAATGCTGCCCATGCCAACTAAAATTCCGTGAGGCACATTATGCTCAAACAGCTCATCCATAGCATGACAGAAGAGATGCTCCGAACCGCTGCACGGTCTGGAATTACCTGTAATATGCATAGCCAGACCACTTAACACAAGTGACTCAGCCAGCATTTTAATACCAGGAATGGTATCAAGATTTTTAGCTTCAGAATATAAAAGCGAATTAAACGCATTTTCTGCAAGAATATAGGCAAAATCATTGGGACGATCGTCATTTTCCTCGCAGCCAAGCTGCCAGTCAAAAAGCGCGGTATAGTTGCTGATAGTATCGCCTACCCCCGCTTCCAGCAGAATACGGGGCGCATCAAGAATAATATCAGTATCAATCAAAAGCCCGTCAGGAATTTTAGACGTAAACGAGTGCTTGCGCTCATTTTCTGCATATAAAACTGAAACGGGAGAACAAACCCCGTCGTTGCTTAACGCTGTAGGCACAGCAATATAAGGAACATTGGATACAAATGCCGCATACTTTGCTGTATCAAGAGCCGTACCGCCGCCCAGGCCCAATACCAAGCCAATATTATTCATTGAGATAATTTTGGCAACCTCTACAGCAAAATCAAAAGAACTTCTTTTTACTGTAATAACTTCGTAATCATCCAGCTGCTGTAAAATTACCTGCACTTTATCATTAAGACTTTGCAGCAAACCTTCAGTTGTTAAAATTAAAGCCTTTTTTCCCTTCTGCTTAGGCAGATACAGGTTAAGATTTTTATGCAGTTCAGCAACAGCGTCAGCTTTTACCTGCATAAATAACGGTAAAGAATAGTTATTCATCCTCTTTCCTCCACTATAGAACATGCTTTATTATGTTCTACACTAATTGCCAAAAGCCTTGCTGAATATAAATTCTTTACCCAGATTTTACATTACTCTTTGTTTTTTCTTTTTCTGTACCTGTTGTAAGCAAAAAATATTACGGCAACAACAACTATTAATATTCCCAAACGTTCACTGTTCTGCTGAAAATTAACAATATCATGGCCTATGACAACTTCCAGTGCTGTGGATGGAAACTTGCCCAGCAAATTAGCAATAATATAATCACGAATGCTGATAGAGCTTATAGCACCAACAGCAGTGAGTATACCTGACGGGAAATATGGCAGTGCGCGTGCAAAAGCCATCCATTCCAGGCCATGTTTGCCGCTGGCTTCATCAATATGCTTCAAGCTGTCACTTTTAGCTATAATTTTCTCAGCTGCACTGCGAAAGAAAAAACGCATCAGCAAAAAGCTGATAACAACGCCTGTAGTTTCAGCCAGCCAGGAAATAAGTATGCCCAAAGGCAAGCCAAAAATTAATCCATTCGCAGTTGATAAAAAAATCGATGGAAAAATGCTGGCAGCATTTATCAGCACATCCAGCAGAAAACTGATAACAATGGCCCAATTACCGAAAGAACGTAAATATTCAACCAAACCCTGCACATCGCCATTAATCGCCAGCATTAATGTATTCTGCCAGAAATTATCTGCAAAGAAATTGACCATTCCCAGCAAAATAACTAAAAATACAATAGCAGCGATTTTCGTCAATGTATCAGGATTCTGCAATAAATCCTTAAGTTTCAAAAAAATCCCCCTACGAATTAAAAATCATATTAAATCTGTCATCAAACTGATTGCGGATCATGTTTTCTATTATACGATAATTATTTTCATTTATAAATAACTGGGCAGCAAATTTTCTTGCTTCCACAATAATTTCCGTATCTCTGACAATATCAGCAATCTTTAAATCCGGCAAGCCGTGCTGACGCATACCAAATAATTGTCCTGCTCCGCGCAGCTGTAAATCTTTCTCTGCCAGATAAAAACCATCATCACTGTCATGAAGTACCTGCAGACGCGCCAAAGTATCAGGATTATCTGAGCCGGTCAGCAGTACGCAGTAAGACTGCTCAGTGCCCCTGCCTACGCGCCCGCGTAACTGGTGCAGCTGTGCCAGCCCAAAACGGTCGGCATTTTCTATGATCATCAGTACAGCGTTAGGAACATTTACACCTACTTCAATTACAGTAGTGCTTATTAAAACATCTGTCTTTCCTGCGGCAAAGGACTGCATAATTTCTTCTTTCTCACTGTCTTTCAGTTTTCCGTGCATCAGAGCACATTTTACATTATGCATAATACCGCCGGTAAGCTCTTCATAAACATTTTCTGCACTGCGAGCCTGCATCATCTCCGAATCTTTGATTAACGGGCATACTATATAAGCCTGCCTGCCTTTTTGTACCTGTCGCACAAGCCCGGCGTATACATCCATACGTTTTTCATCAGTATAGCAAAGAGTCTGAATCTTTTTTCTTCCGGGCGGGCGGCTCTTTATCAAAGACACATCAAGATCGCCATAAACAGTCAAAGCCAGTGTTCTTGGTATAGGCGTTGCCGTCATTATCAGCACATCAGGAGCAAATTGTGACTTATTGCTGAGTTTTGCTCTCTGCTCAACGCCAAAACGATGCTGCTCATCTGTAATAACCAGTGACAGACAGGCAAATTTTACATCATCCTGTATCAGAGCGTGCGTACCAATAATTATATCGATATCTCCATTTTCCAGCTGCTGTAAAATTTCAGTTTTAGCCTTTGCTTTGGTACTGCCTGTTAATAAAGCCAGACGTATATCTGTGCCCTGATAAAACTCCTGCAAGGTTTTATAATGCTGCTGCGCCAAAATCTCCGTAGGTGCCATCATGCACGACTGAAAGCCATTTTCAGCAGCCTTGGCCAGAGCCAGGGCACTGATAACAGTTTTACCGCTGCCTACATCGCCCTGCAGTATTCTGTGCATGGGCTTAATATTCTGCATATCAAGAGAAATTTCATTCCAGGAACGCTTCTGGTCATCAGTCAGACTAAAGGGTAAATTCTGCAACACGTTTTTAATTAATTTCCCATCCCTTGCATGCTTAATGCCCTGCTTTTGCACCTGATGTTTATTGCGATAATATAAAAGTCCGCACTGCAGTAAAAACAGCTCTTCAAAAATAAATCTTCTGCGTGACTGCTTTAAATCATCCCATGATTTTGGAAAGTGAATATTTTTAAGCGCTGTAAGCCTGTCAGGAAAGCCGCAGGCAGCTTTGATATTTTCCGGCAAACTTTCCGGCAGATCCTGCTCTGCTTTGTTTAATGCCCCACGTACCCACTGACGCATATTGTTTTGCGTAATATTACCGCTCAAAGCGTAAACAGGTATAATACCCAGCGCAAAATTTTTATCATCTTCAGCTATATTATGATACGCAACTTCTGAAACCATCTTGGCGCTGCGTCCAGCCTTAACTCTGCCAATAACAATAATCTGATCGCCAAGCTTAAGCTTTTTAGCCATATATCTTTGCTGCATAAAAAAATATAAATCAGCATATCCGGTTTCGTCGCGTACAGTTACAACAGTAAATTTGCTTGTTCTGCTCTTAAAAGCATCTCTTATCCTGAAAACCTCTCCCTTAAAAACCTGCTTGCTGCCATCAGTATCAAGTTCTCTTATGGTTTTTATTTTTGAATAATCAAGATAAGCTTCCTGCCGGGGATAATTATTTAATAAATCACCCACTGTAAAAATATTTAGTTCTGCCAAATCCTGAGCTTTTTTTGGTCCTATGCCTTTTAAGCTCGTTACAGGATCTTTCCACCACATAATTTATGTACCTGCCTTAAAAATTACTTGCTTTTATTGTGTGTTTATGATATGATACTTTTGTTAAATTTGATGCAATGTGCCTTAATACGTTCAAGGAGGTGGGAATTCATGGCATCTATCTGCGAAGTTTGCGGTAAAGGAAAACTCGCTGGCAACAACGTCAGCCACTCCAATAGACACACTAAACGTGCTTGGAAACCTAATATTCAACAAGTTAGAGCAGTTGTAGAAGGTTCTGTTAAACGTATTAACGTTTGCACTCGCTGCCTGCGTTCCGGTAAAGTTAACCGCGCTATCTAATCTAAAATTAATTTAAAAAGAAGCCAAATACCATAAGGTATTTGGTTTCTTTTTTTATTCTTGTTATTTAATTTTCAGACCGCATTCCGGACAGAATTTTACCAGAGAACTTATTTTAGCTGAACACTGAGGACAAAGAATAAATGCTCTGTACTCTCTCAATTTGTTTTCAAATAAATCATAGAACATATTTACTTCTTTATTTTCCTTTTTCCAGGTATAAATCTGCAAACGTTCTTTAGTTGCATCCATAATAACCTGTACAGTTTCTTCGTCAATCTGCTGCAGAGCAACCTGCATAATTTTCTTTTTATTATGGAACTTTACAAGTCTATTAGCTGCGTCTACCTCATCAATAGTAACGCCCATTTCATTAATACATAACATACTTATATTCCACGCAACATCAATATCCAATTCATAGAAACGGTTATCAAAGCATCCGCCTGCGCCTTCAATTCTCATGTACAGACCTCCTCTGTTATTCTTTAAACATTATAACATAAAATAAGTAACCCTTCACCAGACATTACAAAAAAATCCCGACAAAAATTGTCGGGATTTAATTTTATTTTGCATAGTCAACAGCACGGGTTTCTCTGATAATAACAACTTTAATCTGACCGGGATATTCCATTTCAGTTTCAATCTTCTTGGAAATATCACGCGCCAGCAATACTGCCGCATCATCATCAACAACTTCCGGTTTAACCATAATTCTGATTTCACGACCGGCCTGTACTGCATAACATTTTTCAACACCCTCAAAAGATTCAGAAATCTCTTCCAATCGAGTTAAACGTTTCAAATAGCTTTCAAGAGTTTCACGTCTTGCACCCGGACGAGCCGCAGAAACAGCATCAGCAGCTGCAACAAGCACAGCTTCAACGCTCTTGGGTTCAACATCACCATGATGCGCCATAATAGCATTGATAACCAGTTCAGACTCACGGAATTTTTTGGCAATCTCTGCACCAATTTCAATGTGAGAGCCTTCCATTTCATGATCAATAGCTTTGCCGATATCATGCAGAAGACCAGCACGCTTAGCCAAAACTACATCAACACCAAGTTCAGATGCCATAATACCAGCAAGATTAGCAACTTCCACAGAATGGTTCAGTACATTCTGACCATAGCTGGTACGATATCTTAAACGACCAAGAAGTTTAATCAGTTCAGGATGCAGACCATGCACGCCAACAGTAAATGTAGCCTGCTCACCTGCTTCTTTAATTTTCTGTTCAACTTCTTTTTGAGCCTTCTCTACCATTTCTTCAATGCGGGAAGGATGGATACGTCCGTCATTAATAAGTTTTTCCAGAGCAATGCGCGCTACTTCGCGACGAACAGGATCAAATCCGGAAATAATAACAGCTTCCGGAGTATCATCAATAATCAGATCAATACCTGTCAGGGTTTCCAAAGTTCTGATATTGCGGCCTTCTCTGCCGATAATACGACCCTTCATTTCATCATTGGGCAAACCAACTACAGATACTGTAGTTTCTGCCACGTGGTCAGCAGCACAACGCTGAATAGCCAGAGATATAATTTCTCTTGCCTTTTTATCAGCTTCATCTTTAGCCTGCTGCTCTAAATCCTTAATAAGCATTGCAGACTCATGTTTTACTTCATCTTCAAGAGAAGCCAAAAGTTCCTGCTTTGCTTCATCACTTGTCAAACCGGACAGTCTTTCCAGTTCTTCAACCTGTTTTTGATACAAAGCATCAATTTTTTCCTGAGAAGCATTTAACTTAGCCTCTTTATAAGCCAGTTTTTCTTCTTTACGTTCAAAAGAATCCATCTTTTTATCAAGATTTTCTTCTTTTTGCAGTAATCTTCTCTCCTGACGCTGCAAATCAGCACGTCTTTCTTTATTCTCACGTTCCATTTCAGAACGCATACGATGAATTTCTTCTTTTGCTTCCATCATTGCTTCTTTGCGTTTGGCTTCGCCAGCCTGTTCTGCTTCCTGCACAATACGAACAGCTGTTTCTTCAGCAGTAGCAATTTTGCCTTCAGCAACATTTTTACGCACAAAATAGCCTACTGCGCCGCCTGCAATACCCACAACGACTGCAGTTCCAATAACTTCTAAAATAATAGTCACCTCCTAAATTATAATGTTTTTTCACTTATTATTTTCGCATACTAACAACAGGCTCACCTGCGGGGCCTGTTATAAATGTCCTTATTCCATTGAATCCTCTAATCTATATCATTTAGCATTATAAAATTCTGAAAAAGGGCAAAAAATAAGGCAACATCTCAAAAATGTCACCTCATGAAAAACAAGAAATTAACACGATTGGATACTTACATTTTAATGAAAATTAACAAAAATGTCAAGTTTAAGCACTACTACATATCGTTCTCCAAATGCAGCTCATCCGTGATAACATGTACATATCTTGTAGAAAAGCCACGTGTCGCCATAAATCTTGCGGCCGCAGCAAATATTTTTTTCCTGTCGTCCTGCTGTATTATTTTTTTATATTTTTGCATAAACAATTTACTGGCTGCCTGTGCATGACTCAGTTCTTCATCTTCGGAAAATTCATCAAGAACTTCGTTTACATATCTGCTGTCAACATTCTTTTTGCCAAGCTCCATTTTAAGGTGCATACGTCCGTAATACTTTTTAAATTTCCAGCTTTCATAAACTTTAAATGCATAACGTCTTTCATCTAAAAAACCATAATGCTGTAATTTAATAATTACAGCATTAATAAATTCTTCATCAGCACCTTTAGCAGCAAGTTTCTTACGCAGCTCCACCGCTCCATAGTCTCTGATGGTCAGCAGATTAAGCGCGTAATCGTACACTTGCTCAGCATTCTCAAAGTTCTTCTTTGAAGATTGTTTCCACATCGCTTACAGCTTCCTCTGCATTTTGAGTATTAACAGCTTTAGCTACAGTAAGATTTCTGATTTTGGTTTCTATTTCTTTAGCAATTTCCGGATTTTCTTTCAGGTATTCTTTTACTTTTTCTTTACCCTGTCCCAGACGGACATCTCCATAAGAATACCATGCACCGCTCTTATTGATAACCTCAAGATCTGCCCCTAAATCTACCAGGCAGCCTTCATGAGAGATTCCTTCGCCGTACATAATATCAAATTCAGCCTGTTTAAAGGGAGGAGCAATTTTATTTTTTACAATTTTTACTCTGGTTCTGCTGCCAATCATGTCATTACCATTTTTCAATGTATCAACACGGCGCACATCCATACGGATGGTAGAATAAAACTTCAAAGCACGGCCGCCTGTTGTAGTTTCAGGACTGCCAAACATAATGCCTACCTTTTCACGAATCTGGTTAATAAAAATAGTTGCGCATTTAGATTTAGCTATAAGACCTGTCAGTTTACGCAGAGCCTGGCTCATGAGTCTTGCCTGCAGACCTACATGAGAATCCCCCATCTCACCTTCAATTTCCGCTCTCGGAACAAGTGCTGCAACAGAGTCAATAACAATAATGTCAATAGCACCGCTGCGTACCAGGGCGTCAGCAATTTCCAAAGCCTGCTCACCATTATCCGGCTGAGATATCAGCAGATTATCCACATCTACTCCCAAATTACGTGCATATTCCGGATCAAGCGCATGTTCCGCATCAATAAAAGCAGCATATCCGCCCATTTTTTGCGCTTCAGCTATCATATGCAAAGCAACAGTTGTTTTACCGGAAGATTCAGGACCATATATTTCGATAACGCGTCCGCGGGGAATACCTCCTACACCTAATGCAATATCAAGGGAAAGCGCTCCTGTAGGAATAACTTCAATATTCATTTTAGCTTTAGCTTCACCTAAACGCATAATGGAGCCTTTGCCAAAATCCTTTTCTATCTGACGCATTGCCATATCAAGTGCTTTTATTTTATCATTATCCATTGTTACCCTCCTGACTGGTTGTTCTCTTTTATTTAAATTATACAAACGACAGTTCGTTTTGTCAATATCGTTCGCCTATTTTTGCTCTGCAATAGCACGCACTTCATCCTGAGTAAAAGTATATGTAGAGTTACAGAACTGGCAGTGAACTTCTGTCTCTTTATCTTCTTTAATTTCATCAAGAGTACTTTTATCAAGAGCCGCCAGAGTATTTAAGATTTTTTCTCTGCTGCAGCGGCATTTAAACTCTACAGGCACAGATTCTTTAATATCATAGTCCAGTCCGCGGGCAAGAATCTGAATAATTTTTTCCGGTCCGTAACCAATTTCAAGCAATTGAGAAACATAGGGAGTGAGGCTGATATTTTCTTCCAGCTTTTCCAAAATTTCTTCACTGCATCCAGGCATAGCCTGCACAAAATAGCCGCCGGAAGCAATAACATTTCCTTCTTTATCTACCAAAACACCCAAAGCAACGGAGGCCGGTGTCTGTTCTGATTCATAAAGATATTTGGTAAGATCGCTTGCAATTTCGCCGTCCTGCAATTCGCAGTATCCTGTAAATGGTTCTGCATTCTGCAAATATCTTGTAACTATAATATTGCCGCTGCCAATAGCTCCGCCAATATCCAGCTTGCCATCTTTTAACGGCAGAAAAACATCAGGATTTTCCACATATCCTCTCACACAGTTTCCTTCTGCGTCTGCCACAATTTCACCAATAGGTCCGTCTCCTTTAAGACGCAAAGTTATACGCTCATTATCTTTCATTGTAGCTGCTAAAAGCAAGGCGCCATTCATGGCTCTGCCTAAAGCAGCACTTGCCAGATGTGAGCAGTTATGCTTTTTTGCCACCTCATCAACCAGATTAGTTGTACACAGAGCGTAAATTCTCACCCCGTCAACAGTCGCTTTTGTCAATATATCCTGCATCGTAATGCTCCTTTCAGTGTCATCTTAACTTCTACAATCCATTATAAAGATATTCAATCTTAAATACAAGCTTTGAAAAAAGCAAAGCCGAAGGAAAACCTTCGGCTTTAATATTACATTTCTTTAAAAAGATTTACCATTTCAATTACAGTCATGGCAGCATCTACACCTTTATTGCCGGCTTTAGTGCCTGCACGCTCAACTGCCTGCTGAATATTTTCGGTAGTCAATATACCAAAGGCAACCGGCAGGCTGTATTCCATGCTTACATGAGCAATACCCTTGGAAGCTTCTGCGCAAACATAATCAAAGTGCGGTGTAGCACCTCTGATAACCGCTCCCAGACAGATAATAGCATCATATTTACCGCTTGCTGCCAGTTTTTTAGCTGCCAGCGGCACTTCAAAAGCACCCGGTACCCATACTACAGTAATATCATTGTCATCAGCTTCATGTCGTTTTAAACAGTCAATTGCTCCGCTTAAAAGTTTACTGGTTATAAATTCATTAAAACGAGCTACAACAATAGCTACCTTCATATTTTTTGCTGTTAATTTACCTTCTAAAATGTTCATTTGCTTTCCTCCTGTTATTTATGGCAGCATTTACAGTGTAGCTCATGCCCCATTTTTTCTTCTTTAACATCAAGATAATGTTCATTATATACATTAGGCTCAATTACGATAGGCACACGCTCAGTTATAGTTATGCCATAACCGGACAGGCCAATACGTTTAGCCGGATTGTTGGTAATAAGTCTGATGCTTGTCAGCCCCAAATCAGCCAAAATCTGCGCTCCAAGTCCGTAATCTCTCAGATCAGGAGCAAATCCAAGCTGAACATTTGCTTCTACCGTATCAAGTCCCTGATCCTGCAAGGTATAAGCACGAATCTTATTGGCAAGACCAATTCCGCGGCCTTCCTGACGCATATAAATAACAGCACCCAAACCTTCTTTTTCAATCATGCGCAAAGCATTAGCAAGCTGATCTCCGCAGTCACAGCGCAAACTGCCCAGAGCATCACCGGTAAGGCACTCAGAATGTACTCTTACAAGGACATTTTCCTTACCTGCTACATCACCTTTCACAATTGCTACATGGCACAGATTATCAAGGTCATTTTCATAGGCAATAATTTTAAAAGTACCATATTTGCTGGGAAGACTTGCTTCTGCAGCGCGATGAATCATTTTTTCATGAGCTTTTCTGTAGGCAATTAAATCTGCTACAGTAATAAACACCAGGCTATGTTTTTCAGCAAAAGCAATCAGATCCGGAGTTCTTGCCATATGTCCGTCATCATTCATGATTTCACAGCATACACCTACAGGTTTTAAGCCTGCCAGTCTGCACAGATCCACAGTAGCTTCAGTGTGTCCTGTTCTTACAAGAACGCCGCCATCTTTGGCACGCAGCGGAAACACATGTCCCGGTCTGCGAAAATCCTGGGGCTGAGCGCTCTCATCTGCACATTTTTTCATAGTATAGGCACGCTCATAAGCAGAAATACCGGTTGTTGTATCAACATGGTCAATGGAAACAGAAAAAGCTGTTTCATGATTATCGGTATTTTTACTTACCATAGCGCCAAACTGCAGTTTATCCATAACAGATCCTGCAGCAGGCATGCAGATAAGTCCTCTGGCTTCTTTGGCCATAAAATTAATAGCTTCAGGTGTACAGAGTTCAGCAGACATAATCAGATCGCCTTCATTTTCTCTGTCTTCATCATCAGTTACCAAAACCATCTTGCCGGCTTTAATTGCAGCAATAGCCTCTTCAACAGTATTGTACTTAAATTGTTCACTCATAAAAATCACCTCTCACATAAAACCATTTTCCAATAATATATTTTTATCCAGCATCGGATTTGACTGTTTATTTTCCTGCTTAAAACCAAGCATGCGTTCTACGTACTTGCCAATAATATCTGTTTCCAGATTTACTTTATCCCCAACAGCCTTAAATCCTAAAGTCGTTTCTTTAGCCGTATGAGGGATAAGCGATACAGAAAAACTGTTATCAGTTACCTGTGTAACAGTAAGGCTGATGCCATCAATGGCAATACTTCCCTTGGGCAGTATATATTTTAAAAGTCTTGCTTCTGTCTCTATTGTTACAACAACTGCAATGCCTTCTGGAATTCGGCTTTTTATCATTCCCTGCCCCTCAACATGACCTGTAACTATATGACCGTCCAGACCGTCACATAAACGCAGGGTGCGCTCCAGATTAACTCTGCTGCCCGGCTGCAGCTCTCCTATATTGGTAAGACGCACCGTTTCCGGCATAACATCCGCTGTAAAACTGCCAGCACTTTTTTTCACAACCGTCAGGCAAACACCATTTACAGCTACGCTGTCGCCTATTTTCAGATTTTCCATAACCTTAACTGCTGCAACAGTCAGATGAAAAGACTCGCCCTGCCTTTCAAGCGCCACAATACTTCCAAGCTCTGCAATAAGACCTGTAAACATTATTCAGTCCCCCTTCTGACGATTCCAGTTATCAGTAAATCCTTGCCAAGAACCTTACTGCTTACACTATCCAGCTGCCAGCCTTCGGCAATAAAATCACTGCCTTTGCCGCCTACAGGACTCATCGCATCTTTTCCGCCAATAATTTTAGGCGCTATAAAAGCATATACCCTGTCTGCCAGCTGTGCATCGTAAAAAGCACCATGAACACTGCTGCCTCCCTCTACAAGCACACTGGTAATATTTTTTTCTGCCAGTACAGCTGCAATTTTCTCCAGTGACAATTTTCCATCACATACTTCTGTTTCAATAACCTCTACATTTTCCAGAGCATTTAAATGTGATTTTTTATCAGCATCGGCAAACTCAGATGTAAAAATCAAAGTCCGCGCTTCCTCATTTAATACTTTAGCTTTTTCAGGGATTTTAAGCTTACTGTCTAAAATAATTCTGACAGGATTTTTTCCTTCAACAAGTCTTGTAGTAAGCTCAGGATCATCTTGCAAAACTGTATTGATTCCTACGAGAATGGCATCATGCTGTTTGCGCAGCAAATGAGCACAGGTTCTTGCCTCCACACCGGTAATCCATTTAGAATCTCCATTAGCTGCGGCAATTTTTCCGTCTAAAGTCATTGCGTACTTAAGGCTTATAAAAGGTCTTTTTTTAGTAATCCAGCAGAAAAACTTTTCATTCAGGTCCTCTGCTTCTTCCTTACATACACCTACAACCGTTTCGATACCCCTACTTTGAAGGTATTCCATTCCCTTGCCGGCAACCTTGGGATTAGGATCAAGACAGGCAGCAACAACCTTGGCTACACCTGCCTCAGCTAAAGCCACGCAGCATGGTCCTGTTCTTCCATAATGAGCACAAGGCTCCAAGGTTACATAGGCAGCAGCACCCTCAGCCTTTTCACCGGCAGCTTTTAAAGCATTTACTTCAGCATGAGCTTCACCTGCTCTATGATGATAGCCTTCACCTACAATTTCGCCTTTATCGTTTACAATAACGCAGCCTACCATAGGATTTGGACTTGTATTGCCTTCTGCAATTTTTGCCAGCTCCAGAGCCCGCTTCATATAATCTCTATCGTTCATTTTATCCTCACAATAACAAAAACCGCACTCCTACCCTTGGGTAGGAATGCGGCAGCAACCGATACCACAACCTTTTTTCATCCAGACTATACTGTCGGTACAGGAATCACACCTGTTCATGCCATACGGCTCGCGGACTATACCGCCGGTAGAGAATTGCACTCTGCCCCAAAGGTTTTTGCACTATTTAATTCTACAACTTATATACTACACAGCAAAATGACAATTGTCAATAAAAGTCAACAAATGTCATTATTTTTTCAAACTTGCAATAGCTTCAGCTACATCTTCAGCACCATAAACATAGGAACCAGCTACCAAAATATTAGCTCCGGCTTCCTTAACAAGCTGCGCTGTTTTATCGTTAATACCGCCATCAACCTGAATATCAACATCAAGTCCGGCATTTTTTATCATTTCTGACAGTCTTGCAACTTTAGGCACCATACTTTCAATAAATGACTGTCCGCCAAAACCGGGGTTTACAGTCATTAATAATACCATATCAACATAAGGCAAAATTTCTTCTATAGCAGGTAAGGAAGTAGCCGGATTTAACGCTACACCTGCTTTCATTCCCTCCGCTTTAATCTGCTGAATGCATCTGTGCAAATGTTTCGTAGCCTCTGCATGCACAACAATCTGGTCTGCACCGGCTTTTTTAAAGTCAGCAATATATTTTTCCGGATTCTCCACCATGAGATGGCAGTCAAAAAATAAATCTGTTACTTTTCTGATTTTCTGCACAACAGGAGCACCAAAAGTCAAATTAGGAACAAACAGTCCGTCCATGACATCAATATGCACCCAATCTGCACCTGCGGCTTCAATTTTCTTAATTTCATCTGCCAGATACGCAAAGTCAGCAGACAAAATAGACGGAGCTACTTTAATCATACTTTTTACCCTCTCTCTCCTCAAAAAGTTTTATTTCTTCCAGGATATTAACATATGAATCATATCTGCTTCTGGCAATTAAACCTTCTTTAACAGCTTCTTTAATACCGCAGACAGGTTCATGAGTATGCGTGCAGGAAACAAACTTGCACTGAGCCTCATAACCGGCAAATTCTCTGAAGCCTGTCGGAACCATTTTGCTGTCCAGCTCTTCTAAAAGCAGATTGCCAAAACCCGGTGTATCGGCAATATAGCCTCCGGCAAAAGGAAGCAGCTGAGCATAACGCGTTGTATGTTTGCCTCGGCCTATTTTTTCACTGACGATGCCTGTTTTTAATTCTACGGCAGGATCAATAGCATTAATAGTAGAGGATTTTCCCACTCCGGACGGGCCGCCAAAGGCACAAATTTTGCCTTTTAATCTTTCTTTCAGTGCTTCTATGCCGCTGTTTTCCAGAGCTGAAATTACGTAAACATCGTATCCGATTTTTTCGTAAACGCCTTTGATTTCTTCTACTAATCCTTCCGGCGCAATATCTGCCTTATTTAAAACAAGTACTGCCGGAATTTTAGCCATTTCTGCCAAAGCAAGCAGTTTATCTGCAATCAAAAAGCTGAAATCCGGCGTAGCACAGGCAAAAGTAACTACAAACAAATCCAGATTGGCAATCGTAGGCCGCACAAGAAAATTCTTTCTCGGCAAAACATGCTTAATCATGCCTTCATTCTTATCGCCTGCTTCAAAAACAACAAGATCACCTGTAGCCATGGAAAAACGGTTCTTTTTCATTTTTCCTTTGACCTTGCAGGTATATATAACATCTTCAACTGCCACATAATAATAGCCGTTATAATTTTTTAATATTCTGCCTTGCAGTTCACTCACAAAGTTTTCTCCTCTATAAGTTTATTATCGCAGTAAAACTGTATTTTTGCATTATCAGAAACATCAATTTTACGACGAATTCTTACGCCGCCTTTTTTATCATCATCATAAATGAGATTACGTCCACGACTGTCTATTACATATATCTGCACATGCTGTTCCTTTTCTCCGGGAACAATGAAATCTACATAAATGCTGTTAGCTTCTTTATTTGCACCGCTGGAAACAACAAGATTTACTTTTGCATTTTCCTCAAGACTTGTTCCCACAGCAGGATCTGCAGAAATAACAGTACCCTTGGTTCTCTCACTTGCAGCATAGGTTACATTGCCTAAAGCCAGTCCCTGATCCTTCAGCAGCTTTGTTGCATCAGCAAGTTTTTTGCCGGTTACATCAGGTACAACATTTTCACCTTCGTTGATAACCAGATTAATTTTGCTGCCTTTGGGAGCCTTATCGCCGAATTTAGGTGACTGCGCCAAAATGCTGCCTGTTTTCTTTGAACTGTCATGCTTTTTGATTACAGTGCCAATTTCGTACCCTTCATCAAGAATTATTCTCTCTGCCTTGGTAAGTGACATGCCAGTAACATCAGGTACCGGTTTTAATTCTGCACCTTTGCTGACTGTAAGATAAATTACGCTGCCTTCTTTGCGTTTCTCACCGGCTTTTGGAGACTGCTCAATAACAACGCCCGGTTTAACATTATTTTCTGAGCGTTCTTCCAGATCAACTTCAAAGCCTTCTTTTTCCAGAAGAATCTGCGCCTCAGACACAGACATGTTTACAACTTCCGGAACAGCAACAATTTCACGATTACGATTAAAGATAAAATGCGCAATAGCCGAAATAAGAACTACAGCTACAGTAACCATAATCAGGATTCTGGTAAAATTAAACTGTCTTTTTTTCTTTACAGGCCTTGCTGCCACAATATCCTCCTCCGGTTCACTCTCACTGACTGTATCCAGCTCGCTAATAGAACTTAAATTTACAGTATTGCTGCGAACGGGTTTCATAATCAATGTAGCGTCATCCTCATCATTAGCCACATAAGTGCTGCTTGGCAAAACTGCCTGCATGTCCTTTTTGTATTCATCACTGCTGAAAGGATACAGCTTCATTTTCAAATTCAGCAGATCCCTGCGCAGCTCATCAGCATCCTGATATCTGTTTTCGCACTTTTTGGCTAAAGCCTTATCAATAATATTCTGCAGTCCCTCCGGAACTTCTTCCATATATTCACTTAGCCTCGGAATCGGCTTTTCAGCATGCATCATAGCTACAGATACTGCAGTATTGCCGTTAAAAGGAACCTGACCGGTCAGCATCTCAAAAATTACTACGCCCAGAGAATAAACATCGCTGCAGGCTGTAATCTGGCCGCCATTAGCCTGCTCCGGTGAAATATAATGTACAGAACCCATTACCGCAGACGAATACACCATAGTCTGATTGCTTACCATCTTGGCAATGCCAAAATCAGTAATTTTGGGATTCAGATTTTTGTCAATCAGTATATTTTGCGGTTTTATATCACAGTGAATAATATTCTTGCTGTGCGCATGTTTCAGAGCATCTGCCAGGCGTACAGCAATTTCCAGTACTGCATTCAGCAGAAGTTTGTGTTCTTTAAGATAATCTTTTAAAGTAACACCCTCAACATACTCCATAATAATGTACTGAACATCACCTTCAGAAACAACATCATAGATATTTATAATATAAGGATGAATGAGTCTGGCTGCAGACTTTGCCTCTCTGCGGAACTGATCCAGCAATTCTCTGTCAGCAACAAACTGATCTCTCAGCATTTTAACCGCAACATTGCGGTCCAAAAGATTGTCATGCGCCAGAAAAACCTCTGCCATACCGCCGCTGCCGACAGGGCGAATAATTTCATATCTGTTATTAAGAATATTTTTATCCAAATCAATTATCCTCCCTGTCAGCATTATTTTCTTTAACTGCAATAAGTATCACAGAAACATTATCACGTCCGCCATTGTTCAAAGACGTTTCAATCAGCAAATCTCCGGCAGTATCAATATCACTTGCATGCAAAATTTCTCTTATCTCATTATCTCTTAACATATCAGATAAGCCATCACTGCATAAAAGCAATATATCTCCGTCTTCTAAGGCAAAATGAATTATATCCGTATTAATTGTTTTTTCTACGCCAATAGCCTGTAAAAGCATATTCTTTTTAGGATGAACAAAGGCCTCTTTATCAGTAATCTTGCCCTGAGCAACAAGGTCTGCTACATAGGAATGGTCATGTGTAACCTGAGATAAACTTCCCTTACGATATAAATAAAGTCTGCTGTCACCTACATGTGCAGCATAGGCAGTTCCGTCACCAGGCAGATACAGTGCAGTCAGTGTAGTACCCATACCGGTATAAGCTTCATTTTTGTCAGCCATTAAGTAAATATGCTCGTTAGCTTTATTAAAGGCGTTTCTCAGCACTTCTTCTGCACTATCTGCTACGGCATGTCTTAATGGATGCGTAGCTACCTCAAAGGCTTTTAAAGTTTCACGGCTGGCTATTTCCCCTGCCGCATGTCCTCCCATGCCGTCAGCAACTGCAAACAAATACGGCTCTCTGATAAGCAGTGAGTCTTCATTATTATTTCTCACCATACCTACATGTGTTCTTCCCGTAACCTGTACTTTCATTTCAGCTTTCCTGCTCTTTCGCAAATTTAGCTCTCAGCTGCCCACAGGCAGCATCAATATCCTTGCCCATTTCTTTTCTTACTGTAACATTAACTCTGTTCTTCTGTAACGTATGTACAAAACGCTCTATTGCCTGCTTTCCCGGTCTTAAAAAGCCTTTTTCCACAACGGGATTAGCAGGAATAAGATTAACACTTGCGTGTTTAAACTTCAAACAATTACAAAGCAGTTCTGCGTCTTTCACACTGTCATTTTTATCCTTAATGAGTATATATTCGTAAGTTACCTGCCGGCCTCCTGCCTTGCTGTATCTTTCTGCTGCAGCGATCACATCAATAAAGCTAAACCCTTTATTAACAGGCATTAAATCTGTACGCAGCTCGTTTTCCGCAGCGTGCAGAGATATGGCAAGATTAACAGGTCTGCCGTCAGCTATCATGCGTTCAATTCCCGGAATAATGCCGCAGGTAGAAATTGTCATATTTCTGTAACTCATGAAAGAAGTATCTTCACGATGCAGAAAATCAAGTGCTGCCATGACATTATCGTAATTTAACATGGGTTCACCGCTGCCCATGACAACAACCCTGCTTACCATGGCTGATTTTTCTCTTAATCTGTTATTGAACAAATACACCTGAGCAATAATTTCTGCGGCAGTTAAATTTCTTACACAGCCATTTAAACCGCTGGCACAAAAGGCACATCCCATATCACAGCCTACCTGACTTGACACGCACACACTATAACCGTAATCATGGTGCATTAATACTGTTTCCACAGAATTTCCGTCAGGAAACTCCAGCAGTATTTTGCTTGTCATACCATCAGAGGAGTTTTGTTCACGCAGGATTTTTATTTCTGCAGGCAACACGGTAAACTTTTCCTGCAAAAGCGCAATGTCAGCTTTCCCTAAATTATGCATCTGCGCAAAATCAAAAACTGATTTTTGATACAGCCACTGAAAAACCTGTTTGGCACGGAATTTTTTAATTCCCTGCTGCACAAAAACGTCCTGCAGCTGCTCGCTTGTCATACCAAAAATATCAATTTTATCCATATTACACCTTATTTTTTTCGTTTCAACGCACAAATATAAAATCCGTCCGTACCATCTGTCTGCGGTAAAAGCTGCAATTCAGCAACTGTTTCACCTGTCAGCGGATGATTGAAACCTGCATATTCCCACTCTTTATTATTCTGTAAAAATTCTTCAATAACGTAATGATTTTCCGCAGGCTCTATAGTGCAGGTACTGTAAACCAAAAGTCCATCTTCTTTGACATACTGAGCAGCATTGGTCAGAATTTTCAGCTGCAAAGGCGGAAACATTTTTAAATCGCTTTTCTTTTTGCGCCAGCGAGCCTCCGCTCTCCTTCTCAGAACGCCCAGACCGGAACAGGGCGCATCAACCAGAACTCTATCAGCTGTTTTAACGAAGCCTTCTTCCAGCACAGTTGCGTCGTGTACAGATGCAGAAATAATATCAATACCAAGACGCTCAGCATTTTCCTGAATCAAACGTATCTTATGTTCATGAATATCGCCTGCAACAATCTTCCCCTTGTTCTTCATCAGCTGAGCAAGATGAGTTGTTTTACCTCCGGGAGCGCTGCACATATCAATAACTGTCTGACCGGGTTCGGGATCCAGTATATGCGCCACCAGCATGGAACTCTCATCCTGAACATAAATTTCACTGCCATAAGAAGCAAACAAAGTATTTAAAGAACTTATCTTCTCGCAGATAATGCCATACGTACTCCACTTTGAAGGTTTTGCCTCTGCCCCCATCTCAGTAAGCCTGGAGAGCAGACTGTCTCTGTCTGTTTTTAAAGTATTCACCCGCAGGCAGACAGGTGCCGCACTGTTATTAAATTCGCACAACTTTATTGTGTCATCTTTGCCAAACTGTTTCAGCCATTTTTTAACAAGCCAGCGAGGGTGAAAATATTTTACTGCCAGCCAATCTGCTGTTTCTTTTTCAGCATCAGGAAGCTTAATCTCATTTATTTTTCTCAGCAGTCCGCGCAGTACACCGTTAACAAACTTTGCTGACCCTTCATGACTGAAAATCCTTGCCAGTTTAACAGCCTCATTGCATGCTGCAGAGGCAGGAATTCTGTCAAGATAAAGCAGCTGAAAGACACTGATACGCAAAATATCAAGCACTTTGCTGTCAACCTTTGTCAGTGGACGGCTGATACATTGCTGTAAATACCAGTCAATGGATCCCACTGCTTTCACAGTGCCATAGACTAATTCCGTAAAAAATTTTCTTTCCTGCTCTTCCAGCTGGTGCTGACGCAGATACTTATTTACAGCAATGTTGGTATATGCCTCTTCGCCAAAAACCTGCTGCAAAACCTCTACAGCAGCACTGCGGGCACTGATTTTTTTATTTACTATCTTTTTTTGCATCAAAATCCTCTTTATCCAAAAATGCCAAAATAGCCGCTTCTAATTTATTAGCATCTACACGAGTATTAAAACATGGGCCATAAGGACGCTCATTTAAAACACCTAAAACCGGCAAAGGAAAAACGTCCTGTATGCCGCTGGTAAGGTCTCTTTCACAGGCTACGGCAACAATAGCCTTAGGTCTGATTTCCATTACCATTTTTCTTGCCAGCGTACCGCCTGTAGCCACTGCAAAATGGCAGCCATATTTATGTGCAAGTCCAAGCATGGTACCTACACTGCATCTGCCGCACTGCCTGCAGTTTTCTACATTACGGGTAATCTTATGCACACATGTATCAAGCTGAATGCAATGCGGCGTTAAAATCATAATTCTGTTGGCTGGAACCTTTATTTTATGCTGTAATACCAGATTATTGCTTACCTCAATAAAAGACTGCTCAATCTTTACTCTGGGGATATTAAACAATCTGCCCAGCATTACTGCTACCGGAAATAAAATATTAATAGCCTTCCATGCACCGAAATAGAAAATTTTAATAATCGGTACACCCATGAGGGCCATTACTATACCGGCAACACCGGTCAGCAATGCCAGAACAATTACAAAGCCTATAAATCCCAAAAGTTTGGGCAGTATGTAATGAATCTGAGCCAGCCCCGGTACAGTAACTTTCCATACCACATAAATCATCAACGCGCCTAACAACGCACTAAAGGAAGTTAAAGCCATAAAAATGCGTTTCTTAGGCTTAAAAACTTCATCAGTCATGTAAAACTTACTCCTTACCTAAAATATCTCCTGCCTGCACTCCTCGTCCGTTGCAGAAAACCTGAGCCGGCATTCTTTTCTTGGATTCCGGCTGTACTTCTGTAATTTCCAGTGTACCTTCACCGCAGGCAACAATAAAACTGCGTTTGTTAACCTCTGCAACAGTTCCAGGAACCCTGCTGCTTTGCTTATCACTTACTTTGCTACCCCAGATTTTTAAATTTTTACCATCAGGAAGCCTGGTAAAAGCACCGGGAGCCGGATTAAAACCTCTGATTAAATTATGAATTTCTGCAGCCGGTTTATTCCAGTCTATTTTTTCCATACTTCTTTGCAGCAGAGAAGCATAAGTAGCCTCCTCAGAATTCTGCTTCTGCGCTTTTACGGTTCCTGCTTCGATTTCATCTATCGTTTTTAAAAGCAATTCAGCGCCTTTTACTTTTAATTCATCATGTAGCTGGCCCATGGTCATATCTTCAGAAACAGGCACAACAACCTTGGATAACATGTCACCAGTGTCCATGCCAATATCCATCTGCATAATAGTAACACCGGATTCACTTTCTCCGTTTAAAATAGCATAATGAATCGGTGCCGCACCTCTGTATTTAGGCAGTAAGGATGCATGTACATTAATGCAGCCATATTTTGGCAAATCTAAAATTTCCTGAGACAAAAGCTGACCAAAAGCTGCAACAACAATCAAATCAGGATTCAGCTGTTTTAAAAGAGCAACAGGCTCTTCTGCTTTTATTTTCACCGGCTGATATACATCATATCCCTTACTCAGAGCATATTCCTTAACGGGGGTCATCAGCATCTGACGGCCTCTTCCTTTAGGTCTGTCAGGCTGTGTAAACACACCTGCAATTTCATATTTTCCTGCTTCTGCCAATGCCTGCAGACTGCCCACAGCAAAATCAGGAGTTCCCATAAAAACTATACGCATATTATCACCTTTACTGTTATTTATTAATAGGATTTTCTTTCGGTTTAGGCATAATAGACTGAGCTTTATCTATAAAAAGTACACCGTCAAGATGATCCAGCTCATGCTGCACAGCAATAGCCAGCAGCCCATCGGTTTTTAAAAGCATTCTTTTGCCTGTCTTATCTGTAAATTCACATTCCACATATTCGGCACGTTCAACTTCGCCTTCATAATCAGGAACAGAAAGACAGCCTTCGCCGCCTACAACGGAGCCTTCTTTTTTGGTAATTTCCGGATTAATCATCTCAATCAGGCCATCACCTACATCAATAACAACTACTCTTTTTAAAACACCAACCTGAGGTGCCGCAAGACCTACACCATCAGCAGCATACATAGTTTCTGCCATATCTTTCAAAAATTTCTGCAGTTTTTTATCTATTTTAGTAACAGCTTCTGCCTTTTGGCGCAATACCGGATTACCGGCAACAACAATATCTAACTTAGCCATAATTAGCCTCCATAAATTAAATTTCGTAAATTATATTATATCACAAAAATTCTGCTTATATCAAATAACGCTCAAAGGATCTACATCAAAAAACAGATTGCGCTGCTGTTTAAATTCACTGTCCAGCAAAAGCTTTTTAACCGGATCAATATTCTTTGCCTTGACAATAATATTAAATCTGTACATATCTCTTACTTTGGCTACTACAGCAGGAAAAGGTCCCATTACAAAAATATCCCCCTGCATAATATTATCCATTAATTTTTCCTGCAAAAAATTAACTGTTCTTTTAGCCAGAGTAAGTCCTGCATCTTCATCCTTATCCCATACCGTCATCTTCAGCATCTGAGCATATGGAGGATACAAAAGCTCCTGCCTGTCTTTTAGCTCCTGCACGGCAAAAGCGTCATAATCCTGCTTGGCTGCCAGTTTAAGAATTCTGTTATCAGCATCATAAGCCTGAAAAATAACATGTCCATTTTTATTGCCGCGTCCTGCACGTCCCGCAGCCTGAGTCAGCAGTGAAAAAGCTCTTTCTGATGCTCGGTAATCAGGAAGATTCAGCGAACTGTCTGCAGACAAAACACCTACTAACGTAACATTAGGTATATCATGTCCCTTGGCAACCATTTGCGTACCAACTAAAACATTTCTTTCGCCTCGGGAAAATTTATCTAAAATCTCTGCATGAGCAAACTTAGCCATGGTAGAATCCTGGTCCATGCGTAAAACTCTTACCTCAGGCAAAGACATAATTTCCTCTTCAGCTTTCTGCGTTCCCGTACCAAAAAATTTTATTCTTCTGCTGCCGCATTGAGGGCAAACATCAGGTATAGGCAGCTGATTGCCGCAGTAATGACAGCGCATAACTCCGTCAGCACTGTGATATACCATGGCTACTGCACAGTGTCTGCACATAATCGAGTTTCCGCAATCTCTGCACAGAACAAATGTAGAGTAGCCTCTTCTGTTCAGCAAAACTATAGCCTGCTCTCCTTCAGCAGCAGTATTAACCAGTGCCTGCCGCAGTTTACGGGATAAAACATGAAAATTTTTAGCCTGCAGCTCTTCACGCATGTCAACTATTTCCGTTGTGGGCAGCTCACTGCCATTAGCCCTTTTGGTCAGCTTCAGATGAATATAATCACCATTAAGACCATGATAATAGGTTTCCAAATCAGGTGTGGCACTGCCTAAAATCAATACAGCATCCGTATGTCTGCATCTTTCCATAGCAACGTTTCTGGCATGGTAATTAGGCCTTTCCTCCTGTTTGTAACTGCTTTCATGCTCTTCGTCAATAATAATCAGTCCCAAATCTGCAAATGGTGCAAAGACAGCACTGCGTACGCCAATCAGAATCTGGGCCTGAAATGTACGCATCTTGTACCAGACATCTCCGCGCTCATTCTGAGAAAGCTTACTGTGCGCCACTGCCACATTATCGCCAAACCAGCTCTGAAACCGCTTTACCAGCTGCGCAGTAAGAGCAATTTCCGGTACAAGCATCAGCACCTGTTTGCCTTCACTGACAACCTTCTGAGCGGCACGCAGATAAACTTCTGTTTTACCGCTTCCAGTTATTCCCTGCAGCAAAAAAGTTTTAAAAGTCTTTTTATCCAATGCATCTGTAATCTGTGTAAGAGCTGCACTTTGCTCAGCAGTAAGCTGCATTTTATCTGCGTACTGCTTTTCAGCATGGTAGCTGTTACGCAAAACCCTCTTATTGTCAGTTTCTGCCCATCCCTTTAAAGCCAGATTTCGCAAAACAGCACCGGTTATTTTAAACTCCGCCAGCTCATTAATTGTTTTGCTTTCTTTTTGCATATCCAGTACCTGCAAAGCAGCCATCTGAGCTCTGAGCTTTCTGTTTCCCGACCGCAGAGCTTCTTTTCCGGCAGCAGTTATTTTATACGCAAGCAAAGTTTTTTCTTTTAACTTTTCTTCGTAACGATAGTATAAAAAATTCCCATTTTCATCTTTGACAGAAGTTCTGCGTATACTCGTTTTTCCGGGAACAAAAAGGCGCATAGCTTCTGCCATTGAGCACATATAATACTCAGACAGCCATTTTGCCGTAGCCAGCATTTCTTCATCAAACCACGGCTTATCCCCTAAAACAGCTTCTATTTTCTTTAACTTCTGAAAATCTTCCGGCAGCTTTTTTTGGGCTACAATAAACCCTTCCACTTTTTGCGAACCAAAAGGTACAACAACTCTCCAGCCACATTCCAAAAAGTGCATATTTTCCGGCACCAGATAGGTAAATTGTTTGAAAATACTTTTTACCGGAAGATTAATTGCAACATCTACACAAAACATACTGCCTCCAAAAATATATCTTATTCTGTTTATATTCTAGCAACGTAAACATAAATCCTTTAAAAGTATTTTAACATAAGAAAACCTCCCCTACCACAACCATATACAGTCATGATAAAGGAGGCTTTACAGTTATAATTACAGACCAGCCTGTTCTCTGAGTGCTGCTGCTTTATCAGTATGTTCCCAAGGAAGATCAACGTCAGTACGGCCAAAGTGACCATATGCTGCTGTCTGTTTATAAATAGGACGCAACAGATCCAGTTCTTTGATAATTCCGTTAGGACTTAATTTGAAATTCTTTTTAACCAGTTCTGCAATTTTATCTTCGGCAATTTTTGCGGTGCCAAAAGTTTCTACCAAAACAGAAACAGGCTGAGCAACGCCGATAGCATAAGCCAGCTGAATTTCACATTTATCAGCCAAACCTGCTGCAACAATATTCTTAGCTACATAACGAGCTGCATAAGCTGCACTGCGGTCAACTTTAGAAGGATCTTTACCGGAGAAAGCACCGCCGCCATGACGAGCCATACCGCCGTAAGTATCAACAATAATTTTGCGTCCGGTCAGACCAGCATCACCCTGCGGACCGCCAATAACAAAACGTCCGGTAGGATTGATATAATATTTGGTATCTGCACCAAGCATATCTGCCGGAATTACTGGTTTTATAACATTTTCAATAATATCTGCTCTGATTTGTTCGTTAGTTACTTCAGGAGCATGCTGAGAAGAAATAACAACAGCATCAATGCGTACCGGTTTGCCATCTTCATATTCAACAGTTACCTGAGTTTTTCCGTCAGGACGCAGGTAAGGCAAAGTGCCGTTTTTGCGAACTTCAGTCAGACGCAGAGACAGTTTATTAGCCAGATAAGCAGGCATAGGCATATAGCTTTCAGTTTCGTTGGTAGCATAACCAAACATCATACCCTGGTCGCCGGCACCAATTTCTTCATCAGCAGCTTTGCCTTCTTTTGCTTCAAGAGCTTTATCAACACCCAAAGCAATATCAGGAGACTGTTCGTCAATAGAAATCAATACACCACAGGTATTGCCGTCAAAACCGTATTTTGCTCTGTCATAACCAATGTTGATAACAGTTTCACGGGCAATTTTAGGAATATCTACATAACAGCTGGTAGAAATTTCACCAACAATATGGATTTGACCAGTTGTTACCAAAGTTTCGCAGGCAACACGGCCTTTAGGATCTTTGCTCAAAATAGCATCTAACACAGAGTCAGAAATCTGGTCTGCAATCTTATCAGGATGACCTTCAGTTACGGACTCAGAAGTAAATAATTTTCTCATTAATTTATGCTCCTCTCTTGGTTCAATTAGTAAAAAAGGCGTTCTCAAACGAGAACGCCGCAACTTTATAAGCATTCTCATCTCACGAAAATTCGCAGGAGTTAGCACCGTTTACAGAAGTCACTCTGCAATGGTTGCTGCAGTTTCATTGGGCCATTCCCTCCACCGCTCTTGATGAGTAATATTCATTTTCCTAAGATATTATAATCTACATTCTGTATTTTAGCAATAGTTTTATTAAAATATTACAATTTATACACAATAAGTATTATTTATTTTTCAGCTGCATAACAGTATCCAATATTCTTTCAGCAACTTCCTTTTTGGGCATCTGCTCTAAAGACTGGACTGTTCCGTCCGGAAACAGGAATTTTACGATATTGGTATCAGCATTAAAACCAGCTCCGGCAGCTGTAACATCATTTGCTACAATCATATCCAGATTTTTCTTAACAATTTTTTCTCTGGCATTATCAAGAAGATTCTGTGTTTCAGCAGCAAAGCCAACCAAAATCTGTCCGCTTTTCCTTGCCCCCAGCTCTTTCAAGATGTCAGGATTTTTATCCATAACAACAGTCAGAGCATCATCAGTTTTTTTCTTGATTTTCTGATCAGCAACATCATGAGGTCTGTAATCAGCAACTGCTGCAGCTTTAATAACAATATCAACTCCAGAATAAGCAGCAAGACACGCGTCAAGCATTTCCTGTGTTGTTTCTACTTTTTCAGAGCGCACATTGGGCGGGACAGACAATGATGACGGGCCTGTTACCAAAAGCACGTCCGCACCTCTCTCAGCAGCAGCCTGAGCTATAGCATAACCCATTTTTCCGCTGGAGCGGTTGCCGACAAAACGTACCGGATCAATAGGCTCTCTTGTACCGGCAGCAGTAACCAGTACCTTTAAGCCACGCATATCTCCTTCTCGTTTTGCAAAAAAATCACCAATAAATTCAACAATCTGCTGAGGTTCAGGCAGTCTTCCCTGACCTGATACCCCACAAGCCAGCATTCCGACAGCCGGAGGCATAACAGTAACGCCCCAGCCCTGCAGTTTTGCAATATTTTCCTGGGTGGCAGGATTTTGATACATACCTGTATTCATTGCGGGACAAACTATAATTGGCGCCTGTGCAGCCAATAATGTTGTAGAAAGCAGATCGTCAGCAATTCCGCAGGCCATTTTGGCAATTATATTCGCAGTAGCAGGTGCGACAACAAACACATCAGCCCAGTTTGCAAGCGCTATGTGCTCAACATTAAATTCCTGATTGCCATCCCACATGGAAACGGCTACCTTGTTTCCACTGATTTCCTTAAAAGTAAGAGGAGTGACAAATTCCTGTGCATGCTCTGTCATAATAACTCTTACTTCTGCCCCCTGCTTACGCAGACGACTTACCAAATCAACCGCCTTATAAACAGCGATACCGCCGGTAACTCCTAAAACAATTTTCTTACCTTTCAGCAAAATTGTTTCCTCCTACTAAATCTTAAACATTCTTTGTACGTTCAAAAGTAATAGCATCTTTACCAATTTCTTTTAAAGCTGTGCTTACTTCTTTTTCAGAAGAATTAACGCCGGGAACAGTAAGTTCACGCGCACGTTTTGCAGCCAGAATAACTAAAGTATATTTGCTGTCAACTTTTTCAGCCAAATAATCGATAGAAGGATCAACCATAGACATATCTAACACACTCCTTTAGCAATTTTTATGTTTGCATATTTCATCAACAATAAAATATGTTCTTGCCACACGATAACGCTCAGCATCCATTATGGTTAAAATTTTGCCGGCAGCTTTTTCAGCAATATCGTTGACAACAATATAATCATATTCGGCAGCGTAAGTAAGTTCACTTGCTGCAGAAGCCATTCTGCGCTGGATAACTTCCTCGCTGTCAGTACCACGTTTATAAATTCTTGCAGACAACTCGTCAAGAGACGGCGGAACGATAAATACAAATACTCCGTCCGGAAAACGTTTCTTAATCTGCAGCGCTCCCTGAATGTCAATTTCCAGAAGTACGTCCTTGCCTGAGTTTAATAAGTCCATAACATAATCACGAGGAGTTCCGTAATAATTGCCATACACCTCAGCATATTCCAGCAGCTGATCCTGAGCAATCATTTCTTTTACCTCTTCAACAGTTTTGAAAAAATAATTCACACCATCAATTTCACCTGTTCTCGGCTGACGTGTAGTTACAGAAACAGAATAACCAAGTTCGGGAAGCTGATCACGCAGCATCTGACAGATAGTACCTTTTCCTGCACCGGAAGGGCCTGATACAACTAAAAGCACACCCTGCGGAGTAATATTTTCTTTCATAGTGCCTCCTTGTTACTCTTCATCTTCATCATCAGTCTGAATTAAACGATTTGCCACAGTTTCAGGCTGAACAGCAGAAAGAATAATATGTCCGCTGTCAGTTACAACCACAGCACGTGTACGTCTGCCGTATGTAGCATCTATCAGCATACCTTTATCACGTGCTTCCTGAATAATACGCTTAATCGGCGCTGATTCCGGACTGATAATGGAAATGATGCGATTAGCAGCAACAATGTTGCCGAAGCCAATATTTATAAGCTTTATGTCCATATAATCCTCCTGCTATTCAATGTTCTGAATTTGTTCTCTTATTTTTTCAATTTCAGCTTTTATTTCAACTACAATCTGTGCAAGGGTATAATCATTAGCCTTGGAAGCAATAGTATTAGCTTCTCTGTTAAACTCCTGAATTAAAAAATCCAGCTTGCGGCCAACAGGCTGTTCAGAAGAAATAATCTGCTTAAACTGCTTGATGTGGCTTTTCAGACGTACAATCTCTTCTGTAATGCTGGTACGGTCAGCAAGAATTGCAACCTCCTGTAAAAGTCTTTCCGGTTCTACAGCAACATTATTATCGGCTAAAAGATTATTAAGTCTTTCAGTAAGCTTAACCTGATATTCTTCTACAACTTTTGGAGAACGTTCCTCAATAAGAGCCAGCTTCTCAGCAATAAGATCTGCACGGTACACAAAATCTCCGTAAATATTGCTTCCTTCTGTAGCACGCATGGCAACAAGATTTGCCAAAGCTGCCTGCAAAGCCTTTTCTACTTTGGGCCATACACTCTCTACATCAAAGAAACCTTCTTTAACATTTATAACATCCTGACAGCGCGCCAGATACATTATCTCAGCAGAAGTGTTAACAGCAGCTTCATCAGCGCCAATAGCACCGCCGATTTCCTTTAATGCATTATGATAAGCAACAGCCAGGTTTTTATCAACTTTTAAAGTACAGCTCTCACTTGTAGTATAATCGGCATTAATGAAAACATCAATACGTCCGCGGCTGATAGTCTTTAAAATAGTTTTTCTGATTTTATCTTCAATAGGGTTTAAAAATCTTGGTAATCTTATCGCAACTTCGTTATAGCGATGATTAACTGTTTTCATTTCCACAGTTATGGAAAAGCTGTCATCCTCGTACTCTCCACGGCCAAAACCGGTCATGCTCTTAAGCACAGAATCCCTCCTCAATGAGTATCTCCTTCAAATTATAAGTACACTATATCTTAAATACTTATCCTGAAACTTTATTATACCACAAGTTTTACATTTTTGCCCAACTTCTTCTAAAATATCCTGTAGCAAACAGCATCAACTTTGTTATAATATCTATAGATTATATTTAAGGAGACCCAATCCATGAACTTAGAAGGAATTACGCTTTCGGCATTAACAAAATATCTGCAGCAGGAAATTTCCGGCAGTAAAATTTACAAAGTTTTTATGCCTACTCCTCATTCTTTATTGCTGCAGCTTAAACGCAGACAGGATACATGCTCTGTACTTATAGATATGTCAGGCTTTGGCCCTGTTATTTATCTTCCTGATAAACTTCCGGAAAATCCGGATGTTCCGCCGGCATTCTGCATGCTTTTGCGCAAGCATCTGGAAGAAGGACGTATCACTAAAATTACTCAGACTGGTACAGACCGCATTATAACTTTTGAAATCGATATTCTTGGTTCCAGCAGCAAGATTGTCACCAAAAAACTTATTTTTGAACTTACCGGCAAAAATAACAACATCATTCTCGTGCAGGATAGCAATATCATTGACAGCCTTAAACATATAAATGCTGCCCAAAACTCATACAGAACTATTCAGCCAGGCAAAGAATATATAGCTCCCCCGCCTCAAAATGGCCTTGATATTTTAACTGCAGCACCTGAAGAAATTATACATAAAGTAACTCAGTTGCCATCGGCAAATATCCTGCAGGCACTGATTACCGCAACAGTAGGTATAGGTAAAGCCACTGCCGAAGAAATCCTCCTGGCAGCCGATATTCTGCCTGGGCAAATAGCTTTGCAGCCCAAACAAAAAGCAGATCTTGAAAAAGTGCTTGCCAATTTGCAGAATAAAAATCAACAAAACAGAACAGTCTACGCTGTTATCGGTAAAACCAATCAGCTGAAAAATATTCTGCTGCTTCCGCCCCATCACATAAGCGAAATCGTATCGGTCAAAGAATTTGCTGATATAAATGCTGCCATAAATTTTGCAGCAGCCTTAAAACCTCTGCAGCTGCCGCAGCATGAACAATTACACAAAATAGTTACTTCAGAAATCAGTAAGCAAACAAAAAAATTACAGCTGCTGGAAAACGATCTGCAGACTGCTAATGACGCAGAAACACAAAAAATTCTGGCAGATACTTTGATGGCTAATATCTACCAGCTGCAAAAAGGCGCAGATTCAGCTGAGTTATATAATATTTATGACGGAAATCTGCTTACAATTCCGCTTTCGCCACAGCTTACTCCCGTAGAAAATGCTCAGGCTTATTATAAACGTTACAATAAATATAAACGGGCGCAAACTGAAATCTGTACACAGATTAATGCTACAAAAGAATTGCTGCAGTATCTGGAAACACTGGAAATTTCTCTTGTTACAGCAAACTCCAAAAGCGAAATTGAAGAAATTTTACAGGAACTTACAGCTGTAGGATTAGTTAAAGAAAATAAAAAGAAGGCTAAGTTTACTTCTGCAAAATCCCAGCCTCTGCATATCAGACTCAACGAAAATACAGATATTTACATAGGCAAAAATAATCGTCAGAATGATTATGTTACCTTCTCTGTTGGACAGCCAAAAGATTATTGGCTGCATACCAAAGATATTCCAGGCTCTCATGTTATTTTAAAAACAACACTGCCGGAACCTGATGAAAAAGATTTACTCACTGCAGTTCAGCTGGCAGCATATTTCAGCAAGGGACGTAACAGCAGTAAAGTCCCTGTTGACTGTACCCTGCGCAAGTATGTAAAAAAACCAAGCGGCAGTAAACCCGGATTTGTAATTTTTACTAATCAAAAAACTTACTATACCACCCCTGAAACCGCAGTCATAGAAAAACTGCTTTTACAGTAAAAAGAGCAGCTGTCTAAATTAAGACAGCTGCTCTTTTATTTTATAAAACGCAATTCCTAAATACTCATGCAACGCCAGGACACTGTTATCAAAAGCACTTTGCTGAGGCAAAAAACTAAAAATACTGTACTCATAATCAGCATTAGTCTGATAATCGCAGGAATAAGGTATAATATCCAACTTTCTTTCTCCTTTGGCACGCTGAAACTCCAGCATGCTTCTGGGCATGTGAAAGGCCGATGTTACAAGATAAATACTGCTGATATTATTCTCATCCAGCAAACTCATAATATTATCAGCATTCTCCTTGGTATTGCGGGCTTTACTTTCAATAATAAGGTCTTCCTTATTTATCCCCAAATTAAGTAAAATCCCCTTGCTGATAATACCCTCATTGCCTGTTCCCGGAATGGCTACACCTCCACTTACCAAAACCGGCACATGCTGCCTGTGATAAAGCTCAGCACCAGTCAAAAGACGCCCTGCTGCGTGAGGAGAAACAAATCCCTCGGGATGGAGAAAATTATCTCTTACAACAGCACCGCCGCCTAAAATTACAATAGCCTGTGCCTGCCTATTTACGGGCAAATAAACATTTTCCAGAGGAAGCAGCAGCATTCTGGAAAAAAATCCCGCTGCCAGAAGATACATACATAATGTCAAGCAGGCGAGATATTTCCTACAGGGCAGCTTCCTGTAAAAAGCGTAAACAGTTATTAATAGAAGGGCTAAAATAAAAATCCCCGGCGGTAATAAAAATGCCGATACAATCTTAGCAATATAAAACATCGCAGCCTGAAATTATCTGAACTCAACTTTCAGATGCTGACGTTCAGGCATTCTTCTGAATTTATATTTAGGATAACCTAACATCAGAGTACCAACTACTTTATGCTTGGGCGGAATATCAAGTAAATCCAGCAACGGCTGATATCCGGCAATACCGCAGGATTGGATAAAACCGGCAATAGTAGTACCAAGACCTATTGTAGGAGCAAACAGTTCTGCATAAGCCCAGGACTGCTCAGCATTACTTACGCCTGTCACATTTAATCTTCTTGCAAGAGCAAAAACCAATACAGGCGCCTTGCGGGCAATAATATCCTGTCCTCTGTCTCTGTATGCTCTAAGCACGGTCATAAAATAACGCTTATTTTCTGTACCTGCCGCAACTTCTTCTTCCATCCAGTCAGCAACAGCATCAGCAATAGCATTAATTTTCTCCCTGTCACGGATAACAATATAATACATACCCTGAGAGTTTCCTGCTGTAGGAGCATAACGGCAAATATTAAGCAAACGTTCTATTTCTTCTTCGGTAGGAACAGCATCCTTAAAATTACGCACGCTTCTGCGCATACGCAAAAACTCATAGGCAGTATCTGCATCAAGTACCGGCTGAGTTACTGGTCTCTGCAGTTCTTGCGGAGTATACTTATTATCCAAAGCTCCAACAGGGCAGATGGCAACACAATGGCCACAGCTCATGCAGCCTCTGTCAAAATGACATTCCGGACCATTTTCTCCCAAAGTAAGAATGCATGATGGGCAGCACTCTACACAAATTCCGCACTTTATGCACTTTTCGTGATCAACTTTTAATAAATCCAAATTTTACACCTCAGTCTTCAAAACATATATATTCCAGGCCGCCAAAATCAGTTACAAATCTGGCATCTTTATAGGCTTTGCCTGTCAATTCCTTATCGCCTTTTTCTACCCCTTCTGCATTAGCAAGGCCAAGATAAGCACATGCAGATTGAGCATCAAAGTTTTTAGCATGTTCAAGCATTGCAGCTTTATCTTCGTCACTGATGCATCCTTTTGCCGGATAAATATCAGTTGCCACAAGAATAAAAGTCAACTGTTCATCGCTCTTGGCAATAATATGAGGAATACTTTTTTTATCCGGCTGGGCAAATTCAATTTCATAGCCTTTGCCTTCCAGATATTGAATTACCACCTGCAATCCAAATAAATGTATTTCCTGCTCAGTCATTAACTGTCTATCCATCATGCACCTCAAACAATTTTTATATAGTATATTTTAATCCATTCTGACTAAACAGTCAAATAAGCTCAGTCAGCACCATAAAAATAAACCCAATTTACTAGACTAGTCTAATAACTGGGTTTAATCAAAACCTATTCTTCTCCAATAATAAGCACTTCCGGATATAACATCACACCATGTGCATTATATACCTTTTTCTGTACATCATCAATCAGCTGTAAAACATCTGCAGCAGTTGCATTACCAATATTAACAACAAAACCGGCATGCTTTTCAGAAATCTGAGCTCCACCTACAGTATAGCCCTTTAATCCAGTCTGATCAATCAAAGTACCGGCAAAATATCCCGGAGGGCGCTTAAACATACTACCGGCACTGGGAAGCTCCAAAGGCTGCTTGCTGATGCGCCTGTGGCTGAAATCATCCATTTTAGCCATAATTTCATTCTTATCACCAGCTTTTAATTTAACAGTTACCGCTGTAACTATCAAATCACTTCCCTGCAGCGCAGTTTCCCTGTAGCCAAAACACAAATCCTCGGCAGAAATTATTTTTACATTGCCTTCCCTGTCCATGACTCTGACAGATTGCACAACATTGGACATTTCTCCGTCATAAGCACCTGCATTCATATAAACGGCGCCGCCAATACTTCCTGGAATACCAACTGCAAATTCCATACCGGATAATGAAAGCTCAGCAGCCTTTTTGGAAGCCATGGCCAGCGAAAGCCCGCTGCCAAAGGTAATAACCTCTCCTTCAGCATTTATATCATTGAGCATATTGCCAAGTTTAATAACAAGTCCTCTGATACCTTTATCTCTCACCAAAAGGTTGGAGCCATTACCAATCAAAGTTACCTGTACATCTTCCTGAGCAGCTTTTTTCAAAATACAGCTCAGCTCATCTTCATTTTTTGGCATAGCCATTAAATCAGCAGGTCCGCCAATTTTAAAAGATGTATGACGGCTCATCGGCTCATCAATTAACAAAGCTCTGTCCGTACAGCCGCTAAAAATATCCTGCAGCTTAATGCGTTCCATTATCTTTCACCAATAACTTCTTTAACCACATCATTAATAGATTTGGTTATATCTGCCATCATCATCTGGAAGCGCATAAAAGAATTAAGATATTCCATTGCTTCACTTTTCAGTGCCAGAAGGCCATATAACTTCTGAATTTTTTCAGTTTTTTCTTTATCAGGTTCCTGACCCTGATATTTAGCAATCTCTACTTCCTGGCTTAATTGCAGAAATTCATCAACAAGTTTTTTAGTATCAGCATCTTTATCTAAAACTGCTTTTGCTTCTTTCAGCTTTTTAAACTCATGACTTTCTTTCATAGCTCTTGCCAGATCATTTGCGCAATCATAAACGTTCATTATATTCACCCCATATTATTTTAAATCTTTTAAAGGAATATTTAAATGAGCATACTCTTTGATGCCCTTAAATTCAAAATGCCACCATTCCATTTCAATGCCGCTGAAACCATGCTTTTCCATAGTTTCTCTCAGTAAATCTCTGAGATATCTCTGTCTTGATGTACCGCCAGGATAACTTGAATACTGCCGCATTGAAGGTTCATCAAAATCACTTATCATGGCTAAAGGCTTACCTGTTTCAAGCTCGTACAAAGAAACGTCCACAGCTAAACCTGTATTATGAGTGCTGCCCTTTTCATCAGGATTTTCCAGCATATATTTTTTATTATCAGGCAAAGCCAGATGCGCCATTTTACTTACAGACCATGGACGATATGCATCCCAAACCAGTATTCCAAATCCATAAGCTGCCAGATCTGCTGCTACAGCCTGAAGTGCAGCTGCTGCTTTGCTGTCAAGATATAAATCGGTTTTGCTATATAACGGCTGTCCAAAACAATTATTTGTTCCGGCATACCTGGAATCAATCTTTATGCCAGCAAGTCCCGTAAGATTAACAAGCTCAGCCTGATTTCCCTGCATAAGCAAAGATGGTACAGATGAACTTTCAGCCTGAACTTTCATTTCTTCCCATTTTTCATTAACAGGAAATCTGAACAGTTTAGCATTCTCGCCATCGCCTGTTCCAAGATAATATCTGCTGTATCTGTGGCCACCAATCTTGCAGGTAATACCATATCCATCAGCATCTCTTTCAAAGTCAACATTGACTTCTGCACTGTTAATCGGGCCTGCTTCAACCATAGCATAAGAATCAAAATGATTTTTTTCCAGAGTAAAAATATTCGCCTTATCAAAACATTTATCAGCTCGAGAATACCTGTATAAAAGCTCAAGTCTGCTATTATTTTCACGAATTAAAATATTTTCACCATTGCCATAATAGAATCCTAAAATATACTTAACATCTTTAGGCGTATCCGAAGGGACACCTGCAACAGCCAAATTACAGCAACACAAAAGCAGGCCGGTAATAAAACCGGCCATAACTTTTTTGCAATTCATTATTGTATCAGCTCCTTGCGTACATCCGCCAAAGCATTCAATCTTTGTCTGACCTGCTTTATTTCATCCAGATCTATACTGCAGGAAACAATCTCTTCATCCATTCCGGCTTCGGCAATAATCTTGCCGCTTGGTGCAACAACCATGGAATGACCATAAAACGGTGCTCCTTTAAATTCTCCGGAACAATTAACTGCCACAAGAAAAATATGGTTTTCTGCTGCTCTGGCCTGCGCCAGCAAGCGCCATATATCTCCACGTGCCTCCGGCCACTCAGCAGGACAGAAAATAATCTCTGCTCCCTGAAGAGCAAGATGCCTGAAAAGCTCAGGAAATCTAAGATCATAACAAATAGAAGAACCGCAGCAAACACCGTCAAGATTATAAACTGAAAAATTATTTCCGGGAGCGAAAAACTCTTCTTCTTTAAATAAGCCAAAAAGATGAGTCTTATCATAAACATTTACAATTTCTCCCTGACGATTAACAGCCAGTGAAGAATTGAAAATCTTTCCCTCTTTCAGCAACGGAACAGAACCGGCAACTATATTGCAGTTGCATTCCCGGGCAATTTTACACACTTCAGCAATGATATCGCTGTCCAGCGTTTCACATTCATCCTTCAGTCTGCCCAGTGAATAGCCAGTTGTCCAGATTTCCGGAAGAATAATATAGTCATGCTCAGGAGCAGCCTGCTTTAATAAAGCAAGTCCTCTTGCTGCATTTGCCTCTTTATTTTTTTCCAAAATACGCATTTGCAGCAAAGCTATTTTCATAATACGCGCTCCTTAGGCATTTTACCGCTGCTTACTAAACGGTTTGCAAGGAATTTTTCAATCTTTCTGGTGCATCTGGTAATAAAGTGCTCCTTACCGCCTAAAGACTGAACCCAAACTACCGGCAAGCCGGAAATTTTAGCACCCAAAACGTCAGTTAAAAGCTGATCGCCGACAAATAAAATTTTGCCGCCGCCCATGCCTTTAACAATACGTTTATAACTAAGCGGCAAAGGTTTAGCTGCACGCATTACAGCGCCCAAACCTGTCTGGCGAACAATACCCTTAATGCGATCGCCGCCGTTATTGGAAATAAGAGCAATATTTATTCCCTGCTGATGCATCTGACGCACCCATGTCATCACACGAGGTCCTACAAGATTTTTATCTCTGGGCAACAATGTGTTATCAATATCTACAACAATTTTATTATAGCCGTTACGTTTCAGCCATTTAGGAGAAATATCAAAAATACTTTTTACTCTGTAATCGGGACATACATACTTTAACATCATACTACCTTACCTTTTGGAAATTTTATTTCAAATGTAGTGCCTTCACCACATTTGCTTATTACATTGGCTTTAGCGCCATGCATGCGAATAATTTCTTTAGCAATAGCCAGACCAAGACCAGTTCCCGGAACATTTCTGGAATGAGATTTGTCAACCTTATAAAAACGCTCCCAGATAAACGGAATATCCTCTTCAGGAATACCCGGTCCTTCATCAGCTATAGTTACTAAAACCGACCCATCTTCCAATTTTTTCGCACCTAATGATACAGTACCATTTTCGGGAGAATATTTCAAGGCATTATCACTTAAAATTAATATTAATTGTACCATCTGGTCGCCATTGCCCAATATTTTTATACTTTCATCAACATGAATATTAAAAGTTACATTTCTTTTAACACTGTTTACCATTAATTTTTCAGCAACGCTTCTTATTATAACAGCCAGAGGAAGCTCTTCCATATTTGCAGTTGAAAGCTCATCACTGGACTGCAGCCTGCTGATATCAAGAAGCTCTCTTACCATACGCTCCAGACGTATTGTTTCTTCATTTATCAGTCCCCTGTAACGCTGAATCAGTGCTGCATCGGTAACCATTCCGTCAGATATGGCCTCGTTGTAGCCTCTGATAATTGTAATTGGTGTACGCAGTTCATGAGATACATTAGCAACAAAATCTCGGCGCATTTTCTCAGTACGTTCCATTTTGGTAACATACGCATCAAGGTCTGCACCTAAGGAATTAAGCGCCTGTCCCAGTTCTGCAACCTCATCTTCTCCAGTAATGTTGACACGTTTGGAATAATCTCCTGACGCCATGGCAGCAGCACTGTCTTTCATACGTATTAATGGTTTTATAATCAGCTGTGACAAACGTCTTACAAGGAATAAACTGAAAATAAGCGCAATAATACCTACTATGGCCGTATAAATATAAACGTTGCGCAGAAAACTGTCAAAACCGCTTAATGGCTCGGTCATTAAGATTGCGCCCTTCGCTTTGCTTACAGGATCACTGTACGGCACACCAACTAAAATAACCTGTTCTTTATAATATGGATGGAAAATCTGTGATTTTACAGATTTTCCATCATAAATATCATCTAATATTACTTTTACCTTATCAGACAGCTTGCCCTGTTTAATTTCTTTATCTAACAAAGCTGTTCCTTCGGCAGTTTGTAATTTATTATCAGCCTCTGTGCTGGTGAGATTAAAAAAGTAGTTTAAAACATCTTCACCGCTTTCCTTTTTCTCGTCAACATACGAAGCTGCCAAAAGCTGATACTTATCATCAAAAAGCCATATACGCGCACCCACAAGCCTGTCTACAGCAATTATATAACGGTAAAGAGTATCTCTGTCATTCATACGAATGAAATACTCTATAGTTTCTGCCATTTCATGACCTTTTTGGGCAAGCTCATGCTCTTTAATCTTGAAAAAGTAATCAGCAATAAGATAAGAAATACCTGCTGTAACACCTACAACAATGACAACGATGATAGCCATAAAGCTATACATCAGACGTGTACTTAATGACTGTTTCATTAATTATTCCTTAACCTCAAATTTATAGCCGACACCCCAGATAGTTGTAATATCCCAAGTGGAGTCAGGCGGAATATTAAGCTTTTGTCTGATACGTTTAATATGTGTATCAACAGTTCTTGTATCACCATAATAGGAATAACCCCAAATAGTTTCAAGCAGCTGATTTCTGGAAAAAGCTTTACCAGGATTGGACGCCAGACACCAGAGCAATTCCATTTCCTTAGTGGTAAATGTCATTTTATTGCCAAAAGCAGTTACCTGATATTCGTCCATATCAATAACAAGTCCGTCATAGGTAATTCTGGAAACGTCACCCTTCTTTTCCTGAGTGCCTACACGTCTTAATACAGCTTTGACACGCGCAACAACCTCTCTGGAATTAAAAGGCTTGGTAATATAATCATCCGCGCCAATTTCAAGACCAGCAATACGGTCATCATCTTCATCTTTAGCTGTAACCATAATAATAGGTAAATCAGACATTTTTCTAACCTGTTTGCATACTTCAATACCATCCAGTACAGGCATCATAATATCCAGCAGCAAAATATCCGGTTTTTCTGACTGTACTTTTAAAATTGCAGCAGCACCGTCTTCGGCCTCAATAACTTCAAAGCCTTCTTTTTCAAAATAAATACGTAAAATTTCCCTGATCTGAGCTTCATCGTCAGCAATCAATATTTTTTGTTTATTCATAAATTTCACTCCTGACATACACTGCATTATTACATATTATACCATAAGTATTAAATATACAGTTTGTTTTCACAAAAGATTTTCATTATTCAAAGTACTCAGATAATCATTAAGTAATTTCCGGCGGTACTGCCAGTCAGGCAGATAATACTCAACAAAATCCCTGAATTTTTTACTGTGGCTTGCTTCATACAAATGCGCCAGTTCATGCACGACAATATACTCAAGACAAATTTCAGGATATTGAATCAACTTGGAGTTGATTGTTATATTCCCGGTTTTTACATTACAGCTTCCCCACCTTGTTTTCATTGTTCGTATTCTTATGTCACCAGCATACAAGTGCATCTTTTTTTGCCAAACTGTAAAAAGTTCCTTTAGTTTGCTGCTCAGTAACTCCTTATATATTTTCTCCAGATATTTTTTCTGCATTGCAGGCGTTATTTCTTTTCGGGTAAAAATAAGTAAATCATTACCGTTAAATTTCAGTGCCTGATTATGACCAACCTTAAAGATAATATTATATAGCTCGCCCCAGATCAGTGCCTTATTTGTACTATTCAGCAAACTTTCTTCAAAACACTTTTGCTGTAAGTTCTTTTGTAAAGCTTTCTGCAGCCATATTTTTTTATCTTCAAGAAAATTGTTTATTACTTTTTCAGATGTCCAAACAGGTACTGATAAAAATATCTGACCTTCAGAATTTACTTTCAGATAAATATTTTTAACAGGTCTGCGCCTGCAAAATATTTTCAGGTTATCCTTTATGATAATAAATTCACTCATATTTCTTCATGAAAAAGATATCTTTGCAGCATTTTATTATACTCCCAGGGAGATTTTCCCTCATGAGTACCAAACTGATTCATAATCGCATCAATTTCATCAGCATAATGAACAATAAATGCCTCTTTCGTAGCGCAGGCAACAGGAGAACCTTTTTCCTGATCCCCATGATGAGATAACAGAATATGCATTAACTGCTCCAGTCTTGCAGAAGGAATTTTTAATTTTGCGGCTGCTTCCTGAATCATTAGCACTGAAATTGAAATATGTCCCAGCAGCCTTCCCTCACTGGTATAGGGAAAACCTATCTGAGAAGAAATTTCTTTTAATTTGCCAATATCATGCAGAAGCGCTCCGGCAATAACAAGATCCTTATCCACATCACCAATCTGATTGGCAAGGGCAACAGCAATACCTGCAACATCAACAGAATGCTGCAATAAGCCTCCTATATACGCATGATGCAATCTCATTCCCGCAGGATTAATAACAAATTTTTCGTATAAGGTACCCGAAAAAATATTTTCCAGTAAGCTTCTTAAAGCCGGTGTTTTCACAGAGTTAATAAATAATGTAAGTTTACTTTTATACAACTCAGTATCAAAATTTCCTTTGGGAAGTAAATTAGTAATATCATCCTCCGGCAGCAAATCATCAATTTTCTGAATCACTACCTGCAAAGACATATCAGAAGAAAATTTACTGATATCAACATTTCCGGCAACCATAAACGCCGTAGGCACTTCTATATTTCTTAATTTGTCTACCAGACCTGCCTCAAAACAGATAAAGGGAACTCGGCCGCTGTTGTCCTCAACCATTCCTCTGGCAAATACCCCACCGTTAGATGAATTTCCTATTTTCTGCACTCTTACAAGCATAGCCTGACAAACTTTAGTGCCAGCTTTCAGTTCACTAATCATAAAATCACCTGCTTATATATGTTTCATTAACAAAGTTTCATCAGCAATTTTTACAAGAATTCCCATATCTCTTTCCGTAAAACGTAATGACAAAGTATCTGCCAAAGTCTCCAATACAGGTAATTCTGTTGCCTGATGTCCGGCATCAATAATATTTAAACCGCTAAATACAGCCTTTTGCGCTTCATGATATTTAATATCCCCTGTTACCAAAGTATCTGCGCCTTTAGCTAAAGCAATGTCTATAAAATCACTTCCGGCTCCACCGCATACTGCAACCTTGCTGACATTTTTTCCGGCATTTGCCACTACCACATAATCAGCTTTTAATGTTTCTTTAACAAATTTAGCAAATTCATCTAAAGAACTTTCAGCCACAGTGCCAATTCTTCCTATACCACTTTCTTCATCTAAAATATCACGATCTTCCAATTTAAGTTTTTTAGCCAATACTCCGTTAACTCCACGAGTTGCACTGTCTAAATTAGTATGGGCACTGTAAACAGCAATTTTATTTTCAATAAGAGTAAGCAATAATTCTTCCTGCCAATTTTTATCAGTAACATTTTTTATTCCTTTAAAAATAGCAGGGTGATGCGTAATAATCAAATTACATTTCATGTCTACAGCCTGCTGAACAACTTCTTTAGTTATATCTAAAGCCAGCAATACCTTCTTTACAGGAGCATTAATTCTGCCGATAATTAAACCCACATTATCCCAATCTCCTGCCAAAGAAACAGGCACAAGTTCCTCTACCAGTTTTATAATATCATTTACTGTTACAGTCATCAGCCAAAACCTCCATTTGTTTCAACAAACATTCAGCCTCTTTAAACTTTTTGCTCTGCATAGCGCATTCGCTTTTGCCCATACTGTTTAAAAGCATCTTATAACTATGTAATTGTTTTTCAATCTGCTTTTTCAGCAATGAGTGACCATTTTTCAAAAGTATAGGGCCAATTTCCAGTTCAGCTGCGGTATAATCATCACTGACACCTCGTTCAGCTACAATGATTTCATAAAGATGCTTGCCATCCTCAGCAAGATCTTCAGCCACTAAACGCCAGCCGTTTTCACACAGCCATTTGCGTAATATCGGAGCTCCCGCCATAGGCTGCAAAATCAGTCTTTCAGCACTTACTGCAATTTGCATATCATCAGCCAAAATAGAAATTATCGTAGTAGCTCCCATACCGGCAATAGCAATACACTTAACCTCATTTACGTCTAAAACTTTCAGTCCGCTACCTTTACGCACAGCAACTTTATCTTTTAAACCGTACATAGCTACCGTATTTTTAGCAGCTAAGCAGGGTCCATCAGCAATATCTCCGGCAACAGCAAAACTTATTTTATTATTTTTTAACAGCCATACAGGCAGATAAGCATGATCAGTACCTATATCAGCTAGCACACAATTCTCAGGAACATATTTACCTATAGTTTCAAGTCTAGCACCAATATTCATAATACCTCCAAAATTATATATCTCTAACATAAAATTATAACATAATTTAACTTAAAGAAAAAAGCTCTTATAAAATAAGAGCTTTTTCATTTTCAGATTCGCTAAACTGTGCCATATACAATTTATAATATTCACCTTTCAAAGAAAGCAGTTCATCATGCGAACCCTGTTCCAGAATACCTCTGCGACCTAAAACAATGATTCTGTCAACATTTCTGATAGTCGCAAGTCTGTGAGCAACTATCAGAGTAGTTCTGTTTTTTGATAAACTGTTGAGCGCAGTCTGAATATGTTTTTCAGTTTCATTATCAAGTGATGAAGTAGCTTCATCCAAAATAAGAATAGGTGGATTTTTAAGAAAAACTCTTGCAATAGCAATTCTCTGTTTCTGACCTCCCGAAAGCTTTACCCCGCGTTCTCCAAGCTCAGTGTCATATTTGGAAGGCAATTGCTCAATAAATCTGTCTGCCTCTGCAAATTTGGCTGCACTTACAATTTCATCAAACGAAGCATTTGGATTGCCATAAGCAATGTTGTTGCGAACTGAATCGGAAAACAGAAAAATATCCTGCTGAACAATACCTATATTGCGGCGCAAAGAATCTAATGTCATTTCTCTGATATCAATGCCGTCTATAGTAATCCTGCCAGACTGCAAATCATAAAAGCGAGGAATCAGATTGCATAAAGTACTTTTGCCTACACCTGTACCACCAACAAAAGCCACTGACTCGCCTTTTTTTATATCCAAAGACAATTTCTCTATAACCGGTTCCTTGCCATCATAAGCAAAAGTAACATTATTAAAACTTATATTGCCCTGCAAAACTCCCGCATCAACAGCATCAGGAGCATTTTTAATTTCCGAAGCAACATCCATCAGCTGCTGAAAGCGCTGAAAACTGGCATATCCCTTCTGATAAACCTCCGCAAGCGCATTAAGCCTTAAAATCGGTCGAACAAAAATAGACACGTAAAGCAAAAATGCAACCAGGTCACTTATATACATCTTATCATATGTTATCAGAATACCGCCGACAACAATAATTACCAGATTAGTAATATTAGAAAAAAAGACCATGCTCGTATTTGAATGAGCCAGCAATTTAAAAGACTTCTTTCTTGCAGCCAATAATTTTTCAGCTACAATATCTAATTTTTTAACTTCCAGCTGCTCATTATTAAAGGACTGAACTAACCTTACAGCATTGAGACTTTCTGTAGTATGAGCATTAATATTACCTACCTGGCTGCGAGATTCACGACCTGCCTTTTTGAGTTTACGGTTTATGGTTACAGAATCATAAGCCTTTGCCAGCAATAAAATATTTACAATTAATGCCAGCTGCCAGTTCAGATAAAATAAAATGCCTATTGTTCCCAACATAAAAATAGAGCAAACAAGCAGATAATTAGGTGCCAAAAAAATAAGCTCACGTATCTCACCTACATCGCCTACAATACGTGATACCAGTTGTCCAACACGTTGATTATCAAAATATCTGAAACTCATGGACTGAACATGCCTGAAAATTTCTCGGCGCATATCCTGTTCAATCAAAGCTCCTATAACACGGCCGTGAATAGCAACTTTATAGTTAATATAGCAGTTAAACAAGTATAGAAAAAGTAATCCGGCTGCAGCCTGTAAAAGCAAATTGATATTTGCCAAAGGCAAAATATCATTCATAATGTGTCTTATATACAAAGGAAAAAAAAGCTCTACAACTGATGTAATTACTGCTCCTAATAAAGTAATCAGAAGAGTTTTTCTATAAGGACGATAATATGGAATAAGTTTTTTTAGCATAATTTCACCAATAATATTTAATATTTTTAATACATGTTTATTATTCTATAATATTATATCAATTAAAGCAATATTTAAATAACAACAGTTATCAAAATATCAGAAAAACAAAAAGAAAAAAGCACCTACGCTTGTAGGTGCTTTTCAACCGGCAGCTTTCTATCCTCCCAGGCCGCTTCCAGCCAAGTACTTTCGACGTT
>CAUDEF010000007.1 GCA_958448515.1 uncultured Phascolarctobacterium sp. | reverse complement strand
CAAAGGACTGAAAATCCTTGTGTCCACAGTTCGATTCTGTGCTGAGGCACCATTTGCGGAAATAGCTCAGCGGTAGAGCACCTCCTTGCCAAGGAGGGGGTCGCGAGTTCGAATCTCGTTTTCCGCTCCATTTACGGCGACATAGCCAAGCGGTAAGGCAGAGGTCTGCAAAACCTTTATCCCCAGTTCGATTCTGGGTGTCGCCTCCAATTTCTGCCGCGGTGGCGGAACTGGCAGACGCAAGGGACTTAAAATCCCTCGGGTAGTGATACCCGTACCGGTTCGATTCCGGTCCGCGGCACCACCATTGTGCATACGCTCTGATCAGCCAGTATCAGGGTAACATTGTAGGTATTGATAGTTACTTTCTCGACGAAGGTATCAATCAATACTTTTTTTATTTTCGGATGGTTTTTAAATTCACTATACTTTTTCAACATTTCCACGATAGATTCAACCTCGACTTTATATTCTGGGTAGCTTGGAGCTTCAGCTAAGCTATCCAGTTTTTTATTTATAGCAGATAGTTCTTCTTTGGCCTTTTTGATGTGTTGGATATCAAACTCATCTGCAGAACCATCTTCAATTAATTCGTATAAATTATTGAGCTTTCTTTCAGCATTGGCTTTCTGTTGTTCCAGCTCTTTACGTGCATCAAAAGTATGCCTTTGGTTCTGATCGTATGCATCAAGCATTGCTTTAGCAAAATTTGTAATAGCTTTATCAGATAAAATTTGAGAGTAGATAACGTCTAAAACATATTTTTCCAGCAGCTCCTTGCGGATCTGTTTTTGAGGGCAGCGACTGCCGGCAACACGTTCTTTCTTCAAGCAGGCATAATAAGAATAGACTTTTTCTCTGGGTTTATATCTATGGCCAGCCATAGCACTTCCGCAGCAGCCGCAGAAAACTTTTCCGGAAAGAAGATAAACTTCTTTGGCTGTATATGCAGATGCGCGGTTGCGATTTTCTTTTTTCTTTGCCTGTACTCTGTAAAAATCATCTTTATTAATAATAGGGGGAATAGCATTTTCAATTCTAATAAGATCCTCGCTGACTTGTTTAGCATGCATATTTCGTTTTCCTGCCTTTCTGGACGTTTTATTGAATGTATATGTTCCAATATACTTCTCGTTACTTAAAATGTCGTACAAGCTATTTTTGGCAAAATCACGGCTATCTTTGGTTTTATAACCACGCTGTTTTAATTCTTCAGCAATACGTCCGTAACCATATCCAGAAATATACAGGTCAAAAATTAATTTGACTGCTTCAGCTTCAACCGGTTCTATAACATATTTTTTATCGACGATTTTATATCCCAGGGGAGGTTTGCCGCCGTTAAACTGAGCTTTATAAGCGTTCTCATTTAAACCTTTTTTAGTTTCTTTAGCAAGGTTGCGACTGTAATAAGCTGCAAAGCCGACCAACATATTTTCCATCATTTGGCCCTCTGGAGAAAAATCTATATTTTGAGCAGCATATTCATAGCCAATACCCAGCTGAGAGAGGGTATTTTTAAAAGAGTAATAATTAAATTCATTACGTGCATTACGGTCAATTTTATGAAAAATAATGACATCAAATTTATGTTCAATTGCATCGGCCATCATTTGATTGTATGCATCACGTTTTATAATGTCGCGCGCACTCTTAGCTTCATCCACATAGATATTAGTTACTACATAATGTTTTTTTTTCTGCAGTATTCGGTGCAGGCACGGATTTGTGCTTCAATAGATTCTTCACGCTGCATATCAGAAGAGAAGCGTGCATATATAACTGCGTTCTTAATTTCGGACATAAAAAATACCAGCCTTTCTAATTTTAAGTATAGTTAACTAAGGCTGGTGTATGTTATAATAAATAACGTACACAGCCTTAACCAGTCTAAGTCTAACCAGTCTTAATTTCGGATAGGGTGTTACATCGCCGTTCAGGGGTAGGAGCCTGAGCGGCATTTTTATTAAAAAATAATTTTGACAACGAAAAAAGCCTTACAACCGAAGCTGTAAGGCTTTTACTTATACCATCATGTGGTATTTGACGATATATTTAGTAGTTTAATGCTACTTATGAAGTAAGTATATATAATATCGCCAATTAAGTCAAATGTCTTACAACTATAAAAACAAAAACACCGTCTGCATACGCAAACGGTGTTTTTAGCGCCTGTAGAAGGCTAAGTCTTTGATAGTGCCCGCTAGGGGCTATGTGTTATTATAATACAATTTCACACCGTTTTTGTCAAATAGAATTAGTAAATAATTCTTTAATTTTGTAATCTATTTGAGTTAGAGTATTGTCAGATACCTTTATTCCATGTAAAGCATTTTTAGTAGATAAAGGATCATAAATTCTATATTTGCTGATTGTAGTTATCTGACCAATTAAGACTATACTGCCATTTTTCATACGTGCTAACTCTTTACTAGCAGCGTACTTTTCAGGAGTATTGTTTGGAAGACTATTTATTTTATTTATCAGTGATTTGTATATTTCGTTGCCGATGTAGATTCTATCCTTGCCAAGTTTGCTTAAATTGGTATTGTCTTTAATAGAGGATAGAGGAACAACTGTTAAAAGATTAGATTGAAGAGCATTGTTTGTGTCTAAGACGATGGCATAGTGTAATCCACCATGTTCACGACCTATTCTGTGACCAAAATTAGCCTTTATGACATCACCGCGTTTGTAGCGTTTATATTTTATCTGTGGAGATGTTTCATATGTTAATAGACGTACATAATCTAAGAGCCAAAAAGAAAAAGTTTGGACAAACTTTATATCTTTATTATCTGCAGAAGATAATCGCTTTTCGAGAAATTGACTCAATCTGAATAAAGCATTTTCTTTTACCTGCTTAATTTTTGTGAGATCTAAAATCATTATATGTTATCCTTTCCAGCATCTATGCTTTGCGTGGGTGCTTTTTATTTTTCCAATTGGGAATAAATATGTATTTCTTTTACTAAATATTTTTGATGTTGTTTTGCTTTAACATTTAATCCATCGATAAATATTTCTTTAACAAATTTATCAGGATTAATATTTTCAGGGTTTGTTTTCAAATCAGATAGATAATCAATAAATTTTTGTTGTCCTTTTTCAGATAACATATTATAAAGGTGTTCTAACGTTTTTTCTGCTTGGTTTTCAGACCAACCGAGTAAATCTTTAGGTTCACATCCAAACACATCTGCCAATTTTAATAAACTTTCATATGGTACATTTTTTATTTTTCCTGATTCGTATCTTTGTAAGGTAGGTGCACTTACTCCAACTAATTTTGATAATTCAGAGAATGATAAACCTTTATTTAAACGAAATTTTTTCATGTTTTCACAAAAATTTTTGTTAAGCATAATCTCACCTCAAATGCAGAATAACATAATATTGCATAATATGCAATAAAAGGAGCTTATATTATGAACAATTTAAAAATCTTTGAAAATTCCCAGTTTGGTAAAATCAGAACCTTAGTTAAGGCCGATGAGCCTTGGTTTGTTGGTAAAGATGTAACGGCGGCATTATGATATACAAAACTTGATGCTATGTATCGTGTGATTGATGATATTAATACGCAGAAAATAAACCCGCAAAGCATTGAAAATACTGGCTTCCCCCAAAATGGTGGAGATCGCCTTGAAAGTAATCCCAATATAAAAGTTTTAATGCTTATAAATGAAAGCTGTTTATATCAGGCTATTTTTAATAGTATCTTACCTACGGCAAAACAGTTTAAGCGTTGGGTGATATCAGAAGTGCTTTCTGCAATTTGCAAACATGGTGGTTATCTGACACCGGAGAAAACAAAGGAACTTTTAAAAAATCCTGATTTGCTGATACAAATGCTGACTGACTTGAAAGCAGAAAGAGCAAAAAGTGCAGAAGCAGAGCAGCAGCTTAAAGCTGCAGAGCCAAAAGTTATTTTTGCAGATGCAGTAAGCGCAAGTGATGCAACGATTCTTATTGGTGATCTTGCAAAGCTTATCAAACATAATGGTCATGCAATTGGTCAGAAAAGGCTGTTCCAATGGCTTAGAGAAAATGGCTTTCTGATTAAAAGACAAGGTGCTGATTATAACAGCCCTACGCAGTATGCAATGGAGCTGGGATTATTCAAGATTAAAGAAACAGCGATTACTCATAGTGATGGACATGTAACTGTATCAAAAACAGTAAAAGTAACAGGCAAAGGGGAGCAGTATTTTATCAATAAATTTACCGAAATCGAAGGTGGTGTTGAAAAATGACAGAATTAGAACAATACAAGGCTATGCCTAAATAAGTGCAGATTTTAATTGGTGATTGTATAGCAAATCAGGATTTTGCTGAAGATTGTCTGACAACACTGCTCAGTATATGCCCTGAAAGAGAATGTTCTTTGCGTGCTTTAGTTGAGGTATATGCGGACTATAAACATGAACAGCTGACTTTAGAGGCACAGCTTAAAAAGTTTGGTATAGATCATAAAACAGCATATAAATTAGGGATGATGAAACGAATTACTGAATAAGAAATTTGAAATAAAAACAGGCTGCTTTGCGCAGCCTGTTTTTTTATGATATAATGCTAAAGGCTAAATGACATTGAATCTACTAAATTGCAAAATCAAGTAGATTAGCTCTGAATACCTTAAAACCGTGTTCACACAGGAGCTTTCGAGTACGTGGCACCAACCTTATATAGTGTAAGAAATGTTCTCAATGTCATGTGGCATTAGGATTTTTTTCTTTTTATGAGTTAATTTGTAATGAAAAGAGGTATGAAAATGGTTAACGGTTTTACAGCATTAAAGGTTTGTCAGCATACAGTTGAGCAGCTTTCTAAAATGGGTATCAAAAAACCTATGCCTGTACAGGAACAGGCTATACCGGCGTTGTTTGCCGGCCGTGATGTTATTGCCAGAGCACAGACCGGTACTGGTAAAACTTTAGCGTTTTTAATACCTTTGGCAGAAAGAATAGATGTAAAAAAATCTTATGTACAGGCTCTGGTAATTACTCCTACCCGTGAGCTGGCACAGCAGATTTCTATTGAGCTGAAAAAAATATTAGGTGAAAGTCAGATAAAGGTTCTTGCTGTTACAGGCGGCAGGGATTTTGAACTGCAAAAAAATAAACTTGACGGCAAAAGTCATGTTTTGATAGGTACTCCGGGAAGATTGCTTGACCATATAAAAAAAGGAAATACTTCTCTTGGCGGAGTAAAATATCTCGTATTGGATGAAGTTGATGAAATGCTGAAGCAGGGCTTCATAGATGAAGCATCTGAGCTTATTTCTATGACTGCACCTGAGCATCAGACCATGCTTTGCTCTGCAACTTTGTCAGAAGAAGTAAGAAAACTTGGCAAGAAACTGACAAAAAATTGCGCTTTAATTGATATTAATCCTGCTGAAGCAACAGTTAGCAAAATAAAACAGATATGTATAAAAACAACAGAAGAATATAAAAACAGAGCAACAGCGGCTTTAATTGACAGATATAATCCCTATTTGATGATTGTTTTTTGCATGAGCAAGGAACGTACCAAAGAACTTGGCGAATGGCTCGGTATGCAGGGGTATAATGTTGATGTTTTGCATGGCGAAATGTCAGCTGTTAAACGTAAGACTGTAATGAAAGCTTTTCGTGATGCGAAAATTCAGATTTTAGTAGCAAGTGATCTGGCTGCTCGCGGACTTGATGTTGAAGGCGTTACTCACGTTTTAAATTATGATATTCCGCATGATGTAGACTGGTATGTACACCGTATAGGCAGAACAGGACGTGCAGGAAATGATGGTATTGCAGTAACTTTTTACACTGCAGAGGAAGTAAAATGGCTGCGTAATATTGAGCTTAAGCTTGATGTAATCATGGAACGACAGAATCTTGAAGGCAAGACTGTAGTAAGAAGAATTACGACCAATACTAAAAAGAAAAAGTCTGCTGCACCAAAACGCGGACGAAATGCTGTAGCAGATAAACGTAAAGCTCCTAAGACAGGAAGTAACAGAAGACAAAATAAAAAGAAGTAAATAAGACAAGAATAAACCATTTTACAGTAGAGTAAAATGGTTTATTTTGTTTCTGACTTAATTTGTGATAAAATATAAGAAAACTATCTTATGGTGAGGTGTTGTTATGAAGAAAATATTAGTATTATTGGTAACTTTATTTACTATGATGATGTCTGGCACAGTTTTTGCCGGTGAAGTTACAAAGGATTTTGCCAAAGAGCATGCAGCAGTCGATGTAATTGTAAAAAGTTTTGACAGCAGTGAGATAACTTATGCTAATGTAGCAGCTAACTTCACAGAAGAGCTGAAAGCAAAATTTAATGATAAAGAGTATACTGCCCTGACAAATACTGTTAAACAGAATTTTGGCAAAACAAAAGAATTTAAGTTTGTTTCTTTAGAACATTTTGATAAAGCTGACAAACTTACATATCTTGCTTCCTTCAACAAGGAAAATCTTGTTTTAGCTACATTTATTTTTGATAATACCGGACGTAAACCGTTATTGAACAGTATCACAATGATTCCTGTAGAAGTGAATGAAAAAGGAGCATTAGTAGCAAAAAAAGCTGAAAACTAATTTTAATCAAAACTGCACTTGGATTTTCGGGTGCAGTTTTTGTCTTGAATGTGAGAAATTTATGTATAATTAGTTATTTTGATGAAAAAAAAACCTGAATGTGCTAAAATTATTTAGATAAAGAAGAAAATATTTAGTCAGGAGACGATGAAATGTCAGAAGTAAGAGTAAGATTTGCTCCCAGTCCTACTGGGTATTTACATATTGGTGGTGCGCGTACAGCGTTATTTAACTGGCTGTTTGCACGTAAAATGGGTGGAAAACTTATTTTGCGCATTGAAGATACTGATACCGAAAGATTAAAGGAAGATTCTGTAAGCCAGATTTTAAAAAGCTTAAAATGGCTGGGATTAAACTGGGATGAAGGTCCGGAAGTTGGCGGTGACTTTGGACCGTACTATCAGTCTGAACGTAAGGAAATCTATCTTAAATATGCTAATCAGCTGCTTGCTGAGGGAAAAGCATATTATTGTTTCTGCACTGCAGAGGATCTTGAAGCTGCAAGAGAAAAACAACGTGCTGCAAAGCAACCGTTCAGATATGCTCGTACCTGCCGAGATATTGATCCGGAAGAAGCAAAAGCAAGAGTTGCTGCCGGAGAACCATATTCTGTACGTATCAAAATTCCGGCAGAGGGCAGCATTACAGTACATGATTTGATACATGGTGATGTTACTTTTAACATGGATCAGTTTGATGATTTTGTTATTGTAAAAAGTAATGGTATGCCGACTTATAACTTTGCAGTAGTAATAGATGACCATCTTATGGGAATGACACATGTTCTGCGCGCAGAAGAACATCTGTCAAATACTCCTAAACAGCTGCTTATTTATGAAGCACTTGGTTTTGAACCGCCGAAATTTGGTCATATGCCTATGATTTTAGCTCCGGACAGATCAAAATTGAGCAAACGTCATGGCGCAACTTCTGTGGAAGAGTTCAGAGCACAGGGATATCTGCCGGAAGCAATTGTTAATTATCTGACTTTGCTTGGATGGGGACCGGGAGATGAAAGAGAAATTTTCTCTTTGGAAGAAACTGTATCTTTGTTTGAATTGGAACAAATGTCTAAAAAAGCAGCAGTTTATGATACTAAAAAATTAACATGGATGAATGGACAATACTTGTCTGAATTACCATTGGAGAAAATTTTACCTGAAGCGAAGCTGTTTTTTGTAAAAAGCGGACTTGTAACAGAACAGTGGATTGATGAACATAAGGACTATTTTGCAGTCTTAGTTGATACACTGAGAGTAAGGGTAAAAACTTTGCAGGAAGTTGTTGATGCTGCGCAGTATTTCTTCTGTGATGTTAATGAATATGATGAAAAAGGCGTTGCTAAACATTTTAAAGCAGAGAATATTCCTGTTATGGAAAAATGTATAGCTGCTTTAAAAGCTGATGATGAATTTACTCTTGCAAGTACAGAGGCTATCTATAATAAGCTGGCTGAAGAATGCGGTATTTCTTTGGGTAAGCTTATTCATCCTACAAGGCTTGCTTTAACAGGAAGAACTGTAAGTCCTGGAATGTTTGATGTTATGGTATTGTTGGGTAAGGAGAAAACAATTGCAAGGCTTGAAAAAGCAGTTGCATATATCAGAGCCTTAGCATAAATGGAGGTTTTTATGAAGATTTTCTTATCAGCTTTATTATGTATGATGTTGTGTGTTCCCGTTTTTGCCGGACAAAATACTACAGTTTTGTCTTCTGCTGTAAATTATAAAAATGTAAGTGGTGCTGTACCATATATTGATGGAAATGAAGATGTCGATATGGAAAAACAGGCTAATTCTGTTTTAAACAGCAAGGTGCGTGAACTTGCTGATAAAGTGGGTAATAACGCACATGTTACTTATGATATTAAGCTGAACAGACCTAGCTTGCTGGGTATTTTGCTTAAAGCAGAAGGTAACGGAAAAGTAGCTTATCAAGGTGTAAATATCGACTTAACAACTGGCAGAGAGTTTGTTTTGGGTGATTTTTTTGTAGAAAGCTCTGAAGTTAGTACTGTATTGGGCAGCTACAAGGATATTTTGTTTGCTGATGATGGATTATACCTCAGAGATTCTGCAAGTGGCAGTTATAACAAATTTGTTGAATATGGTAAGTTAGCTGCGCACATGCGTATTGGTTCTGCTGGCAGACTTGTACAGGTTGCCAGACTGACACATAATGCTGCTGATAAGGTGCTGCATATTGAAAAAGGCAACTTAATGGCGCTTAAGCTTGATTCAAATCCATCTACAGGATATCGCTGGGATGTAGTTTTGGACGGTAATGCTCAGGGATGTGTGCAAAAAGTTGGCAGCTCCTTTATTATGCCAAGAGAAGATGACAGAACTGGTGTAGGCGGTGTTGAAATTATTTTTCTGGCAGCACAGAAAGCCGGTGAATATACTGTGACCATGGAGTATAAAAGACCATGGGAAAGACAGAGTATAAATAAATTTAGTTTTAAGGTAGTTGTTGAGGAGTAGCTATGGGAAAAAGCAGTATTTCCGTAAAGATATTTAATGAAACATATATTTTACGGACAGAAGCTTCAGAGGAAGAAGTCAGAGCGGTAGCAGGGCTTGTTGATGAAAAGATGCAGGAACTGGCAGAGAAAACGGGTACCGGCAGTACAGAAAAGGTAGCTGTTTGGACAGCACTGGATCTGGCGGCTGAATTATACAATTTGCGTAAACGTTATGAAAAGATTCTTCAGTTGGCTAAGGAACGATAATTGAGGTTGACTATGAATAAAGAATGTAAAATAGAGTTACTGGCTCCTGCTGGAAGCTGGGAAGCACTGGAAGCTGCTGTTAATGCAGGAGCTGATGCAGTATATATGGGCGGTAAGTCATTTGGTGCAAGACAGTATGCCAGCAATTTTGATCGTGAAGAAATGGCTAAAGCTGTTTATTTTGCGCATATGCACCGAGTTCGTATTTATATTACAGTTAATACATTAGTTGATGACAGTGAAACTAAAGAATTAGCTGATTATCTGATATTTTTAAATAATGTTGGTGTGGATGGTATTATAGTTCAGGATCTTGGTGTAATTCATCTGGCAAAAAAAATTGTGCCGGAGCTTCCATTACATGCCAGCACCCAAATGACTATAACAAACAGTGAAGGTGTAAAATTTGCAGTTCATGCAGGTATGGAACGCAGTGTACTGGCACGCGAATTAAGCCTGGACGAAATAAAAGCTGCCTGTGATGTTGGCAGTGAAATTGAAACATTTATCCATGGTGCTTTATGTGTTTGTTATTCAGGACAATGCCTGATGAGCAGTTTAATTGGCGGACGCAGCGGCAATAGAGGACGCTGCGCGCAGCCGTGCAGACTGCCTTATAAGCTTGTTAATACAAACAATGAAGACGTATTGCAGGGGAAAGATGCCGGTCAGTATCTGCTCAGCCCTAAAGATATGAATACTTTATCCATATTGCCACAGCTTATTGAAAAGGGCGTTGTTTCTTACAAAATAGAAGGCAGAATGAAACGCCCCGAATATGTAGCTGTTGTGGTTGATGCTTATAGAAGAGCTATTGACAGTTATCTGGCTGGAGAGTATGTTGTTCCTGATAAAGATTTAGAAAATATTGAGCAGATTTTTAATCGTGATTTCACAACGGCATATTTAACAGGCAGACCGGGAAAATTAATGATGAGTGACAGACGGCCGAATAACAGAGGCGTGCTTGTTGGCCGAGTTGCTAAAATTGATAAAACTAAGAATAAAGCAGTTATTAAGCTGGATAAAGAACTGCATTTAGGCGACGGCTTGGAATTTTGGGTTACTGTAGGCGGTCGTGTCGGCACTACGGTGACATCATTAATTAAAAATGGTGTAGAAGCAGAAGTAGGCTACATTGGAGAAAATGTTACTATTGATGTACCAAATGGCGTAAGGTTAAATGATCGTGTTTTCAGAACTTTAGACAGTGATCTTATGCAGTATGCACAGCAGTTTTTTGGTGCTGATGCTAAAAAAAGAATTCCTGTTGCTGCGGTCGTGACTGCAAAACTGGGTGAACCTATGAAAGTAGTGCTGACTGATGATGAAGGCAACGTAGGTTACGGAGAAACAGATTTTATTGTTGAACCTGCCTTAAAGAGAGCCTTAACTGATGATGTTGTGCGTAAGCAGATTGACAGACTTGGTACAAGTGAATACTGCTTGGAATCTATGATTTTTGAGCATGATGAAAATGTTATGGTGCCAATGAGCGAAATGAATGAGGCCAGACGTATGGCTGTAGAATCTTTAGATGCCAGCAGATTGGAAGCGTTTGCACCTGCCAGAAAACAGGTTTACAGCGCAGAGAAAAATCTCATTCCGGAAGAAAAGATAAGCCGCAGTAAGCATAGCTATCTTGTTGTTCATTGTGATACCATTGCCAAAGTGTACGAGGCAGTAAAAAATGGTGCAGATAGGATTTTATTTGCCGGAGACTGTTTCAGTACCAAACTTGTTACCAATGACGACTACAGGAAAGCGGCAGAAATAGCAAGAAGTTATGGAAAAGAAATTGCTTTTGCGACACCTCGTATAGTAAAAGAAAATCAGTTAAGCTATTTTGAAAAATTATTTGCTTTATGGAATGAACTGCAGCCTGATTTTGTTTATATAAATAATAACAGTTTGTGGCTTATGGCTCAGCAATATGATAAGTTAAAACTATGGGCAGATGGAAGTTTGAATATATATAATGTTCAGGCACTTGATTTCTGGAGAGAAAATAATGCCTGCGGAGCTGTTTTATCTGCAGAGCTTACTATGGCACAGGTAGAGCATCTTGCTGCTGTTTCGCCAGTACCTTTAGAATGTCTGGTACAGGGCCGCATTGAAATGATGGTTTCTGAATACTGTGTCGGCGGAAGCTTTTTAGGTGATCTGCATAAAGGAGCATGTAAGTTCAATTGTCGTGAGCAGTTATATCTGAGCGACAGAAAAGACGCCAAGTTCCCTGTAGCAACTGATCAGTATTGCAGAATGCATATCCTTAATGCTCATGACTTGTCCATGCTTACCAATATTAGGCACATGGAAAGTATCGGTGTAAAATATCTGCGTATAGATGCCCGCAGTTATGACGAGGCAGAAACTGCTAAAATAACATTTATGTATAAAAGTGTGTTAAATGATGAACTACATATTGAAGAGAATTTACCAAATACAACTCGTGGACATTATTTCAGAGGAGTATTGTAAAAGAAGGTGTATAAATGGCAAGATTTGCTGTTAAGACTTTAGAATTTGATAAAGTAAAAAATATGCTGGCGTCAAAAACTGCTACATCCTTAGGCAGGGAAGCTGCCTTAGCCATACAGGTAGAAAGCAGATTTGAAAAGGTTAAAAAGCTGCAGCAGGAAACAGCTGAAGCACTGTATATTTTAGATAATGGAAGAAGATTTCCTTTTGGTGGTGCGCATAATATAGCTTCTGATGTAAAGCGAGCTGAAATAGGCGGAATTCTTGATACAGAAGCGCTGATGAATATTATGACAACCATTGCTGCATTTAAACAAATGAAACTGTTTTTACAGGATGAGGCTGAGCTTGCTCCTGTTTTAAATGAGTATGCAGAAAATTTGTGTATTCTGACTAAGCTTGAAAAACAGATTGACAGTGTTGTTGATGATCACGGAGAAATAAAAGATACTGCTTCACCTAAATTGAGCGGACTCAGAAATGCTATTTTGATATCTAAAAACAGAGTTAAAGAAAAATTAGACAGCATTTTGCATGATCCTAATAATCAGAAATATTTTCAGGATAATATTGTGACCATGCGCGGTGACCGTTATGTTATTCCTATCAAACAGGAATACAAAATGAATTTTCCGGGCATAGTGCACGATCAGTCCGGTACTGGTGCAACATTATTTATTGAGCCGCTTGCTGTTGTTAATTTGAACAATGATATAAAAAGGTATGCAGCTGAAGAAAAAGAGGAAATAGAGCGCATCTTAAAACAACTTTCCGGTAATGTAGGCAGTGAGGCTGCTAATATTTTAAGTTCTCTTGATACGCTTACAGAACTTGATGTTATATGTGCCAAAGCTTATCTTGCGCAGGAACAGCATGCCACAAGACCCATGATGCTGGTTGGCGGAAAAATAGAAATATCTAAAGGCAGGCATCCGCTTTTAAATCAGGAGCAGGTAGTTCCGTTAGATATTGAACTGGGTGATAAATTTAATACTCTATTAATTACCGGTCCTAATACCGGTGGTAAAACCGTTGCTTTAAAAGCTGTAGGCGTATTTTCCTTAATGGCGCAGTGCGGCATGTTTGTACCGGCTTTGAGTGCTAAATTACCGGTGTTCAGAGCAGTTTATGCGGATATTGGTGACGAGCAGAGTATTGAGCAAAGCCTCAGTACTTTCTCCGGACATATGAAAAATATTATCAGCATATTGGCTGAAGTTCAGAGCGGAGATTTAGTTTTGATAGATGAAATTTGTGCAGGTACAGATCCTAACGAAGGTGCCGCATTGGCTATGGCGATGATTGAGCATATGCACAATCAGGGGATTTTATCTATTATAACTACCCACTATAGCGAGCTGAAAAGCTTTGCTTATGAAAGAGACGGTATGGAAAATGCCAGTGTAGAATTTGATCCTGTGTCATTAAGGCCCACTTACAGGCTCTTGATGGGAGTTCCGGGAAGCAGTAACGCTTTTAATATAAGCAGGCGCCTGGGATTGGCAGAAGAAATTGTTAATCAGGCCGGCAGGCTCTTAAATCAGGAGCATGCGCATATGGAAAATGTTCTGCAGGAGCTGGAGGGTAAACGCAGAAAATATGAAAGCAGCAGCAGAGAAATAGAACAGCTGCGTCTGGAAAGTGAACATTTGCGTAATGAACTGGCTCATGCCAAGCAGGATTTTGAACGCCGTAAAGCCGAAATGCTGCGTAAAGCCAGAGAACAGGCTGATGATATTTATCGAAAGAGCCGCAGAGAGTCAGAAGCGGTACTTAAGGAACTTCGTTCCTTGAAGGCTGATTTTGATACTAAAAGACTGCAGCAGGCTGCTGAAGAAGCACGTAAAAAACTGGATAAACAGTTTAGTGAAGATGCGCCTGTGCCGGAAGGACAAAGTCTTACTAAAGACAATGCTAAAAAGGGATTGCATGTTTATGTTATTTCTTTAGGAAAAAATGGCATTATTACAGATATTAAAGGTAATGAGGTTACTGTTCAGGTGGGTATTCTTAAAATGAATATTCCTATGAAAAGCTGCCTGATTACCAAGGCTCAGCCAGTTAGTTCTGAGCCGGAATCGGTTAAAAAACGTAAAAAAGCAGGATATGCACATCAGATGTTTGTGGCAAAAAGTTCCAGTGCCAAACAGGAAATTGACCTTAGAGGCATGACCTTAAATGAGGCTATTCCTGTAGTTGATAAAGCTATTGATGATGCCCTTTTGGCAGGCATAAATCAGTTACGGTTGATACATGGTAAGGGTACAGGTGCTTTAAGAGCCGGACTTACTGCTTATCTTGAAAATAACAAGTTTGTAAGAAGGATGGAAACAGCATCAATTGAAACAGGCGGCAGCGGTGCCACTGTTATTGATCTGTAATCAGCATATTGACCATTCAACTTTTTGGTGTGATAATAACATTATATGTTGTTTATTTTATTTAATGTGTCGTGAAAGGGGTAATTAAGTATGTTAACAAGTATTGCTGCAAAGCATGCCAGAGGCAAGGCTGCTCAGGATAAAATTTTTGCTGCTAATGCCGCTGCTGTTGCTGCAAGTGCCAAATATGGCAAAGATAATGTAACCAACGCTACTATTGGTGCTATTTTAGATGAAGAAGAAAAATTAGTTTGCCTTCCTACTGTAGAAAATGTATATCGCAGTCTGGAAACTAATGAATTAATTGCTTATGCGCCTATTTCCGGATTACCTGAATATCTGGAATGTGTCTTGACTGCTGCTTTTGGCACTTCCCGTCCTGAAGGATATATTGCTGCTGTTGCAACTGCAGGCGGAACAGGTGCTATTCACCATGCAATCTGGAACTATATGGAAGAAGGCGAAACCGCTCTTTGTTCCGACTGGTATTGGGGAGCATACAAAGTTCTTTGCAATGATATGGGCCGCAATTTTACAACTTACAAAATGTTAGATGATAACAATAAATTTAATCTTGCTGCTTTACAGGAAAAAGTAGAAGAACTTTTGAGCAAACAGGATAGCCTGCTGTATATTTTAAATACTCCTGCTCACAACCCTACTGGATACAGTCTGTCTGAAGAAGATATGGACGGAGTTTTAAATGTATTGAAAAATGCTACTAAAGACAATGGCAAGAACATAATTTTCTTCCTTGATGTAGCATATATTGACTACGCAGGTGAGAAAGAATCTGTAAGAAAGATTTTCAAAAAACTTTCCGGACTGCCTGCTAATATTCTTACTATTGTTGGCTACAGCATGTCTAAAGGATTTACTCTTTATGGACAGCGTACCGGTGCTATGATAGGTATTTCTTCCAGCAAAGAGATTATTGATGAGTTTGCAGCAATTAACCAGTATACCAGCCGTGCAACATGGTCTAATATCAATCGTCCGGCTATGCGTACTTTAGCTACTATTTACAGTAATCCTGAGCTGCTGAAAGCTACTGAAGACGAAAGAGATTATTATTATAAAATGATTAAAGCTCGTGCCGATTTGTTTACAGAAGAAGCACAGGCTTGCGGTTTACCGATGTTACCGTATGTAGCAGGATTCTTCCTTTCTATTCCTGCTAAAAACCCTGATGCTATTTGCGAAAAATTACATGAAGATAATATTTTTGCCGTTCCTTTAGCTGCAGGTGTACGTATTGCTGTTTGTGCTGTACCCCTTAAAAAGATTAAAGGCATGGCTGCTAAAGTTTATGCAGCAATGCAGGAAGTTGAAAAATAATTTTGTAGCCGGAGCTGCCAAGCTTCGGCTTTTTATTTTAGCTATCATGTATAACTAGTGAGGTGTAATATGCTTAAACTTACTTATCGTGACGGACAGGTTATTGAAATTCCCAGCGGAGGATGCTTGCTGGATATAGTACCGCTCTTCCAGAAAAATTATGGTTCTCCCATTGTTGCCGGTATTTTTAACGGTGAAGCGTATGATCTGCAAAAAGCTATAGATGTGGATGGAACTGTAGATTTTATTGAAGTAAATAATGCTGAAGGCATGCGTGTTTATGTAAGAACATTACTGTTCCTGTTTATTACTGCTGCTAAGCGTCTGTATCCTGATATAAAAATTGAAGTAAGAAATACTTTAGGCAGTGCCTTATATTGTACAGATGATAGCGAAGAAAAATTAACAGCTGCTGATTTTGCCAGAATAGAAGCTGCTATGAAACAAATGGTTTCTGAAAGAGTGCCTATTACTTTAGAAAGAATGTCTAAAGCAGAGGTTATGGAAAAATTTGCCGGCACTTGCAGCAGTGACAGTAAGTCTTTATTATGTGAAGTTGATGAAAATCTTATAATAACTATTTATTATCTGCAAGGTCAGTCCGGGTATTTCTTTGGACCCATGTGTCCCGATGTAGGCTATGTTCCTAACTTTGCTTTGATAAAATATGATAATGGAGTAGTTCTTAATTATCCAGATACAGGAAGCTGGGATGTACTGCCTGAATTTGTTGATCAGTCACGCCTGAATGAAGTATTTCATGAGGCAGAAGAATGGTCAGAAATGATACATTGCAATACAGTCGGAAAGTTAAATCATATTATAGAAATTGGCGCGGCAAATAAAATAATTCAGGTTGCTGAAGCATTACACGAGAAAAAAATAGCTGCCATTGCAGATGAAATTGCTGCCAGAAGAAGCGAATTGAAGCTTATCCTTATTGCAGGCCCTTCATCTTCTGGCAAGACATCATTTGCCCAAAGGCTGAGCATACAGTTAGCAGTTAATGGAATCAGACCGATGTCTGTATCTATGGATGACTATTATTTAAACAGGGTAGACAGCCCTAAAAAGCCGGATGGAAGTTATGATTTTGAGACAATAGATGCTATAGATCTGAAATTGTTTAATGATCATTTGCATAAGCTGCTGCATGGCGAAAAGGTAAAAATACCTAAATATAACTTCCGTACCGGTGTGCGTGAATATCGCGGCAAGGAAATACAGATGTCAGATGATTCTGTATTGGTTGTAGAAGGTATTCATGGACTGAATGATAAATTGACAGCAGCCATTCCTGCTATTAATAAAATGAAAATTTATGTAAGTGCGTTAACCCCCATGTCAATGGATGAATATAACCGTATAAATACTACTGACATGCGTCTTTTACGCAGAATTGTTCGTGATTCACAGTTCAGGTCTCATGATGCTGTTGCAACGCTGGAGCTGTGGGATAATGTCCGAGAAGGTGAAGAAAAGTATATTTTCCCGTTTCAGTCCAGTGCAGATGTTATGTTTAATACAACATTGATTTATGAATTTGCTGTATTAAAAAAATATGCAGAGCCAAGATTAAAAGAGATAACACCTGAGTCCGGCAAGGCATATTATTCTGCCAGAAGGTTATTGGGCCTTTTAAACCATGTAAGAGAAATTGATGATAATGTAATTCCCAATAACTCTATTTTGAGAGAGTTCATTGGTGGTTCTGTATTTAAAGATGAGCTGTAATTTAAGAAAAGCACTTTCACATGAAAGTGCTTTTGGCTTTATTGACAAACAATTATTGCATTGTTAATATGAAATCATATGGAGGATGCAATATGAAATTAATTGTTTTAAAAATCAAGGGGATGCATTCGGTACTTGATGTTACAAGCATAGAAAGAATAGTTAAGAGCGTGGCAGGCGTTGATGCTGCTGATATTGATATTGTAACAGCCAGGGCTAAAATCCGTACTGCTGATGATACAGACGCAGAGTTATTAAAAGCTGCAGTTGATAGATGTGGTTATGAAGCAAGTTTTGATGATATTGAAGAGACAGGCAAAGAAGAAATTTTAGAAAAAAGCCGTAAGAACATATTTTTATATGCATCAGTATGCGTAGTTGCTGTTGTTTTGAACGTTGTAATGTTTCTTATGAGTAAGAACTTTATAGCTTATAAATATGATGCAGTTACCTTCATATCTGTTGCGTTATTTCTTTTAACTTTGCCGCTTATAATAAAAATGCGTGGCTTTATTACAAATGGCCTGAAAGATCTTCTTTATGGAGAGCCACGAATGTATTCTGTTATTGCTGTAGCTTGCAGTACAGCTTTTTTATATAGTCTGTTCAGTATGGCGAATATTATATCTGGCAAAAGAGAATTTGTCTCTGGCTTATATTTTGCGCCCATATGTCTGATATTGTTTTTTGCTTATCTGGGAGAATATTTTAAAGATAGGATTGCGCTGATAAACGATAATTGCTGTGGCATGGAGAAAAATGAATGCCCGGTAAAGGTTATGTTATGTAAAAATGATTGTACTGTTGAAGTTTCTGAAGATATGATCTTTCCGAAAGACATAATTTTTTTTGATTCTGAAAGTAAAATTGTCGGAGATGGAATTGTTGTTTCTGGAGAAGCTGTAGTAGATGAAAGCGGAGTAAATGGAGTAAGCAGACCTGTAAATAAGTCCAGGGGAAGTAAAGTTTTTGCCGGATCTTTTGTTATTAATGGGGAGCTTTATGTAAAAATTGATGATATTCCCCGCTCTGCATCAAGTAAAAAAAGTAATGCGTATATCAATTTGTCAGACTTATTTTCAGAGCAGAAAAAGGCAGCGATTTTTATTCCTGTTATAGCTGTTATAACTGTTCTTACTGCTATAAACTGGCTTTTTTACACTGGTAATCTTAATTTTGCTGTTAATACAGGGCTGGCTGTTTTATTGCTGGCAAGCCCCTGCTTTTTATATATTGCTGCTACTGTGCCATTTCTTAATGCTGCCAAAAGTGGTGCTAAAAAAGGTATCATCTATAAAAGTGCTCAGGCTATTATTAATGCTGGAAAAATATCTTCTGTTTTACTGAGTAAAACCGGAACATTAACTAAAAATAAATTTATTTGTACGCATATAAAAACTTTTAATGGTGTAAACGAAAAAGCTGCAGTTTGTCTGGCGGCTTCTCTTGTACAAAACAGTATACATCCGTTTTCAGAATGCTTTAGGGAACTTGTAAGTGCTGAAGATTTAATTGAGTGCTCAAAGGTAAAGGAAGATATAGGTAAGGGCATCAGCGCTTTATGTCAGAATACCAGAATTTTTTTAGGAACAGATGAGTTTATAAAAGATAAGTGCCTGATAAATGGAGAAGTAAGGAGAGAGGCTGAGCTTCTTGGCAGTGAAGGAAATTTTATTGTTTATCTTGCTGCCGGAAGACATATCTGTGCTTTATTTGCTGTTGCTGAAGAAATGTTTGAGGAAGATAGTTTGGCCTTGAAAGCAATTAATGACAGCGGACTTCGTACTATCATGATTTCCGGTGATAACAGCCAGGCAGGAGAACGTGTTGCAAAAAATTTGGCTATTCAAAAATATATTGCTGATTTGTCTGCTGCTGATAAGTATCAGCTGATCAGAAGTATGCAGCAGGCAGGGGAGTATGTGGCACTGGTGAGCAATAATAATTGTGACAGAAAGCTTCAGTCCTGTGCGGATATAAGCATAAGCTTAGGTGACAGGCTGAATGAAAATGCTAATATAACCTTCTTGCAACGTGATTTAAGTCTCATTTTACAGACAATTAAAATAAGTGAATATATGATGCAAAAAATAAAGAGTAATGTAAAAATAAGCATTCTTTTAAACTTTTTGTTTATTCCGTTTGCCTGCGGAGCGCTTTATTATTATAGCGGCACATACCTTGATTCTTTGTATGTTACGTTAATAATACTTTTAAATGCTGTCATTATAAGTATTTTGCTGTTATAAAAAATAAGGACTGTATTGATATTTTTCAATACAGTCCTTATTTTAATTTTCCTGCCAGCCTTTGCACAGGTCAAACCAACCTTTACAGTTGCTGGAATATTTTTCAAGTTCGTCTGGTGTAAGTTCTATGGCGCTGTTATGACTGCCGCAGGCAGGGAAAAATGTATTAAAGCGCTTTAAGGAAATATCAAGATATACCTCTACATTATCGTTTACAGCAAAGGGACAAACTCCGCCTATGGCATGTCCGATTAAAGGTTCTACTTCTTCAGCTGTAAGCATTTTTGCCTTAACGCCAAAGAAGTGTTTATATTTAGAATTATCTATTTTACTGTCACCTGCAGTAACAATTAAAATGCATTTGTCGTTTACTTTAAAAGAAAGTGTTTTGGCAATTCGTGCTGGTTCACAGCCAGCTGCCTGAGCAGCAAGTTCAACAGTTGCGCTTGATGTAGCAAATTCAATAACGCGATCTTCTATATTGAAAGTTTTAAAATAGTTACGTACCTTTTCTATGGACATAATGGATACCTCGTTTCCTAATAATTAATAATATTTTACTTCTGCATTAAAATACTGTCAATCAGAATAAAAATAAAGATAGTATTAGAGCAGTTATTGTGTTAAACTTATTATCAGTTCATTAGTTCTAGTGAAAGAAGTGATTAATGTGGCATTGAAAAAGAATGGAAAAAAACTAGGTGTTCTTGGAGGTATGGGACCGGCTGCAGCAGCAGAATTTTTAAGGGTTTTAGCTTTAAAATGTCCGGCAGAAAAGGATCAGGAGCATCCTGTTGTTTATATGATTGGCGACTCTGATATTCCGGACAGATCATCAGCTATATTGGGATGTGGTGAAAGTCCTTTATTGCAGATAAAGTCTGATTTGCTGAAATTATGTGATATGGGAGCAGATGTATTAGCTGTTCCGTGCAACACTGCACATTATTTTATCGACCAGTTTAAAGATGAACTTCCTGTACCATTAGTACATATAGTAGAAGCAACCGTTTTGGCAGCGCAAAAATTGTCACCGGAAGGTGCGTGGATGCTTTCTACAAAGGGTACAAGAGCAACCGGTATTTATCAGAAATATGCTGATAAATATGGCTATAAACTTTTTATTCCCAATGATCAGCAGAGTGATACAGCTCAGCAGATTATTTATAAAGTTAAAGAAAATAATCTGTATGCTGCTGGTTTATTATTTAAAGATTTGGCTTATGAATTATGGAATGAAAAGAATTTGCCGCTGATGACAGCATGTACAGAATTGCCGTTAGGTTATGATGCTTCAGGGTTACCGGCAGAAAAATCTGTATCAAGCATTGGCTCCTTAGTAGATGCTGTTGTAAAGGAATTGTATGTGGAGAAATAAAGAAACGAAGATTTCTTAATGAAATCTTCGTTTTTTATTTTTGCTGGTCAGTTTTTTATACGAAAGACCATTGAGTAAATAACAGGCAAAACTACAAGTGTCAGTAAGGTTGCGCCTGTTAATCCGGCTGCTATCGCTACAGCAATAGCGTTCCAGAATACACTGGCAAAGAGTGGTATAAGCCCAAGTACAGTAGTAAAGGCTGCCAGCATAATAGGTCTGAATCTTACGATAGCAGATTCTATTATGGCATCATAAGGACGCATTCCCATATCAAGATGCTGCTGTATCTGGTCTATTAATACAACACTGTTGCGGATAATTATACCTGTAAGAGCCAGAATTCCAAGTTCTGCCATAAATCCTAAAGTAGAATTAAATATCAGCAGTCCCCATATAACGCCTATTATACCTAAAGGAGCAGTACATAAAATTACAAAAAGCTTACGTACATCCTGTAACTGTAACATCAGCAGTATCATCATCAGGACTATCATGACGGGTACAGGCTTTAGCAGATGGTTTAAAGTTTTATTGCTGTCTTCAAGAGATCCGCCTATTTCAATAGTAACTCCTGCCGGCAGATTCTTTCGCAGATCAGCAAGTTTGTCGAATATTCTGGACGTAACATCGTTGCCTGTAACATCATCCGTTATGCTGCCGCTTACTGTTATTGTGGGAACAAGGTTACGTCTCCATATCATGGTATCTTCACTGGCATATTCAATATCAGCTATTTGTGACAAGGGTACAGCACCGCCGGCAGTTGGTATGGAGATAGTTTCAAGCTGAGAGATGTCTTTTCTGTCGGCAGCTTCCAAACGAAAGACAATATCGATTTCCTTGTCATTTTCCAGATAATTTGCAACAGTATATCCGGAAATTTGCGATTGAAGTGCAAGGGCAACGTTTTGTCTGGTTAAGCCCATTTGGATAAGTTTATCGTTATCAATTGCTATTTTTACGGCTCTGGATTGCTCCATCCAGTCAAAGCGTGTTGCTGTTATATCAGGATCCTGAACCATAACATTACGTACTTTCTGCGCATATAATTTGGCATCCTGGGCGTTAGCTGCACTGACTCTGATCATTACAGGATACGGAGAAGGCGGTCCAAGAGGAATAGTACGAGTAAATATGGTAGTTTCAGGAAGATGTTCTTCTGCAAGTTGATGAATCTTCTTTTCCAGATGCTTTCTGCTTTCAATATCTTTGGCTACGACTACAAGCTGTGCATAGTTACTGCGTGGCTGAACCGGATCAAGAACCAGTACAAAACGCGGAGCACTTTCACCAACATATGTGGCGACACTGTCCAGCTCTGCATCATTTTTTATAAGGTCAGTAAGCTTTCTGGCTGCAGTATCAGTTGCTTTTATAGATGATCCTTCAGGCGTGTTAAGCTCCACAAGCAGTTCCGGCCGTACAGAAGCAGGGAAAAACTCCTGCTTGATAAACCTTATCATAAAAATTGAGAAAATAAACAAGATAATTGTAAAGGTAATAACCGTAAGGCGATGCTTTAAGGATACAGATAAAAGTTTGCGAAAACCATTATAAAATGCAGTATTAAAATTTTCTTTTTTTATAACAGCAGGTTTTATCCATTCATAACCTAAAACAGGCGCCAGTGTTGCTGATACTACCCAGGAGAAAAGCAGAGTTACAGTCATTACGGGAAAAAGACTGAATGCAAACTCAGATGCACTGGCCTGAGAAAATGCAATTGGCATAAATCCAAGACAGGTAATAACCGTTCCTGTTAAAAGTGGCCATGCGCAAGTTTGAAATGCGTACGACGCTGCCTTAAGACGATCCCAGCCTTCGGACATTTTTACTTCCATAAGCTCTACTACAACAATAGCGTCATCTACAAGCATACCGAGAGAGATAACAAGTGCGCCTAAAGAGATTTTGTGCAGATCAATGCCAAGAGCAAACATTACAGAAAATGTTCCCAGTAAAATTAATGGAATACAGCAAGATATAACATATCCGCTTCTTCTGCCAAGAGAGAACAGGCTTACCGCAAGAACGATTAAAATTGCTTCATAAAGGCTTTCAGAAAATTCGCTGATAGAGTTTTTAACTACCTCGGGCTGATTGGCAACCTGATTGATTTCTAATCCCAAAGGCAATTCCTGTTTTATTTTTATAATTTCATTTTTCAGATTTTCTCCCAGGGCAATATTATCGCCGCCGTCATCCATAGAAATTGCTATACCTAAAGCAGGCTGTCCGTTAAAATACATTTTGCTTGCTGGAGGGTCTTCATAGCTTCTTGTTACTTCAGCAATATCACCAAGGCGAAAAGATCTTCCGTTAACATTAATTAAAATGTTTTGTATATTTGTAACACTTTCCGGAGATCCTGAAAGACGCAGATAAACATTTGATGTATCTGTTTCAATCATTCCAGACGGAGTAACTGCAGTTTGAGCCTTAATCAGAGAAGCTATGGTGTTAATATCAAGACCAAGCTGTGACAATTTGGCGGTGTCCATCTGTATAAATATTTTTTCATCCTGCACACCTATTAATTCTACTTTTTTGACGTCGGGTACAGAAGTAAAAATAAGGCGTATTTTTTCAGCATAACGACGCATTTCTTCATAAGAAAAATCATTTCCTGTAAGAGCATAGATATTGCCGTAAACATCGTCAAATCTGTCGTTGTAAAATGGTCCTAACGTTCCCGCTGGAAGATTTCCGGAGATATCATTTACCATATTTCTAAGTTCAAGCCAGTGCTGACGAACCTGATTGCCGGGGACTTCGTCTTTTAGATAAACTGTAATAACGCTTACGCCTGGTCTGGAGTAACTGGTAATTTTATCTACGTTGGGGACGTTTTGAATCTGTTTTTCCAGTTCGTTTGTAAGATAGTGTTCAACATCTGCTGCGCTGGCTCCGGGCCATGCAGCGGAAACAACCATCTGCTTGACTGTAAAGTTAGGGTCTTCACTGCGTCCAAGGGATTTAAAAGAGTAAATTCCCATAACAAGAACAAGAAAAGCAAAAAAATAAACAATCTGCCTATGTTTGATGGACCATTCAGCCCAGTTGTTTTGCTTCATTACAGATCACCACTTTCAGTGACTTTTACCTGCTGATTTTCAATAAGCTTATCGATTCCGCTGATAACTACTATATCGCCATTTTTTAAACCGCTTTTAACTATTACTTTATTGCCTGAGTAAGATGCTACTTCAATATTGCGTAGCTGTACACGCTCATTCTGAATTACCCATACCTGAGGCTGATTATTTATTTGATAAATGCAGTTAAGAGGGAGAACTGTTTCATTTTTTTCTGTTTTCGGGAAGGTAACTTTAGCTGTCATGCCAAGCTTTGCTTCAGAGGGCATATCACTGATTGCAACACGTGTCTGATAAGTTCTGGTAACAGGGTCAGCAACCGGAGATATTTCTCTGACAGATCCGGTAACCTGAAGGTTATTGAGAGCCCAGAAAGTTATATAAGCCTGCTGATTAATTTTTATATTTTTCAGCTTATTTTCAGGAATATCAATCTGTATCTCGCGCTCACCGTTTTTTATTACCGTAGCTACAGGTGTTCCTGCTGCAGCAATCTGACCTGCTTCGCCTGATATATTGGCAACTATACCATCAATATCACTGCGTAAAGTAGTATAGTCAAGCTGATTCTGACTGCTGTTAACCTGAGCCTGAGCCTGTCTTAACGCTGCATTAGCTGCTTCAAGCTGAGTGTTATACTGGTCAAGAGAGGCTTTGCTTACGGCTCCGCTGGCATATAATGATGCGTAACGCTGCGCATTATCTTCTGCAAGCTTTTGGTTTGCCAAAGCAGAAGCATATTGCGCATTGCTGTTTTCCACAATTTGCAGAACATCTTTAGGATCTAACTGCATTAAAATCTGATTTTTTTGTACGCTGTCACCTATATTAACAAGACGGGCAGTGATTTTTCCGGTAACCTGAAAAGACAGATTACTTTCATATCTGCCGCGTACTTCACCGGGGAAGACATCTGCTTCAGAAAGGTCTGTTTTGCCGATGGTAACAGTTTTAACATAAGGAATATACGTTTTCTGTTCCGGTTTTTCCCTTAAGGAACTGTAGAGCTGCCAGCAGATTAAAACTAAAACAACAGTTAGAATACCTGCAATAACTTTTTTATTTTTTAAAGTAGGCATATGCAGAACCTCCTTATCAGCTGAGAGATGCCAGATAGGTATTAAGAGTCTGACTCAAATAATCAATTTCTTTTCCTTCTTCAAAATTTCCTAAATCTCTTACCTGACTATGAGTCAAAAAGAAGAACATAATGATACTTTCCAATGTAAAAGCAACATGTGTTGGCTGCATTTTACTGGATATTTCTCCGCAGGCAATAGCTTCTGATACAAGCTCTGTCATAAACTGATGAACCTTGTAAAGCTTGTTTTTTACAAAGTTTTCAAACATTGGCTGAGGTGAAAGTAATTCTCTGTAAATAAGATGAATACAGTGTGGGTGAGTCTGCTGCAATTCGGCAATAGAATTTACGTAGCTATGCAATTTATTTAAAGGGGTAGTATCAAGATTACGTATTTTTTCGGTCAGCTCAGCAAAAAGCTCGGACTGAACTGTCAAAACTTCCTGATAAAGATTTTTTTTGCCTCCGAAATAGTACGATATAAGCGCGCTGTTGACGCCGCTTGCAGCAGCAATTTGTTTGATAGATACTGCATTAAAATTATTTCCTGCAAAAAGCTGTATGGATGCCTGTAAAATTTTATTAGCGCTTTCACTGATATTGTTAGAAATTTCTGACATATTTTACCTCGCAAATTGATTAAACATTTAGTTAAGTTAATTATACACTAAAAGAAAATTAAAGAAATAGTTTTTGAAATTTTGTCAAATAAAATGACAATTTGCTATAATAGTGAGTAAAATTTACTGTTCAATGGAGGAAAAATGGATAATTTATTACTTGCTATAATAGCTGTATTAATGCTTATTATAATAATTTTACTGATTATTTTTATAAAAAACAGCAGCAAACATAATGATACTGAATTTGTAAAGCAGATAGAAGCACTGGAAAGATTATTTTATGAAACAACAAGGGATTTACGTACAGAGCAAAATACATTGGCAAGAGCTACGAGAATAGAAAATCAGAGTAATTCAGATAAGCTAAGCGAGCAGATTGATAAACGAGTTGCCCGGCTGGCTGACTTAACAAATCAGAGCCTTGAGCAGATAAGATTTACTGTTGATGAAAGGCTTAATGAATCTCTGGATAAAAAATTTTCCATGGTCAGTGCAAGACTGGAAGAAATGCACAGGGGAATTGGCGAAATGCAGACTCTTGCAGGTGGTGTAAACGATTTAAAACGTATTTTGACTAATGTAAAAACAAGAGGTATCTGGGGCGAGATGCAGCTGGCTGCCTTAATATATGATGTTTTACCGAAAACTATGGTTGTTGAAAATGCAGAGATTGAAAAGGGCAGTGGCTGCAGGGTAGAATTTGCATTAATTATTCCGAGTGGTGATAAAAATATATTATTGCCTGTTGATGCTAAATTTCCTCAGGAAGACTATCAGCGCCTGTTGTCCGCCAGAGAGTGCGGGGACGCAGATGCAGCTGCAAATGCACTTAAGCAGCTGGAAAAAAGAATAAAAAGTGAAGCTAAAGATATCAGGGATAAGTATATTAAGCCTCCTTATTCAACTGATTTTGCGGTAATGTATTTATCAAGTGAAGGGTTGTTTAATGAAGCTGTGAATATACCCGGGCTTGTAGATTTGCTGCAAAATACCTATCGTGTATGTATTGCAGGGCCTACCACTTTAACTGCACTTTTAAACAGCTTGCAGATAGGATTCAGAACAATTGCCATTCAGCAAAATAATGAAAAAGTTTGGGAGCTTTTATCCGGTATAAAAAATGATGTTAATAAACTTGCAATGTCCTTAGAGAAAACAGGTAAAAAGCTTATTGAGGCAGAAAATTCTATTGAAAGTGCAGTAAAACGTGCTAACATACTGCAAAAGAATATAGGCAAAGTTGAAGAACTCAACAGCAGATCAGAAAGTGTACAAAAATATGAACAGTGAAAATGATAAAAATAATGCAAGTCCATATAAAAAACCACCTTTTTATGTGCGTATTTTTTTGTGTGCATATGCATTTATATGGCTTAATATGATTTTTATAGCCGGAGTGAATACCATGGCAACAGGAAAAATAGATTATGACTCATTTACAATGTTTATTGCCATGTCAGCAGGATTTTACATAATTTTTAAATATTTTCCCAGATTATATTAATATAAGATGTCAGCTTGTAAAAACAGCGTTAAAGTAGTATAATACTGTAGTAATTATATGTTATTTTATAAGTAAGTTTGGAGGATTTTCAGATGTCAGGACATTCTAAATGGGCCAATATTAAACATAAAAAAGGTAAAGCTGATGCTTTGCGTGGAAAGATTACCACTAAAATCAGCAGAGAAATTACAATTGCTGTACGTATGGGTGGTGCAGATCCTACCGGTAATATGAAATTAAAACTGGCTTTGACCAAAGCTAAAGCTAATAACATTCCCAAAGATAATATTCAGCGCGCTATCCAAAAAGGCCAGGGTGCTCTGGAAGGCAGCAACTATGAAGAAATTACTTATGAAGGATACGGACCTGCTGGCGTTGCAGTTATGGTAAGCACTTTAACCGACAACCGTAATCGTACTGCTGCTGACGTTCGTCATGTATTTTCCAAATATGGCGGAAACATGGGCGAAACTGGCTGCGTAAACTGGATGTTTAAACGTAAAGGTATTTTTGTTGTAAGCAGTGAAGCTGGTGTCAGCGAAGATGATTTAATGATGATGACTCTGGAAGCTGGTGCAGAAGATATTAAAGGTGACGATGACGGTTTTGAGATTACTACTCAGCCTGAAGATTTTGAAGCTGTAGAAAAAGCTCTGGCAGACAACAACATTGAAGTTGAAATGTCTGAAATCTCTATGATTCCTGATACTATGGCAGAACTTAGTGAAGAAGATGCAGCTAAAGTTCAGAAAATGTTAGATGCACTTGAAGATCTTGATGATGTTCAGGATGTATATACTAACGCTGACTTACCGGAAGACGAAGAATAATAAAAAGCAGGCTTCAGCCTGCTTTTTTCTATAATAAATCAGATTATATGCGGCTAGGAGAGAAATATTGTTAGCTTTAGGAATAGATCCAGGTACGGCAATTTGTGGTTATGGCCTTGTTGAGCTGACGGGAAACAGATTAAAACCCATTCATTATGGGGCTGTCATAACTACTAAGGACATGCTGCCTGAAATGCGCTTAAAAAAAATATATGAAGAGCTTTCAGAGCTTATAAAGGTTTATAAACCTGATATAATGAGTGTAGAGCAATTGTTTTTTAATAAAAATGTAACGACAGCAATTGCTGTTGGTCAGGCCAGAGGTGTTGTAATGCTTACTGCAGCTAACAATAATTTGCCCGTTCTGGAGTTTACGCCCATACAGATAAAACTGGCTGTTGTAGGTACCGGAAGTGCTAATAAAGAGCAGGTAACATATATGGTACAGCATCTGCTTAATATAAGACAAAAACCAAAACCTGATGACGTAGCGGATGCTCTGGCTGTAGCAATATGCGGTTTGCATACTGCGGCCACCAGAAGATGGCAGGAGTTGAAATAAATGATAGGTACTTTAAAAGGAACTGTAGGACAGATATGTGCTGATTTTTGTATTATTGATACTGCAGGCGGAGTAGGCTACAGAGTGTTCATGCCTGCTGCTCATTCTGCTCAGCTGTCAATTGGTAAAGAAGTAAGATTACATATACATACGGCGGTACGTGAAGATGCAATAGTATTGTATGGATTTTTAAGCAGTGAGTACTATGATTTATTTGAACTACTGCTTACGGTAAGTGGTGTCGGTCCTAAAATGGCACTTGGAATTTTATCGGCTATAAAGCCGGATACCTTTTATCTGGCTATTCAAAATAAGGATCTTAAGGTGTTGGTTAAGCTTCCTGGAATTGGCAAGAAAACAGCTGAAAGAATGCTGCTGGAGTTAAAAGATAAAGTGGCAGATAGTAGTGACAGTAATGATGAAATAAGCGAAATTGTTGAAGCCGGAGGAAGCGGTTCTGTTGCCGAGGCTATTGAGGCTTTGTTATCCTTAGGGTATACAAATAGTGAAATTATGCCTGTGCTTAAGGAAATACCTGATGCAGGCAATTTACGAGGAGAAGAAATACTGAAACAGGCACTTAAATTATTTGCACGGAGGTAAAGATGGACTTTAATGAAAGAATTATTGCCGGACAGGAGCAGGAGACTGACGGATGGCAATATAGTCTGCGTCCGCGGCTTTTGCAGGAATACATAGGACAAACTCAGGTTAAAGACAACTTATCAATATTCATTAAAGCTGCAGCAGCCAGAAATGAAGCACTTGATCATGTGTTGCTTTTTGGACCTCCGGGTTTGGGTAAAACAACATTGGCGAATATTATAGCTAATGAACTGAACGTAAATATACGAGTTACTTCAGGCCCTGCTATTGAGCGTCAGGGTGATTTGGCTGCGATACTTACTAATCTTGGTGATAACGATGTGCTTTTTATAGATGAAATACATCGTTTGTCTAAAACAGTAGAAGAAATTCTGTATTCTGCCATGGAAGATTTTGCTCTTGATATAATTATTGGAAAAGGACCAAGTGCAAGAAGTGTAAGACTTGATTTGCCTAAATTTACGCTTATCGGTGCAACTACAAGACTTGGCGCAATTGCAGCACCTTTAAGAGATCGTTTTGGTGTACAATGCCGCCTTGAGTTTTATAAACCGGAAGAACTTTGCTTTATCGTAACAAGAGCTGCGGAAATTTTAGGAGCAAAAATTGATAAGGAAGGTGCTGCTGAAATTGCGCGCCGAAGCAGAGGTACTCCGCGTATTGCAAACCGCCTTTTGAAGAGAGTACGCGATTTTGCTCAGGTTATGGAAGCTGATGTTATTACAAAGCAGGTTGCGGATGAGGCTCTTTCAAGGTTGGAAGTTGACAGATTTGGCTTTGATCGCAATGACAGAAGAATTCTTTCAACTATAGTCAAAACATTTGGCGGTGGACCTGTAGGGCTGGAAACTATTGCAGCTGCTATAAGCGAGGAGCCTGCTACCATAGAGGATGTCATTGAGCCATATCTGATGCAGCTTGGTATGCTTCAGAGAACACCAAGGGGAAGAATGGCAACAAGGGAAGCATATCGTTATTTGGGAGTTCCGTTTCCGGAGAAAGGATAAATTATGAAATTACTGTTACATGCCTGCTGTGGGCCATGTTCCTGCTATCCCACAGAAAAGCTTACTGCGGATAAAGTTGATTTTGATATATTGTATTTTAACCCTAATATTCATCCATATAAAGAATTTAAACGCCGTCTCAATACATTGCGGGAGTTTTGCGAAAAGAAGAAGTATAAACTGATAGTTGATAAAAGCTATCCTCTGGAAGAATGTCTGACAGGTATGCTTAATGAACCGGTGGTAAGATGTGCATACTGTTACAGGGTTCGCATGCGCTATGCTGCCCAGTATGCCAAAGAAAATGGATATGATGCTTTCACAACTACACTGCTGGTGAGTCCGTATCAGAAGCACGAGCTGATTATCAAAATGGCTCAGGAGGCCGCACAGGAATTTGATATACCATTTTACTATGAGGATTTTCGTGAAGGATATCAAAGAGGTGTAGATATAAGCCTTGAAATGGAATTGTACAGACAGCCGTATTGTGGATGTGTGTTCAGTGAAAGAGATCGTTACGAGGTAAAAAAGAAAAAGAAACAGTCAGCCAACGAAAAAAAGGAGTAACAGATGCTTAAATTTTTAATCATTTTCTGTTGGCTGTTAATGATGAATTTTAGCGGAATTGCCTGTGCTCAGAATATAAAAGTGGGAATTGTTGACGGTCAGTACTCCGCAGAAATAAGCTGTAATGAAGGTTTTTTTGCAGAAAATCAAATTACAGGTGAAAGGACTGGCTTTACTGCAGGCAAATATTTTCTTAATTTAGAAAATGGCTTGTTGAGCATGGGGGACAAAATACTGGGGAAGAAGATCAGTTTCCATGTTGATGAAAACAAGGGTCTTTTAAAAGTCAATAAAAATTCTTATACCGGGAGTATTGATGCTGATATAGTAAACAGAAAATTAATGATTACTAACAGTATAGACCTGGAGCTATATCTGAAGAATGTGCTGCCATCCAAGATTATGCCGGTATGGCCTGATGAAGCTATTAAGGCACAGGTAATTTCTGCAAGAAGCTATGCTATTTATATGATTGAGCAGGGAAATTTGCATTATGATATCAGTGCTAATGATAAGGAGCTGGCATATAAAGGTCTTGGAAAAGATAAACTGGTACTAAATAACTTTGTAGAAGCTACTGACGGAAGATATTTGACAGACAGATATGGCAATGCTGTTATGGCAGTGACAACATCATGTACCGGCGGATGCACAGAATCTTCTGCTGATGCTTGGGGAGAGCCCATATATTATCTTGTTTATGTTGAAGATTATGATAAGGACAGTCCGGATTTTGAGTGGAAATATGTAATTGGTACTACCTTATTTAAAACTTTGCTGGAGCAGAGCGGATACTATGTTGGAGATTTGAAAGGTATTCGTTTATCTTCTTTGGACAAGAGAGGAAATGACAGAACTGAAACTGGACGGGTAAAGTATCTTGTTGTTTCCGGAAGTGAAGGAAGCGTGCAAATTAGCGGCAGTGAACTGGTGAAAATATTGTCCTTAAACAGCAATTTTTTTGATTTAACAATAGAAACTCCATTGCCGGATAACTTAGATGTGCCAATTGAAAATTATTTTGGTATGGAAGTAGGCAGAAAAGAAATTGATATTGATGTTAAAGACAGTTCAGTACCAGTCTGGAAGAATATTAACAATCATTATCATATGTTTAAGGGAAATAAGGACGAAAAAATAATATTTACCGGCTTTGGCAAAGGCAGCGGAGTAGGATTGAGTATTTGGGGAGCCAAAGGAATGGCTGATGCAAGTCCTGAAAATACATATCTTAGAATTCTGCAGCATTTCTATCCTGGTACATTTTTAAAATAATTTTTATGAAAGAAGAAAGAATATGTTAGTAAAAGATTTTGATTATGATTTACCGCAGGAACTGATTGCACAGCATCCTATGGAACCACGCGACCATTCAAGGCTGCTGGTTGTTGATAAAAATACAGGTGAGCTGGAACACAGGCATTTTTATGATCTCGTGGATTATTTAAGACCCGGAGATGTTCTGGTATTTAATGATACCCGCGTAATTCCGGCCAGACTTTATGGACATAAAGATACGGGTGCACACGTAGAAGTATTTTTGTTAACAAGAAAAGATGCTACTGACTGGGAGGTACTTGTAAGACCAGGCAAAAAGCTGCAGATTGGTGCAAAAATTATTTTCAGTGAAGAGCTTTCCTGTGAAGTTATTGCACATACAGATTTTGGCGGCCGCGTAGTGAGATTTCATTATGATGGAATTTTTGAGGAGATTCTAGACAGACTGGGAGAGACTCCGCTGCCTCCATATATTACAGCTCCATTAGAAGATAAGGAACGCTATCAGACAGTTTACTCCCGGGAACGCGGAAGTGCTGCAGCACCTACAGCAGGGCTTCATTTTACCAAAGAACTGCTGAAAAAAATCAAAGATATGGGCTGCGAAGAAGTTTTTGTTACCCTGCATGTAGGGTTAGGAACTTTCAGACCTGTAAGTGCGGAAAATATTGAAGATCATCAAATGCACAAAGAATTTTATACTGTATCTGAAGAGGCTGCCGAAGCAGTTAACAGGGCTAAGCGTGAAGGACGCCGTATTATTGCTGTAGGAACTACTGCTGTTCGTACACTGGAGTCTGCCGGTGCTGATGGTGTATTAAAAGCTGGCGGTAACTGGACGAATATTTTTATTTATCCCGGATATGAATATAAGTTTGTAGATGCGCTGGTAACCAATTTTCATCTGCCGCAAAGTACATTGTTGATGCTGGTATCTGCTTTGTCAAGCAGAGAAATTATGCTGAATACATATAAAATTGCTGTTGAAGAAAAATACAGATTTTTCTCTTTTGGCGATGCCATGTTTATTGTAGACAAACACAAATAAAGGAGATTATATGCACGCAGTAAGATATGAATTAATCAAAGAATGCAGTAGAAGCGGAGCAAGACTTGGCAAACTGCATACGCCTCATGGCACATTTGATACACCTATGTTTATGCCTGTTGGTACTCAGGCTACCGTAAAAACTCTTTCTCCGGAAGAGTTGTATGATATGGGAAGTCAGGTTATTTTATCCAATACATATCATCTTTTTTTACGCCCCGGACATGAGCTTGTAAAAAAAGCTGGCGGATTGCATAGCTTTATGAACTATAAAAGAGGTATGCTGACCGACAGCGGCGGATTTCAGGTTTTCAGCCTCGGAGCAATGCGCAAAATAACTGAAGAAGGAGTAATGTTCCGTTCACATATTGATGGCAGCAAAAAATTTCTCTCTCCAGAAATTGCAACTAATGTACAGGAAGCTTTGGGTGCGGATATTGCTATGGCATTTGATGAATGTATTCCTTATCCTGCAGATTTTGAATATGCCAAAAAATCTACGGAACGTACTACAAGGTGGGCAAAAAGATGTCTTGATGTACATACCAGAGAAGATCAGTCTTTGTTTGGTATAGTTCAGGGTGGTATGTATCCTGAGCTGCGCAAACTAAGTGTTCAGCAGCTTACTGAACTTGATTTTGCCGGATATGGCATAGGCGGATTGAGTGTTGGTGAACCCAAGCCAATGATGTATGATATTTTAGGACATACAACTGTTGATATGCCTAAAGATAAGGCTCGTTACCTTATGGGAGTTGGCACAGCTGACTGCATAGTTGAGGCTGTTAATCTGGGAGTAGATATGTTTGACTGCGTATTCCCAACACGAGTTGCACGTAATGGTACTGCAATGACTAATAATGGCAGACTGGTAGTAAGAAATGCTAAATACGCTGAGGATTTTCTGCCCATTGAAGAAGGATGCAATTGTTATACATGCAGAAACTTCAGCAGAGCGTATATCAGACATCTTTTTAAAGCTGAAGAAATTTTTGCTTTGAGATTACTGACAATACATAATCTGTACTTCCTGTTAAATTTCACTAAACGTATTCGTAAAGCTATTGCTAATGATACATTCCCTGAATTCCGTGAAAGATTTTTGCAAAATTATAATGATTAAAAGGTTTTTTTGAATCTTTGTAGAATAAAACAAAGGTGATTTTTATTATTATGGAGGTGTTTTAATGCAAGGCGGAGATATGTTAGCTATGATTAATGCTTTTTGGCCCTTTGTATTAATGGCGGGTATTTTTTATTTTATGTTGTGGAGACCACAAAAGAAAGAACAGCAAAAACGTCAGAGTATGTTGGAGTCTTTGAAAAAAGGCGATAAAATTATAACTATTGGCGGTGTATGCGGAACCATAACAAATATATCTGAAAAAAGAGTTACTGTTGAAGTGGCCGAGAATGTAGAAATTGAGTTTGTACGTTCTGCTATCAGCGGATTTCAGGATCCGTCCAGAAATAAATAATGCTTAAAGATACTATGCGCAAAGAATTAAAAGCTTTGCGCAATCATTTTTCACAGGAGTATGTAACAGAAAGCAGCAGATTGGTTTCTGAATGGATAATAAAAAGCAGCTTGTATCAGAATGCTGATGTTATAATGGGATATCTTGCTTTTGGCAATGAAATATCAGTTGACAAGGTATTGCTGGCAGCGCTGGCTGACGGAAAACGTGTCGCTGTTCCGTATATAATATCTTCTGCAGATATGTATGCTGTTGAAATATTTGATTTTGAAAACTTTAAGACTGACAGATATGGCATCAGAAGTGCGGCGGACCAGAGATTTAAAGTAGATGAGAAAATAATAGATTTAGTTCTGGTTCCCGGTGTAGCTTATGATATCAGCGGCAACAGGCTGGGGATGGGTGCAGGTTACTATGACAGATTTCTTGCACGCTGCACCAACGCTGTGACTTGTGGCGTTGCATATGAAAAGCTTATGCAGGATAGTATACCTGCTGAAAGTTTTGATATTCCTGTAAATTATCTGGTTTGTGAAAATAAATCTTATAAATTTTAATTAGGGAGGCAATTAAGTTGCGTTGGAATGAACTTGGAAAATTCCTGATAATAGCATTGGCTATTATTGGCGGATTTTGTGTGTATATTTCACCATTAAGCAATTCCATTAAGCAAGGTTTGGATTTGCAGGGAGGTACGCACGTAGTATTGCAGGCTGTGGATACGCCTGAACTGAAGGTTGATGATGACGCTGTAAATCGCAGTGTTAAAATCATTGAACGTCGTGTAAATGAACTGGGTCTTACAGAACCTGTTATTCAAAGACAGGGTAAAGATCGTATTATTGTTGAACTTCCTGGCGTAAAAGATCCTGAAAAGGCAATTGCCATGCTTGGAAGAACTGCTATGCTGCAGTTTAAGGATCAGGATGGAAATGTAGTTTTAACAGGTAAAGATCTTAAAGATGCCAAGGCGCAGATTGTAAATGGCAATCAGGCTGTTGTTGCTCTTGAATTTAATGAAGAAGGCGGACAGAAGTTTGCAGATTTAACTGCCAGAAACATTGGCAGACAGATTGCAATAGTTCTTGATGGTGATGTGCTTACTGCACCTGTTGTACAGGAAGCTATTACAGGCGGCCGTGCTCAGATTTCAGGTTCCAGAACTGTTGAAGAGGCTGAGCAGTTAGCTATTCTGCTGAGAAGCGGTTCTTTGCCGGTTAAAATTGAAATTTTGGAAAACAGAACAGTTGGTCCTACTTTAGGTCAGGATTCCAAAGAAAAAAGTATTAAAGCCTTCAGCATAGGCATTATTGCTATTTTTGTATTTATGATTGTTTTCTACAGATTATCAGGTATTGTGGCTGATATCGCACTTCTTCTTTATGTAATGCTTTTGCTTCTTGCTATGCGTTATCTTGAGGCTACATTAACACTTCCTGGTATTGCAGGTATTATTTTGTCCATTGGTATGGCTGTAGATGCTAACGTACTTATTTTTGAAAGATTTAAAGAAGAACTTCGTAAGGGAAAAACTTTGCGCAGTGCTATGGATGCCGGTTTTGGACGTGCATTGGTAACAATTTTTGACTCCAACATTACTACACTGATGGCTGCTGCTGTACTGTTTTATCTTGGAACCGGTCCGGTAAAAGGATTTGCTGTTACTTTGGCACTTGGTGTTGTTTTGAGTATGTTTACAGCAGTTACAGTAACTAAATTTTTATTGAGATTCCTGATTTTCAGTAATATTACTAAAAATCCTATCTTCTTTGGTATTGGTATGGGTAAAGCTGCTGACGCTAAGGAGGTAGAAAAATAATGTTTTCTATTGTAAAAAATTACAAGATATTTTTCTCTATTACGATAATATTTTTATTGGTTGGCCTTGGCTCCATGATTACACGCGGATTTAATCTGGGAATTGATTTTACCGGAGGCAGTTTAATGGATTTGTCTTTTAACAAGCCCGTTTCTGTAGCGCAGGTTCGTGATGTACTGAAGGAACACAATCTTGGCAACAGTATCATTCAGCTTGAAAGCAGCGATGGAGCTCAGACTGCTCAGGGCGTACTTATCAGAACTGCTGTTATTGATGATGAAGTGCGTCGTGTAGTTATGGAAGACTTGAAAACTAATCTGGGTGATTTTCAGATACAGAGAGTTGAACAGGTTGGTGCTACCATTGGCGGAGAGCTGATACAGCAGGCAGTTATGGCTATAGTTTTATCATGGATTTTGATGATTGGTTATATTACCATGCGTTTTGAATTTAGATTTGCTATTGCAGCGATTATTGCTTTAATTATTGATGTTCTTGTAACATTGAGCTATTTTTCTCTGTTCCAGATGGAAATGGATTCCTCTTTTGTTGCGGCACTGTTGACTGTAGTAGGTTATTCTATTAACGGTACAATCGTAATTTTTGACAGAATTCGTGAAAATCTTAAAATTCACCGTCGCAGTGAAAGTTTAAGTGATATGATTGATCACAGTATCTGGCAGACTATGGCAAGAACATGCTACACCGTAGGTACATCCTTGTTTGCCGTTATTGCTATTTTTGTCTGGGGTGGAGATACCATTCGCAATTTCTCCTTTGCTATGCTGGTAGGTTTTGGCAGTGGTGCTTACACATCCATTTTCCTGGCTGGTCCATTGTGGCTGTTTTTGCGTGGAAAGAAAGCTACTGATTAAAATTTAAATAAAAAAACTCAGCGGGCGTACATATCACAGTCCGCTGAGTTTTTTATTTGTACAAATAATGACATAATTGTAAAAATCTGATAAAATTATAGCATTGTAAATTTTATTATTTGGAGTAAAACTATGAAAAATATGGCTTTATGCAATTATATTGTCAGTGTGGTTGGTTTATTAATTGGTGCTTTGATTATGAATGCAGCCAGTGAGTTTCCGCTGGATTTTACAATTAATGGTCCTGGTCCTGGATTTTGGCCGTTTAGTCTTGGTGTAGCTTTATGTGCTTGTGCTGTTGTTTTATTTATACATACATTTGTAAATAAAATTGATCTGTCACATACTAATATAGCCTTAACCATGCCTGCCAACAGACGCGTATACAGTATGATGCTTTTAATAGTTGCGTTTTGTATAATGATAAATTTACTTGGCTTTTACGTGGCATCTGTCATTCTTATACCACTGGTGATGCAGATGATGGAATGTAAGAGTAAAAAAACTATGTTGCTGACTACTATTGGAACTGTTGTTTTTATTTATATTGTATTTGGCGAGGTATTGAATACTCAGATGCCGGAATCAATATTTTTGGAATAGGGGGCAGGTAAATGCTTGATATTTTTAGTGCCTTGAATATGGTTTTTGATCCTGTAAATGTTTTAGGATTGTTTTTTGGTGTAGCTGTAGGCATAGCTTTTGGCTGTATGCCTGGATTAAGCGTAAATATGGGACTGGCGCTGCTGTTTCCAGTGGCATTCAGTTTTGACGGCATTGGCGGTATTCTAATGTTAATTGGCATATACTGCGGAGCAATCTACGGCGGAAGTATTTCTGCGATTTTGCTTAAAACACCTGGAACACCTGCATCAGTGGCAACTACTTTAGACGGATTTCCTATGGCTACAGAGCTTAAACAGCCTGGCAGGGCTTTAGGTTTGTCCACTATGGCAAGTACGTTTGGCGGGGTATTCAGTACTATTTGTCTTATTTTGCTGGCTCCCTTGCTGGCTAAAATGGCGCTGCAGTTTTCAAAGCCTGAATATTTTGCTCTGGCAATTTTTGGCTTGAGCATTATTACCAGTGTTTCTTCCGGAAGTGTTATAAAAGGCATTATGGGCGGACTTGTTGGCTTATTTTTAGCTACTGTGGGCATAGATGATATGAGTGGTACTATACGTTTTACCATGGATACTACTTATTTTCTTGGAGGAGTTTCCTTTATACCGGTTTTAATAGGTGTTTTTGCGTTTGCGCAGGTTTTGGGAAGTATTGAGGATTATTATCATAAAAGCCGTGGGGAACAGCACATGTTTATTGATAAGGTGCTGCCTACACTGGCTGATATGAAACGAGTATTTTCTACGTTGATAAGATCTTCCTGCATTGGTACCTTTATTGGCTGTGTTCCTGGTACAGGCGGTGATATTGCTTCCTTTGTTTCATATGATCAGGCTAAAAGATGGTCTAAACATAAGGATAATTTTGGCAAGGGTGAACCTGAGGGCATAGTTGCTTCTGAGGCTGGCAATAACGCTGTTTCTGGCGGTGCTTTTATACCTGTACTTACACTGGGCATTCCTGGTGACGGTGCAACTGCTATTATGATGGGTGCTTTAATGGTTCAGGGTCTGCAGCCGGGACCTTTGCTTTTTATTGAGCGTGCTCCGGATGTTTATGCTATTTTTATCGGCTTGCTGCTTGCTAATGTAATTATGGGCCTGCTGGGATTTTCCTTAATTAAATTATTTGTTAAGGTTGTAAATGTGCCTATTCAGGTTTTACTCCCTGTTATTATTATGATGACCTTTGTTGGTACATATTCTTATAATAATTCTATCAATGACGTTTATCTTATGGTTGTTTCCGGATTTATCGGGTATTTTTTAAACAAACTTGGTTTTTCCATGTCGGCAATCATTATTGGTATAATTCTTGGAAGTATGGCAGAGCAGAACTTTGTTGGTTCTCTTATTATGAGTGATGGTTCTTTTGCTATTTTTTATGAAAGACCAATCTGTTTATTCTTCCTCATTGCTGCGGGACTCTCATTATTTTCTCCATTTTTGTCAGTAATTTTTCAAAAAATAAAAAAATGAATATAAAACTGCACGGTTTATTTCTGTGCAGTTTTATTATGAGTACATTGTGTCCTAATTGTTAAAAAATTGCTAAAAAAGGAGAAAGTTTATAAAATAAAAGAGGAGAAAATTGAGTTGTGTAGAAAGTAAAATAGGATAAAGTGTGTGTTCAAGGAGGTATAAAAATGGCTGAAGGAAATAAATTTAAAAGAATTGTTCTGAAATTGAGTGGTGAAGCTTTGGCCGGTACTAAGGGTTTTGGTATTGATCCCGAAGTTGTAGATTCTCTGGCAGCTCAGATTCAGGAGGTTGTTGAAAAAGGATTGGAAGTTGCTATTGTAAATGGCGGCGGTAACTTCTGGCGTGGTGTAAGCGGCAGCAATAAAGGTATGGATCGTGCAACTGCTGATTACATGGGCATGCTTGCTACAGTTATCAACTCTCTTGCACTGCAGGATGCATTGGAAGATCGTGGAGTTCCAACACGTGTTCAGACTGCTATTGAAATGCGTCAGATTGCTGAGCCTTATATCCGCAGACGTGCGATTCGTCATATGGAAAAAGCAAGAGTTGTTATTTTTGCTGCAGGTACAGGCAATCCGTATTTCTCTACTGATACAACAGCAGCTTTGCGTGCGGCAGAGATAGAGGCTGATGCTATTTTGATGGCTAAAAAAGGTGTAGATGGCGTATATGACAGCGATCCGGCTAAAAATCCGAATGCAGTTATGTTTGAAGAACTTGATTATATTGAAGTAATTCAACGTCAGCTGAGTGTTATGGATTCTACAGCTATCAGCCTGTGCATGGACAATCATATTCCTATTGTAGTGTTTAATATTGATAAACCCGGAAATATCTTACGTGCAGCTTCCGGAGAAAAAATTGGTACCTTGGTGGGAGGAAAATAATTTATGGCAACTGTAAAAGAAATTATCAGCAATATTGAAGAAAAAATGCACAAGTCTGTTGACGCTCTGCGTGTTGATCTGGCAAGCCTTCGTGCAGGACGTGCAACCCCTTCTCTTTTAGAAAAAGTAATGGTTGAATATTACGGAACACCTACACCTGTTACTCAGGTAGCAAGCGTTACTGTTCCTGAACCGAGAATGATTGTTATTCAGCCCTGGGAAAAAAACTTAATCAAAGAAATTGAAAAAGCTATTATGAAATCAGATCTGGGATTAAATCCTAACAGTGATGGTGTGTGCATTCGTCTGAATTTACCTCAGCTGACCGAAGAACGCCGTAAAGATCTGGTAAAAGTGGTTCATAAAAAAGCAGAAGATTTCCGCGTTGTTGTACGCAATCTTCGCAGAGATGCTAATGACGCAATTAAAAAATCCGAAAAAGCAAAAGAAATTACTGAGGATGAAGCTAAAAAAGGTACAGATGATGTACAGAAGCTTACTGATAAGATTATGAAAGAAATTGATGCAGTTGCTGCAAATAAAGAAAAAGAAGTTATGGAAATTTGATGGATATTCCCAATGTTCTGGCGCTTCCTTTAGATGAAGCATTGGCAAGGCTCGCAAAGCTTAATATTGAGTGTGAAATTGAATTTTTGCTGCCTCCAAGAGAAGACAGTGCATCTTATCAGGGTACCGAGGTACGTAAATACGTAGTTAGACAGCGGATGCTGTCTGATGATAGAATTGTTCTTACCGTTGTGTATAGATAAGGAAGGAGGTGTAGAGAGATGGCATTAAAAATTGATAAAGAAGCTTGTGTTGGTTGTGGTTCCTGTGCAGCTACCTGCCCTGTAGGTGCTATTCATGAAGCTGACGGCAAATACGAAATTTCTGAAGAATGTGTTGAATGCGGCGCATGTGCAGCTGTTTGCCCGGTTGGTGCTATTCAATAATAAAAATCCGGCAGCCTCTTTAAAGAGGCTTGCCGATTTTTGCAATTATAAAAGCAGGAAAGGTTGATTGCTTGTGCTTAAAGGCTTGTTTCAAATAAAAAATTCTGAAACACCTGATCTAGCTTTAGATCTTTCTAATATAGATCAAAATAATATACCGCAGCATATTGCTATAATCATGGACGGAAATGGCCGCTGGGCAAAAGCTCAGGGAAAAATTCGTACTTTTGGGCATCAGGCTGGTGCTGAAACACTGAAAAGAATAGTAAAAGTAGCTGATAAACTGGGAATAAAAGTTATCAGTGCCTATGCTTTTTCTACAGAAAACTGGAAGAGACCGGTAACTGAAGTTTCTTTTATAATGGAACTGCTAAGCAGGTATCTGACTACAGAACTGGAAGAGTTTAAAAAGAATAATGTTCAGGTAAGGTTTATTGGCTCTCGTAATGGTCTGCCGGAAGTTGTTTTGCAGAAAATGGATCTGGCTGTGCGAGAAACTGAAAACAATACCGGTATAATATTAAATTTGGCAATAAACTATGGTGGACAAGCAGAGATTTTGCAGGCTGTAAAAGGAGTAGCAGCAGATGTTTCTGCAGGCAAGTTGACCGTAGATAATATAACAGAAAAAGTTTTTGAACAATATTTATATACTAAAGATCTGCCTGCACCGGATTTACTTATCAGGCCCGGCGGGGATCTGCGCATCAGTAATTTTCTTTTATGGCAGGTTGCTTATGCGGAAATTTGGACAACAGATGTATATTGGCCTGATTTTACAGAAGAACATTTGCTTCAGGCTATTTGTGCTTATCAGGGCAGAGAACGTCGTTTTGGCGGATTAGTAAGTAAATAAAGCAGGTGTATTGATAATGTTGACTAGAATTATTACTGGGTTGATTGGCATTGCCTGTGCAGTGGGCATCATTACTCAGGGCGGGATATTGTTTTCTGCCGTTGTATTGTTTTTGGCCGTTACTGGCTGGTATGAATATCATAATATGGCAGCTGCCAAAGGCTATAATGTGTATTATCTGACATCAGGCGTAGGTGCTTTTTTGATTGTGGCATTGTCTGCGCTTGGATATTATTCATACGTTAATCCTTTAGTTGTACTTGCTTTTATTACCATGTTTTCTTCACTGTTTTTTATCTTTAACTCTTTAGAGGGTTTGATAAGACACTGCAAACTTGGAGAAAGCAACTGGTTAGGTAATACAGCAGTGTCGATGTGGGGATTCATGTACTGTGGGGTATTATTTGCTCACGTTATTATTTTAAGAGGTGTACCGGGATTTCCGGTAGATTTGGGATTTACTGTTATGGATTTTGGTGAGGCATTGCTTTGGACTGTGCTGCTTGGTACCTGGGCCAGCGATACTGTTGCATATTTTTTCGGAAGTGCCTTCGGAAAAAATCCATTTTGCAGTGTCAGCCCTAAAAAATCTTTAGAGGGTGCTGTGGCTGGATTTGTTGGCTGTATTGCTGTTGTTACATGGCTTGCTACTACTTATTTAGACCTTTTGTTGTGGCAGGCTGTTATTATTGCAGCAGGTATTGCGATTTTCGCTCCTTTAGGAGACCTGATTGAATCCATTATTAAGCGCTCTTTTGACATCAAAGATTCCGGTAAAATTTTTCCGGGGCATGGTGGCGTTTTAGATCGTTTTGACAGTCTTTTGTTTGCGGCGCCTGTAACTTATTATCTTTTAATCATTATGGGTTCTTTTTAAGGAGTAGTTTATGAAAAATATTTCTGTATTGGGAAGCACTGGGTCTATTGGCAGACAGACACTTGAGGTTGCAGCGGCAAATCCCGATAAACTTAAAATAAAAGTACTTGCAGCACATAAAAGTGATAAGATATTAGAAGAACAGATTAATCAGTTTAATCCTGATTTTGCTGTTTTAACTGATAAAGATGCTGCTTTACGGCTTAAGCAAAGGTATAATGGTAAAACTGAGATTCTGTCCGGAGAGGAAGGCCTTATTGCTGCGGCAACTTATGATGGTGCAGATACAGTTCTTGCTTCAATGGTTGGGTATGCAGGCTTAAGACCAACACTGGCAGCAATTAATTGCGGTAAGAATATCGCTTTGGCTAATAAGGAAACTTTGGTTGCTGCCGGAAGTATTGTTATGCAGGCTGCGCAGGATAATAATGTAAGTATTACTCCTGTTGACAGCGAGCACAGTGCAATATTTCAATCATTGCAGGGCGGAAAAGCAAGCGAAGTAAAGCGTTTGATAATAACTGCTTCTGGTGGCCCCTTTAGAGGCAAAAAGCGTGCCGAGCTGGAAAATGTAACTCTTGCTCAGTGTCTTAACCATCCTAACTGGAGTATGGGTAAAAAAATAACTGTTGATTCTTCAACTCTGGCTAATAAAGGACTTGAGGTTATTGAAGCTCACTGGTTGTTTAATATGCCATATGAAAAAATTGATGTCGTTGTTCATCCGCAAAGTATAGTACATTCTTTGGTTGAATTTTGCGACGGCAGTGTGATTGCACAGATGGGAGAGCCCGATATGCGTTTGCCCATCCAGTATGCGCTTTCCTATCCTGACCGCTTTAATTATTCTTTTGATAAATTAGATTTGGTTAAAGCTGCGACACTTACATTTGAAGCTCCTGATACAGAAGCTTTTCCGTCTTTGAAAATTGCTGTTGAGTGCGGCAAAGCAGGCGGTACTTTACCCTGCGTATTTAATGCAGCAAATGAAGAAGCTGTTTATGCTTTTCTTGAAAACAAAATAAAATATCTTGATATTGCTTATATAACTGAAAAAGTTGCCAATCTGCACAGCAATATTCAGCATCCTGCTATTGAAGATATTGAGCATGCTGATGTTGAGGCGCGCAAGCTGGCAGCGAAGATTATAAGTGAGCTTTAACAGTTTGAACAGGAGGTAAATTTTGTTAACAATATTATCAGCTATATTTGTTTTTGGTGTGCTGGTAACCGTACATGAACTTGGTCATTTTATTACTGCAAAAATGACAGGAATGCGTGTTGATGAATTTTCTATTGGTTTTGGACCTAAAATTTATCAGCAAAAAGATGGAGATACCTTATACAGTCTCAGAATTATTCCGTTAGGCGGTTATAATAAAATAGCAGGTATGGATCCGGATGAACCTGCTGATGAAGGTTCTTTCAAGTCTAAATCTATTCCGGCAAGAATGCTTGTTATTTTAGCCGGCTCAATTATGAACTTTATTTTGCCAGTAATATTGTTTTCCAGTATATTTATGGTTCAGGGTATTGAAAAACCGGTTGAAGCCCCCATTTTGGGAACTGTTATGGAGGATAAAGCTGCAGATAATGCCGGATTAAAAGCCGGAGATAAAATTTTAAGCATTAACGGCAGCCCTGTAAAATCCTGGAACGAGATTGTTGCAACACTTTCTAATGATGGCAGTAAAGAAGTTGTGTTAACTGCTGAGAGAAATGGAGTAGTCAGCACATATACCATGGTTCCAGAATTTAATAAAGAGCTTGGCAGACCGTTGATTGGTATTACACCACAGACAGTTTTTGAAAAACCTGGTTTTGTTGATTCCATTAAAATGGGATTTGGCTATACTAAATTTGTTATCTTTGCCATGGTTGATGGATTACAGAAGATTATAACAGGCAAATCACCTGCTGAGGTTTCCGGTCCTATCGGTGTGGCTCAGATGGCGGGAGAAGTTGCTGAAAAAGGTATATTGCCGTTAATAGGCTTTGTTGCATTTTTAAGTATTAACCTTGGTGTAATTAATTTACTTCCTTTGCCGGCTTTGGATGGCGGACATTTTGTTTTATTGGTTTTGGAAGCCGTACGTGGAAAACCCTTAGGAAGCAAAGCAATGAATACAATACAAACTATTGGTGTGGCTATTATTTTGGCTATAACTATATTTTCAACTTTTAAGGATGTTACCAGATAAGAGGTGTACAATTAGTGGAGCGTAGAAAAACTCGCCAGATTCAGGTTGGTAAGGTGTGCATAGGCAGTGACTATCCTGTTGCTGTGCAGTCAATGACTAATACCAAAACTGAAAATGCAGCTGAGACTCTGTTACAGATTAAAGAACTTGCGCAGGCTGGCTGTGATATAGTTCGTTGTGCAGTACCAAACATGGCAGCTGCCGAAGGTCTGAAAAAAATAGTGGCAGATAGTCCGATTCCTGTAATTGCTGATATTCATTTTGATTATAAACTGGCATTGGCATCTATTGATGCCGGAGTAGATGGACTGAGGTTAAATCCTGGCAATATTGGCGGAAATGACAGAGTTGCTGCAGTTGTCGAGGCAGCAAAGAAAAAAAATATTCCTATTCGTATAGGTGTCAACGCCGGCTCTTTGCCAAAAGATCTGCTGGAAAAATACGGTCATCCTACTGCGGAAGCTCTGGTTGAAGCGGCATGGCGGCATATTCATATTTTGGAAGATATGGATTATCGTAATATTAAGGTTTCTTTAAAAGCACATGATGTGCCGTTAACAATTGCTTCTTACAGATTACTTGCCAGCCAGTGTGATTATCCTTTACATGTAGGTGTAACAGAGGCTGGTACAGTAAACAGCGGAATTATAAAATCTGCTGTAGGTATTGGTACTTTGCTGGCAGAAGGCATTGGCGATACTATAAGAGTTTCACTCACAGGAGATCCTGTTAAAGAAGTAAAAATTGCCTACGAGATATTAAAATCTCTTGGTCTGAGAGAGTATGGTCCTACACTTATTTCCTGTCCTACTTGCGGCAGAACGCAGATAAGTTTGGAAAAGCTGGCTCTGGAAGTAGAACGCAGACTGGAAAAAATACAGGAGCCTATTACTGTGGCTGTTATGGGATGTGTAGTTAATGGTCCCGGTGAGGCCAGAGAGGCTGATGTAGGCATAGCCGGAGGCATAAATGAAGGACTTATTTTCCGAAAAGGCGTAATTATAAAGAAAGTTGCTGAAAGCGACATTATAGATGAGCTGTTTGCTGAGATTGACAGAATTTTATTGGAGAGGAAGGAATTAAATAAATGAGAGTTTCCAAAATGTTTGCACCAACTTTACGTGAGGTGCCTGCTGAAGCAGAGGTAGTTAGTCATCAATTGATGTTAAGAGCAGGTTTTTTGAGAAAATCTGCTGGTGGTATGTATAATTATCTGCCTCTTGCATGGAGAGTTTTAAAGAAAATAGAAAACATTGTTCGTGAGGAAATGGATGCCAGTGGCGCTCAGGAACTTCTGATGCCTATAGTACAGCCTGCAGAAATTTGGCAGGAAAGCGGCAGATGGGGAGTTTACGGAGAAGAAATGTTCCGTTTAAGAGATCGTCACAACAGAGAGTTTTGCCTTGGCCCAACACACGAAGAAATGGTAACAAGTCTTATTCGCGGAGATGTTCGTTCTTATCGTCAGCTTCCGCTGAATGTATATCAGATTCAAAATAAATTCAGAGATGAACGTCGTCCTCGTTTTGGTTTGATGCGTGGCCGTGAATTTATTATGAAAGATGCGTACTCTTTTGACAGAGACGTAGAAGGACTGGAAGTATCATATAAACTTATGTATGATGCTTATACCCGCATTTTTAACCGCTGCGGTTTGACTTTCCGTCCTGTTGAGGCTGACAGCGGTGCTATCGGCGGCAGCGGCAGCCATGAATTTATGGTTATTGCAGACAGCGGCGAGGCTGAAATTGTTTATTGCAATGAATGCGATTACGCTGCTAATGTAGAAAAAGCAGAACTTCATGTAATTAAAGCAGAAGCTGAAGAGGCTATGGCTATGGAAGAAGTAAAAACTCCGGATTGCAAGACTATTGCTGATGTTTGCGCTTATTTAAATCTTCCAACCGATAAGTCTATGAAAGCAGTTGCTTTTAACAGTGAAAAAGGTCTTATTTTGTGCTTTGTTCGTGGTGACCATGAAGTTAATGAAGTTAAAGTTATTAATACTGTAGGTGTAAATGAGGTTGAAATGGCTGACGAAGCTTTGCTTGCTGAAGCTGGCACAGTTGGCGGTTATATGGGACCTGTAGGTATTGATACTGATAAAGTTACAGTTGTCGTAGACAGCACAGTTATGGAAATGCACAATATATGCTGCGGCGCCAATAAAGAAGGCTATCATCTGCTTAATGTAAATCCCGGCAGAGACTTTAACCCTACTTATGTGGCTGATATTCGTCTTATTCAGGAAGGTGATCCCTGCCCGCATTGTGGCGGCACCGTAAGCAAAGCTCGCGGCATTGAAGTTGGCCAGGTATTTAAGCTTTATACTAAATACAGTGAAGCAATGCGTGCTACTTTCCTTGATGAAAATGGTAAGGAAAAGCCGATGGTAATGGGCTGCTATGGTGTTGGTGTAAGCAGAACTATGGCTGCTGCTATCGAGCAGAATAACGACAAAGACGGCATGATCTGGCCTGTTGCCATAGCTCCTTATGAAGTATTGGTTGTTCCGGTAAATACTAAGGACGAAGTTTCTACTGCTAAGGCAGAAGAAATTTACAGTGTACTGCAAAAATCTGGTGTTGAAACTGTTATTGATGACAGAAATGAACGCCCGGGTGTTAAATTTAAGGATGCAGATCTCATTGGTTATCCTTTGAGAGTTGTTGTTGGTCCTAAAACTTTAGCTGAAGGTAAAATTGAAGTAAAGGTTCGCAGAACCGGAGAAGTAAAAATGATCGATATTGAAGGAGATTATGTAGCAGAGATAAAATCTATGCTGGCAGAGCTCTAAAAATGAGGTGATTGAATGCTTGATATGTCATGGGTATCATCAGCTGAGCTGACTATGGTGACTCGCTTGCTGATAGCTGCTTTGCTGGGCGGAATGGTCGGAATTGAGCGAGGCAGCGGAGACAGACCTGCCGGGTTCAGAACACATATTCTTGTTTGTGTTGGTTCTGCTCTTTTTATGCTGGTGTCTATCTATGGCATAGATGGTGTTCAGGCTGATGTTGAGAGCAGGAGAGATTCTTCCCGCATAGCTTCGCAGGTTGTAAGCGGTATCGGTTTTTTAGGCGCTGGTACGATTTTACACGAAGGCCTGACAATCAGAGGACTTACAACTGCGGCAAGTTTGTGGATTGTGTCGGCAATTGGTCTTGCTGTTGGCAGTGGCATGTACCTTGTAGGAACCGCAGCAACTATAATTACGCTGATTACGCTTGTAACATTCCACAGCTGGGAAAAGCATTTTGCAGGAAGTAATCGTAATGACAGAAAGTTTATACGAGTTATCATGAATAACAGACCAGGTGCCATAACTGATGTTACCGGATATCTTTCTTCAAGGGGAGTAAAAGTTAAAACTTTGAATGTTAAGACAGATAGTAAGGAAAACAAACTGGTACTTGAGCTGTATCTGAAAATTGAAAAAAGTGCGGAAAACATCAAAATTATTCGTGGAATAAGGAATATTAATGGTGTTGAAGCATTGGAAAATGCAAATTAGTTTTATTGTTGTCAGAACATGAGAGGATAATTTTATGCAGGGTAAATATTGCATTATTCCGGATAGGGAAAAGTTTCTGACTTTTTTATCTGGTCAGTCTTTGACAAAAACTGAATTAATGCAGTTACAGTTAATACATATCAGTCAGATTTGTATTGATGACGCATCAAATATTTGGGAAATTCACTTTGAATGTGCCGTTCATGTTATGCCAAAAGTTATGCAAGCAGCAGCTGAAAAATTGGCGGCTGCTTTTTCTTTGGCAAAAGTGGATTTTATTTGTGATGGTGATGGAACGAAGTGCAGTGTACCTGCAGTAAGTAATGATACAAATGAGCCGATTGAATATGAGGTTACTGACTGCAGCGGACAGCCATATTTTGATGAAGTGCCTTTCCCGGAAGAACCGCCTGATGTAGTAGTTGGTGAACCTGATTATGAAGATCCAATATTGAAATGTGAAGAGAAAAACGGCGTTCGAGAAGATGCTGCCTATGAGCAGGCATATAAACAGTTGTATGGGGAAAAAGCTGATAATGGCCTTCTTTGGGGTAAAAAGATCAAAGGCAAAGTAAGAAAGCTGGATTCGATTTTTGAAGAGGAAAACAGGGTTGTTATTGAAGGTACTTTTGTCAAGAGTGTTGATAAGGATGGCAAATTCCTTTCATTTGTTGAGAAGGAGTTTCGTACTGGAAAGATATCTTTATGCTTTAATGTAAGTGATGATACTAATGGTATTTTTGTAAGACTGTTTTTTGGCGGACAGGATGGCAGCGATGCACGCGCTGAGTGCAATCAGTTTAAAAACTTACTAAAACCTGGAATGCGTCTGCGTATTATGGGAAATGTTGCTCCTGACAGATTTATGTTTGATGAAATGGTTATGACTCCTCAGGGAATTATGAAAGTTGATGTTGAGGAACGGTCAGATAATGCAGAAATAAAAAGAGTAGAGCTGCACTGTCATACAAAAATGAGCAAGATGGACGGACTTACTCCTATGGAGGATTTAGTCAAAAAAGCCATAAAGTGGGGACATAAGGCATTAGCTATTACTGATCATGGCGTAGTACAGGCCTTCCCTTTTTGTTATGATGCTGCTGAAGGCAGTGATTTGAAATTAATTTTTGGCATGGAAGGGTATCTTATTGCAGAGCAGCCCAGAAAATCTGATGACCTTGATCAGGAACCTACCAATACCATTAAAAAAAGCAGAACTAAAAAGATGCCCAGCTCACATATTATAATTCTTGCAAAAAATGAAATAGGCTTGCGCAATTTGTATAAGCTTGTTACTATCAGTCATTTGCGGCACTTACATAACAGACCTTTACTGCCGCGCGAGATTATAGAAGAGCACAGAGAAGGTCTTTTGCTTGGCTCTGCCTGCGAGGCCGGTGAGCTTTACAGAGCAATTCTCAGCGGTGCATCAGAAGAAGAATTAGAGAAAATTGCTTCATTTTATGACTATCTGGAAATTCAGCCAACTGGTAATAATATGTTCCTGGTGAGAGAAAATCGCTGCAGTGTTCAGGATTTGGAAAATTATAACAGGCGTATTTATGAATTAGGCAAAAAAATGGGCAAACTTACTGTTGCCACATGTGATGTACATTTTCTTAATCCGGAAGATGAAATTTTAAGAGCTATTTTACAGGCAGGACAGAACTATAAAGATGCAGATTTGCAGCCGCCTCTGTATTTCAGAACAACGGAAGAAATGCTGCAGGAATTTGCCTATCTTGGTGATGATATAGCATATGAAGTATGCGTTACAAATACTAACAAAATTGCTGATATGATCGAAAAGATAAAACCTGTTCCGGACAGAGATCAGCTATACTCACCTTTTATTCCTGGTGCTGAAAAAGCTATTCAGGAAATGTCATATCAAAGAGCACATGAGTGGTATGGTGATGAGCTGCCGCAGGTGGTTGCAGACAGATTAAAAATGGAACTGGATTCTATCATTAACAATGGTTTTGCGGTTTTGTATTACATTGCTCATAAACTGGTAAAAAAATCACTTGATGATGGATATCTGGTAGGTTCTCGTGGCAGTGTAGGATCTTCTTTTGTTGCTACGATGATTGATATTACAGAAGTTAATCCGTTAAAACCGCATTACCGTTGTCCAAAATGCAGGCATAACGAGTTTTTCCTTAATGAAGAAGTGGCATCTGGCTTTGACTTGCCGGCCAAAGATTGTCCGCATTGCGGCAGCAGAATGCTGAGAGACGGACATGATATTCCGTTTGCTGTATTTATGGGCTTTCATGGAGATAAAGTACCTGATATTGATTTGAATTTTTCTGGTGATTATCAGCCCACAGCTCACAAATACACGGAGGAATTATTTGGCAGAGATAATGTGTGCAGAGCCGGTACTATTTCTACAATAGCTGTTAAGACAGCACAGGGTTATGTAAGAAAGTTTTATGAAGAAAAAAATATGCACGTTCATCCTGCTAAAATGGCAGGCCTTGTAGAAGGTTTTGCCGGTATTAAGCGCACTACAGGGCAGCATCCTGGCGGCATAATGGTTGTACCTCGTAATATGGATATTCACTATATATCGCCAATGAATCGTCCGGCGGATGAAAAAGATTCTGAAACCATTACTACTCATTTTGATTATCATAGCATTAATGACCGTCTGGTTAAGCTTGATATACTGGGGCACGATGATCCTACAGTAATCAAAATGCTGGAGGAACTTACAGGAATTTTACCTAAAGAAATTCCTGTTGGTGATGAAGAAACAATGCGTATCTTCCAGAATACTACATCTTTGGGCGTTACTCCGGAACAGATTTTCAGTGATGTAGGAACATTTGGCATTCCTGAATGTGGTACCAATTTTGTTCGTAATATGATTAATGATGTACAGCCTAAAAACTTCAGTGATGTAGTGCGTGTATCCGGTTATTCTCATGGTACTGATGTATGGCTTAACAATGCGCAGGACCTTATAAAAGAAGGAAAGCCGGTAGCTGAAACTATATCCACACGTGATGATGTTATGACAAGCCTGATTGCCAAGGGTGTAGATCCAAGTATGGCATTTAAGATTATGGAGCATGTGCGTAAAGGTAAGGCTGCTAAAAAAGGTTTGGAGCCTGCCATGCTGGAAGCTATGAAGAACGCTTCTGTGCCTGACTGGTACATAAAATCCTGTGAAAAAGTGCAGTATCTGTTTCCAAAGGCCCATGCTGTTGCCTACGTACTAATGGCTTATCGTATTGCATACTGTAAAGTACATCATCCGCGCGAGTTTTATGCTGCTTATTTCACTGTACGTGCACCTGAATTTGATACTTCATATATTGTCAAAGGAAAACAATATATAAAAGACTTTCTGAAAAATGTTTATCATCTTAATACACAGGCAAGCACACAGGAGAAGACCATAGCAACTTATCTTGAACTTGCAAATGAGATGATTGAACGCGGATACGAATTTGATAAAATTGATTTATATGAATCAGATCCGGTAAAGTTTACTGTAACAGAAAAAGGAGTGCGCCCGCCCTTAGCTGCTTTGAGTGGTGTCGGTACAAGTGCTGCATTAAGCATAGCAGCAGTACGTGATAAGGCAAATCCTTTCATATCACAGGAAGATTTACGTCAGCGCGCACAAATAAGTAAGACAGTTATCGAAAGATTAGCTGAAATGGGAGCTCTTGATGAACTTCCGGAAAATAACCAGATAGACCTTTTTTAAAAAATAAAAAGATGGTTAAATATTAACCATCTTTTTGTTTTAATTAATAAGTATTTGAATTAATGTATTGCTTGAGTTTATTTTCCTGAATTACAGTGAATATTTTCTTGGTAAAAAGCCATTTTTTGTATTCATAACAACGGGAATGGCAGCCAACAGTTCTTTGATGGCAGTTATGACATGATGCGTCAGAAAGTGATAAAATATTTTTGTTGCTGGAAGAAAATAACATTTTCATATTTAAGTGCCTCCATAAACATTAATTTTATAGTTACATTATTCTAAATAATGGGCAGATAATCCTTGCGACTATGTAAAATATAGTTTAAATAAAGTTGCTTAATATTAATAATATGTAAATTATTTCTTGTACAGGAGATATAAACATGAAAATAATAATTTCACCTGCAAAACAAATGCAGATAGATGATGAAAATATTGCTGAGTGCAAAACTCCGGTATTTATCAATAAAAGCAGAGAAATTTTAAATGTTCTGCAAAGTAAGTCTTACGAAGAATTAAAACAGTTGTGGAAATGTAATGATAAGCTGGCCAAAGAGAACTTTGACAGAATAATGAATATGCGTCTGGACAGCGCTGTTACTCCAGCAGTTTTTGCTTATGACGGTCTGCAGTATATCAATATGGGACCGAGGGTGTTTGATTATCAGCAGTGGCAGTATGTGTGTGATAAATTAAGAATAATATCCGGTTTTTACGGGCTTTTGCGTGCTGATGACGGAGTTGTACCATACAGACTGGAGATGCAGGCAAAACTGAAAATTGATGAATGTGATAATCTTTATCAATACTGGGGTGATAGTATTTATAAAGAGCTTGTAAAAGATGACAGTATTATTTTAAATCTTGCGTCAAAAGAATACAGCAAAGTCATAGAACCTTTTATAGATGAGAATGTAACTTTTGTGACCTGCATTTTTGCTACGGGAACAGAAGATTCTTATAAGGTAAAGGCAACTGAGGCTAAAATGGCACGGGGAAGTATGGTAAAATGGTGTGCTGAAAACAATATAAATAATATATACGAAATAAGAAAATTTGATGTGTCAGGATACAGGTTTGCCGAAAAGATTTCTACAGCATCTAATCTTGTTTTTCTGAAATAGGTATGCTATATGGCGTATATAGTAGTAAAGTATTGCCAGAGACGCAGGATAATGTTATAATGTTACTAGAAAAATATTTATTTATCTTGGAAGAGTGGGTTAGATACCCGCTCTTTCCTCTTATTAGAGAAAAATTTAATACTGTGGAGGTGAGAAAAATGAATGCCAGAGAAATTGAAGCATTAATTACTGATCTGGTAACACCAATTTTGGAGGGCACCGGTATTAGTTTGGTTGATGTTGAGTATGTTCGTGAAAAAGACTGGTATTTGCGCATCTATATTGATAAACCGGAAGGTATTGAGATAGATGATTGCCAGTTGGTAAGTGAGAAGCTTACAACTGTTCTCGATGAAAAAGATCCTATAAAAGATAAGTATTTCCTGGAAGTATCTTCACCAGGTATAGACAGACCATTGAAAAAAGATCAGGATTTTATAAATGCATATGGGACTAAAGTAGATATTAGCTTTTATGCTCCTTGGGAAAATATGAAACTTCTTGTGGGAGTATTAGTAGCTCATGATGATGAATTTTTGGAAGTACGAAAAATTATTAAGGGAAAAGAATTTAAAAATTCTGTTAAAATTGAGCGCAAATTGATTTCTAATGTTAGACCGCATATTGATTTTTAATTATATTTAGGAGGCGTATTAATTGAACGCAGATTTTATCTTAGCAATCCAAGAATTGGGAAAGGAGAAAGGTATTGAACCTGAACTTCTGTTCCAGGCTGTCGAAGAGGCTTTGGTAACTGCTTACAAGAAAAATTTTGGTTCTACCCAAAATGTAAGAGTTGACATGAATAAAATAAGTGGAGAAATTCATGTTTATGCTCAAAGAGAAGTTGTTGAAGATGATACTTTGGAAGCAAATGAAATTTCTCTGGCAGAGGCTAAGGAAATAAACCCCGGTTATGAAGTCGGAGATATTATTGAAACTGAAGTTACACCTAAAAATTTTGGCCGCATTGCGGCACAAAACGCTAAACAGGTGGTTGTTCAGAGAATTCGCGAAGCTGAGAGAGGCATGGTTTATGAACGTTTCTCCAGCAGAGAAAATGATATTGTAACAGGCATTGTTCAACGTATCGAGAACAAAAATGTTTATATTGATCTGGGAAAAGTTGAAGCAGTACTTTCTGTAAGTGAACAAATTCCTGGTGAAGTTTATCAGTATCATGAACGCATGAAAACTTACATTGTTGAAGTTAAACGTACCAGTAAAGGACCTCAGATTATGGTTTCCCGTACTCATCCTGGCTTACTTAAGAGATTGTTTGAACTTGAAGTTCCGGAAATCCATGATGGTGTTGTAGAAATTAAGTCCGTGGCTCGTGAACCTGGCATGCGTTCTAAAATTTCTGTTTATACCCAGGATGATAACGTAGATCCGGTTGGTGCATGTGTTGGTCATAAGGGCATGCGTGTACAGACTATTGTTAATGAGCTGCGTGGCGAAAAAATTGATATAGTTAAGTACAGTGAAGATCCTGCTCAGTATGTTGCTAATGCTCTGAGTCCGGCAAAAGTTTTAAGCACAGAAGTAAATGAAGCTGAAAAAGTTTGCCGTGTTGTTGTTCCTGATTATCAGTTGTCTCTTGCCATTGGTAAAGAAGGACAAAATGCAAGACTGGCTGCCAAATTAACCGGCTGGAAAATTGATATTAAGAGTGAATCTCAGGCTGCTGAAGAAGTTGCGGAGAATGTAGAATATGATGAAAACTAAAAAAATTCCTCAGCGCAAATGTGTTGGCTGTAATGAGATGAAAGATAAAAAGTCTTTGCTGCGCATAGTTCGCTCTCCTGAAGGATTAATCAGCCTGGATTTAACAGGCAAAAAGAACGGAAGAGGAGCTTACGTGTGTCCTGACAAAGAATGTATTAAAAAGGCCGTTAAAGAAAAACGCCTTGAAAGAGCCTTGGAAAGTAATATTAGTGAAGAAGTTTATCAGAATCTGCTGGAGGAATTTGATAATGGCACAAAACAATAATATTGCTTTTGCGCTTGGTTTGGCTCAGAAAGCAGGAAAAGTGGCTTCCGGAGATGTAGCAGTAAAGATTGCTCTTAAAAGTGGCAAAGCAAAATTACTGCTTCTGGCAGCTGATGCGGCTCCAAACTCTAAAAAGGATATGTATTATTTGGCAGAGTTTGCCAATGTTCCTGTTATGGAGGTTTTAACTCGTGACGAGTTAGGATTCGCCATTGGAAAGGCAAAAAGAACGGCAGTTGTAATAACCGATAAAAATTTTGTAAATATGATAAAGAAATAATCCCTGTGAATCTGGCTTGGAGGTGGATTAATGGGTAAGAAAAGAATATATGAAATAGCTAAAGAATATGGTAAAACAAATAATGAAATTATAGATTTATTGAAATCTCATAATATTGAGAAGTCTCACCTTAGTGCTGTGGATGAGAAAGATTTGGAAATTATTGAAAAGGCTTATAAAAAAAGCGCTCCTGCTCCTGTGAAAAAAGCAGCAGAGAAAGTTGAGAAAAAAGAAGTTGTGGTTAATAAACCGCAGCAGAAAAAACCTGAACAGGTTAATAAACCTGCTTCACAGGGTGCTCGTAATAACGAAAATCATAAGAATTCTAATGCCGCAGGCAGAAATGATGCTCAGCAAAGCAGAAACAATAGTCAAGGCAAGCCTAATAAAAATAACAGCAATAATCGCTTTGAAAATCGTAACCATGCTGATAATAACGGACGTAATCAGCAGCGCGGCAATATAAATAATTTTAAAGGACAGCAGCAAAACGGCAACGGAGATCGTTTTGCAGGAAATAACAAATTTTCTAAAAATAAATCAAACGATATGCAAGATAACAAGAACAGAAACAATAATAAAAAAGACAGACCGGCTATCAAAGGCTCTTATGCTACTAAAGAAAGCAGACCAAACCGCAGTGCCGGCCATGAAATGAATCGTAAAAAACATAATAATTTCAATCAGCAGCATAAGGTTCAGCAGCCTGTTGTTGAAGCACCAAAACCGACCTATGTTGAAATTGGTGAAACCATCAATGTAAAAGAGTTTGCTACTTTAATCAAACGTGAAGTAAATGAAGTTATCAAAGCTTTATTTATGCTTGGCGTAATGGTTACCATAAATCAGGATATCGATTTTGAAACTGCTCAGTTAATTGGTGAAGAATTTGGCGTTGAAATAGGTCAGAAGGCTCCGGAAGAAGATCCTACCGAAGTTCCTGAAGTAGAAGATGATCCTGCTAAACGTGTTCCCAGACCTCCTGTAATTACAGTAATGGGTCATGTAGATCATGGTAAAACCTCTTTGCTGGATGCTATTCGCAAAACTAACGTAACTGCACGTGAAGCTGGCGGTATTACTCAGCATATTGGTGCGTATAAAGTTAATTACCAGGGTAAACAGATTGTATTCCTTGATACTCCGGGACATGAAGCGTTTACAGCAATGCGTGCACGTGGTGCACAGGTAACTGACGTGGCAATTTTGGTAGTTGCTGCAGATGATGGTGTAATGCCTCAGACAATTGAAGCTATTAACCACGCCAAAGCAGCAAAAGTGCCTATTATTGTTGCTATCAATAAAATGGATAGACCGGGAGCTAATCCGGATCATGTAAAACAACAGCTGGCAGAACATGAACTCATTCCTGAAGACTGGGGCGGAGATACTATTATGGTTCCGGTATCTGCTCATCAGAAAATGGGTATTACCGATCTTCTGGAAATGATTCTTCTTGTTGCAGAAATGCAGGAGTTAAAAGCTAATCCTAACTTACCGGCGCATGGCACAATTATCGAAGCGCAGCTTGATAAAGGCCGTGGCCCTGTAGCTACCGTTCTTGTTCAAAGAGGTACATTGCATGTTGGTGATACCATTATTGCTGGTACTGCTTATGGTAAAGTAAGAGCTATGATTAACGATCGCGGCGAAAAAGTTAAAAAAGCGCTGCCTTCCACACCGGTAGAAGTATTGGGATTGAACGATGTCCCGCAGGCTGGTGATATTCTTGATTCTACAGATGAAAAGACTGCACGCAGCGTAGCTGAAAAACGTGTTGCTAAAAAACGTGAAGAAGAAATTCAGATGAACTCTAAAGTTTCTCTGGATGATTTGTTCCAGCGCATTCAGGAAGGCGAGCTTAAAGAACTGAATATCGTTGTAAAAGCGGACGTTCAGGGTACTATTGAAGCTTTGAAAGCATCCTTGCAGAAAATTAAAAATGATGAAGTTAAAGTTGTTGTTGTTCATGCCGGCGTAGGTTCTATTACTGAATCTGACGTAATGCTGGCTTCTGCAGCTAATGCTTTAATCATTGGTTTTAACGTTCGTCCGGATGCTAATGCACGTAAGGCTTCTGAAGCTGAAAAAGTTGATGTTCGCACCTATCGCGTAATTTATGATGCATTAAATGACGTTGAAGCTGCTATTAAAGGTATGCTGGCGCCTAAATTTAAAGAAGTTATTCAAGGCCGCGTAGAAGTTCGTCAGTTAATTACTATTTCTAAGCTATTAATTGCTGGCTGCTACGTAGTTGAAGGCAAAGTTACCAATAACTCCAAAGTAAGAGTTGTTCGTGATGGTATTGTTGTTCACGAAGGTGAAATAGAATCTTTACGTCGTTTCAAAGATGATGTAAAAGAAGTTGCACAAGGATATGAATGTGGTATTACTCTTGAAAAATTCCGTGATCTTAAAGAAGGAGACATTTTTGAGATCTATAACATGGAAGAAATTAAAGAGGAATAGTACTGAAGCAGGTGAATTATGGCTAGATTAAGAGTAGAAAAAGTACAGGAAGCCATTAAGCATGAGATTAGCAACATGCTTCTCCACGATGTAAAAGACCCGAGAATTCAGTTTGTTACAATTACAGGTGTGGAACTTACTGATGATATGAGTATTGCCAAAATCTATGTAAGTTTATATGGTCCGGAAGATAAGCATGAAGAAACATGGAAAGGTTTAAATAAAGCCCTGGGATTCATGCGCAGCGAAATTGCAAAACGTATTCGTTTGCGTTTTGCACCTTCTTTGATTTTAGTAAAAGATACATCTATGGAATACAGCGCTCATATTCAGAGCATCCTTGATAAAATTAAACAAGAAGAAGGAGCTAAAAATGAGTAAGCATATCAGTCTTAAGGAAACAGGACGTATGCTAGAGGAAGCACAAAGTATAGTTTTGTGCTGTCATGTCAGTCCGGATGGTGATACTCTTGGCAGTGCACTTGGGCTGATGCACGCTTTGGATAAGCTCGAGAAAAAAGTTACTGTTCTTGTTGATGATGACATTAGTAAAGGATTCAGATTTCTTCCTGGTATAGAGCGTTGTCTGCGTCCTCAAAAGGAAGATACAATAAATGCAGATATCTTTGTAGTAGTTGATGCCAGCTCTTTTGACAGAGTTGGTATTGCTGCAGAGATTGTAAAGGCACCTGTCTTACTTAACATAGATCATCATGTTTCTAATACAGAGTTTGCTGATTATCTTTATCTGGATACAAATGCGGCAGCTACCGGCGAAATTATGTGTGATTTGTATGCTGAAATGGGCTGGCAGCATGACGAGAAGTCTGCTTTGTGCCTTTATACAGCGATTTCTACAGATTGCGGGTCTTTCAGATATTCAAATACAACATCAAAAACTATGCAGAGAGCGGCGCATTTACTGGACTATGGTGTTGTTCCCAGCATAATATCTGATAATCTTGATATGCGCAGCCGTGCAACAGCAGAGCTTTTAAGCAAAGTGCTGCCTTCTCTGACGTTTGAGTATGATGGGAAAGTTGCCTACATTGCAATACCAAATGAGTTGTATGATAAGGACGCTCAGACAGATAGTTTTGTTTCTTATCCAAGATATATTGAGGGGGTTGATGTAGCAATAATGTTTAAAGCTGTAGAAGAACAGGTTATACGTGTAAGTATGCGTTCCAGCAAAACTGACGTTGCACAGATTGCTCTTTCTTTTGGCGGCGGCGGACATGTTAAGGCAGCAGGATGTACCATAAATGCTACTTTGGAAGAAGCTAAAAAACTGGTACTTACTGCAATAGGAAAGGCTTTATAACATGGATGGTATCTTTAATGTATTGAAGCCTCCTAAAATGACTTCACATGATGTTGTTGCGTATTTAAGAAGAGTTTTAAGAACTAAAAAAATTGGACATGCAGGAACTCTTGACCCGGATGCGGCAGGAGTTCTGCCTGTGTTTACAGGCACGGCGACCAGATTGCTTGAATTTGCTGTTGAAGGCAGAAAACAGTACACCGTTGAAATTACTCTGGGAATGCAGACTGATACTGGTGATGACAGTGGTTCTGTTATAAAAACCATGCCGGTTCCACATTTTGGAGAAGAGGAAATTTTAGAAGTTCTGAAAAGCTTTACAGGGAAGCAGATGCAGGTACCGCCAATGTATTCTGCTTTAAAAGTGAATGGACAAAAGCTCTATGCTCTGGCTCGTAAAGGTATAGAAGTTGAACGTGAAGCAAGAGAAATTGAAGTTTTTAAGCTTGAATTACTTTATTTTAACTCTGAAAAAATAACTCTGGCTGTTGAGTGTTCAAAAGGTACATATATAAGAGTCTTAGCAGAAGATATTGCTGAAAGGCTTGGAACCTGTGGGACAATGAGCTTTTTATTAAGAACACAGGTTGGTCGTTTTGAAATAAACAGTGCAGCAACATTGCAGGAGATTGTAGAAAATGCTGAGAAGTTTATTCTAAAGCCGGAGACTGCTGTGGACCATATGCCAAAGGTGGTTCTTACCCCTAAGCAGGCCAGCCGCATTACATCCGGTGTAAGAACAACAGTAGCAGGCACAGCTGATGGCTGTTATTGTCTTTTCGCTCCTGAAGGAGAGTTTTTGGGCATAGGAACGTGTGCTGATGAGAAAATAAAGGCTGATAAAGTATTTTATCATTATGTTATACAAGAGGAATAAAGCATGGAGATAATAAACTCCTTAGAACAATTAAATAGTTGTGATGTACCTTGTGTTATTGCTTTAGGAACTTTTGACGGATTACATTTAGGACATCAGGATGTAATCAAAACTGCTAAACTGTCTGCAGATAAACATAATTGCAAACTTGCTGTTTTTACTTTCAGCAATCATCCTTTTTCACTGATAAAGCCTGAAGCGGTACCGTCCAGATTAATTACCAGAGATGATAAAATAGAGTGTCTTAAAAAAATAGGTGTGGATATTTTGCTGGACATTCCATTTGAAGCAAATCTGGCTAATTTGTCACCTATGGATTTTATAAAAAAACTTTCAAAATTAAATTTTTGCTGTCTTGTAGTAGGCGAGAATTTTAGTTTTGGCTGCCATGGTGATGGAAATGTAAATACACTAAAGGCTTTTGCCAAAGAAATGAAGTTTGAGCTTATTGTGCGTCCTTTAGTCAATTATGATGGTATCGTGGTAAGCAGTACAGAAATCAGAAATTTGATTGTCAGTGGCAGAATCGCTTTGGCAAATAAAATGTTGGGACGCAGTTATTCCTTACAGGGAGAAGTTGTTTCAGGTAACAGAAGAGGCCATTTACTGGATTTTCCTACTGCCAATATTGAGTTAAGCAGTTCGTCTATGACTATTCCTGCAAAGGGCGTTTATGCTGTGCAGATAGCAGTCGGTGGCAAAATTTACTGCGGTATGTCCAATGTTGGAGTTAATCCAACTTTTGGCGATGTTGACAATATCAGGCTTGAAACAAATATTTTTGATTTTTCCGGGGATATTTACGGTGAATGTATTAACGTTTCATTTTGTGAATTTATTCGCGGGGAGAAAAAATTCTCTGCAGTCAATGATCTTGTTGAGCAGCTAACGAAGGATAAAGCTGTTTGCAGAAGATTTTTTGGAGTATAGGCAGATTTTTGGTAAATTTTCTTGCAAGATATTTATTGTTTATGATATAATGTCATAGTGTTTGAACCATAGCGTGGAAGTGCGATTCTCCAACGGCTGCTATGCTGTGGGAATTAAGATTTTAGGAGGAAACATAATGTTAACTAGCGAAGCTAAACAATCTATTATTCTCGACAACGCTCGTCATGAAGGCGACACCGGATCTCCGGAAGTACAAATTGCTGTTCTTACCGAACGCATTAAATACTTGACCGAACATCTGAAAGAACACAAAAAAGATCATCATTCTCGTCGTGGTCTGCTGAAAATGGTTGGTAAACGTCGTGGTCTGCTGAACTACCTCATGGCTAAAGATATTGAACGTTATCGTGCAATTATCGCTAAACTTGGCATTCGTAAATAATTATCTGAAAAAGACCTGCTTTATGGCAGGTCTTTTTTCATGCTATTTTTAATAGTTTACGCTTTTAAATAAATATGATACAATAATTACAATATGTTAAATTGGTGTAAAATTATGAAAAAAGAGTTTATTGTAAAATATTTACCTACTGATTTTTGTCATGCATCGACAATAGTAAAACTTCCTGACAATAGTTTGTTTTGCTGCTGGTTTGGAGGCTCTTATGAAGGCAAAAGTGATGTGGCTATATGGGGAAGCAGACTGCAGAGTGGGATATGGGGTGAACCGCAGAAACTTGCCGATGGAAATGAAGCTAACTGGAATCCGGTATTATTTTTTTACAAGGACAAATTATGGCTGTTTTATAAAGAAGGACAGCATATTTCAGACTGGAAAACTTATATAATGTATTCTGATGATTATGGCACAACGTGGAGTGATGCTAAAGAGCTTGTTTCCGGAGATTGTACCGGTGGAAGAGGTCCTGTAAGAAATAAGCCTGTGCTTTTGTCTGATGGAGTTAGTGTTGCTGCCGGAGGATCAGTGGAGAGAGGACTCTGGTCAGCGTTTGCTGATGTAAGTTCTGATGGTGGTATGAGCTGGAATAAGTCCAATGCTATAAAAATTGGTGAGTTGGAATATTGTGAAGGTGAAAAAACTGCCAACAGCGATATTGCCGTAAGTGAACAGTCCTTTTACGGCAGAGGAGTTATTCAGCCTACAGTATGGGAGAGCGCAGAGGGCAAACTGCATATGCTTTTGCGCAGCAGTGAAGGCTATATTTATCGCAGTGATTCAGATGATTATGGAAAAACATGGTCTGAGGCTTATCCTACTGAGTTGGTAAATAATAACAGTGGCATTGATCTTGTAAAGGCAGATTATGATAATTGTCTGTATCTTGTTTGCAATCCTGTTGCTGATAACTGGGGCTGCAGATCGCCTTTATCGTTGTTCAGATCATCAGATAATGGAATGTCGTGGGAAAAAATATCAGATTTAGAAACCGAGCCTGGAGAATTTTCGTACCCGGCAATAATAGCTGATGATGAATATTTGCACATTACATATACATGGAACAGGAAAAATATTATTCGTGTAAGTTTTTCTTTAAATGAATTAACAGAGCATTAATAAATTTTTATAAAAAGGAGAGGTTATAAAAATGAAGAAAATTTTATTAGTGTTAATGTCCATGATTTTAATGGTAGTTATGCTGACAGGATGTGGAGGCAGTGATAAAAAAGCTGCTTATCCTGCTGACGGTGATATTACTGTCATCATTCCCAAAGCGCCTGGCGGAGGAACTGACGTTTCTGCAAGGGGATTGATTCAGTTTATGCAAAAGGAACTTCCGGGAAGTAATTTTGTACCGGTCAACAGACCTGATGGCGGCGGTGTTACAGGTATGGTAGAACTTGCAAATGCAAAACCTGACGGACATACTTTAGGTATGGTTACAGTTGAGCTGGCTATGTTCCCGCATCAGGGAAAATGCAAGAATACCTATGCTGACTATGTTTCTGTATGTGCACCTATCGCAGCTCCTGCGGCTTTAATTGTTTCCAAAGAAGCACCTTATAACAATTTGGATGAATTTGTTGCTTATGCAAAGGCAAACCCGGGCAAAGTACAAATGGGCAATTCCGGTATTGGTGCTATCTGGCATATTGCAGCTTTATCATTTGAAGAAGAATTTGGCGTTCAGTTTAAGCATGTTCCTTATCCTAAAGGATCTGCAGATATTGCGGCAGCTTTAGCAGGTAAGCACATTGATGCTACCTTGGCTGATCCTTCTGTGTTTAAAAGTCAGGTAGATGCAGGCAATCTGAAAATTTTGGCTGTAATGGCCGATAATCGTTCCGAAATTTATCCGGATGTACCTACTTTTAAAGAATTAGGTCATGATATGACTATCCGTGCGTGGGCTGCTTTAGTTGCTCCTAAAGGAACTCCGGAAGATAAACTGGAAGTATTGCGTAAAGCTGCAGAGAAAGCATGCAATTCTAAAGAATTTAAAGAATATTTTATTAAACAAGGTATTGATCCTACTGCAATTATCGGTAAAGACTGCGATAAGATGATGCAGGAAGACCATGAAATGTACAAAAAATTCCTGCAAAAAGCTGAATAATAAAGTAAATGAAAGCGGAAAGAGTGAAATATACTCTTTCTGCTTTTTTATTTTAAAAATCTTTTAGATTAACTTTAATTTAACTGGAATAAAATTATAAAAATGCTATAATATATTGTATGTCATAATTGTGAACAAATTTTGTTATAGGTGATGAGAATGAGTTTATTTTTAGCAGCGATTGCCTGTTATGGAATAGGTATTATTACAGTATTTTTACCACATAGTATGCAAAAAACAGCACATTATTTGTCCAATATTGCGGCTTTGGTTGGCAGCAGTATTGTTGCTTATTTATCCGTTTTAATAATTTTGGGATATCTGAATATAAATGCTGTTACTTTTGGTTCTTATTCATTAAATTGTGATAACTGGAGCGCAGTTTTTTTGGTTATCACAGGCATAGCCGGTGTCATTACCAGCATTTATGCTATGGGCTATGCAAAAGGATATCTGGGAAAACGCCTGAGAGTATTAGGGGGGCTGTGGAATTTATTTTTAGCTTCCATGGTACTTGTTATTTTGGCTGCAGATGCGTTTAGTTTTCTGTTGTTTTGGGAAATTATGGCTGTAGCTTCATTTATGCTTGTTAACCATGAATCAGAAAAGAAAGTAACCTGGAATGCTGCTTATCAGTATCTGGTTATGACCCATATTGGTACTGCAGCTATTATGATAGCTTTTTTGCTGACTGGCATTTACAGCAGTTCTTTTTCTTTTGCTGCCATGAGCGAAAACTCACTGTCTGTAGATATGCAGAGCATTGTATTTATTGCTGCTTTTATAGGTTTTGCCTTAAAAGCCGGACTTGTACCATTGCATGTATGGCTGCCTAAAGCCCATCCGGCTGCGCCAAGCCATGTATCTGCTCTTATGAGTGGTGTTATGCTTAAAATTGCTTTGTATGGATTTGGCAGATTTATATTTTCTTTTTTACCGGATTGGCAGTACTGGTGGTGCATTGTGGTAATGCTGGCAGGATTAGCGTCTGCTTTTTTGGGCGTACTTTATGCACAAATGGAAACTGATATTAAGAAGATTTTGGCTTATTCATCAGTAGAAAATATGGGGGTTATTTTTGCGGCAGTTGGCTGCGGCATGCTGCTGGATATAACCGTTGGAAGCGCGTGGAGTGTAGTAGGTTTTATGGCAGCACTGGTTCATTCTTTTAACCATTCTATAATGAAGGTTTTAATGTTTATGAGTGCAGGCAGTATAATGCATGCTACCGGAAGCAAAAATATTGAGCTGTTCGGCGGATTATTAAAGAAAATGCCATATACTGCGTTGTGCACTTTTATAGGCTGTATGGCCCTTTCTGCATTGCCTCTTACAAATGGATTTATTGGTGAATGGCTTGTTCTGCAAAGTTATATTACTTTGGCAAGTAATGTAACTGGTCAGGATATAAGATTTTGGTGTGCAATGGCCTTCATTTTACTGGGACTTACGGGAGCACTGGCTTTAGGCTGCTTTGTAAGATTCTTTGGCATTTCTTTTCTTGGCCGTGCGAGAAATAAATGTGCAGAACATGCTCATGAAGCAGATGGCTTTATGATTCTGGCTATGGGTCTTTCTTCTGCTTTAGTTATTATTTTTGGTCTTTGTCCAGGTTTTGTTATTGATCTGGTTTCCAGAGGAATTGGCGCTGACATGCATGCCTTTGCAAGCGGAAGCAGTATCATGTGGGGCGGCAGCGGTATGCTGGCGTATTTTAATCCTTTGATTGTGCTGATGCTGTTCGGCATTATTGCTCTGGTTCTTCTGCTGTTTACAAGCTCCGGAAAGGTTTATGTTGAAAGCGATGTTACATGGAATTGCGGTACATATCCTACACCTCGTCAGCAATATTCAGCTACAGGATTTTCCAAGCCAGTACGCAGAGCCTTTGATTATTTGCTGAAGCCTAAAAGAGAAGTATCTTACATGCGTAAAGACCATAAGTATTTTGGCAGATTAATGTCCTATAAGCTGGAGCTGCCTGATATGATTACTGAAAAACTTTATTTACCTTTGCAGAAATATTTTGTAGTAACTTCTGCCTTTCTGCGCAGATTACAGCAGGGCAGTGTGCGGTTATATGTCAGCTATGTAATGGCTGCAATGATAGTTGTGCTTATTTGGGGGGCGGTTTATAAATGATGGACAGTGTTAGTAGTCTTGCTTACAGTGTTATGCAGTCTTTATTATTATTATTAGCTGCTCCTCTTGTTTCAGGTATTATCAAAAAGAGCAAAGCATTTATGCAAAACAGGGTAGGCTCAAGTATTTTTCAGGATTATTTTGATATATATAAATGGTGGCGTAAACCTGTGTTTATTACTCCTCATACAAGTATTATTTTTATACTTGCGCCATGCGTTTATTTTATAACAGTATTTACGGCAGCATGTATGTTACCAAATTTTTTTGCAGGAGAATTTAATTTTGGTGATGTCTTTGTTTTTGTATATATAATGGCATTGGGAAGGTTTTTTATGACAGTTTCTTCCATGGATGCGGCCACTGCTTTTGGCGGTATGGGAGGAAGCAGGGAGGTTTATGTAGCTGCATTTGTTGAGCCTGTAATTATGCTGGCTATTTTATCTAATGTTCTGCATACCGGCAGCACTGTACTTGGCGGTATGAGCCTTGATCCCAATGATGTAAATTTGACAGTTGCAGGTGTTTTGACAAGTATAGCCTTCTTTTTGGTAATTTTGGCTGAAAACAGCAGAATACCAGTAGATAATCCGGATACACATTTGGAATTGACAATGATTCATGAATGTATGACTTTAGAGTACTCCGGACGTCTGCTGTCTCTTATTCATTGGGCAAGTCAGCTTAAGATGCTGATTTTCCTTATATTATTTTCTATGCTGTATCTTCCTGTAGATTTACCAGTTTTTATTAAGGTATTTTTTGCTGCGATTGCCGTAGCGGTTATGGAAACATTGAATAATAAGATTCGTTTGTTTAAAGTTCGTGTTTATTTGGCTGCAGCTGGTTTTATGCTGTTGTTGGCTATTGCGGCACAGTAAGGAGAGGCATTGTGGAGATTTTAGTTGTTTTATTGCTGTTTGTAGTATTTTTACAAACTCGTATTATGGATTTAAAACGCGGTATAGTTTGTTTAAGCGTTCAATCTGCTTTGATTGCTATTGCCTGCCTTATAGTGGGCATGAGTCACGGCAGCGGGCTGCATGCATTTTTGCCGGGTGTTTTGACTATTATTGTAAAAGTAATATTTATTCCTTACGCTATTTTAAAAGTTGTTAAACAGCTGACTGATGAAAAAGAAATTGCCAGTGACATAAATGTTAATTATTCTACTGCTGGTGCGGCGTGCTTTCTGGCTTTAAGTTATATTGTTATTGACAGCTTTTTGCCGGATACAGCGGGCAGAGATATCTTGGCATCATCTATTTTTATGATAATGACAGGTCTTACTCTGATTGTTATGCGCAGCCGTGCTATTATGCAGATGATTGGTTTAATTACTATGGAAAATGGTATTTACCTTTTGGGGTTGATTATGACTGAAGGATTGCCGCTCATCATTGAACTGGGTGTATTTTTGGATGTATTAATTGCTGTAGTTATATTAGTTATTTTGACATCACATTTGCGTCTGTCTTTTAAAACAACGGATACAAATGTTTTAAGAAAGTTAAAGGGGTGAGTCATTTGCTGGAATATATTTATGTTCTTTTATGCTTGCCTCCTTTGTGTGCACTTCTGGCAATCAGCGGTTATTTTGGCAATAATGTTCTGCATTGGCTGCACAGGGCTACAGCTACCGGTGTCAGTGCATTAATTGCTGTAATTATGTATAATTTTGATTCGTCTGAACCTTTTAACAGCGAATATTTTTATTTAGATGCATTAAACTCTTGGGTACTGATTATCATTACTATCCTTTATTTTGCTGCTACATGGACAGCAAGATCTTATCTTGTAAGAGAAGAAAAATGCGGCGTTCTTAAAGGAGAGCAGCTGCAGACCGGCAGATATTTTGCTTTAATGCAAATGTTTGTATGGACAATGTTTATCGTCCTTTTAGTGAAAAATTTAGGCCTCATGTGGGTTGCCATAGAAGCAACAACGCTTATATCTGCTCTTTTAATATCTTTTAAATTTACACGTTCTGCGCTTGAAGCAACATGGAAGTACATTATGGTGTGTACGGTAGGTATTTGTCTGGCCCTGCTTGGAACACTTATTTTGTATTACGCACAACTTGAGGCTTTAGGGTCGGAAAAGCCTTTGAGCTGGCTGTATTTATATCAAAATGCCATTGTTCTTGATCCTGCTTTAACAAAAATGGCATTGCTGTTTATTTTGATTGGATATGGTACAAAAGTAGGTATGGCACCTATGCATACATGGCTGCCTGACGCTTATGCAGAAGCTCCTTCTTTAACAAGCGGCATGCTTTCCGGTGCATTGTGCAGCTGTGCGATTTATGTTATGGTACGTAATCTTGTTATCTTGCTGCCGACTGCAGGAAGCGAAATGATGGGAAGTATATTGCTGTTTCTGGCAATACTTACTGTTGCCATTGCGGTACCCTTTGTTGTAGTACAGCGTGATGTAAAGCGTATTTTGGCGTATTCCTCAATGGAAAATATAGGCATTATGGTAGCCGGAATCAGTGTATTTACAGCATTTTCTTTAAAAGCCGTACTGCTGCATATGTACAGTCATGCTTTAATTAAATTTGTATTATTCTATATTGCCGGAACCATAATTCAGGAGTATCAGACAAGAAATCTGATGCGTATTCATGGTATGATCAGAGATGTACCCCATACATCTACTTTGTGGCTGATAAGTATGCTGGGAATTTTAGGTCTTCCGCCCATGGGTCTTTTTTTCAGTAAATTTTATATTTTGACTGCAATGTTTAAAAATGGGCATTGGTTTGCCGGAGGTTTACTCATTATTTTGCTTGCCGGTGTACTTATAGGTATTTTGTATCACGGCATGCGCATGTTATGTGATCAGGCAAAAAGAAAACCTTTGGGAGATTTATTGGGGAAAACAGATACTTTGGTATTAACGGTATTATTGATTTTAACATGTGTTGTTGGTGCAGGTTTTGAGAGCATACCATGGATAAATAACATGTTAAGTCATGCTGTATTGATTGTGGGAGGCTGAGTATATGCTTCAGGTAAGACCGGAAAATTTGCGTGGTGCAGCTAATATATACAGCGATAATGGCAAATATCCATTGGCTGCAATGTTTGGTGCTGATGAAACTTTACATGGTGGAGGACTAGCCATTTATTGTTTATTCTATAATACAGAAAAAAGAGATATGGATATTGTAAAAGCTGTATTTGAAGACACAGATCAATTAGAATATCCATCACTTACCACTGTTATTCCTGCAGCAGCCTGGTATGAACGAGAACTGAAGGATATGTTTGGATTTGAACCGATAGGACATCCTGATTTACGGCCTTTGGTTTTGCATGAAACTTTTCCTAAGAATTTTCATCCTTTATTAAAAAAATATCCTGTTGATTATGAGGCTCGAGGAAACAGAGATTATGAAATATTGACTGCTAAGGGTGAAGGTTTGTATGAAGTTCCTGTAGGTCCTATTCATGCAGGTATTATTGAACCGGGTCATTTTAGATTCAGTCAGGCTGGTGAAGCCATGCTGCAGCTGGATGCCAAACTGTTTTTTACGCACAGAGGCATTGAGAAAGCAGTTGAAGGCAAAAGTGTTTATGAAGCTTTGCCCATTATTGAAAGAATTTGCGGAGCATGCAGCATTGCCAATACACTCAGCTATTGTCAGGCTGTGGAGAAATTGTCAGAAGCCAAGATTCCTCAGAGAGCTTGGCTGATAAGAACATTGGCTGCAGAACTGGAAAGGTTATATAATCATGTTGGTGATACAGGTAATGTTTGCGCAGGCGTTGGTTTTTCACCGATTATCAGCATGGGATCGCGATTAAAAGAATCCTTAATGCAGTTAAATGAAATGATTGCAGGAAACAGATTTTTGCGTGGACTTATTATTCCCGGCGGCGTCCGTGAAGATATTACAGATCAGATGCTGGAAGAAATATCAGAAACACTGGATGAACTGGTCAAAGAATATAAAGACATAGTGCATATTATGTGGGAACAGAACAACTTTGTGAACAGAATAAGAACAACAGGTATTATAAAACAAAGTACAGCTTTTGATCTTGCCATGGTTGGTGTTGGTGCCAGAGCCAGTGGAATAAACCGTGACAGCAGAAAAGATATGGGTTATGGCATCTATGATGAGCTTGATTTTTCTGTTGTAACTGAAACAGCAGGCGATGTTGAAGCACGTATTAAAGTACGTATTGGTGAGGTTTACGAAAGCGTAAATATTATAAAACAGTTGATTGCTAATTTAAGACGTAATAATGATGCTGAAATAAGCGTTGCTTTAGGTGATTTGAAGACAGGTGAAGGAAGCTGGGGAATCAGTGAAAGTGCACGAGGAGATAATCTTCATTGGCTGATTTTGGATGAAGAACAAAAAATTGACCGCTTGTTTGTTCGCTCTGCGTCTTATCCTAACTGGCCTGCTCTGACATTGGCTGTTCAGGGAGATATTATTCCTGATTTTCCGCTTATAAATAAAAGTTTTGAGCTTTGTTACGCTTGCCTTGACAGATAGGGGTTCTTGTATATGTTGAAAATGATAGAAGCTATTTTATCAAAAAAAATAGTTACGGAAAATATAGTTACATCGGGACACAAAAGAATGCGCGGGGCTCTGCAATGTCTTAATAATTGTGATGGATGCATGCAGTGTGCTGAAGCATGCCCGGTAGGAGCGGTTAACTTTGTTGACGGAGTATTAAAAATAGATTACAATAAGTGCATCTTTTGCGGTAAATGTGTTGATGCGTGTTCTAAAAAAATGTTGCAGCATACAAGTAAAGACGTTCTTGCTGAAATACTTACAGAAACACAGGTTGTTATTGCAGACAGAATCAAGGAAAAATTGGGAAGATCTTTACATGTTAGGCATATGGATGCAGGCAGCTGCAATGCATGTGATTTTGAAATGGGTGCATTGAGTAATCCCGTTTATGACTTACACCGATTTGGCATAGCTTTTGTTGCCTCTCCGCGCCATGCAGATATGATTATGGTTACAGGAGTGGTTACACGCAATTTGGAACAGGCATTGAAAATGACTTATGCTGCAATGCTAAAACCTTGCCTTGTTATGGCTTGCGGTGTATGTGCAAGTGGTGGGGAAACTTACGGCAGTACATATGCAGTTGTTGGAAAAGTTTCTGATGTGGTTCCTGTTGACATTGCAGTTCCGGGTTGTCCGCCAAGACCTGGTGCTATGATTATTGCATTGTGTGCTGCGGCAGATATGTTAAACGAAAGGCTTTAAATCTGTATAAAATATTTTGAGGAGTTGTGAAGCTTATGATTATATATCGAGCTGCTAAATTTAGTGATGTTGAAAACATACATAAACTTTTGAATGATTACGCAAAAGAAGGATTAATGCTTCCTCGTTCCCGTAACAGTATTTACGAGAATTTGCGTGATTATATTGTCGCTGTGGAAAATAACAGACTTGTTGGTTGCGGAGCATTGCATTTTGTGTGGGACAGACTTGCAGAAATACGTTCTCTTGCGGTAGATCCGGAGTTAAAATGTTCCGGTATAGGAAGACGTATAGTTGCTTTGTTAGAGCAGGAAGGTATTGAAAGAGGCGTAAAAATGTTTTTTACGCTTACATATCAGCCGGGATTTTTTGCTAAGTGCGATTATATAGAGACTGCAAAAGAGAAGTTGCCGCAAAAAGTGTGGAAAGAGTGTGTTTACTGCCCGCAATATCCATATTGTAATGAGATTGCTTTTGTTAAGACTACAGTTGATTATCAGCCTGGAGATATAATGTTCTAAAAAAATATAAAAATGTGTTGACAAAACATAACTTTATATATATAATAGTTATTGTTCCGAGTTGATGGAACGAAATGCCGAAGTGGCGGAATTGGCAGACGCACTTGACTCAAAATCAAGCGTAGTAGCCCTACGTGCCGGTTCGAGTCCGGCCTTCGGCACCAGCCATATCTAAAATTCTCTCTGTGGTTAACTGCAGAGAGATTTTTTTATTATCTACAATAACCTTATCAACAAATAAATTTATTAAAATTTGTTGCGCATCAGTATTATTTTTTGTATATACATCATCATGTAAGTAGGTAAGAATATCTAAAATTTCTTTTTGGGTAATAATATGCATATCTTTCACACAATTATTGGATTTAATTTTATCCTGAAGCAAATTAATTTCGCTTTTTAATTTATTTATTCTGCCGATAATAAACTCATCAGCTTCACCATTTTCTACAAGTTCGTATAAATTATTCAGTTTTCTTTCGGCAATTGCTTTTTCTGATGAAAGAGAAGATGTTTTTTCAGACACTGATCTTACGAACTTTTCATATTCTGTTGCCAAAAATTGAGAAATATTTTCTTTAGCAATTGGAGAAAATATTTCTCTTTCTATTTTTTCGAGAACTAATTTTTCTATAGCATCACGGCTCAAGCGTGATTGAGGGCATTTATCAGTAACTAAGCGCTCGTGTCTGTTGCAGTTATAGTAAACATATTCTTTTTTCCGGCTTGTAGTCCTATGTCCAGTCATTGTTGATCCACAGTGTCCGCAAAAAATTTTACCGGATAATAAGTAATATGCCTTTGCTTTGTAGGAGCCAGCTTTTTTCTTATTGTGTTGTTTAATTTTTTTTGCTATTTCGAAATCACTTTTGCTGATAATAGCAGGAATAGCATCTTCAATTCTGATAAAGTCATCAGCAGGGTTATCAACATGCATGTTTCGTGGTCTGTTTTCTTTTCTGTTGGTTTTATTAAACGTATAGGTGCCAGTATACTTCTCATTGCCTAAAATGTCGTACAGACTGTTTTTGCCGAAATCTCTGCCTTCGCGAGTTTTAAAACCTTTGGCAGCGAGAGTACGTGCTATAGAGCCGTAACCATGTCCGGAGATATACAAGTCAAAAATTAATTTGACTGCTTCAGCTTCAACCGGTTCTATAACATATTTTTTATCGACGATTTTATATCCCAGGGGAGGTTTGCCGCCGTTAAACTGAGCTTTATAAGCGTTCTCATTTAAACCTTTTTTAGTTTCTTTAGCAAGGTTGCGACTGTAATAAGCTGCAAAGCCGACCAACATATTTTCCATCATTTGGCCCTCTGGAGAAAAATCTATATTTTGAGCAGCATATTCATAGCCAATACCCAGCTGGGAGAGGGTATTCTTAAAAGAGTAATAATTAAATTCATTACGTGCATTGCGGTCAATTTTATGAAAAATAATGACATCAAATTTATGCTCAATTGCATCGGCCATCATTTGATTGTATGCATCACGTTTGATAATGTCGCGCGCACTCTTAGCTTCATCCACATAGATGTTAGTTACAACATAATGTTTTTTTCTGCAGTATTCGGTGCAGGCACGAACCTGCGCTTCGATAGATTCTTCACGCTGCATATCAGAGGAGAAGCGTGCATAAATAACTGCGTTTTTGATTTCGGACATAAAAAAATACCAGCCTTTGGAATTGTCAATGTTTTGTGGACACAAAATCCGCTTAATTTTGTGTCCACAAAACATTGACAATTCCAATTTATAATTTTTATTATTGTCTAACTTTTTGGGGTCACTTCATTTGTCTGAAAATAGGTAAAACTATTTCATTACTCCATTTTTACTCCAAATAGTTTTCATACATAAAAATAAGAAAAAAGGATGTACTTTTAAAAGTACATCCTTTTTTTATAAAACATTATACAAGATAACTTGCTTTTAAAAATTTATAGATATGCAAGAAAAGCATATATTAATAAAATCCTACCCAAAATGATATTTAAAACATTTTTATAAATTATTCAGACAGAGTATTGTCAGATAAATCTTCTGGATTGCTATAAATTGCAGGGGATTTTCCGGCATCTGTTATATATGGTGTTAAAATCATAACTACTTCTGTTTTATTTTTTCTGAAAGATTTATTTTTAAAAAGTTCTCCGAGTAGTGGAATATTTGAAAGGAAGGGGATTTTTTGTATTGTTTTTTGTTCTTCTTCGTTAATCAAACCACCAATTATAAGTGTTTCGCCGCTTAGCATACTTACATTTGTTGTTGCAGTTCTGCTGGTAATCTTATAATTTTTCAACTCACTTATCAGCGAAGGCGTGCTTACTTCTGTATGAACCTGAGCTGTAATCATTTTACCGTCTGCACTTATGATTGGATTATACGTGAGTTTTATACCTGCATCCAGATATTCAGTTGATGTGTAAAATCCGCTGCTGTCATGTTTTTCTGTCTGAACAGGAATGTGATCACCTATAAATATACTGGCTTCCTGCCCAGGAAGTGTTATTATTCTTGGACTGGCTAAAATTTTAGCTTTACCGCTGGAGAACATAGCGTTTAAGGTTGCTGAAAAATTAAAAGTATAGTTGTGTCCAAGTTTTATACTGCCGTGATAACTGTCATCAGCAGGATTTTCATTATTATGGCTGTTTTGACTATCTCTCTGAGGAATATTATCCCAATTCCAATTTATACCAAGATTTTCGCTATCTTCCTTATTGAGAGCAATAATTTTTGCTTCTAAAGTTACCTGTTTGTTAGGCTGGTCAATATTTTTTATAAGCTGCTGTAATTTGTTGGCTTCGTTAAAAGAGCCTGTAAAAATGATGGAGTTAGTTATTGGTTCGATACTTGTTTTACATGATGGGAGTAAGTCTTTTACAGTTGATTCCAGATTCTTGCAGTTCAGATAGTTTAACTTAATTACTGTTATATTGTTTGTATTTTTATTAATATTATCTGCGTTTGAAACAATAATATTGTTATTTGTTATGTTATAGGCTAATCCGCTGGCTGATGTAATGAGATTTAAAGCATCAGTGAAGGGAACGTCAGCTATATTTAGGCTTATGCGTCCATGAACAGAGCTATCAGTAACAATATTTTTCCCGCTTCCACAGGCTAATGCACTCAAAACATCCTGAACTTCTCCGTTTTTTATGTTAAGCGTAATATTATTTTCTGCATGGCAGGGAGTTAAAACTAAAAATGACAGGGTAAGCAATGTCAGAAAAGATATTTTAAAATTTTTGTTCATTTTTGATCCTCTATTGTCAAGGTCAGTACTGTCTGATTATTGTTTAACTGTACTAAGGTTGAAGTTATTTTTTCCAGTTTATAAGGTCCTATGTACTGACCTTCGTAATAAAAATTACTTTGATTTTGATACTCAATTATAGCTGTTTTTTTGAATCCTATAATTGTTCCTTTTAATACGGGTAAAGCAGGCTTTTTCTGTTGTGGAGAAGTATGGTTATTGTTTACTTTTGCCGGAGACAAAAAGGGATTTTTAATAAATAAATCATTTGCGGAAAGGTTAGCAGATGATTGGGCGTTGGCAGTATTTAAAACATCTGATGATTTACTGCAGAAAAAAGTTATAAGAAAAATTGCTAAAATAGTAAGATTGCGAATATATTTTGTAGATTTCATAATAAAAAGACCTTTGACGATAAAAATAAAAAGTGATTTCATTGTAGTACAATAAATACTAAAATGCAATAGAAAATTATGAAAATATAAAAAATTTAGAAAATTCAAAAATAACCTTGCGTAAAAAATTTTTGATGTTACAATAAATTTTGTTATAAATATTTTGGAGATGATTTTTTGAACAATTTTACGCCATATACTGCTGTTTCCGGTCAGGTTGTTAAAGGAGATGTAAATGCAGCAAGAGTTGTTGATGAAATATTAAATTATGCCATTCAAAACAAAGCAAGCGATATTCATATTGAACCTTTGGATACAAGACTTCGTGCCAGAATGAGAATAGATGGCAAACTGCAAACATTACGTTTACTGGATTTAAATATGCTGAGCTCTGTTGTCTCCCGTATCAAGGTAATCAGTGGTATGGACATTGCTGAAAAGCGTCTGCCGCAGGATGGAAGATTGGAATACAAATTTGATGGAAGATTAATTGATTTGCGTATTTCAACTTTACCAACTGTGCGGGGAGAAAAAGTTGTTATACGAATTCTTGATAAAGCATCGGCGTTACTTGATATAAACTTTTTAAATTTTTCAGCGGATAATTTCAGTAAATTTAAACATCTGTATACTTTGCCATATGGCATGGTTTTGGTAACAGGGCCTACAGGAAGTGGTAAATCAACTACACTATATGCAGTTTTAAATTCAATTAACGCAGAAGATAAAAATATTATTACTATCGAAGAGCCTATAGAATATAAAATTACAGGAATCAATCAGGTTGCTGTTAATAATAAGGCTGGTCTTACCTTTGCTAAGGGACTTAGATCAATAGTAAGGCAAGATCCGAATGTTATTATGATTGGAGAGATACGAGATACTGAAACTACAGAGATTGCTGTGCAGTCTGCATTAACAGGGCATCTTGTCTTAAGCACATTGCATACAAACAGTGCTGTTGGTGCTGTTACGAGGTTATTAGATATGGGAGTAGAACCATATTTGTTAAGTAATACCTTAAAAGGAATTGTTGCACAGCGTTTGGTTCGCCGTCTGTGTCCTTCATGCAAAGTTTGCAAAACAGTATCTGCAGCAGAAAAAACATTTTTAGAATGCTGTGGTGATACGTGTATTTATGAACCAAAAGGATGTACAGAATGTAATTTTACCGGATATAAGGGGCGTATTGCTATACAGGAAGTTGTTGTACTTGATGATAAATTAATGGAACTGATTATGCAAAGAGCAAGTGAACGGGAAATGTACAGTTATCTGGAAAAAGAGCAATACAAAACTATGTCTGATGATGGAAAAAGTAAAATTTTACAGGGGATTACATCCGTTCAGGAGGTAATGGAAGCTGTGTATTGTACTTGGAGCAGTGAAAATGATTGATAAGTTTATTATAATGGCGCAGAATGCTGGTGCTTCAGATTTACACCTAACTGCCGACTCTGCACCTGTAGTAAGAGTTTTAGGCAGACTTGAGAAATTACAGGCTCAAATACTTACTGATGATGATATTGCGCAATATGTAAAATATTTATTGCAGCAAAAAAATTTGCAGTACTCTTTAGAATGTGGAGAAATGGATATTTCTTATATTACAGAAAATAATATTCGTTGCAGAGTTAATGTTTATAAACAGAACGGTAAGTATGCTGTTGCCATTCGCATTATTCCAAATAAAATCAAAAGCCTTGCAGAGCTTGGATTGCCTGTCAGTTTAAGTAAATTTGCCTTTTTAAAATATGGCCTTGTTCTGGTGACAGGTTCTACTGGCAGCGGTAAATCTACTACATTAGCATCGCTTATAGAACTAATAAACGAAAGGCAGCCTTATCATATATTGACTTTGGAAGACCCTGTGGAATACAGGCATTGTCATAAACAGGCTATTATTAATCAAAGGGAAATAGGGGTTGATACACAGTCTTTTGCATCAGGGCTGAGAAGTGCTTTAAGAGAAGATCCGGATGTGATTTTAGTGGGCGAAATGCGCGATAAAGAGACTGTGGAAGCTGCACTGACTGCTGCTGAAACAGGTCACCTGGTATTTTCTACGTTACATACACATAATGCTGCTGCAACTATTAACAGAATAATTGATATGGTTCCTGATAAACAGCAGCAGGTACGCAATCAGTTAGCAGATACTTTACAGGGAATAATTGCACAGGAGCTCGTTTACAGCAGCAAAGTTAATAAAATGTTGCCTGTTGTTGAAGTAATGACGGCCACTAATGCGATAAAAAATTTAATCAGAGAAGGCAAAGATTATCAGATTCCATCTTACATACAGACAGGGGCACAGTACGGAATGATTACCAGGGATGAATATTTACGCGGCCTTAAGAAAAGACAGTTATTATAAAGAAAATATAGAAGCCATCAATACTAATAACGAGTATGTGAAGACTTTTCTGTAAATTCTGATCTTCTATGATAATTTTGGTAATAAAAAAATTTTTTTAAGCATTAAAGAAAAAATTACTTTACTCTATATATAGCAGTTTAAAATTTGCATGTCAATTACAGGTAGCAATTTTTGCTACCTGTAATTTTTTGTGTAAAGAAAACATCGCGCTATGCGCGTGGTTCAGGAAAGCTTATAGCTATGCAAAGAAAAATCCTTCTTTGATAAAATAAGTACAGTTCCCTAGCTGCACAAAAATCAAAGGAGGATTTTGTCATGTCAGACATAAAAACTTTATCACATACAACATGGAGATGCAACTATCATATAGTATTTGCTCCGAAGTACAGAAGAATGATAATATACGGGAAAATAAAAAGTGATATAGGAAAGATATTAAGAAAATTGTGTGAGAGAAAATCAGTAATAATATTAGAAGCCAGCGCATGTCCAGATCACATACATATGCTGGTAAGTATTCCACCAAAATACGCAATATCAGATTTTATAGGATATTTAAAGGGAAAAAGTTCATTAGAAATATTTGAGAGGCATGCAAACCTGAAATATAAATATGGGAACAGAAGGTTTTGGTGTAAAGGATACTATGTAGATACAGTAGGAAGAAATGAAAAAGCAATAAAAAAGTATATACAGGAACAACTGCAGGAAGATAGAATAAGCGACCAGTTGGTTTTAAAAGAACTAGTAGATCCATTTGAAAAGTAAGGAAAAAGAAAAGAGCCCCTTTTAAGGGGCAGCAGGTAAATAATGTGCAGCTGGAGAGCTTTTGCGGTGATACTTTAGTATCGGCTGGTAAAAAGGCTTCTAGCCGCAGAGCAAACCACCCGTTATACGGGTGGTTTTGATTACATGAACTCTTATGAAAGTCTGCTTTCATACATTATACTTAGTTTTCCGTAGACTTGTCTCCAGTCACGTAATGGCATTGTCCATTTTTTAGTAGCTTCAAAAGTTGACAGATACAGGGCTTTTATTAGTGCTTTGTCGCTTGAAAAAACGCTTCTTTGCCTGTTGAGTTTTCTGTAAGTTGCGTTAAGGCTTTCTATCGCATTTGTTGTATAAATTACTTTACGGACTGCTGCTGAAAATTTGAAGATAGGCGAAATAGCATCCCAATTCTGTTTCCAGCTTTTCATCGCATAAGGGTATTTTTCGCTCCATTTTTCACTAACTCTTTCTAATGCTGCCAAGGCCTGTTCTTCTGTTGGAGCCTGATAAATAGTTTTAAGATCATTACAGAAGGGTTTTCTGTCCTTGTCAGGTACGTATTTCATTGTGTTCCTTACCTGATGCACTATGCAGCGTTGGTATTCTGTCTCAGGATAAGCTGCGCTGATGGCTTCTTTGATACCGCTAAGTCCGTCAGCACAGATTATGAGTATATCTGTTACTCCACGATTTTTTAGACCGTTTAAAACAGAAAGCCAGTATTTGGCGCTTTCGTTTTCTCCTACTTCTATTGTCAGAACTTCTTTATATCCATCACTGCTTATCCCCAGCATCACATAGGCTGCAAGTTTTCTTATTACTCCATTATCGCGTACAGAGTAATGAATTGCATCTATGAAAATAATGGGGTAAACTTCAGCCAAAGGTCTGTTTTGCCATTCTTCTATTTGTGGCAAAATCTTATCCGTAACATCAGAAATAAACCCTTCAGATGCTTCGAAACCGTAAATTTCTTCCAGTGTGCTGGAAATTTGTCTGGTAGTCATTCCTTTTGCATACATTGAGATTATTTTTTGATCAATGTCAGAAATATCTTTCTGATGTTTCTTGACAATCTGCGGTGAAAACGTTGATTTTCTGTCTTGGGGAATATCAATACGCATACTGCCGTAACTGCTGTTAACTTGCTTGGTTTTATAGCCATTACGGTAATCATCATTCTCTGAACGCTCAGATTTACAGTAACCAAGATGTTCATTCATTTCAGCTTCCATCATTTCTTTGATAGTACCTCAAAATAAATCTTTGAGAGCATCCTGGATATCCTGAGCAGATTTGATGTCATATTCAGCAAGAAGCTGTTTGATAATATTTCGTTTACCATCCGTCATTTGAATTTTGGGTACAGGGTTCTTTTCTTTTGTCATAATAAAAGGCCTCCTATGATATTTATTTTATCATAGAAGACCTGTGGTTCATAAATTTACAGAAAAAGTTTCATACTCTCCTAATAACAGTATTGATGGCTTTCCATTTTTTATTATAAAACTTCTTCTCTGATTAAAGTATTAACCATTTTTTGTTTACCAAGAACCCAAAGTAAATCTCCCTCTTCAAATACCAGAGAAACATTAGGGTTTGTTATTACATATGCTCCGCGTTCAAGTCCTATTACAAGGCAATGCCATCTGTCGCGCAGGTTAGCAGCTTTCATAGATTTTCCAAGTACAGGACTGTGTTTATCTATGCTTATAGCAAGAGATACGAACTGGTCTGTTGCAGCAGCATCTGTTTGAAGCATAAATTCACGCAGGCTGATGGCTGGATTGACCGGTTTTAAATCAAGCTTTTTGCTTGATATTGCAGCATTCAGCAGTTTTATCTGTGATGAAGTACCAATCATCAGCAAAGTGGATTTTTGGGGTATTATCTGGTTTCCGCCAGGCATATCAAAAAAAGTTTCTGCAGTTTTGATTTGCAGTATATTGCAGCCATAATAATCGCGGAAGGATATTTCACTTAATGTTTTGCCTATAAGCGTGGAATTTTCTCCAATTTTGTATTCTACAAGCTGGAAATCCTGGTCAAAGCAGTTATTGCATTTTTCTCCGGAGGTACTTGCACGCTCCTGATGCTTGCGCATGTGTTTTTCGTTCAGATTAACTAAAAATCTTGATTCAATACGAAGATATTCACCTAAAAGCCAGTCAGAAGATGAAATAAAATATGCAGCAGCAGCTGAAGCTATAACGGCTATTACAGTTTGCAGACCTATAATATTGTGGAAGACGAAAAATAAAGCAAGGGCAGCTATAAGAATTTTAAATGCCAGCAGCAGAATAAGGGGAATGTGATTAGAACGCTTTTTGAGCCAGAGAATAGAGAAAAGCTCGGAAGAGCTTGTTCTGTTTGTTAAAATAGCACGCAAAATAGGGGCCATAACAGTCAAAGTAATTGCTGCTGTAATAATATTGGCAAAGGGAAGGAACAAAGTGTCTGTAAGATAAGGCTGCAGATAATACTCTGCGCCCATGGCTGTTGCAGCCAGAAGTGTTAAAAAAACAAGCATTCTGGTGATGAATATATTGAGGAATGAAGACCAGTCCTGATCTTTTTTTATAGAGTCGTCGTTGGATTCCGTATAACGATTCAGCCAGTTAAGCGCTTTTTCCGGTATTACTTTGCTTACTGCTGTATAGGCTGGTTCAGCAGCCATAATACAAAATGGTGTGGTAAATGTGGTTATTACAGATACGGCAACAATTATAGGATAGATATATTCGCTCATAACGCCAAGGCTAATACCTAGAGTGGATATAATAAAAGAGAATTCACCCACCTGGGTAAGTGTAAATCCGCAGCGCATTGATGTTTTCAAATCTTGTCCGGATGCAAGAACACCTGTTGTAGAAAAAATAATCTGTCCGAGTATGGTGACGATAATAATGCAGATAATGGGGATAGCGTATTCCACAAGCAAAGATGGATTAACAAGCATACCCACAGATACAAAGAATATTGCACCGAATAAATCTTTTAATGGTTTAATAAGGTGTTCTATATATTCTGCATTAGGTGCTTCTGCAATCAGAGAGCCCATAATAAATGCGCCAAGAGCAGCGGAGAAACCCATATTGGTTGCCAGTACAACCATACCAAGGCACAGACCTATAGATGATACCAGCATTGTTTCGTCATTCATAAGATGCTGGGTACGCTTAAAAAATGTTGGTATCAAATACATGCCTGATACAAACCAAAGAATAAGGAAAAATCCCAGTCTTACAACACTTTCTATTATTTCCATTGTAGAAATACCAGTACTTGTAGCAGCCAGAGTGGAAATCAAAACCATCATAATAATGGCTGCTATGTCTTCTAAAATCAGTATTCCCAGTACAATCTGAGCAAATTTTTCATTTTTTAGTTTAAAATCTTCCAAAGCTTTCAAGATGATGATAGTGGAAGACATTGTCAGCATACATCCTAGGAATAAAGCGTCAACGGTACTCCACCCTAAAAGAGTGCCACAGGTATATCCTGCAGCAAACATACCGCCAAAAATGATGCTGATAGCAATAAAGGCTGTACTACCGACACTTTTGAGTTTATAGAAACTAAATTCCAACCCAAGTGCAAACAGAAGGAATATAACACCTATTTCAGACCAGGTCTGAATATTTGTTGTATCAGATATTGTCGGGAAAAAATTAAAGTGAGGACCTGTAATGAAACCAGCAATTATGTATCCCAAAACAAGCGGCTGATTAAGCTTTTTAAATAAAATAGTTGTAAACCCGGCAACCAGTAAGATCATTGCCAGATCAATGATGATTTGTGGTAAGTGTGCCATATAATACCTACTTTCATAAAATATATTAGTTAACAAGACAAATAATAAAAAATGTTGTATAATTAAATGGTTATATCAAATATTATACAGTATTTGTCGACATTAATATATGAAATTTATTAAAACTATCATTAGAACATGGAGGAAATAAGATGGAAGAAAATCTGGTACTTATAAATGGCGAAATTATGCCTCAAAATGAAGCGTTTATTGATGTCAACGATCGTGGTCATAATTTTGGTGATGGTGTATTTGAAATAGTACCCGTATATAATGGCCGTTGTTTTGCATTGCTGCCGCATATGAACAACCTTTTTGAATCAGTTATAAAATCTAAGATTCCAGGCGTATATATGATTGAAGAGCTGGTTGAGTTTCACGAAAGTTTATTGCAGGCTACCGGATTGGAAAATTGTGAGATTTATACACAAATTACACGCGGCAGCGGTATGTATGGCTTAGCATACCCTGAACAGTGTGTTCCTAATCTTACCATGTTTACCGTACCTGTTAACCGTGAAGCATTGGTAGAAAAGCGCAGACAGGGAGTTAATGTTATTACAGAGGAAGATGTTCGCTGGAAACGTTGTGATATTAATACTTTGAACAGAATGGCAGAAGCTATGGCAAAACAGAAAGCTTTTATCAGTAATGCTTTTGATGCGCTTTTTGTTCGTGATGGGAAAATTACTGAAACCACAGAAGCAAGCTTCTTTATTTACAAGGACGGCATACTGTGGACCCATCCTGAAGATAACAGCATTCATAAGAACGTTACCAGACGCTTGCTTAAAGAACGTCTGGCAGTTGATTTACAGCTGCAGATTATTGAAAGAGCTTTTGACAAAGATTTTGCAGTAAAAGCAGATGAAGCATTTATGTGCGGACCTCGTTGTGAATTTATGCCTGTAACCAAAATCGACAGAACATTTATTGCTGATGGAAAACCGGGAGAAGTTACAGCAAAATTGCAGCAGGCTTATATGGAATTTGTAAAAATGGAGTGCCCAGGTAAATAAGTGGAAACGAAAAAGCTTGTTATCGGTGCGCTTTTAATAGCTATCGCTGTTATTTTGCAGTCACTGAGACTTTTTGTGCCCTTGCCGCCTTTGGCCGGAACATTAATAATCGGCTCTTTAGTTAATATGATGCTTGCAGCATCTTATTTGATATGTGGTTTTAAAGTGGCTGGAATGTTATCTGTACTTTTACCTTTATCAGCGTATTTTCAGGGACAGTTGCTGCTGCCTGTTTTAGTGCCTCTGGTAGTTATTGGTAATTTTGTTTATATAGGCATTATTAGTTTGGTGAGGGAAAAGAAAACCTACTATATTTTTCCTGCCATAGGCAAGGCGGCTGTTATGCTGTCCGGAGCAAAAATGTTTTTAGTTTTGTTTGAAATTACCGGAGCAGCAGCCAAGTCAATTTTGTTTGCTATGAGTATTCCGCAGCTGATAACTGGTTTGACAGGAGCTTTCTTAGCTAAAAAGGTATTTAATATGATAATAGTAAAAAAATAGGCATAGAGATATGCCTATTTTTTTTATGGCTTTTGTGTTAAATTATTTACAAACACGAACAATTTACAAAAAATATGCTATAATATACAGAAAATAAGATATTTAACTAAAACGGAGGAACCTAAAAATTTTAAACTTTAAACCTGTTACAATAGAGCAGAAAGCTCTGTTTGAGAAATATTTATCTAACCCTCAGCTTAGAGGAAGTGAATGTGCTTTCTCTAATTTGTTTGTGTGGAGAGATTGTTATAATATCTTCTGGTGCATTGAACATGATTTTTTACTGGTCAAGGTGAAAAGAAATGATGTAGATTTTTATTTACATCCTTTTGGCGGCAAACCGGAAGATTTTCCTAAGATTATCGATGAAATAAAAGCATACAGTAAAGGTGAACCTTTTGAGATTCATGGCATTTATGAGGCTGAAAAAGAGCGTCTGGAAAAATATTTGCCTGATGTAGAATTTATAGAAGATCGTGATAATTGGGATTATGTTTATTTAAGAGAAAAGCTGGCAACTTTATCCGGTAGAAAGTATCACGGTCAGAAAAATCATTATAATGCATTTAAAAAGGCTAATCCGGATTATGTTTACGAACCTATTACTGAAGCGAATATCGCCGAATGTCTTGCTTTTGGTGAAAAATGGTGTGATGATCGAGTACACGAAGATCCTTCTCTTGTGTGTGAGAAATATGCGATTGCGCAGGCTTTTAATAATTTTGCAGCATTGGAGCTTCGCGGCGGTGCTATAAGAATTAACGGTAAGATAGAGGCTTTCAGTTTCGGCAAAAAAATAAATGATGATACTGCAGTTCTGCATGTAGAAAAAGCTAATTATGAAATACGCGGTTTATATACTGCAATTAATAAAGAGTTTGCAGCAAATGCCTGGAGCGATGTTACTTATTTAAACCGTGAAGAGGATATGGGTCATGAAGGCTTGCGCAGAGCAAAAGAATCCTATCATCCGGAGTTTATGGTGAAAAAATACAGCATAATAATTGACTGAGGAAAATTATGATTTTTAGAATGATTAACGAACAATGGTTACCGCATGTTAAAAATCTGTGGGCTTACTCTTTTGAAAAAGAGAGCGACCCGTTTTTTAAGTGGTATTTTGAAGAATTTTGCTGTAAGAATAATATGGTTATAGGTGGATTTGATGAGCATGATAAACTGCAGAATATGCTGCATCTTAATCCATATATGCTCAAAATTCGCGATTTTGAACAGTTAACACCTTATATTGTTGGCGTAGCTACAGCACCTGCTGCAAGAGGAAAGCACCTTTTTAAGCCGTTGCTTGATACAACATTCCAGATTTTAAGATCGCAGGGATTTCCTTTTGTTATATTGATGCCGATTTTTGCAGGAATTTATCTTCCTTACGAGTTTAGCTTTTGCTATAATCGTCATAAGTATTCCTTGCCAATAGATAAAATAAGGCTGAAAAACATCAGTGTAGACCTTAACGTAGAATATTTGCCTTTTAATAAGGACATTTTGGCAAAAATTTATTATAATATTACTAAGAGCTGGAATGGCGTGCCTGTAAGAACTGATTTTCAATGGAATAAGCTGAAGGCCGTTCATGAACTGGAAGGTGTGCAGACAGTTATTTGCTATAAAAAAGATGAGGCAGCAGGGTATATGCTCTATAAAATTGAAGATCGCAAATTTGTAGTTTTAGAAATGCTTGCTGACAGTCAGGATGTTAAAAATAAATTTTTACATTATGCTGCTATGCACAAAAGTGAAGCTGATATTGTAGAATGGCTGGCTGAGGAGTGGGATAAGACTTACCTTGGGTTTGACGATCAATCATTAAGCGGAAGCGTGTATCCTTTCATGATGGCGCGCTGCATAGACGCGCGTTTGGCGTTATCTAAGCTTGGTACTGTTTGTGCAGCTGATGGAGAAATTAATTTATTACTTACTGATAGCATCATAGATGAAAATAATCATTTATTGAAGGTTATGGTTCAGAGTAATAGATTAACAGTTGAAAGTACCATTGAAAATGAAGATGTTATTATGAACATGTCTGCTTTTACTCAGATGTTTTTCGGAATTTATACTGCCAGTGAGCTTTGTGAATGTGGTTATATTAAGTGTGACAATATGGAAAAACTGTTTTTGTTAGATAGTATTTTTCCAAAATGTCGTAATTATATAAACGAATATTTTTAACCCCAAAATATATTGGAGGCTGATTTTATGAGTATGATTAGAAGAATTTATGTTGAGAAAAAAGATGCTTTTGCAGTTGAGGCACATGGACTGCTGAGCGATTTACGCAATAACTTGGGTATGCAGGGTTTAAGAAACATTCGTATTGTTAATCGATATGATGTAATGGGCCTTGATGAAAATGAATTTAAAATGGCCAAAGAACTGGTACTTTCTGAACCACCAGTTGATAAGGTTTATGAAGAGTTATCTGCGGAAGATAATACATTAGCTTTTGCTGTTGAACTTTTGCCGGGACAGTATGATCAGCGTGAAGATTTTGCTGAACAGTGCATTCAGCTGATAACACAAAAAGATCGTCCAGTAGTTGCTGCTGCGAAAGTATATATACTTGAAGGGGGAATTTCTGCTGCAGAATTTGATAAAATAAAAGCTTACTGCATTAATCCGATAGAGGCACGTGAAGCTGAATGGGATAAACCAACAAGTTTGGAAAGTACTTGTGAAGAACCGGCTAAAATTAAAAATATTGATGGTTTTTTAACTATGAGTCGTGAGCAGGCAGAAGCTTTGCGCAAGGAAATGGGACTTGCGATGAGTATTGAAGATCTGCTTTGGTGCCAGAAGTATTTTAGCGAAGAGCATCGTGAGCCGACTGTTACTGAAATTAGAGTACTTGATACATACTGGTCCGACCATTGCCGTCATACAACCTTTATGACACAAATTGAAGATGTAGATATTGTTCCCGGAAAATATACTAAACCTGTACAGGAAGCTTATGATAAGTACATGAGCGCTCGTGACAGTGTATATGGTACTAATACCGAAAGACCGGTAACCTTAATGGATATTGCTGTTATCGGCATGAAAAAACTGCGTGCAGAAGGCAAACTTACTGACCTTGATGAATCTGAAGAAATTAATGCATGTTCCATTGTAGTTCCTGTTGAAGTTGACGGCAAACAGGAAGAATGGCTTGTGATGTTTAAAAATGAAACTCATAACCACCCGACAGAAATAGAGCCTTTTGGTGGCGCTGCTACCTGTCTTGGTGGTGCAATTCGTGATCCGCTCTCCGGACGTTCCTATGTATATCAGGCTATGCGTGTAACTGGGGCTGCTGATCCTCGTGTTTCTGTTGAGGATACTTTGCCGGGTAAATTACCGCAGCGTAAAATTACCATAGGTGCTGCAGCTGGCTATAGCTCTTATGGTAACCAGATTGGTCTTGCTACCGGACATGTTCAGGAATATTATAATGATAAATTTGTTGCAAAACGTATGGAAATTGGTGCAGTTATTGGTGCTGCTCCAAGAAGTGCAGTTCGTCGCGAGCGTCCTTCAGCAGGGGATGTTGTAGTTTTGCTTGGCGGTAAGACTGGCCGTGACGGTTGCGGCGGTGCAACCGGTTCTTCCAAAGAACATACAGTTGATTCCTTAATGAGCTGCGGTGCTGAGGTACAAAAAGGCAATCCTCCTACAGAACGTAAAATTCAGCGTCTTTTCAGAAATTCTGAAGTAACTGCTATGATTAAACGCTGCAACGACTTTGGTGCCGGTGGTGTTTCCGTTGCGATTGGTGAATTGACTGACGGTCTTGTAATCGATTTGGACAAAGTTCCTAAAAAATATGAAGGTCTGGATGGTACCGAACTGGCCATTTCTGAATCTCAGGAACGTATGGCAGTTGTTATCAGTGCTGAAGATAAAGAAAAGTTTATTAAATTTGCTGATGAAGAAAATCTTGAAGCTACTGTTGTAGCAGAAGTTTCTGAAAACCCGCGTCTCGTAATGTTCTGGCGCGGAGATAAAATTGTTGATTTGTCTCGTGCTTTTCTTGATACTAACGGCGTAGCACAGCATACTACTGTAACTGTTGAAGATGCAGCAGAAGAAAATATTTTTGATAAAGTTCCCGTTGAAGTGGAAGCTGCAGATGATTTGAAAACTGCATGGTTAAATAATCTTGGCAGACTTAATGTATGCAGCCAGAAAGGCTTATCTGAACGTTTTGACAGCACTATTGGCCGCGGAACTGTTATGATGCCTTTTGGAGGAAAAACTCAGATTACTCCTTCTGAAGGTATGGTAGGAAGACTTCCAGTGCTGCACGGAAAAACTACAGCAGCTTCTGTTATGGCTTGCGGATATAATCCGGAAGTTGCCTGCTGGAGTCATTTCCATGGTGCTATGTATGCTGTTACCGAATCTGTTGTAAGAGCTGTTGCTTTAGGTGCTAATCCTGCAAAACTCAGACTTACTTTACAGGAATATTTCCCTAAACTGCATAACAGTGCAAGCTGGGGTCAGCCCTTCAGTGCACTTTTAGGTGCGTTTACTGCCCTTGATGCGCTTGAACTGCCTGCTATTGGCGGCAAAGACAGTATGTCCGGTACTTTTATGGATAAAACTGTTCCGCCGACACTTGTTTCGTTTGCTGTTGGCGTTATTGATGGAGATAAGGCTGTTTCTGCTGATTTTAAAACAGCAGGGGATAAGGTCGTGTTCCTTTCCTGCCCACGTGACAATGCAGATGTAATTGATTTTGCTGTTTTGCGCAAAAATCTTACTGCTGTATATCATGCAATTGATGCGGGTAAAGTTAAAGCTGCTGCTGCTGTAAAAGACGGTGGTATTGCTGCATTAGTTACCACTATGTGCCTTGGTAATAAGCTTGGCTTTGAATTTATTAAGCCCTTTAACGATACTGACAGTCTGTTTACTTTACAACCCGGTGGCATAGTACTTGAAATTGCGGCTAATGTTAATATCGAAGATACTTTTGATGGCATTGACTATATGCTTTTAGGTCATATTACAGAAAATTCCGCCATTGTTATTAACGACAGTGTTATAGATAATGCGGAAGCGCAAGATGCGTACATGCATACTCTGCAGGGAATTTTCCCCTATAAGCTTGAAGATGTAGCTGAGCCGGAAGATATTTGTCAGCCTTTGTATAAAGCGGAATTGCCTTTAACTGCTCCTGTTACCATTGCTAAGCCTCGTGTATTTATTCCTGTATTCCCCGGTATTAACTGCGAATATGATACTGCACGTGCTTTTGAAGATGCCGGAGCAGAAGCTAATATCTTTGTTGTAAGAAATCTTACAGCACAGGCAATTGAAGAATCTGTTGAAAAAATGGTTGAATATATCAATAATTCTCAGATTGTTATGGTTCCTGGTGGTTTCAGTGCCGGAGATGAGCCTGACGGAAGCGGTAAATTTATCGCTACTATGTTCCGCAATCCACGTATTAAAGAAGCTGTCAGCGAATTGCTTAACAACCGTGACGGCTTAATGCTGGGTATCTGCAATGGTTTCCAGGCATTGATTAAGCTGGGGTTAGTACCTTTTGGCGAAATCAGAGATATGGATGAAAATTCTCCTACTTTGACTTTCAATAATATTGGTCGTCATATTTCTCAGATTGTTACAACAAAAGTTGTTTCTAATAAATCTCCATGGCTCAGCTGCTGTGAACCAGGTGATGAGCATGCCATTGCGGTTTCTCATGGTGAAGGACGTTTCTATGCTCCTGAACATATTATTAAAGAATTGTTTGCTAATGGTCAGATTGCAACTCAATATGTTAATGAAGCCGGCGTTCCTACCATGAATATGCCATATAATCCGAATGGCAGTCTGTACGCAATTGAAGGTATTACAAGTCCTGATGGCCGCGTTTTAGGTAAAATGGGCCACACAGAACGTTTTACTGATGGTTTGTTCAGAAATATTTATGGCAACAAAGATCAGATGTTGTTTAAATCTGGTGTTAACTATTTCAAATAAAGAAAATGACAGAATTTATTCTGGCAATATAGCGTAAACAAAAAGGCAGCTCGATATGAGCTGCCTTTTGTATTTTGATACGTCAAAATGCCAGTTTTATTTATTTTTCAGAAGCAGTATTTTTTTCTAATTTAAATAACATATCCATAGGATCGTTTACTGAATTTGCTGCGGGTTCGGTCTTTTTGTCAGGTAGGTCCAGTTCAGATAACTCAATTTTACCACATTTTCTTTCATAGTCATCAACAATCCATTTTAGGATTTGTTCAATTTCTTTATTTAGAGAACGTCCGTTGTGTTTGGCTATGTATTTCATTTTGTTCATGATAATAGGGTGAATACGCATTGTAAACCTTGCTTCGTCCATGATTACATCTCCCTTGATGTCATAATAATGTTATCATGTTCCTATTATAGGTTAAACAGTATATAAATTCAAGTATTCACAGAGAATTAAAGATTTTATCTTATGAATATGTTAAAATAATACTATGTATTTAAGGAGGTTATTATGAAGTTAGAAGTAAGTAACATATACAGCGGCTTCAGAGTTTTACAGGCAGAATTTATCCAGGAAGTTAATTCTGATGTATATATTATGGAGCATGAACATAGTGGTGCCAGATTGCTCTATCTGGCAAATGAAGATGATAATAAAGTATTTTCCATATCTTTCCGGACTCCGCCTGCTGATGACAGCGGTGTAGCGCATATTTTGGAACATTCTTCCTTATGTGGTTCACGCAAGTATCATTTAAAAGAGCCTTTCGTAGAACTGGTAAAAGGTTCAATGAATACTTTTTTAAATGCTATGACTTTTCCTGATAAAACTATGTATCCTGTTGCCAGCAGAAATAGTAAAGATTTCAGAAATCTGATGGATGTTTATCTTGATGCTGTTTTTTATCCCTTAATTTATGAAAATAAATATACCTTAAAACAGGAAGGTTGGCATTACAGTTTAAACAGTGCAGATGATGATCTTGCATATAATGGTGTAGTATACAATGAAATGAAAGGTGTATATTCTTCACCGGATGCTCTTCTTGAAAATGAAGCGATGAAAGCTTTATTTCCTGATACTCCATACAGATTTGAATCTGGAGGTCATCCTGATGCTATACCTCAGCTGACTCAGAGTGCATTTGAAGAATTCCATAAAACTTATTATAGTCCAGAGAATTCTTTTATTTATCTGTACGGTGATATGGATATTGCAGAAACGCTGCAATATTTAAATGATGAATATTTGTCTGCTTTTGCCAAAACTGGTCTTGTACAGTCTGAAATTCAAATGCAGGAACCATTTATGAGAACAAAAGAGGTAGAGGCTTTTTATCCTGTTGATGATAATGAAGAGACAGCAGGAAAAACATACCATGAGTTATCAATTGTTACTGGCTGTGCAAAAGATATTAAAACATCTATGGCGCTGAGATTACTGGAGGGTGTAATGCTGGAGTCAGAGTCATCTCCTTTGAGAAGAGCATTAGTTGAGGCTAAGGTTGGGCAAAATGTAAGCGGAAGCTTCGTTGGCAGTATGCTGCAGCCTGTATTTTCCATAAAGGTATCCGGAAGTGAGCCGGAGGCTAAGGATAAATTTATCAGCGTTATTTATAAAACTTTACAGAATCTGACTATAAATGGTCTTGATAAAAAACTTTTGGAAGCTGCACTTAATTCTTTGGAATTTAAACTGCGGGAAGCTGATTTTGGTGCTTATCCTAAAGGATTGATTTATGGCATAGGTGTTATGGACAACTGGCTTTATGGCAGTAATCCTATTGATGGTTTACGTTGCTTTGATATTTTAAAAGAGCTCAGAGAAGGTATTGATAAACGTTACTATGAATCATTAATAGAAAATTATCTTCTTGATAATACCCATAAAGTTATTGTCACCTTGCTGCCTGAAAAAGGCAAGGAAGCCAAAGATCATGCAGCAGAGAAAGAACGTATGGCTGCTGTTAAGGCCGCTATGACTGCCGAAGATCTGCAAAGGTATATTGATGAGTGCAGGGAACTGCACAGATTACAGGAGCTTCCTGACAGCGCTGAAAACCTTGCATCTATTCCTATTTTAAAAAGAACAGATATTCGTCAGGAAGTGGAAAAATTTGCTTTGCAGGAAGAACTTGCTGGTAAAAATAAAATTTTATATTTGCCGGCTTCTGCTAATAATATCGCTTATTTAAACTGGTATTTTGATATGAGCGGTATTGAAAGTAAGTTTTTGCCATACTGCTTCTTGCTGACTGATGTTTTAGGTAAATTTAATACTAAAAGATATACTTATGAGGAAATTTCTACAGACAGCATAATGTACACCGGTGGTATTTCTTTTGCAGTAAAAGCTGTATCTGCAGCTGAAAATGCTGATAAATACAGCATATACTTTACAGTAAAAGCAAAAACCCTAGTTAAAAATCTCGCTAAAACCATGGATATTTTAAAGGCTGTAGCAACAGAGAGTGTATTCAGTGATTTGGAACGTTTTAAAGATCTTGTAGGTGAAATAAAGTCTGACTGGGACGATAATTTCTTCAACAGAGGACAGAACATCGCAATTACACGCCTGTGCTCCTATACTTCAGCGGCTGCACGAGCTAACGAACAGGATCAGTTGTCTTACTATCAGTTTATTAAAGATTTAGCAGATAATTTTGTCGAAAAGGGAAATACAGCGCTGCAGGCTTTAAAAATACTCATGCCTGTTTTCTTCCAGAAAAGTAATTATATTTTTGCTTATTCCTGTGATAATGAAAACAGCAGTGAAGTAAAAAATGCGGCAATGTCATTTATTGAAGCTTTGCCTGAAACAGAGCTAAAAACATTTGCTGTTGACGTTAGTGATACCTATCAGACAAATGAAGCAGTTACAACTGCAGGCAAAGTACAGTATGTTGCTGCTGGCGGCAACTTTGTTCAGCATGGACATAAATTTACCGGTGCAATGCGCGTTTTAGAAACTATTTTGCGTTATGAGTACTTGTGGACGAAGATTCGCATTCAGGGTGGTGCTTATGGTGCTACAGCTAAGTTCGACCGAAATGGATTAACTGCCTTTGCTTCCTACAGAGATCCCAAACTGAAAGAATCTCTGGATGCTTATAATGGTTTGCCCGACTGGCTGTCTGAAGCTGATTTTTCTGAAAGAGAATTAGATAAATATGTTATTGGTACAATAAGTGGTATGGATGTGCCGCTTACAAATTCCATGCGTCTGGATCAGGCTTTGGCAGCATATATAAAGGATGTTACTGATGAAATGCGTCAGCAGACTCGAGATGAAGTTTTACAGGTTACTAATGATGATTTGAGAAAATTAGCTGTTGTTATCAGAGATTTGCTTAGTGATGGATTGATATGTGTAGTTGGCGGTAAACTGGCTATTGAGCAGAATAAAGAGTTGTTCAACAATATTATAAATGTATAAGAAAATAAAAAATGCGTAAGCTTTGTGAGCTTACGCATTTTACTTTACAGCAGGTCTTGGCAATCTGAAAGTGGGCTGATACTTTCCTTAAGTATGCCGTTGATATGAGCAATGAGCAAACCGTAGTTGGTAATAGGGATATTTTGTTCATGTGCACATTTGTAACGATATAACATTTCTCTTTCATTTAACATACAGCCGCCGCAGTGTACGATTAATTTATAGGGGCTGAGATCAGCAGGAAACTCGGTGCCACTGGTGAAGATGAATTCGGGTTCACAGCTGGTATATTTTTTTATCCAGCCGGGTAATTTTACAGTGCCTATATCATTACACTGCCTGTGATGAGTACACCCTTCACTGATTAAGATTTTATCGCCATTTTTTATATTATCTAAAGCCTTAATACCTGAAAGTGCTATTTTAAGATTACCTTTATAACGGGCAAAAAGAATGGAAAAAGAGGTTAGGGGAATTCTGTGATTGATGATTGATGAAACATTGGCAAAAGCCTGACTGTCTGTTATGACAAGCTTAGGTAATGCTTTTAATGTATCAAGGGCAGCAGGAAGCTGATCTTCCTGAACAACGGCAGTAACAGCACCATTATCCAACAAGTTGCGCAGAACCTGCTGCTGAGGCAATATAAGTCGTCCTTTTGGCGCTGCGTTATCAATTGGGGTAACAAGAATTACAACGTCACCAGTATTTACAAGATCACCAACAAGTTCTTTGACTGTTTCATGTGGTTTTAATGTAGAAATAAGCTGGCGAAGCTCAAAAATATTTGTATTTTTTTGAGAGCTTACGAATATTTTTTCATTTTGAACTTGCTGGGAGAGGGTATTTATTGTGCTTTCATTGATTAAATCCGACTTATTAAAAACTACAATTAGAGGAATATTTTTGTTGCGGATATGGCTGATGAGTTTATCATCTTCCTGAGATATTCCCGCCTGCGCATCTATGACAAGTATGGCAATATCTGTTTTGTTTAAAACCTGATAAGATTTTTGAACTCTTAGTCTGCCAAGCTCACCTTCATCATCAATGCCTGGGGTGTCGATAATCATTACAGGTCCTAACGGCAGCAGTTCCATAGCTTTATAAACAGGGTCCGTAGTAGTGCCTTTAAAATCGCTGACAATAGCAATATTTTGCGAGGTCAGTGCATTTATAAGACTGGATTTTCCGGCATTTCTTTTACCAAATATGCCAATATGTGTTCTTTCAGAAGATGGTGTAGAATTTAGGCTCATTTTTATACCTCCTGTAATATTTTTAGAATAAAAAAGTTTTGATGTAAATAGATTATGCTTTAAAAAATTAGCATAATTATAATTTGTGAGAAAATTTGTGTAACATGTATTGACGTGGAAGCAATCCAGCATATATATTAATTGTATACAAAGTGCATGCGCACGAAAATAACTATCGAGGAGGCGTATTAATGAGTACCAATAACAACTCTACGCAGCATTTTCAAATTTCTCTTGCCGATCCAACTCCCTTGGGCTTATTCGGACTTGCGGTTGTCACCATGGTGGCTTCTACTCAAAAAATGGGCATTGTATCTGATGTATCCTGGGTACTGCCGTGGGCACTATTTTGTGGTTCCCTTGCACAAATTATTGCCGGTATTTTAGATTATTGTCATAAAAATATTTTTGGCGCAACAATCTTTTCTGCTTTTGGCCTTTTCTGGTCCGCTGTTGGCATGAGCTGGATGATAAAAGCAGGCACTTTTGGTGCTGGTTTGAGTGCTGGTGTTGATGCTAAGGCTATAGGCTTTGCGTTTTTTGCATTTTTCCTTTTTGCCTGCATTGGTACTATTGCAGCTTCCTCTGCAAATTTATTTTTATTTGTAGATATGGTTTTAATTGATATTTTGCTGATTTGCCTTGCTTTGGACGCATGGAAAATTGGCGGACATGCTCCGCATGCTATTGCAGCATATTCTGAAATGGCAATTTCTCTGTTGTCCATGTATGGTGCCGGAGCAGCATTTTTGAATAATTTCTATGGCAGAACTTTCTGGCCATTAGGTGCCCCTGTAAATAAATGGAAACAATAATATGAGTATAAATAAAAGCACTGCTGACTGCAGTGCTTTTATTTTTTATTTTACAAGTTCAAGTCGCGGATTTGGCAGATATCTTCTGCCTGCTTTTGCACATTCTTTTCCATCAACTTTTACTATATCAGCAGTAAAGTTAATGTTGCCGTCAAAAAAGCTTGAGCCTACAGCATAGGTATCAACAGGAACACCGGCTGCTTCAAATGCTGCAACACGTTTGGCGTCAAAGCCGCCGGAAACGATTATTTTAACATGATTAAATCCTTCGGCATCAAGAGCTTTACGAACATTGATAACAAGTTCCTTGCATACACCGGTAGGATTAAACATTCCCATCTGATCAAGCAGGCTCTTATCAACCATGCTTCCTGATGTATCAAGACGTACTCCATAAAGCTTGCCGCCTAATTTACGTGCAACTGCAAGAGAGGTATTAACACAGTCGTTATCAAAGTCAACCAATGCAATGCGAGCTATATTGCTGTCAACATATTTATCAAATGCTTCTGTTGCAGCAACGGTATTGCCGTTATACGCAGCAATAAGTGCATGGGGAATAGTTCCGAGGCCCTTACCATTGCTTGCAAGAGCATTGGCATCAGTAGAGAATCCTTTTATTCCACCGATTTTAGCAGCGTATCCGTCGCTCTCCTGAGTCTGGTAAATGTCATATCTGGCAGGGAAAAATAATACTGTTTTGCCATTTGCTGCATTTACAACATTTCTTACATTGGTAGCAATACGGCTTTGGCGAGCTAAAATACCCAGATAAATAGTTTCAAGATGAGTAAAATCTGCCAGGTCCCCTTCAATAGTCATCAAAGTTTCCCATGGCTCAACTTCATCACCGTCATGTAAAGCATGTATAGTTATATTTTCCGGATTATGAGCGCAGGTTTTGATTAAAGCAATAACTTCATCAATACCGCATACAACAACATGTTCACGTGTAAAAATTTGCATTAAAACGCGAGGATGATGATTATCACCGTTAAGTATTTCAGCAGTGCGCAAAAAGTAGGCATCACTGTAATAACCTGACTTTATTTTATCTACCGGAAAGGTAAAATTTTCTACAGGAATTCTTGTTTTCATTTTTCCCTCCTAAAATATATTTGTATTATATATTAATTTATTAAAAATATGATACAATAATAGGGCTTCTTGTTCAAGTTTTTTGTATAAGATTTCAACTAATATTTACGGAGGGAAGATATGCAGCAAGATAAAAGAAAAATTAAAATATTACTGCTTTCAGCTCCAATAGGTTCTGGTCATGTATTGGCAGCTGAAGCATTAAGAGAGGCATTTTCCTCCTACGAAGATGTTGAAATCGTTCATGGAAATGTTTTTAATTTTTTCCCGGCGATAATAGGAAAAGTGTTTTTAAAAACATATCTTAAAATATTACAGAGCTGCCCTTTTGTATATGAATTTGCCTACAAATGGGGAAACAGTAAGGACAGTTCTTTGTCGCTGCGTAACTTTCTTAATAATCTGCTGTCAAGATTAGGAGAAAAATATATTCGCAGTGTTTCTCCTGATGCAGTTTTAGCTACACATGCAACACCTGTTGGTATTATCAGTGCATATAAAAAACGAAATAACATTAAACTGTTTCTTGGAGCTGTAGTAACAGATTTTACAGTACATAAGTGGTGGCTTAACGAAAACACCAGTACGTATTTTCTGGCTAATGAATTGCTGCGCGATAAGATTACTGTTCCTGTGCATGCAGAATGTTTTGGAATCCCTATAAGAAATTGCTTTAAGTCTCTTGATAAAAATACGGCAAGAGAAAAGTACGGAATATGCAAAAAAGATAAAGTATGTTTGCTGTTAGGCGGAGGAGAGGGCCTTTTGCCAATGGAAAGTATAGTTAAGCGGCTTGCCGAAAAAAATAAAAAATTGCGCATCATCGCTGTTACTGGTCATAATAAAAAGCTGGCGCAAAATCTGAATGCTATGAAGTCTGCTGATATCATGGTACTTGGTTTTACAGATGATCTTCCAATGCTTTTGAGTGCTGCTGATGTTGTAGTTACTAAAGCTGGGGGACTTTCTGCTGCGGAAATTTTAGCAGTGGGCTGCAGTTATATTATTTTTAATCCCCTGCCGGGACAGGAAGAAAACAATGCACGGTTTTTGCAGAAGCATTGCGGAGCAATGATAGCCAAAGATACAGCTGACATTGATGATTACGTCTCTCAGATTATTAATAAACAGGATAAGGAAGATAAAATAAAACACTGTTTTGCCAAACCACATGCGGCAGAAGATATATGCAGATATGTATTAAATACAGTGACTGAAACTAAATAGCTTGACCTATGTTTATAAGATTAATATAATGAAAGAAATCTGTGTTGTAAATGAACTAGTAAAACAGATGTGCTTAACAGGGAGATGAATATTTTGGAGGCTGTATATGTGGCTGCAGTTTGTGCAGTTGTTCCAGGTCTTGGACGCAGCAGAGTCCCTCAGCTGATAAAGTTTTTTGGCAGTGCAAAAGCTTTGTATTGTGCTACTGAAGCGCAGTTAAAAGCAAGCAGATTGTGTGCTGATAAACAGATATATAATTTTGTAAATAACAGGCAGGATAATTATCCGCAAAAACTTTTACACAGGTGTAATGAACTGGGAATAAAGATTATTAGTATATATGATGATGAATATCCTGCATCTTTAAAGGAAATTCATGATCCGCCGCTGGTTTTATATGTCAAAGGAAATTTGCCGCTGATAAAATATGGACTTGCGGTTGTGGGCTCGCGAGAATCTTCTGCATATGGCATTAAAGCGGCCAGTATTTTTGCACAGGCATTTGCCAGAGAACATATACCTGTAATAAGCGGCGGTGCAAAAGGTATTGATACGGCTGCCCATCAGGCTTGTATAGAAGCTGGCTGTGAAACTGTTGCAGTTTTGGGGTGTGGCCTTGATATTGCCTATCCGGCTGAAAATAAAAATTTATTCGCAGAAATTTGCAGTCATGGTGCATTAGTAAGTGAATATCCACCGGGAACCAGTCCACTGGCAAGAAATTTTCCGGCGCGCAATCGTATCATTGTTGGGTTGGCTCGAGGTATTTTAGTTGCTGAAGCTGCTGTAAAAAGCGGTGCTTTGATTACAGCCCATATTGCAGCAGATGAAAACAGGGATGTTTATTGCATTCCGGGAAGTATATTTGCTGAAACGAGCCGTGGATGTCATGAACTTATAAGAACAGGTGCCAAACTTGTAGAGAAACCTGACGATATATTTGAAGATATAGTTGACTGGTATCAAAATAATAGTGTTCAGCAGACACTTTTTGCTGAACCGGATAAACAAAATGAAAATAGTGCTGTTATAAGAGAAAATATTTCTGCAACAGGGAAAGTTATTATTAACCTGTTGGCACAGGGCTCTTTATCACTTGATGAAATAACAGAGCAGAGCGGTAAAACTTTTGCGGAAATAAGTATGGAACTTTTGGATTTACAGGTTATGGGTTTGATTGCAACAGACCAGGCGCAAAAGTATTACTGCATTTAGGAGGATGTTTATGTCTAAGAATTTGGTGATTGTAGAATCTCCAACTAAATCCAAAACAATAGAAAAGTTTTTAGGGAAAAATTATACAGTACGTGCGTCAATGGGACATTTGCGTGATTTGCCGAAAAGTACCTTTGGCGTTGATGTTGATAATAATTTTGAGCCTAAGTATATAAATATTCGTGGTAAAGGTGATTTGATAAAAGAACTGAAAACTTTAGCTAAAAAAGCTGACAAAGTTTATCTGGCAACTGACCCTGACCGTGAAGGTGAAGCAATAAGCTGGCATTTGGCGCATATTTTGGGTATAGATCCGGAAGATAAGTGCAGAATTGAATTTCATGAAATAACTTCTAATGCAGTAAAAGACGCTCTGAAACATCCGCGTCCGATTGATTTGGATAAAGTTGATGCTCAGCAGGCACGCAGAATTATAGATCGCATAGTTGGTTATAAATTAAGTCCTCTTTTATGGAGAAAAATAAGAAAAGGATTAAGTGCAGGTCGTGTACAATCTGTTGCAGTGCGCATTATTGCAGACCGTGAAAAGGAAATAGAAAATTTTACTCCTGTAGAATACTGGACTATTCATGCTAAGTTAAGAGAAAATGCTAAGTCTCAGATTTTTGAGGCTGACGTAGTAAAATATAAAGGCAAGAAACTGGAAGTACATAACGCCGAAGAGGCAAAAACTGTTGAAACTGCTTTGCAGGATGCGGAATATATTATCAGTGATGCCAATAAAAAAGAACGTAAGCGACATGCTGTACCGCCTTTTACTACATCCAGTCTGCAGCAGGAGGCTAACAAAAAACTTAATTTTACTGCTAAAAAAACCATGCTGGTTGCACAGCAGCTTTATGAAGGTGTGTCTTTAGGCAAAGCTGCTGTAGGTTTGATTACTTATATGAGAACGGACTCTGTTCGTTTTGCAGATACTGCTTTAAACGAAATTAGAAATTATATAACTGCAGAATATGGTGATGAATATTGTCCGAAGAAGCCGAATGTGTTTACCAGTAAGAAAAATGCGCAGGACGCGCATGAAGCTATAAGACCTACAAGTGTATTACGTACACCTGCAGAAGTTGCAGGACATCTTACCAAAGACCAGCTGCGCTTATATACTTTAATCTGGAACAGAGCTGTAGCAAGCCAGATGAGTGATGCTGTGTACGATGTAACAACTTTGAATATTGCAGCAGGAGATTATGAATTAAGAGCAAGTGGAGCGGTTTTAAAATTTGCTGGCTTTTTGAAGCTGAACATTAAAGGCAGCGATGACGAAAAGGACAAAATTGTTCCGTATATTGCAAAAGGTACTGAAGTACTGCTGCACAAACTTCTTCCGGCTGAACAGCATTTTACTGAACCTCCGGCACATTTTACGGAGGCAACTCTTGTAAAAGAGCTGGAAGAAAAAGGAATTGGCAGACCAAGTACCTATGCTCCTACTATTCAGACTATTATAGACAGGGGTTATATTGCCAAGGATGGTAAAAAACTCGTTATCACAGAACTTGGCCTGTTAGTAGTTGATATGCTGAAAAAATATTTTGCCAATTTGATAAATATTCCGTTTTCTGCTGAATTGGAGTCTGAATTAGACCAGATAGCAGAACATCATGCTGAAAAGAATGGTATTATAGAAAAATTCTACGATCCGTTTGCCAAATTACTGGAAGTAGCGGATAAAGAAATCGAAGCTGTTGAAATTCCAGTTCAGGTTACCGATATTCCGTGTGAAAAATGCGGACGAATGATGGTTGTAAAACAGAGCAGATTTGGTAATTTCCTGGCTTGTCCGGGATTTCCGGAGTGTCGTAATACCAAGCCTATCTTAAATAAGATTGGCATTAAATGTCCTGAGTGCGGCGGAGAGATAATTGAGAGAAAAACTAAAAAACGAAAAGTTTTTTATGGTTGCGAAAATTATCCAACCTGTTCATTTACATCATGGGATAAGCCTACCAACGAAAAATGTCCGGTATGCGGCAAAATGCTGTTTGAACAGGCTGAGAAGAACGGACAGAAAAAACTTGTCTGCATGAATACGGAATGCAGCAATTGCAAGACAATTAGAAAGGGTAGTAAAAAAAGTGAAAGTTAATCCTATACATATTATCGGCGGTGGTTTAGCCGGCTGCGAAGCAGCGTGGCAGATTGTAAAATATGGTATTCCTGTAATTTTACATGAAATGAGACCTGTGAAGTCTGACGAAGCCCACAAAACAGATTTTTTTGCTGAACTGGTTTGCAGTAATTCTTTGCGTGCCAATAACATAGAAAATGCAGTAGGCCTTTTGAAAGAAGAAATGCGTCTTTTAGGATCTCTGATCATGCAGCAGGCTGATCTTCATAAAGTTCCTGCCGGAGGTGCTTTGGCTGTTGACAGAGAGGGATTTTCCAAAAGCATTACAGAAATTATCAAAAACAATCCTCTTATAACAGTTGTTCACGAAGAAGTAACTGATATCAGCAGCCTTGAAGGAACAGTAATTATAGCAAGCGGACCTTTAACTTCATCAGCTTTGGCCCAAAATATTCAAAGCATTCTGAATGAAGATTATTTTTACTTTTTTGATGCTGCCGCCCCTATCGTAACTGCTGAATCTCTTAACTATGACAAAGTTTATCGTGCTTCACGTTATGATAAGGGCGATGCTGATTATTTGAATTGTCCTTTTGAAACAAAAGAAGAGTATATAGCTTTCTGGCGGGCTTTATGCAGTGCGGAACTTGCTCCGGTTAAAGAGTTTGAAAAAGAAGTATTCTTTGAAGCATGCATGCCTATTGAAGAAATGGCATCAAGAGGAGAAGATACAATGCGCTTCGGTCCTTTAAAGCCAGTTGGACTTGTTGATCCTCGTACAGGTAAGGAAGCATATGCCGTAGTGCAGCTGAGACAGGATAATGCTGCTGCATCTCTTTATAATATTGTTGGTTTTCAGACTCATTTAAAATGGCCTGAGCAAAAACGTGTTTTTGGTATGATTCCCGGACTTGAGAATGCGGAATTTGTGCGTTATGGAGTAATGCACAAGAATACTTACCTTAATTCTCCCAAACTGCTTGATAACAAATTTAATTTCCGTAACGATACAAGGCTGTATTTTGCCGGTCAGATGACTGGTGTTGAAGGCTATGTTGAATCTGCTGCTTCTGGATTAATGGCTGGTCTGCACGCTGCAAGAAAAGCTTTAGGTCTTCCGGAGGTAAACTTCAGCAGTAAAACTGCTCATGGAGCACTTGCTAACTATATAAGTAATGAAAGTGTAAAAAATTTCCAGCCAATGAACATTAATTTTGGCTTGGTTGATCCGTTAGAGCAGAGAATTCGCAAGAAAAAAGAAAAGAATGCTGTAATTGCTCAGCGAGCTATAGATGAAATCAACAGAATAAAAGATGAATATAACTTGTAAAAAAGTGCCATTTTATGGCACTTTTTATGCATATAATTAAAGAATTAATTACTAAATATTCTAAATAGACTTAAAAAAATCATCTTGATAGCAATATTTTTTTGTGGTATCATATTCTGAACGAGAGGTTTTATCATGGACTTTACAGAAGATATACTGTGCAAAAAGTTTTTGGAGTATCTGTTTGTTGAAAAAAATGCTTCTGCATTAACGATTAATAATTATGAAAGAGATCTTGTTGCTTTTGCAGATTTTTTAACACAAAGATATGGCAGTAGTTTTGTATTCAGACAGGTGAGCGTAATAGATATCAGAGCATACCTGGCTTTTTTGAACAAAGAAAATTATGCCAAAAGGACTATTGCCAGACGTGTTTCCTCTTTAAGATCTTTTTATAAATATCTTGTGAGAGAAAATTATGTAGAGTATAATCCTTTTTTGAAAGTCAAAACTCCTAAGTTAGATAAAAAATTACCGGTTTTTTTAGAAGAATTGGAGATAAATGAATTGTTGGATTTGCCTGACAGAGATAAATTGTTAGGTATGCGTGATAAGGCAGTTTTGGAGCTTTTATATGCAACAGGTTGCCGTGTATCAGAGCTTGTTGGTCTGACGACAGATAATATTAATTTATCATCCAGATATGTGTTGTTGTCCGGTAAGGGCAATAAGGAGCGAATTGTACCTTTAGGCGGTCCGTGCTGCAGTGCATTATCTGATTATTTAAAAAATAGCAGAAATGCAATTTTAAAAAAGTATCAGTTAAGCGATCATGGATACATTTTTATAAACAGCAGGGGCGGCGTTTTATCAGACAGAAGTGTAAGAAGAATATTAGATAAATATATTACACAGCTGGCTGTTCACAAAAAAGTAAGTCCGCATACTATAAGGCATACGTTTGCAACGCATTTACTGGATCACGGAGCAGATTTAAGAGCTGTACAGGAACTTTTGGGACACGCAAATTTGTCAACAACTCAGATATATACACATATTACAGCGGAGAGGATTGCATCAGTATATAATAAAAATCATCCGCGTGCATAATATTTTTGTGGAGGGGATACCATGGAATTATTAGAGAAAACCAGAAGAATCAATAAGTTGCTGCAAACAGGCGATAAAGTTGAATTTAATGCCATTGCTAAACTGCTGAAAGAAGTAATAGGGGCGAATACTTATATCGTAGGCCGTAAAGGCGGAGTAAAAGGATATTCTCTTATTCATGAATTTGAATGTGAAATTATGCGTGAGCAGGTATTAGATAAGAAGAAATTTCCTGCCGAATATCTGGATTTTATTATGGGCATTAACGAAACACTTGCCAATATTCCGCATGTGCAGCAGCAATGTTCCTTCTTAAATGAGATAAAATGTATTTTTGATGGTAAAATGACTACTATTGTACCTATTTATGGTAATGGTGAACGCCTGGGTACTCTTATAGTGGCAAAGTACAATGGAAGTTTTTCTGATGAAGATTTATTGCTGGCTGAATATGCAGCAACTGTGCTTGGCGTTGAGATTTTGCATGAACGTGAGGCGCGTGTTGCTATTGAAGCTCATAAACGTGCAATGGTTCAGATTGCTTTTTCAACATTGTCTTATTCTGAACTGGAAGCGATAGTAAATATTTTGGGTGAGTTAAGCGGCGATGAGGGCTTGCTTGTTGCTTCAAAGGTTGCTGACAGAGTAGGAATTACACGTTCTGTAATAGTTAATGCGTTAAGAAAGTTTGAAAGTGCTGACCTGATTGAAACTAAATCTTTAGGCATGAAGGGAACATACATTAAAGTTAAGAACGAATTTTTATTTGATGAGCTGAAAAAGAAAATATAATTTAATGCCGGAAATGCATGAACTGCACCCCAAAAGTTGTACTTTTGGAGGTGCAGTTTTTTCATGACAA
>CAUDEF010000006.1 GCA_958448515.1 uncultured Phascolarctobacterium sp. | reverse complement strand
CCCCATTGCATATAAAAAATGAAAGGATAATAAAAATGAGTAAAAATAATTATCAAGGTTATTATCTGGTATTACCAGATGAAAAAGGAAATAGAAAAGATACAAAAACTGCTGCTATTATGACAGAGCAGCAAGTAAAAGAATATCAAGAGCAAGGTTATATATTGCTTGATAAAGAGCAATTTTGTCTGCTGATTGGAAATCGTGGAGGCGGCGAACATCTTATTGATCCGAATACTGGTGAAATTACTGAAGCACCGCCATATGAGCCTACAATAGAGGAAAAACTTGCAGCACTGGATGCTGAATATGCAGCCAAAATCGGTGAAGTAAATGATGCTATTTTACTCGCTGTTGCTGAAAGCGATACAGAGCTGCAGACTGAACTTATTGCTGAAAAAGAAGCTTTAAAGGATGAATATGAACAGAAAAGAGGCGAATTATAATGCAAAACAAAAGATGTTTTTTATGTGGTCATAAAATGCTCGAAAATGGCTTGTGCTCTAACTCTGAGTGTGTTCGCAGTACACCGGTTCCTGGTACTGCTGTTGCTGAAGCTTTAGCTGCAGAAAAAGAAGTAGAAAACACTGAAAACGTTGATAAATAAAGGCTTTTCGGCTTTTTCAAGAAAGAGAATAGTTAAGCAACAGATTAGCAACGCTGAGAAAGCGCTTGCAGACTGGATTTCAAAAAATACCAGGATAAAAAATAATAACCGGTTAGCAACACAAAAAGCCGCTAAATAAGGTCTATAGCGCGTTTCAATTCGTGCAGGGATTTGTGCGTATAAACTCCTTTAGTAACGCCCTGTGAGGCGTGGCCAAGAATACGTTTCACAGCCGTTTCGTTTGTACCGGCATTATCAAGCATAGTAGCACATGTATGTCGGCACTCATGCGGCGTATGCTTACAGCGTGTTTCTGTCATAACCTTATCGAACAGACTGCGGAACTTATGATAAGTGAGTTTGTTGCCTTTATCATCAGCAATTAATGTTTTGCCGGGACGTTCCATCCAATGTTTAAAGTAGGGGAGAACCTTGCGACTAATCGGTACGGCTCTATTTCTGCCGGCAGCGGTTTTACTTTCACGGATAATATAGTACCGCTGCTGCAGCTTAACATCAGATTTCAATACTGAGAGAAATTCACCTGAACGTGGCCCGCTGTAAATCATCATTACAACAGCCATAGCCCACGGAGATAATGGCTCATCATTGTTGGCTAAAGCTTTAATCCTGTTAATTTGCCTAGTATTAAATGGCTTTTTGGGATATATAATAACGCGTTGATCTATATCAATATACTGGCTAATGTTTGCAGTAGGAGGGACAATTTCATATTTAACTGCGTATGTATACATGTGATGAAGTAGCTGCCTGCACTTTTTCTGTGATGCATAACCGGTGCCGGATGCTGACATGTTCCGGATAATTCCCTGCAGATCACCGATTTTTAGTTCCGCAAATTTTTTGCGGTATAATGGCTGGCAGTGTTTATATGCTGCGACATAATTTGCACAGGTAGTTTTGGCTAATTTTGGAAAACGTTCTGCTGCCATAAGGTCATAAACTTCTGAAAATGTTATCAAGGAAGGAGAAAATAAAGATGGATTTTTGTTGTACTCGACCAAAAAAGCGAGCCCCTCCTCATAAGTAGAAAACTGGCCGATAATCTTTTGTCGGCCGGAGATAGTTTTTTTTACAACATATGGCTGCCTGCGGTTACTATCACCGTAATACACTACGGAACCGAATCCGTTAGGCAATTTTAATCTTTTTTTCATAAAATCACGCTCCTTGCGTATATATGGAGTTGAGAGGTGTAAAATGACAGAGCCACAAAATATCGGGATTTTATTATCCTTACTTGGTGCTGTTGGCTGGATTTTCAAGGTATGGATAATTACACCGCTTAACATGAGTGTTGACCGGTTAAATGAAAGTTTGAGTCGCATAGAAGGGATTATTGATAATATACGTACCCAGAGTGCTGAAACTTTACAGAAAACAACGGCGAATGAAGCTAGTGCAAAATCTGCCCATAAACGGATTGATGAACTTACAGAGCGAGTCCAAACATTAGAGCGGCGTTGTATAGAATGCAAATTAAAGGATGATTAGTATGGAAGATAACAGCAAAATAAATATTAAAGACGGATTATCCATCAATGAAGCAAAAGTATCAGTGTTAATAATAACCTGTGTACTGCTGACAGTTTTTAGCTGTGTGATGTATTACTTAAAAGGTGATATCTCAGATAATCTTACTAATATTATTCAGACAATAATTTTAGCAATCTGTGGTGTTAACATAAGTAATTCTGCAGCTACGGCATACGGAAGAAAAGGAAGTGAATTAAAAAATGGATATCAGAACAATTTTAGCCAAGAAAATTGCCAAGGGCTTAATAATGACAGGAGTAGAGGGGCCATTTGATGCTGTTTCCTGCAGTACGGCAGGAAACTATCCCAGTATGGGATGCAGTCAGTGGGAAGGTCCACGTGGAGATTATCTGCTGAGCTGTATTGATGGTGGAAAGCATTTTATGGGTAGAAGCTATACTGATATTATTGGCAGTGGAGAATTACCTAAACTGAAAGCTTTACTAGGCAGTGAACAGGGACAAGCCGCTCAACATATGGTATTAGCTAATGACTGTTTAGAATATGTTGATACTTTACAGAAAGTACCTACGTTGGATGATACCAGATGCCTTATCTATGCTGGTATCTGGTGCCCGACTTCTCATTATGTGGTAGCAAAGTTTTTGAAAAACAGATGCAATACCAATGACCTGCGAAGTTTGGAAACTCTGCGAGATTTATTTATGACGCAGTATTGCCGTGCTGCCGGTGTAGGAGAACAGTATGCTGCTGGTTATGCCAACAGAGCCAACATTACATATAACTATGTAGCTGGTATTGATTTGACTACACCATACGGAATACCGCCTTATGGTGAAGCCGGTAACGGCAGATAATGAAAATCAGGAAGGAAGATAATTATGAATGAAGTAAAAAACAAAGAAATAACTGCTAAAGAAAAAGTTGAGCAAGATTTACAAAATATCAAAATGGCAATGGAAATTCTCAAAGAAGATTTAAAAGATTTACGTGATGAAGAACGTGCTGAACTGAAAAATGAAATCAAAGAAGCCCTTGGAGAATATGCAGATGAAATTGAAGCCATTAAAGACTTTGACCGTACCTTAATTGAAAAACTCGGTAAACATGGCAGAACCTTTTTATATATCTGCATTGGTATTTTACTGGCAGCAGCTATTGACCAGACATGGATCTGGATTAAAGGTTTATTTTGATTAAAGGAAAGGAAGATTATTATGCAAGAAAGAGCAAAACAATTAATTGTAAATTACTTTAATGAAAGGGTAGAAAAAACAGATAACAAGAAAATTACTGTTGATGATGTGTATGTTGTGTGGTTCTGTAAAACTTTGCAAAATTGGAAAGCCTTGTTAAGTACCAACGTTTCTGATGGTATGTACTATGAAGTAACATACAACGGCGATAAAAAAGAAACATATATTGATGCCTATAAAAAATGGGAAAATGTACGTGTAGTGGATGAAATGTAAACTTAACATTTTCGTAACTTCAAGAAGATAATAAAACTACTACTTTTGTAGATATTGGAGTAACAATGAATGATAAAACTAAAATTATTATTCTTCTTATCGTTGTTGCTGGCATCTTCTTCTGTATGTATGGCAGAGGAGATAAAAGTACCAGCGAATTATATAATGATACAAACAAAACAGTATCAGAAATTAAAGACGAACACCGATCTTCTCAATGCGAAGTTAACAATGCTGCAGGAAAGCTTGAAACAGCTGGACAAGCCATCAGCGGAGTTATTAGTACTATTAACGAATGCCAAACAGCAGCTGAGCGTAACAGAGCAGGAATTAAAGAATGCGAAAAACTCGTTAAAGAATGCATCTATATTAATGAAGAAAACAGAACAATCTTATCTGATATTGGAAAAGCAGCTGGAGCAGGAGAGAGTAGCAGCGCAGAAAGAGAAAAAAGCCGCCTATAGAAAAGGCTGGCTTAATGGTTTTTGTGTTGGCATAGTAGGATTCCTTATAATAAACAGATAATAATAAAAAAAGACGGGAAACCCCGTCTTTTTTTGTTTTCTACTTTAATCCTACTGCACCCACGTTGCACCCATTTACTAACGGTTTGGTAGCACCCAGAGAAACAGAAAAGGCTCAGACATAAGTCTGAGCCTTAATTTTTAAGTGGCAGGGGCAGTAGGAATCGAACCCACAACCAACGGTTTTGGAGACCGCTACTCTACCAGTTGAGCTATACCCCTGTGGAGCGGAAAACGAGATTCGAACTCGCGACCCCCTCCTTGGCAAGGAGGTGCTCTACCGCTGAGCTATTTCCGCAAATGGCGACCCGGATGGGACTCGAACCCACGACCTCCGCCGTGACAGGGCGGCATTCTAACCAACTGAACCACCGGGCCATTTGTCAGGTGTCTGACAGGTATAAATAATACCATATGAATATTAAAAATGCAATAGTTTTATCAAAAAAATTTGTAAAATTTTTTGATAGTAATTTTTATATAAAATTAAACATGGTATAATACTACTTATATAATATTCTAACAGAGGTATGATTTATGAGAGAAATTTTTCCGGACAAAGTTTACAGACATTTTAAAGGAAATTTATATAAAGTAATTTTAGTGGCTACTCATTCTGAAACAGGTGAAAAATATGTTGTTTATCAGGCGTTATATGGTGATTATGGCTACTATGTAAGACCTTACAATATGTTTGCTTCTGAAGTTGACAGAGAAAAATACCCCCAAGCAGAACAAAAGTATCGTTTCGAGCTGGCAGAAACTTATTAAAATAAACAAAATGTAACGACAGCAGGATTTTTGTAAAGGTTTAACGAATAGATTTCAGAATAGAATTTTTTTAGGAGTTGATATTATGCCATATTTGTTAATTACGGTATTAATCAGTATAGTTGTTGCATTATTTGCTGTTCAGAATGCTATTAATGTTTCTTTAAATTTCTTTGTGTGGAGTTTTAATACTTCTTTGGTATTGATTATTTTAGGATCTTTTTTTCTGGGAATTTTGGTGGAGACATGTTACCTGCTGATGGTTAAAGCAAAGCATTATCTGCAGGACAAAAAAATGAACGAAGAAATTGCCAAATTGAAAAATGAAAACAAGGTTTTGGAAGAACGTATTGCAATGCTGATGCATAACCAAAAATTACATAACGAGAATCCTGATGCAGCTACAGGTACTCAAACTGCAAACGGAACAGCTAAATGACAGTTAAGCAGAAAATATGGGATATTAAAAGTTATCATAAAGAGAAAGCAAGTTGTTTAGCTGCAGAGCTTGGTATTTCTACTATTGTTACCAGTGTTTTACTGGAAAGAGGCTATGATACTGCCGAAAACATCAGAGATTTTCTGTATGGCAGTAAAGAGCCGTTTTATGATCCTTTGCTGATGAAGGATATGCAAAGAACTGTTGAACGTATTTTGCAGGCAGTTGCCGCATATGAAAAAATAACAGTTTATGGTGATTATGATGTGGATGGAATTACTGCATCATCACTTTTGTATTTGTATTTGAAAAGTATCGGAGCTAATGTTAATACATATATTCCTAAAAGAGATAACGAAGGCTACGGATTGAATGATGAGGCATTAAAGTATCTGCATCAGAGAGGAACTGGTCTTGTCGTTACCGTGGATTGCGGCATCAGCGGATATAAAGAGGTTGCAGATGCGCCGCAGGGTATGGATATTATAATTACGGACCATCACACTGTACCGGATATGCTGCCTCCGGCTTATGCTATAGTAAATCCCAAGCAAAAAGACTGTAAGTATCCTTTCAAAAGCCTCAGCGGCGTTGGCATTGCCTTTAAATTATGTCAGGCATTAGATAAAGTAAAAAACAGCAGCCAGGAGTACTGGTCTGATTTAACTGAACTGGCAGCGTTGGGAACGGTAGCAGACATAGTTCCTTTGGTTGATGAGAACAGAGAAATTGTCAGACGTGGCTTACTGGCTATGAAAAATACTCAGCTTAAGGGTCTTCAGACGTTAATTAAAGTAAGCGGGTGCTGTCAGGATAATATTACCTCAGAAAATATTGGTTTTATGCTGGCACCACGACTCAATGCAGTCGGCAGGCTTGAACATGCGCAGTCAGCTGTGGAGCTTTTGGTAAGTGACGATGATGATGCAGCTATGGAAATTGCCGAAAAGCTGAATCATGAAAATATGATCAGACAGGAAATAAGCCGTAGCATTATGGAAGATGCCGAAAATATGCTCAGCAGAGAGGAGCATATTGATACTGCCATTGTTCTGGCTTCTGAAAACTGGCATCAGGGTGTTATTGGCATTGTTGCCTCAAGGCTTGTTGAAAAATATCATTTGCCTGTAGTACTGATGAGTATTGCCGATGGTATTGCCAAAGGCAGCTGCCGCAGTATACCGGCTTTAAACTTGTATGAAGCAATTAAAGCTGAAAGTGACATCTTAATTCAGTTTGGTGGTCATCATCAGGCTGCCGGACTTACGTTAAAGGCTGATGATGTTGCTGAGTTCAGAGAACGTTTTAAGGATTATGTTCGTCAAAATCTTTCTGCTGAGGATTACTGCCCGCATTTAGGCGTGGATTGCGTTTTGAGCGATACTGGTTTAATTACAGTAAGGGATTTGGAAGAACTGTCCTTGCTGGAGCCTTTTGGCTGCGAAAATCCGGCACCGGTTTTTGCTTTTAACAGTGCTTTGTTATATAATTATAGATTAATTGGTAAAGATAAGAACCATATACAGTTTTGTGTCACTAAGGGAGACAACAGTTATAAAGCAGTAATGTGGAATAAAGCAGATATACTGACTCAGTGCTACGATAACATGGTGGCAAATGTTGCATATATGCCTAAAATAAACGTCTGGAATGGAGAAAAAACAGTTCAGCTGCACGTGCTGTCTGTTTTGCAAAATACAGTCACCGAAGATTACAGAACCAGGCAGGTTGATAAAAATAGCTTGCTGGACAGCTTTATGCGTGTAAGTGATGTGTTAACAGTTTACGTTAATGAAAACTCTAAGGCAGATTTGTCAGCTATGGGAAGCCGCGTTCTTGTAAAGTCTTATGGTGAGACATGCACTACACAGATAGCTTTTTTGTATGATTTGCCGTTGATTCCGTTAAAGAAAATTGTTCAGAAGTTAAAGCTGGAACAGGTTAAAATAATCGTCATGGCGTTTAATTTTTCTGACAGGGAGAATTTGGAAAAATCACTGAAGCTGCTTTATCCTGACAGGGAAGCTATGGCTGCGGGATACAAAAAGGTTATGGAACTTTTAAATCAGAATGATACTGTAAATTTTGATGACATTTTAAATGAATGTTCGGAAAGTGTTTCTGAGAATATTATCAAAGTAATGCTTGAGTTAGGTTTCATTGTACGTTCTCAGGACTGTATCTCTTTAGGTGTTATAAAAAAATGCAGTCTTGAAGATTCTGTGCTGTATAATGAGCTGCAGGACAGTAAGGAAAAACTGATTGCTGTATTAAAGGACAATTTGAGACTGACACAGTATGAACTTCTGAAAAATGATAAATGTTAGATGGGAGTGGGGCTTATGCCTACTACAAGTGATGCTGTAAATATTGATGAATTTTTTGAGAGAGTCAGCAAATATCTCAGCCAAGAACAGGTTGAGTTTGTAAGAAAAGCTTATGAACTGGCTGCTGAGGCTCATGCACCGCAGGTGAGAAAATCTGGTGAGCCTTATATAATTCATCCTATTGGTGTTGCAAGTATTCTTGCTCAGCTGCAGATGGATGATAAAACCTTGGCAGCTGCTTTTTTGCATGATGTTGTTGAAGATACAGATTATACACTGCCCGTAATTAAAGAAAAATTTGGTGATGTTGTGGCAAATCTTGTTGATGGCGTCACCAAATTAGGTAAAATAGAGTATATTTCCAAAGAAGACAGACAGATAGAAAATTATCGTAAAATGTTTCTGGCAATGGCCAGAGATATCAGAGTTGTACTGATAAAGCTGGCAGACAGGCTGCATAATATGCGCACCATGAAATATATGCCTGTGCATAAACAGCAGTCCATTTCGCGCGAAACATTGGAGATTTATGCTCCTTTAGCCCACAGACTTGGTATTTATACTATAAAATGGGAGCTTGAAGATCTTGCTTTTCGTTATATGGAGCCGGATATTTATTATAATCTGGTAGAACAGGTTAAAATAAAAAGACGTGAACGTGAAGCCATGATTAACGAAGCTATGGCTGAAATGAAAGACAGTCTGGAAAAGGCTAATATCAAATGTGAGATTCAGGGTCGTCCCAAGAATTTTTACAGCATTCATAAAAAAATGCTGCGCGACCATAAGGAATTAAATGAAATTTATGATTTGCTGGCTATTCGCGTTTTGGTTGATACTGTAAAGGACTGCTATGGAACATTAGGTATAGTGCACAGCCTTTGGCGTCCGATTCCTGGACGTTTTAAAGATTATGTTGCAGTACCGAAATCCAATATGTACCAGTCTTTGCATACTACGGTACTTTCAACTGGCGGTCAGCCTTTGGAAATTCAAATCAGAACTTTTGAAATGCACCGTATATCTGAGTATGGTATCGCTGCGCATTGGCGTTATAAAGAAAGCGGCGGCAGTAAGCCTGCTTCCGGTGGGTCTGATAAGGGTTTTGATGCTAAATTATCATGGCTGCGTCAGCTGCTGGAATGGCATCAGGACATGAATGATTCCCGCGACTTTGTAAATACTGTAAAAATGGATATTTTTGCAGATGAAGTGTTTGTATTTACTCCTCGCGGAGATGTTATTGACGTTCCGGTAGGCAGTGTTCCTATTGATTTTGCCTACAGAATACATACCGATGTTGGCAACAGGTGCGTTGGTGCAAAAGTTAACGGCAGAATAGTTCCTCTTGATTATAAATTAAGCAATGGTGATATTGTTGAGGTTATTACCTCCAAACAATCAAGCGGTCCGAGCCGTGACTGGCTTAATATCGTTGGTTCCAATGATACCAGAAACAAAATCAGAAGCTGGTTTAAGAAAGAGCGCCGTGAGGAAAATATTGTCAAGGGACGTGAAATGCTGGAAAAAGAAGCAAAACGCCTTGGCTACGATCCTAAAGTTTTAGCGCGCCCTGATAAACTGAAAGAAGCTGCAGGAAAGCTGCGCATTGATTCTGATGATAATCTTCTGGCGGCTTTGGGTTATGGTGGAGTTACTTTAAACAGCACTATTTCCAAGCTGGTTGAAATATATAAACGAGAACAGAAACTGACTACCACCAAGGATTTATCTGCATTACTGGCAGAGCTGCGTCCCAGAAAATCCAAGGCTAATGCCAGTCATGGCATACTGGTTAAGGGCGAAGAGGGTATTATGGTTAAGCTGGCAAGATGCTGTAACCCTATACCTGGCGACAATATCGTTGGTTATATAACAAGAGGCAGCGGCGTTTCTGTTCACAGAGCAGATTGTCCCAATGTTTTATCCAATAACCCTGAAGAACAAAGCAGATTAATTGAGGTATCCTGGGATGTTGGCATTAATTCTGTTTATAAGGTTAATATTGTTATAACCTCTATGGATAAAACAGGTATGATGGCAGATATTATGACAGCTACAAGTGAAGCTAAGATTAATATTTTCTCTCTGAACTGTAAAACAGATAAAAATAAAATTGCAACTACTCATATTGGGTTGGATATTAACAGCCTTGAACAGCTGGAATACATTATGAACCGTATTCGAAGGATGAAGGGCGTTTACAATGTAGAACGCGTGGTTTCTAATTTTAACGCAAATCATGGAGGAAAAGCATGAGGGCAATAGTTCAGCGTGTGGACAGAGCATGCGTTACCGTTGATGGTCAGACAACCGGTGCCATAAAAAAAGGATTGCTTGTACTGGTTGGCGTAACTGCCGATGATACTGAAAAAGACATACAGTATCTGGCAGATAAAGTTACAGGTTTAAGAATTTTTGAAGATGAAGAAGGCAAAATGAATCTTTCCGTCAAAGATGTAGACGGCAGTATTCTGAGTGTTTCTCAGTTTACTTTGTACGGAGACTGCAGAAAAGGAAAGCGTCCTTCTTTTGATAAGGCAGCCAAACCGGAAATGGCTAATAAATTTTATGAACGTTTTAATGAATTGTGCAGAATTCAGGGCGTAGAGGTTGAAACTGGTATTTTCAGAGCTCATATGCTGGTTGAACTGGTTAATAACGGTCCTGTAACCTTGATTTTAGACAGCAGTAAAATTTTATAGGAGGATTTATGAAGGTATATAAACTTGAAGTTGGTATGTTAGCTACTAATTGTTATTTTGTAGTTAATGAGGAGTTAAAAGAAGGCGTCATTGTTGATCCTGGCGGGGACAGCGACAGAATTTTAGAAATGGTTGATAATCTTGGCATTGCTGTAAAGGCAATTTTTATCACTCATGGTCACAGCGATCATATTTCCGGATTGCCGGAAGTTAAACAGGCTTTGGATGCTCCTGTTTACATCAGCCAGGAAGATGCAGACTGCCTTACACAGGCTGAGAAGAATTTATCTATTTACATTAATAACGGAGTAGTGTGCAAGGCTGCGGATTATATCTATAAAGATGGAGATGTTATTGAAGCTGCCGGCATGAAATTTAAAGTTTACGCTACCCCCGGACATACTAAGGGTGGTGTGTGCCTCCAATGTGAAGATATTGTTTTGTGCGGTGATACCATTTTCTGTGAATCTATTGGCAGAACAGATCTTCCCGGCGGCAGCTACAAAGAGCTGTTGATTTCTATAAAAAACAAACTGTTGGTGCTGGATGATGATGTGAAACTTTTGCCCGGTCATGGACCTGCTACTACTGTGGGCTGGGAAAGACGCAGAAATCCGTTTCTTCAATAAAAAATCATGATAAAATATTGGCCATATATTAAAAACAGTACTATATTTAAGTTAAGCCTGACAGCAGCTGTTTCTTTTATTCTCTATCAGCTGGCGGCATTTTTGCTGCCGATACTGCTGGCAATAGGGCTTTCGTTTGCTCTCTATCCAATTGCTAATCTTATTGCAAAGGTCAGAGTTGGTCAGGGAACGATACATCTTTCTCGCGTTGTTGCTATAATTTTGGCTTTTATAACATTTGGTATTTTTATTTTAATTACTGTAGGTTTTATTATTCTGCCTCTTTTTGGTCAGGTAAACGAATTGTTGGTAAAAATGCCTGTGTTTTTAGCCAAAGCAGAGTCTAATAATATCAATCTGTTCTTTAATGAAACCGGCAAATATCCTCAGCTGCCTTCCTCTTTTGGAATGCTGCTTGATGAACTTGTAAGCCTGGCAATGATAGTTGTCAGCAATATTACCAAAAATCTGGTAAGTTCCAGTGTGGAGACTGTAAAAAATCTTGTCGGTTTAGTTATAGTACCTTTCCTGTCTTTTTATTTCATGAAAGACTGGCGTGAGCTGCGGGCAATGGCTATAAATTTATTTAACTATAGAGATCAGAAACGTGCTGCCCATATTATTGATGAAATAGGCCGTACCTTGAGTGCCTATATTCAGGGATTGGGGAAACTTAGTCTTATTGCAGGTTTTTGCATTACTATAGGCACACTGAGTCTTGGACTGGAATATCCGCTGGTTTTTGGATTTTTAGCAATGATAGCTGAAACCATTCCCGTTGTTGGTCCTATCATTGGTGCTGTACCGGCTATTTTTATAGCTTATGGTGATTCCAGTACAAATGCTTTTTATGTGGCATTGTTTTACATAATTTTTTATCAGCTGGACGCAAATTTTATAATGCCGAAAATAATGGGACAAAAGATTGATGTACATCCTGTTATTTTGATTCTGAGCCTTTTAATTGGCGCCAAATTATTTGGTATAGTCGGCATGCTGTTTGCTGTTCCTGTAGCCGCAGTTTATCGTGTTCTGTATAAAGAACTGTGGCATGAAGGTGAGCGTGCTGAAAAAAATGAAAAAGTTTAAGTTAATTAATGAGTTAAAATATGATATAACGCGGTCAGCATGTGATATGGCCGCGTTGTTTAATTGGTCTAATGACCAGAGTGCTGAAGATGTGCTTAAAATTTCCTGTACAGACAGATGCATCAGTGCGGTTTTATACACTGGTGATACTGCTGTTAAAAGTACAGATTTAAAAATGCGTGAAGATGTTTCCGGTGAAGCATCAAGAGCAGTAAAATTGGCTGTTATTGACTTATTCAGTCAGCTGGAACATAAAAAGATTGCACTTCCATGGGGTATTTTGACAGGTGTAAGGCCCGGAAAGCTTGCTCATAAACTTCTTGACAGTGGCATTACACCGGAAGCTTTGCCGGATATATTTAATCGTGATTATCTTGTGCCTTATGAGCAGGGTCAGCTTTTAAAAAATATTTGTCTTATTCAGCGCAAGGTTTTACCGGATAAAAGTGCTGCCGGTATTTATATTGGCATTCCTTATTGCCCAAGTAAGTGTTCTTATTGTTCTTTTCCTTCAGGTATTATTCCTCCTGATGTGGAAAGCCAAGAAAACTTTCTAAATTTCATTGAACAAGATGTAATGAATGTGGTACAATTAATAGGTGTGCATGGGCTTAATATTATGTCCATATACATAGGCGGCGGAACGCCTACCAGTTTTGCTGACAGTGTTTTTGCAAGATTGATGAACATTGTCGAAAAAAATCTGCTGTCTGCGTCTGTATCTGAATTTACTGTAGAAGCTGGCAGACCGGATTGTTTTACTGTTAATAAGTTAAGAGCTATGGAAGACGCAGGTGTCAACAGAATCAGTGTCAATCCTCAGACTTTCAGTGATAAAACGCTGGCGCTGATTGGCAGAAAGCATACAGTCGATGAATTTTATAAAGCTTATGCCATGGCTGAAAAAAGCAGTATTCCTGTTATTAATACTGATTTGATTATAGGTCTTCCGCAGGAGACAGAAGCAGATATTTTAAACAGCTTTGAATCTGTTAAAAGGCTATGTCCGCAGAATCTTACAGTTCATACATTAACAATGAAAAGAAATGCTGAGCTTTTTGGCAGTGATTATTCTTTGAACTCAATGCAGGCTGAAAAGATGGTATCTGCTGCTTTTGCAACTGCGGAAAGTATGGGGATGCATCCGTATTATCTGTACAGGCAGCATTATATGATAGGACATCTTGCCAATATAGGATATGCGCTGCCGGGGACAGAGAGTATTTATAATATTCAGATGATGGAAGAACGGCATACGGTAATAGGTATTGGTCCTTCCTCAGCTACAAAGGTTCCAATGTCAGACGGGCATCATTTAAAAAAATTAAATATGCCTAAAAATATAAATTATTATACACAGAATCTGCAGCAGCTTGCTGCTCAGAGAGCTGGTTTATTTATAAAGTAAGGGAGGGATTAATATGCTGACAACAGCACCAAGAGGTACTAAAGATATCATGCCCGGTGATGTTTCTGCCTGGAGATATCTTGAAGAAACTATGCGTAAAGTTTGCGCTCAATATGGTTATAAAGAATTAAGAACTCCGGTTTTTGAACATACAGAATTATTTTTACGTGGTATAGGTGAAACTACTGATGTAGTTGAAAAAGAAATGTATACTTTTACCGACCGTGGTAACAGAAGTCTGACTTTGCGTCCGGAAAATACTGCTTCAGCTGTACGTGCTTATATTGAACATAAGCTGTATGCTGATCCGGCGCCTACTAAACTGTTTTATATCGGACCAATGTTCAGATACGACCGCCCGCAGGCGGGAAGATATCGTCAGTTTCATCAGTTTGGCATCGAAGCATTGGGCGTAGAAGGACCGAATATTGATGCAGAAATAATTCTTTTAGCAGTACAGATTTTGCAAAGTCTGGGATTAAAAGATTTGAAATTAAAAATCAATTCTGTAGGCTGTCCTAAATGTAGACCTGTGCATCGTGAAAAACTGCAGGAGTTTTTCAAACCTAATCTGCAGGAAATGTGCAGCGATTGTAAATCAAGATATGATCGTAATCCGCTGCGTCTTTTAGACTGCAAAAATCCGCATTGTCAGGAATTGGGTCAGGGGGCTCCAAGTCTTGAGGAATGCCTTTGCGATGAATGTCGTGCGCATTTTGAAGGATTAAAAGAATTACTGACAGCTGCCGGACTTGAATACGAAGTAGACCATAATCTGGTAAGAGGTCTTGACTACTATACAAAAACGGCTTTTGAAATTCAGTATGCTCCATTAGGCGCTCAAAGTGCAGTTTGCGGCGGCGGACGCTACGATGGACTGATTGAAGAAGTTGGCGGACCTGCAACACCAGGTATTGGTTTTGCTATGGGTATGGAAAGAGTTTTGCTTGCTCTTGAAAGCCAAAATTTACTTCCTGAAATGGAAGATAAGATGGATGTATTTGCTGTATGTCCTAAAAAAGAGCTGTTTAAAGATGTTTTTACAACAGTTATCAAACTGCGTAACGCGGGATTTAAGGCTGAGTTTGACTTTTTAGCAAGAAGCATGAAAGCTCAGATGAAACAGGCAAACAGAGTTAATGCTAAATATGTATTAATCTTTGGCGAAGATGAATTTGCTCGCGGCAATGTTGTATTGAGAAATATGGCAAACAGCGAGCAGTCTGAAATCGCAATTTCTGAGATATTAACAAAATTACAAGCAGAGGTGCAGAAAAATGACTAATCAAAAACGTAGCCATCACTGTGGTGTACTTGGCAAAGAGTTAGCCGGACAAAATGTTGTTTTGTGCGGCTGGGTGGCAAAAAGACGTGACCATGGCGGATTGATTTTTATTGATTTGCGTGATCGCAGCGGAATTGTTCAGGTTGTAGTTGACCCTGATACAGCTGGTGCAAGCTTTAAAACTGCAGAAGACATCCGCAACGAATATGTAGTAAAAGTAAGCGGTACCGTACGTTTACGTGATGAAGCTACTATTAATGCTAATATTGCAACCGGTATGATTGAAGTTATGGCGTCTGAAATTGAAGTATTAAATACTGCAAAAACACCGCCGTTCTATATTCAGGACAATATTGATACTGATGAAAATCTGCGTCTGAAATATCGTTATCTGGATTTGCGCCGTCCTGAAATGCAGCGCAATCTGATTTTACGTCATAAAGTTACCAAATTAATGCGTGACTATTTGGACAACAGAAACTTTTTGGAAATTGAAACTCCGATGCTTACCAAAAGCACACCGGAAGGCGCACGCGACTATCTTGTGCCCAGCCGTGTAAACCCCGGCAAGTTCTATGCTCTGCCGCAATCTCCGCAAATTTTTAAACAATTACTGATGGTTTCCGGTATGGAAAGATATTTCCAAATTGCTCGCTGCTTCCGTGATGAAGATTTGCGTGCTGACCGTCAGCCTGAATTTACTCAGCTGGATATGGAAATGTCCTTCATGGAAGTTGATGAAATTCTCGAATTAATGGAAGGCCTTATTGCGTACATTTTTGAAGGCGCACTGGGCAAAAAAATTGCTACTCCGTTCCAACGTCTGACCTGGGATGAAGCAATGGATCGTTTCGGCAGCGATAAACCGGATCTGCGCTTTGGCATGGAATTAATCAACATGGTTGACGCTGTAAAAGATTCTGATTTCAAAGTATTCAACACCATTATTGAAAACGGCGGCATCGTAAAAGCTATTAACGTTAAAGGTTATGCGGCTATTCCTCGCCGTGAGTTGGATGGTTTAGTTGATTTTGTTGGCATTTACGGTGCTAAAGGTCTTGCTTGGATGCAGATTCAGGAAGATGGCAGCGTAAAATCTCCTATTGCTAAATTCTTCAGTGAAGCACATCTGGAAAACATTTTGAAAGCTGCTGCTGCTGAACCTAGCGATTTGCTGCTCTTTATTGCTGACAAACCGTCCGTTGTAGCACAGGCTCTTGGCGCTCTGCGTATTGAAATGGCTAAACGCCGCGATCTTATTGACCGTGATGCTCTGGCATTTACCTGGGTTGTTGACTTCCCGATGTTTGAATATGACGAAGAAGAAAATCGTTATGTTGCAATGCATCATCCGTTTACCGCTCCGCGTGATGAAGATTTACCGCTGTTGGCAACTGACCCCGGCAAAGTATACGCTAAAGCTTATGATATGGTTCTTAACGGAACTGAAATCGGCGGCGGTTCTATCCGTATCCATCGCAGAGATGTTCAAAAACAGGTATTCTCTGCAATCGGTCTCAGCGATGAACAGGCGGCAGAAAAATTTGGCTTCATGATGAATGCGTTTGAATATGGTGCTCCGCCTCACGGAGGACTGGCATTCGGTCTTGACCGTCTGATTATGATTATGGCTCAGCGTGATTCTATCCGTGACGTAATTGCGTTCCCGAAAACTCAAAGTGCTGCCTGCCTCATGACTCAGGCTCCTAATGATGTTGATGAAAAACAATTGCGTGAACTGCATATCAGACCAAGCCTGTTAACTAAAAAAGAAAATAAATAAGTAATTTAAAAAGGAAACATTGAAAAATGTTTCCTTTTTTGTTATTATATGTATGTCAGAAAGATTGATTATGACTATCGCCCTGCGATGTACGTTACTGTTCTCCACAGGTTTTGAGCCAACACTCTAACCTAGGGAGCCTGATACTCTTGCTGTACGAAAACAAGCCTCCGTTGAGTGGACGTTTGAGATAGTAAGGAAGGCACCCACCTGCACATGCAGGTTCAAAACATGGAGTCGGACGGCATTGTGGGGATTAGTATTTTATGGGAGTATTTATGAATTTAAGCAGAGTAGAATATGTAATTGGTGCCGAAAAAATTGAAAAATTACAAAATGCCTGCGTTGCTGTTATAGGATTGGGCGGTGTAGGTTCTTATATTGCAGAAGCCCTTGCCAGAAGCGGTGTTGGCAAGCTGATACTTATAGATGCTGACAGAGTAGAGGCAAGTAATATAAACAGGCAGCTGCCTGCACTGATTTCTACTATGGGACAGAAAAAAACTGATGTTGTAAAAAATCGCATACTGGATATAAATCCTGAATGTGATATTGTAACCTACAGTGAGTTTTATCAGTCTGGAGATTTTGAAAAGTTTTTTGACTGTAAGATAGATTTTCTTGCAGATGCCATAGATTCTACCGCTTCCAAAATAGATTTGCTTGTAGAATGCAGTAAAAGAAATATTCCTGTAATTTCTTCTATGGGTACCGGTAATAAGCTTGATCCTGAAAAGCTTACTATTGCCGATATCAGCAAAACGCATACCTGCCCTCTGGCAAAAAGTGTTCGCAAAAAACTTAAACAGCAGGGAATTGAAAAAGGTATCAGCGTTGTTTTTTCTGCGGAAAATCCTGTTTATGCCAGTAAAGAATCAGTACCAGGAAGTATGGTTTTTGTTCCGGCAAGTGCAGGTTTATTGATAGCATCACATATTGTGAGAAGAATAATTGAGTGATAAATACAGCCGTCTTTAAGACGGCTTTTTTCAAAATTAATCATAATGGTGGAGGAAATATGGAAAGTTTGTTTGCAGGAGAAAGCACAGTTCAAAAGCCCTTAGCAGACAGAATGAGACCACAAAAACTTAGTGATTTTATCGGTCAGGAAAAGGCAGTAGGAGTTAACAGTCCTTTGCGCAGAATGATAGAGCGCGATATGCTGCAATCTATTTTATTTTACGGCCCTCCCGGAACAGGGAAAACAACTTTGGCAAGAGTGATAGCCAATACTACAGGCAATCAGTATACTGCTATCAATGCTGTTGCCTCCGGTATACCTGAACTGCGCAAACTTATTGCCAAGGCGCAGGATATGCAAAGAAGCGGTTTTGGCAGAACTGTTGTTTTTATAGACGAAATTCATCGTTTTAATAAAGCGCAGCAGGATGTGCTTTTGCCTTATGTAGAAAACGGAACTATTATTCTGATTGGCGCTACAACGGAAAATCCTTTTTTTGAGATTAATTCTCCGCTTTTATCCAGAATGAAAATTATTCGTCTGGAAAAGCTTACAGCAGTGCATATAAAACAGATACTGCAAAGAGCCATAGCAGACAGTTACAACGGCTTTAACAACAGTTTTAAAGCAGAAGATGAAGCACTGGATATTTTGGCTGATTTTGCGGCAGGAGATGCCAGAAGCGCATTAAATATGCTGGAGCAGGCTGAGTTTATGCTGCCTTTGTCCGGTGAAAGAGTGCTTAATGTGGAACTTTTAAAGTCTATTATCGGAGATGCCCTGCAGCGATATGATAAAAAAGGTGATCAGCATTATGATGTTGTTTCTGCCTTTATAAAAAGCATGCGCGGCAGTGATGTGGATGCTGCGCTGCATTATCTGGCCCGTATGGTAGAAGGCGGCGAAGATTTGCGCTTTATTGCCAGAAGAATTGTAATCTGTGCGGCTGAGGATGTAGGTCTTGCTGATCCACAGGCTCTGGTAGTTGCTAATGCGGCTGCTCAGGCTGCAGATTTTGTGGGCTTTCCTGAAGCTCAGATTCCGCTGGCTGAGGCAGTATGCTATATAGCAAGAGCACCTAAAAGTAACTCAGCCTACATGGGGATTGCCAGTGCCAGAGCTGATGTAAAAAATAAAAATTATGGCAGTGTGCCAAAACATTTGCGTGATGCACATTATCCCGGTGCAAAGGCATTAGGTCATGGTATTGGCTACAAATATCCCCATGATTTTGGCGGCTGGGTACAGCAGCAGTATTTGCCGGATGAGCTTAAGGACACAAGATATTATTTTCCGACTGACAACGGAGATGATAAAGAGAAACAGATAAAGTAAGGTTATTTGACTTTATCTGTTAAAAACTATATAATTTTTCTATGTGCATTTATTTTTTACTGTTATTTGAAGGAGAGAAAGAGAATTATGCAATATATGACAGGTAATGAAATTCGTGAAAAGTTTCTCAACTTTTTTAAAGACAGAGGTCATTTAATGCTGCCCAGTGCATCATTGATTCCTCAGGATGATCCTACTTTGTTAATTATCGGTGCAGGTATGGCTCCGTTTAAACCGTTCTTTACCGGTAAAATGAAACCGCCTTCTCCGCGTATTACAACTTGCCAGAAATGTGTGCGTACAGGTGATATTGAAAATGTAGGCCGTACTGCACGTCACCATACTTATTTTGAAATGTTAGGCAATTTCTCTTTTGGCGATTATTTTAAAAAAGAAGTTATTCCCTGGAGCTGGGAATTCATCACCAAAGAGTTAGGCATTCCGGCTGATAAACTGTGGATTACCATTCATACAGAAGATGATGAAGCTTTTGAAATCTGGAATAAAGTAGTTGGTGTTCCGGAAGAACGCATTGTACGTCTGGAAGAAAACTTCTGGGAAATCGGCAGTGGTCCCTGCGGTCCGTGCTCTGAAATTCATGTTGACTTAGGCGAAGAAAGAGGCTGCGGCAAACCTGACTGTGCTGTAGGCTGCGACTGCGACCGTTTCCTCGAAATCTGGAACCTTGTATTTACCCAATACAACCAAAATGAAGACGGAACTTATTCTCCTCTGAAAAATAAAAACATTGATACCGGTGCAGGTCTGGAACGTCTGGCATCTGTTATTCAGGGCAAACCTTCTAACTTTGAAACCGATCTTATTTATCCTATCATTGAATATGCTGCTCAAACAGCAGGTGTTGAATATGGCAAGGAGAAAAAGACTGACGTTTCCTTAAAAGTTATTGCTGACCATGCTCGCAGCATGACCTTTATGATTGGCGATGGTATTTTGCCTTCTAACGAAGGCCGTGGTTATGTATTGCGCCGTATTCTGCGCCGCGCTGTACGTCATGGCCGTTTAATCGGTATTAACAAAATGTTCCTTGCCGGTGCTGTAGATGTTGTAATCAAAATGTTTGGACATATCTACACCGACCTTGCAGAAAAAAGAGAATACATCCAAAAAGTTATTGAAATGGAAGAAACAAGCTTCCTGCGCACTTTAAAACAAGGCAGTGAACTTTTGAATGATGAAATTGCCAAACTGAAAGAAAGCGGCAAAACTGTTCTTGATGGTGCAACTGCATTCAAACTGAATGATACTTTCGGTTTCCCCTGGGAATTAACAGCAGAAATTCTTGAAGAACATGGCATTACCATGGATAAAGAAGGATTTGATGCTGCTCTTGAAGTACAGCGTAAAATGGCACGTGACGCACGTGATGATAAATCCGGCCGTCCGGTTATTTACAATACCCGCGGCATTGATATTGCCTCTCTTGCAGTTGACGAAGAAGCTGCAGGCGGTACTGTAGTTAAATTATATCCGGCACATGACGCACAGCCTGTAGAATCTGCTGCAGATGGTGAAGAGGTTGCAGTAATCTGTGATGTTACTGCTTTCCACGCTGAAGGCGGCGGACAATTGGGCGATATCGGCAGAATTATTGCTCCTACCGGTGTTATTGATGTAAATGTAACCAAAAAACTTCCTGACGGAGCAACTATTATGATTGGTTTTGTTGCCGAAGGAACTGTTTCCGTAAATGAAAAAGTTACTTTTGAAATAAACAAAAACCGTAAAATGGATATTGCACGTAACCATACTGCAACCCATTTGCTCCATGCGGCATTAAAACAGGTTCTTGGAAACCATGTAAACCAGGCAGGCAGCTATGTTGGTCCTGATCGTCTTCGTTTTGACTTCTCTCATTTCTCTCAGGTTACTGAAGATGAACTGAAACAGGTTGAAGCTATCGTTAACGAAGAAATTCTTTCCGGCAAGGCTGTAGCTATTGAAGAATTGCCTATTGAAGAAGCTAAGAAACGTGGTGCTACTGCTTTGTTTGGCGAAAAATACGGCGATGTAGTACGAGTAGTAACAGTACCGGAATTCTCCATGGAATTCTGCGGCGGCAGTCATGTAGAAAATACTGCACAGATCGGCATGTTCAAAATTATTTCTGAAGCAAGCAGCGGTGCCGGTGTTCGTCGTATTGAAGCTGTAACCGGTCACGGCGCTGTGGCTCATGTAAATGAAACTGAAGCTATGGTTAAAGGCCTGGCTGCAGAATTAAAATGCAGAACTAATGATGTTCCTGCAAGATTTGAAGCTTTGCAGGCTGAATTAAAAGCTGTTCAAAAGAAAGCTGAAGAACTTGCGGCACAGATTGCTAAAGCTCAGGTAAGTGATGTTACCGACAAAGTTCGTGACTTAAAAGGTGTTCCTGCTTTAGTGCAAAAAGTGAATGTTGACAGTATTGACGCATTGAGAAACCTTGGTGACCAGATGCGTGATAAAGTAGGCGGTGTTGTTGTTCTGGCTGCTGTACTTGAAGGAGAAAAAATCAGCATTCTGACTATGGCTACTAAAGATGCAGTAGCTAAGGGAGCTCATTCCGGCAATATTGTAAAAGCTGTTGCAAAAATCTGCGGCGGCGGCGGCGGTGGTCGTCCTGACATGGCACAGGCTGGCGGCAAAGATATTACTAAGCTTGATGAAGCTTTGGACGCTGCCTGGGGCATTATTGAAGAACAAATAAAATAAAAGTAAGGAACTCTTCGGAGTTCCTTTTATTTTGGAAAGAATGATAATGATAGAGAATTTATTATCTTGTCAAACATTTTGCTTATATTTATGCTAAAATATAAGCAAATATATTATCGGGAGGATTTTATTATGGCAGATTTATCTCAGGAAACAATGATGTTTAAACGTCAGCCGGAAAAAAGAGAAGTTGCTGATACTATAAAAGAAGTATATGCTGCATTGGAGGCTAAAGGCTATAATCCGGTAGATCAGCTGGCGGGTTACCTGTTAAGCGGTGACCCTACATATATTACCAGCTATGATGATGCCCGCACCAAATTGCGTCGTCATGAACGTTATGAGCTTATCGAAGAACTGGTTATCAGTTACCTGAAAAATATAAAAAAATAGGAGCAGAATATGCGTGCAATGTCATTTGATGTTGGCAGCAGAACAATAGGGATTGCGGCCAGTGACCTTTTGGGCATGATTGCTAATGGTATTGAAACTATAAAGAGAACCAGCCCGGAAAAGGATTTTAACAGAATAACAGAACTTGTTAAAGAGTATGAGGTAACGACAATGGTTGTTGGTTACCCTAAGAATATGAATGGAAGTATTGGCGAAAGAGCCCATATTTGTGAAGAGTTTGCCGAAGAGTTGAAAGCGAGATTTCCAGATGCCGAAGTTGTACTTTGGGATGAGAGACTTTCTACAGTAGCAGCCGAAAAAGTTTTGATTGACGCAGATATGCGCCGAAAGAAAAGAAAGCAAGTTATTGATATGATGGCTGCTGTAGTAATTTTGCAGAACTATCTTGACAGCAAACAGCTGCGGAGAATTTAAAATTATGGTTCGGAAAATTATTACTGCCGTAACTGTATTTATCATTGTGTTTTTAGGGGCAGTGTATTTTTTTGGCAGCAGGGCTACTGAAAATACGATAAAAGACATTATTGCAGAGCAGAAAATTCTGGAAGGCAAGATTTCTGCGGCAGATATAAATGCGTCCTGGAATGGCAGTGTATATTTAAATGAAGTCAAATGGACATCAGATACTGCTTCTTATTCCGCTGACATTGAAAGTGTAGAGCTAAAGTTTAATATTTTTGATGCTGTTTTACACGGTGCAAGTGAAAATTCCATTACAGAAATTACTTTGCATAAGCCTCACTTTTCTTTTGCCTTTGACGATGATTATGGTAAAGCGCCGATAGGTGATTTATTAAAAGAAAAATTACAGCTGCCGGCTACAGCTCATTACAGCGGTGTCCTTTCCGTAATAGATGGGCAAAGTGATATAGAATTGGCGGGCAGAGAATATGCTTTAACTAAAATCAATGGTGAATTGAATTTTAGGAAAGATACATTAAAAACAGGCAATTTTAATGGTATGTATGCTGATGCTTTGATTAGCTGTAATTTTAAGACTGATGCAGACCATAGTGAACTGATTTTCACTGGGTCGGGACTGCCGGCAAAAAGTTTATTTTCTGCGGCAGATAAAAATACTGCTTTAAAAATTACAGACGGCAAGATGGATCTGAGTGCTAATTTTTCGTTCGGCAAATCAGAAGAGCAGTTATCTTTGCAGGGACAGCTGAATAATATTGCTGGCAGCATTTTTAGTATGCCTGTAAATAAGATTTCCGGTTCTTTTCATGGTTATTTAAGTGAGCTGACTGTTACAAAGCTGGACTTGTATGTTGCTGAGCAGCCTGTAAGTGCAGCCGGCAAAATTATATTGCCAAAAACATTTGCTGAGCAGCCGCAGTATGATATTGAATTTAACAGCGGTCATTTTGCCATTAGTGCTTTAAGTTCCGGCATCAATGTAACTGATGGAGTTACAGTAAAAGGACGTTTAAGCGGCAATATGTACAATCCTGTACTGGAGGGTAATTTTGGCATAGCAGTATTGGATTTTGCTCCCTTAAAAATAAAGGAAATGCACGGCAGCTTTTTATATTTTGCAAATCAGCTTAATATTGCAAATGCTGTTGGACATGTTGAAGATGGACTGGTAAAAGCTGACGGAAAACTTGATGTAGAGTCAGGCAGTTTTAAGTTTGATCTGCTGGCTGAAAATATTTCTGCCGGACTTCTTACGGAAAATGAAGTTAAAGGAAAAAGTTCTTTTGAGGCTGTTGTAATGGGAAGTAATGAGCCGAAAAGTGCTGTTGCTTTGGGAAGATTTGCCATCATAGACGGAAAATATAAAAAGGTTCCCTTCAGTAAGATAACCGGTACAGCAAGATATGATAAGTCCGGATATCGTTTTTCTGATACGGAGTTGCATACTTTTATGGGCAGAATTCCTTTGGATTTGTTTATATTGGATAATGGCAAGCTTCGCTTTAGTGATTAATTGACAGATGCCATCTTTCTATTATAAAATAAGAGCATCCTAGATTATAAAAGAGGTGTAAAAATGGAAAAAGACATTCAAAATGAAGAATTTGAAGCTATGACTGAAGAAGAAATGCAAGAAAATGTTGTTGTAATTACTGATGAAGATGGCAACGAATCTTATTTCATTGAAGAAATGGTTATTCCAGTTGGCAATAAAAATTTCGCTATTTTAGTTGGTGTGGAAATGGATGATTGTGAGTGCGAAGAGGGCTGCCACTGCCATGAGCATGAACATGAAGAAGATGATGAAAATGTAATCATTGCCAGAATTGAGTTTGATGAAAATGGCGAGCCAATCTATTTGGGACCAACAGATGAAGAGTTTGAAGCAGTAAAGGCTGAATACGAAAAAATGTGGGACGAAGAATAAAGAATGCCGGACGTTTCGTCCGGTATTTTTTTGCCGATACAGGTAATTACAGATGAATAAATATATAGATCAAGCAGTAAGTACTTTTAAAAAGCAGCCGGCTAAGTTCATAGTTTTTGCTTTAATAGTGATTTTTTTATTTTCTGCGGTATCAATTAAGGTACTGGGTGACAACAAGGGTTTTGCTATTGACGGAGCAAAGATTATTGAAGTAAAGCCTGGTATGTCCACTTCTGAGATTGCTGAGATGCTCAACAAAGAACAGCTGGTTAAAAGTCCTGATGCCTTTAGTATGGAGGCCAGAGTCAAGGGACTGGCAAGTAAATTGCAGGCAGGTATGTACAGAATAAACGGCGGTATGTCTAACAGTGAGATTGTAGATGTACTGGCCAGCGGAAGTATTATGAAAGTACAGTTTACTGTTCCTGAAGGGTATAATGTCATTAAGACTGCCAGAAAAATTGAAGCCGAGGGATTAGGCAAGGCAGATAAGTTTATAGAAGCAGCTAAAAATTATGCTCCATATTCTTATATGGAAAATGATAACGCTAATGTTATTTTTAAAGCAGAAGGATTTATTTATCCGGCTACTTATGATTTTCCTGTAGGTACATCAGAAGAAAAAATGCTGGAAATTATGGTTGCGCAGTTTAATCAGGAAATGGAAAATGCCGGGATATTATCTCAGATTAAAGAAAATAACCTGAATTTAAGGGATGTTGTTAATTTGGCGGCAATGGTTGAACTGGAAGCTGTTTATGCTGATGAGCAGCCTAAAATTGCAGGTGTTTTCTTAAAGCGTCTGGAGATTGGTATGCCTATTCAGTCTGATACAACGATACAGTATATTTTAGGTGTGCAAAAAGAGGTAATTACCTTTGATGACACAAAAATTCAAAATCCATACAATACTTATCAGATTATGGGATTGCCTCCGGGACCTATTGCCAGTCCGGGGTTAAATGCTATCAAAGCTGTTTTGCATCCGGAAATGACAGATTATTTATATTTTGTTGCTGAAAAAAATGGTTATCATAGATTTTCTGTAACCTATGATGAGCATTTAAAAGCTATTGACGAAATTCATGGAGAAAGTTAAATGAAACAAAATTTTGTAAAACCTGAATTACTTGCTCCTGCAGGTAATATGGAAAAAGGTAAAATGGCACTGTTATATGGTGCTGATGCGATTTATCTTGGTGGAAAAATGTTTGGGCTGAGAGCATTTGCGAATAATTTTTCTCTGGACGAGATTAAAGAGATTGTTGCTTTTGCCCACAATATGAATAAAAAAGTATATGTAACAGTTAATATTTTTGCTCATAACGAAGATGTAGACAAACTGCCGCAGTATTTGCTTGACTTGCAGGAAGCAAAAGTAGATGCTTTGCTGATATCTGACCTTGGTGTCTGGCTGACAGCAAAAAATACAGTTCCTGATATGGAATTGCATGTCAGCACTCAGGCTAATAATACCAACTATGCCACTGTTAATGGCTGGGAAAGCCTTGGCGCAGCCAGAGTAGTACTGGCCAGAGAATTATCACTGGCAGAAATTGCAGAAATAGGCAGCAGAACAAAAGTTGAGCTGGAAGCTTTTGTTCACGGTGCAATGTGCATATCCTATTCCGGAAGATGTCTTTTGAGCAGTTATCTGACAGGCCGTGACGGCAACAGAGGTGCCTGCGCTCAGGCCTGCCGCTGGGATTACAGTCTGGTTGAAAAGAACAGACCGGAAGATAAGTTTGATGTTCAGGAAGATGAACGCGGTACATATATTATGAACTCTAAAGATTTGTGCCTGATTGCGTATCTGCCGGAGCTTATGCGTGCCAGAGTGTGCAGTTTTAAAATTGAAGGACGCATGAAGAGTGTTCACTATGTTGCCACAGTAGTCAGTGCTTATCGCAAGGCTATTGATGCCTGCTATGCAGATATTGATAATTACAAGGTTCAAAAATCATGGATTGAAGAGCTGGAAAAAGTTTCTCACAGACCGTATACGACAGCTTTTGCTGTTGATAAACCCGGCAGCGAAGCTCAGGTTTACTCTACATCAAGCTATGAACAGACTCATGATTTTGTTGGTCTTGTGTTGGAATATGATAAGGAAAACGGCCGCGCTGTTATACAGCAGCGCAATAATGTTAAGGCTGATGAGATTATTGAGGTTCTTATGCCGGATGGTGAACTTTTCAATATCAGCCTTACAGATATGCGTGATGATGAGAATCAGCCTATCAGCTGTGCGCCTCATGCTCAGCAAATTTTTTCCATCAAATGTGAGCAGGAACTGCAGCCATATTCTGTATTACGGAGAAAAATTAAATGAGCACTGATCGAAGTATGATTTATGCTGCTGTTGATCCTGCCAGGATTGCAGATGTGAACTGGATTATGGAAGGTTATGAATATCTTGCTCTTGTAGGAACTGTTGACGGCAAGGCAGGAATTGTTAAATTTTATGTAACACCTGATACTTATGACGATGTGCTTGATATTTTGGAAAATATGCCGTTTAAGGTAGAAATTCTTGAAAGTTTTGCTGATGAGTGGTAAAATAGTTTAGTAATTTATATCTTTTTATCTGGAGTAGTGGTTTGCTGTGTCTCGTATGAATAAAGTTTGGGAAATTATAACAAAAGAACAGTTAGATTGTGTTATCATTAAAGATGTAACAACCATTCGTTATTTAACCGGGTTCAGCGGTGATTCCAGTGTGCTGTATATTGATAAACTGAAAGGTATTTTAATTACAGACGGAAGATATGTTGAACAGGCTAAAAATGAAATAAAGTTTTTTCAGGTGCTTGAGTACACCGGAAGTATCTGGGCTGCAGTTGCGGAGTTGGCAAAGGATTCTGTAACCGCAGGTTTTGACGGTAGCTATTTTACTTACAGTGAGTATGCTGAACTTAGTGCATTGCTGCCGCGTGCAGAACTTAAAAATATCAGTTTTGACAGTATCCGCATGATAAAGGATAAGAAAGAGCTTGAATTAATGCTTAAGGCGGCAAGTATTGCTGACGAAGCATTTTATAAGCTGCTTGATGATATCAGACCCGGACGTACTGAACGTTCACTGGCTGGCAGGCTGGAATATTACATGCGTGCTTTAGGAAGTGAGAAAACATCTTTTGGTACAATTGTTGCTTCCGGTTTCAGAAGTGCTCTGCCCCATGGTATGGCTTCTGATAAAGTGATTGATCTGGGTGACTTTGTAACTTTTGATTTTGGTGCTGTTTTTGGCGGATATCATTCTGATATGACGCGCACTGTAGTTATGGGTGTTGCCAGTGACTGGCATAAAGAGATCTATACCATAGTTGAAGAAGCGCAGCGTAAGGGAGTTAAGGCTGCCAAAGTAGGAATGACTGGCAGAGAACTTGATGCAGTTGTTCGCGATGTAATTGTTTCCTGTGGTTATGGCGATTATTTTGTGCATGGGCTGGGCCATGGCGTAGGCCTTGAAATTCATGAAATGCCTAACATAAATAAACGCGGCAATACACAGCTGGAAACAGGTATGGTGTTTACCATAGAACCTGGTATATACATTCCCGGCAAAGGCGGGGTTCGTATAGAAGACACTGTTGTTCTTACAGAAGATGGAGCTAAGGCTTTAAATGGTGTAAGAAAACAGCTGATTGAAATTTATTAAGCAATTTAATAACAGGAGGGCTAAATAATGATTTCTACAAATGAATTCAAAACAAACGTAACCGTTACTATCGACGGCGATGCTTGGCAAGTAGTTGAATTCCAACATGTAAAACCTGGTAAGGGCGCAGCTTTCGTACGTGCTAAAATGCGTAACTTGTGCACTGGTGCTGTAGTTGAACGTACTTTCAACGCAGGTGAACGCATGCCTAAAGCTCGTATTGACCGTCGTGAAATGCAATATCTGTATGAAAATGACGGAATGTATGTATTCATGGATAATGAAACATATGATCAAATCGAACTCACCAAAGCACAACTCGGCGATGCTCTTAACTTCCTCAAAGAAAACATGGATGTTAAAATCATGATTTATGAAGGAAGAGTTCTTGGTGTTGATCTTCCTAACACCGTAGAACTGACTGTAGTTGAAACTGACCCTGGTATCCGCGGCGATACCGCAACTGGCGGCAGCAAACCTGCAAAAATGGATACCGGTTATGTTGTTAAGGTTCCTCTCTTCATTAACGAAGGTGATGTTCTTCGTATTGATACCAGAACCGGCGACTATATAGAACGTGCATAATATTAAACAGCAGCGAATATTTCGCTGCTGTTTTTTTATACATTTTTACATGGAAGAATATGATAATATGTGCTATAATTAACAGATAATACTTGTATTTTAGTTTTGTTTCATTAAATTCACAGGAGGTGCCTGGAATGGAAGATGAAAAACAATCATTGAATAAAAATACTGCACATGTTGAAAAAGATGTTCCTGAAGAAGTAGGAGATATTCGTGTTGCAGACGAAGTTATTTCTATTGTGGCAAGCCTTGCTGCACAGGAAGTAAATGGCGTTTTGAGCATGAGCGGCGGCATAACCGATGGAATTAACCATTTTCTGGGTAAGGAAAATGCTTCCAAGGGAGTAAGAATACGCTACGAGGGAAAACTTGTAAATGTAAGTGTGTTTGTTAATATAGAGTATGGAACATGTATTCCTGAGATTGCACTGGAGATTCAGGAGAAGGTTAAAGACGCCATTGAAAAGATGACTGGATATGAGGTTCAGTTTGTAGACGTTCATGTACAGGGAGTTGCCAAAAGGAAGAAGCCAGATTTTGACCAGTTTGCTGTTATGCCTTCTGAAGATGATATGACAGATGCAAGACATTTAAAATTTTTTGAGGAGGACTAAGTCATGGGGATTTCTGACAGAATTATTTTAACGTTGTATACATTTCTTATGACTGTTGTTTCGATACTTGTTATTTTGTGCAGTTTGGGAGTATTTCCCCAAAAAAATATTATTGCGTTTATCGCAGGGATTCCGGGAAATTGGATTTATGCTGTAGGCGGAGTAATTTTGCTTGTAGTAAGTCTCAGACTTTTAATTACAGGACTTGGAGTTACCGGAGATAATTCACTGAAAATCAGTGAAGGAGAAAATGGCAAGGTTCATATAGGCAAAGGAGCAATAGAAAATTATATTGCAGAACTTGCTCAGGAGATTTATGGCATATACAATGTAAAGGTTATTGCCAAGCTGGAAGATGACGGCATTTATGTCAGAATAAATGCTTCTATAGAACCTGGCATTAATATTCCTGAAACTACAGGCGAGATTAAAGTTAATGTAAGAGACAGTATAAAAAAAGTAACTGGAATTGATGTTAAAGATATAGAAATATTCTTTAAACAAATTAAATCTAAAGAAGAATAGGAGAGCGCATCATGTTCAATGAAATTTTGGCTGATATATGGAACAATTATCGTGGACGACTGTTATGCTCTTTATTTGGGTTAATTATAGGTATTACGTTTTTATGTCTGGGATTTTTTAAAACGATCTTTCTTTTAATATGCATTGCTGCAGGCTTCTTTCTTGGAAATAAGCTTGATAAAAAAGAAGATCTTTTGGAATGGCTGGATAGATTATTGCCTCCGGGCTATCATAGATAATAAATAAGAAAGAGGAAAATTATGATTAGAAGAATTGCCAGAGAAGTTGTATTACAAAGTTTATTTCAGATAGATTTTACTGCATGTGACGCTAAGTCCGCGCTGGAAGCTGCTTTAGCTGAACATAATGAAAAAGAGGCTGAAAAGGCTAAACCTTATGCAGAAAAAACACTGGAAGGTGTGTTGGAGCACCTTGCTGAGATTGATGCAAAAATCGGCAACTATGCTATAGACTGGACTGTAGAAAGAATGTCTGCAACTGACAGAAATATTTTGCGTATGGCTGTCTATGAAATGATGTTTGCCAAGGAAGTTATTGTTCCTGGTATTGCTATTAATGAAGCTGTTGAAATTGCCAAGATGTACGGAACTGAGGAATCTCCGCGTTTCATCAATGGCATTTTAGGCAAAATGGTAAAATAATGAGCATTGCATGTTATCTTGGAATTGATACCAGCTGCTATACTACATCTGTGGCTTTAATTGATAAGCATGGTCATATGGTGAGCGAGGCAAGAAAGATACTGGATGTTAAAGAAGGTCACTGCGGACTTCAGCAGTCTGAAATGGTTTTTCAGCATACGAGAAATCTTCCTGTTTTAATGGAACAGGTATTTTCAGGTCAAGACCTGTCTTTGGAAGGCGTTTGCGTATCCGGATATCCAAGGCCGCTGGAAAATTCATATATGCCTGCTTTTCTGGCAGGTGTTTCTGCTGCTAAAGCTGTTGCTCTGACCAGTAAAGTACCGTTTTATACAATAAGCCATCAGGAAAATCATATGTATGCCGGTATGTGGTCTGCTGATGGACCACATAAGGACAGATTTTTTATGCTGCATGCTTCAGGCGGAACAACAGATCTGATTTTGTGTACTAAAGGTGCTGATGACAGATATATGCTGGAACAGGTTGGCGGCAGTATGGACCTGCATGCAGGGCAATTTATTGATCGTGTAGGTGTGGCCTTAGGGTTACAGTTTCCGGCAGGCAAAGAGCTTGAAAAGCTGGCTGCGGGTGCTTTGCAGATGGCAGAAATTCCCGTATCAGTAAAAAAACTTAATATCAGCTTGTCAGGTCCGGCTACAGCTGCATTGCGCAAGCTGCAAAATGGTGCAGATGGCGCGGAAATTGCTTTGGGAGTGCAGTGTGCACTGGCAGAAAGTTTCGTGCGCATGCTGAGAAATGGCGCAGCAGAATATGGGGTAAAAGATATTTTGCTTGTGGGCGGGGTATCTTCCAATAAGTTTATACGTGAACATGTTATTTCCAGGCTGAAAAAAAGACAGCTGCAGGTGTGGATACCTGAACCTCAGTTCAGCTGTGATAATGCAAGCGGCTGCGCTGCATATGCCAGAAGCATGGGAGAAAATAATGGCTGAAAATATTTATTCCGTAAGTGAAATAAATAATTTTATAAAAGATATCTTTGAAGATGTTCCGGAGTTCAGAAACATTCAGATTATCGGTGAAATTTCTAACTTTAAAAGATATCCTTCAGGTCACTGCTATTTTACTCTGAAAGATAAAGACAGTGTTTTAAAGGCTGTAATGTTTAAGTTCCGAGCTGTTAATTTGCGGTTTGAGCCGCAAAATGGAGATGTTGTTCTTGTTGTTGGTAATCTTGGCGTGTATGAACGTGATGGAGTTTACCAGCTGTATGTCGATCTTATTATTCCTCAGGGAACTGGCAATCTGATGCTGGAATATGAACGGCTGAAGTCAAAACTGGAAGCCGAAGGTCTTTTTGCCGAAAGCAGGAAAAAATTACTGCCCTTACATCCTAAATGTATAGGCATTGTAACTTCTCCTGCCGGGGCAGCTGTACGGGATATTATTACAGTTGCAAGACGCAGAAATCCCGGAGTTAAGCTGTATTTATATCCTGTTAAAGTACAGGGACAGGGAGCAGCAGACGAAATTGCTGCAGCCGTAAAATTTTTCAATAAAAATAAGCTTGCTGATATTCTGATCGTAGGGCGTGGAGGTGGCTCTATTGAGGAGCTGTGGGCTTTCAATGAAGAAGTTGCAGTGAGAGCTGTTGCAGCTTCCAGGATTCCGGTTATCAGTGCGGTAGGACATGAAACTGATTTTACATTATGTGATTTTGCTGCAGACAAACGCGCGGCAACGCCTTCACAGGCTGCTGAGCTGGCTGTAGCTGATTTGCAGGCTTATAAAGAAAAAGTTGAATATCTGCATAAAAAATGTATTAACCTTATGCAGTTGATGATAAATAAATATGAATATGAACTTAATAAATTAAATGATTCCTGGGTTTTAAAAACTCCGGAGCGCTTGCTGACTGAAAAAATGCTGCGAACAGACAGTGCGTTAAAAAATCTCTCATCTGCAATGGAGAGAATAATAAATAACGCTGGGCATAAGTTTGAGGTGCAGATTAACAAACTGAACAGCTTAAGTCCTCTGGCAGTTTTAAGCAGAGGATACAGTGTTGTACAGAATGAAGATAAACACGTTGTACGTTCGGTAGAACAGGTTCGGTGGGGAAGTGAAGTTACCATCAGAGTAAATGACGGTAAGATTACTTCTGTTGTCCAGAATGTGGAAAGGTGCTGAAAATGGCTGTAAGAAAAATTTCTAAAAATGTTAAGTTTGAAGATGCTTTAAATGAACTGGAAAAGCAGGTTAAGCTGCTTGAAAGCGGTGAGCTGTCTTTGGAAGAATCGCTTGATGTTTTTAAATATGGTATAGAATTAAGTAAAACTTGTATGGGTAAGCTTGAAACAGTTAAACAGGAAGTAGAAAAAATTGTTGTAACTGATACAGATAAATTTGAATTGGAACCATTTCATGATTTGGAGGCTAAATAAATGGATTTTGCTTTATATTATGATAATCAAAGAAAACTTATAGAAGACTTTTTGCAGAAAAGAACAAATAAAAAAGGTATTTCCAAAGTTGATGATGCAATGATTTACAGCCTGATGGCCGGCGGAAAAAGAATACGACCGGTACTTTTAATGGCAACAGCTGAAGCATTAGGCGTAAAAGGATATAATTTCCTGCCGGTTGCCTGTGGTCTGGAAATGATTCATACTTACTCTCTTATTCATGACGATCTTCCCTGCATGGATGATGATGATTACAGAAGAGGCAGACTTACAAATCATAAAGTATACGGCGAAGCTATGGCTGTTCTTGCCGGTGACGGACTGCTTACCCTGGCATTTGAAGTAATGCTTGAACAGAAAAATGTTGATCCTAAAATTTTAATAGAAGTAGTTCGTGAAGTTGCCATGTGTGCCGGTAATTTTGGTATGGTAGGCGGACAGGGACTTGACCTGGAGAATGAAGGCAAAGACATTACTGCTGAAGAACTGCGTACCATGCATGCCGGTAAAACAGGTGCCCTGTTTATTGCTGCAGTAAGAGGCGGCGCAAGACTTGCCAATGCCACTGACGAACAGCTTCTGGCTCTGACTAAGTTTGCCGATCTGCTTGGACTCGCTTTCCAGATTACTGATGACATTCTTGATGTTGAAGGCAATGAGCAGGAATTGGGTAAACCTGTTGGCAGTGATGAAAAAAATCACAAGTCTACCTATGTTAGCCTGTATACTTTAGAAGGTGCAAAGGCACTTGCTGAAAAAACGGTTGCAGAAGCACTGCAGTGCCTTGAAATATTTGGCGAGAAGGCAGAACCTTTGCGTGAAATTACCAAATTAATGTGCAAAAGAAAAAATTGATATCTTGAAAGGCTGAAATTAATGCGTAATAATAATCTACTTGACTCTGTTAATTCTCCTGATGATGTAAAAAAGCTGTCAGTAGAAAAATTGAGTATCTTGGCAGAAGAAATTCGCCAGCTTATAATCAGTGTGCTTGCTAGAAATGGCGGACATCTTGCTCCCAATCTTGGCGTTGTGGAATTAACTTTAGCCTTGCATAAGGTCTTTAGTACTCCAAAAGATAAAATTGTGTTTGATGTTGGTCATCAGTCATATATTCATAAAATCATTACAGGAAGACGTGAAGCATTTAAGACAATCCGAACCTATGGCGGATTGTCAGGTTTTCCGAAAAGAAGTGAAAGTGAGCATGACTGTTTTGGTACCGGTCATTCAAGTACTTCCATTTCAGCTGCATTAGGTATGGCAGTTGCCAGAGATGTTAAGAAAGAAGACTATAATGTTGTCGCTGTAATTGGCGATGGTTCAATGACTGGCGGTATGGCTTTTGAAGCTTTGAATAATGCCGGTGATTTAAATAAAAGAATGATTGTAATTTTAAATGATAATGAAATGTCAATTTCAAAAAATGTCGGCGCAATGTCTGACTATTTATATCATTTAAGAACAGGTGAAACCTATAATAAAATAAAAAGTGATATTGAAGCATGGCTGAAGAATATGGAATTTGGTACAGATGTACTGAAAGCTATTCGCAGACTTAAGGGCAGTGTCAAATATCTTATGGTTCCTACATCTATTTTTGAGGAGCTTGGTTTTACATATCTGGGACCGGTTGATGGTCATGATCTGACAAGTTTGATTGATGTGCTTGAATCTGCCAAACATATTGATGGACCAGTTCTGGTACATGTTCTTACTACTAAGGGCAAAGGCTATAAACCTGCTGAAGAAAATCCCAATACTTTCCATGGAACAGGGCCTTATGAAATAGAGACCGGTAAAAAGATTACTAATCCTAACGCTCCTGTAGCCTATACTAAAGTATTTGGTGATACAATAGTTGAACTTGCTGCAGAAGATAAAAATATTGTAGCAATAACTGCTGCTATGCCTGATGGCACTGGCTTAACAAAATTTGGAGAGCATTATCCTGAGAGGTTTTTTGATGTAGGTATTGCTGAACAGCATGCTGTTACTGCTGCTGCAGGTATGGCTGCGGCAGGACTTAATCCTGTTGTAGCGGTTTATTCTACATTTGCTCAAAGAGCTTACGATTCTGTTTTACACGATATTTGCATGCAGAATCTTCATGTAACATTATGTCTGGACAGAGCAGGCTTAGTTGGTGATGATGGCTACACTCATCATGGCGTTTTTGACTATGCTTATCTTAGAAGCATGCCTAATATGACGATTATGGCTCCTAAAGATGAAAATGAACTTCGTCATATGGTTAAGACTGCTGTAAGCATGAACAGTCCGGTGTCCGTGCGTTATCCGCGCGGAAGCGGTTTGGGTGTATCGTGTGCAGAAGAAATGAAGGTATTGCCTATTGGCAAAGCCGAAGTTCTTTCAGAAGGCGATTCCGTTTGTATTTGGGCTATCGGCAGCATGGTTGATACTGCTGTGCAGGTTGCGGCTAAAATGTTTGAGCAGGGTTTGTCTGTTGGCGTAGTAAACATGCGTTTTGCAAAACCTCTGGATACAGAGCTGCTTATGGCTCACGCCAACAAATACAAATATCTTGTAACGCTGGAAGAAGGCTGTCTGACAGGCGGTGTTGGCAGTGCTGTTCTGGAGTTTGTGAACAGCAAGCAGCTTTTGGATAAATGTCATGTACTGAATCTTGGTATTCCTGACGAATTTGTTTTGCATGGAGATAAAAAGCTTTTATTTAAAGATTTGCAGTTGGATGTAGATAGCATTTTTAAGAAAATTGAATTGTTTATGAAAGGTGATCTGCATTGAAAAAAGAACGTTTAGATGCTTTGCTTACTGCCAGAGGATTGTTTGAAAGCCGTGCCAGAGCACAGGCTGCAATTATGGCAGGGCAGGTTCTGGTTAATGATCAGAAGATTGATAAGCCTGGAACGCAGGTAGCTGGTGATGCAGTAATCAGATTACTGGGTGATAAGCTGCGCTACGTCAGCCGCGGCGGATTAAAACTGGAAAAAGCACTGAAAATTTTTCCCATTTCTGTTGAGAACAAGGTAGTTGCTGATATTGGTGCCTCTACCGGAGGCTTTACCGACTGCGCTCTGCAAAATAATGCAGCTAAGGTTTATGCAATTGATGTTGGATACGGACAGCTGGCATGGAAGCTGCGTAATGATGAACGCGTTGTCAACATGGAGCGTACCAATGTAAGATACCTTGAAAAAGAGCATCTGCAGGAAATGGTTGATGCTGTAACTATAGATGTTGCATTTATTTCTTTAGATAAGGTATTGCCGGCTGTGAGAAAAATTATTAAAGAGGATGGTTTTGTAATAGCTCTTATAAAGCCGCAGTTTGAAGCCGGTAAGGAGAATGTTGGCAAAAAAGGTGTTGTCAGAGATCCTAAGGTACATGAAAGTGTTATTAATAACGTAATTGCATGTGCCCAAAACGAAGGTTTTGGCATTGCCGGACTTGATTTTTCTCCTATAAAGGGACCGGAAGGAAATATTGAGTATCTGCTGTATCTGACAGTTGGCAGTGAAAATGCTGTTGATGCAGAGTTTGTAAATACTTTGGTACAGAAAAGTCATGGAGATTTAGATTGATTTTGAGGGTTATGTTATGGTAAAACGTTTGGGTGTTTTTCCTAATATGGGTAAAGAAAAAGTTCGTGCCGCACTGGATAGTTTTATTGAGCTGTGCAGGCAAAATGGCATAGAACCTTATTTGCCGGATAAAATATGTTCTTCATACGGATGTATGGGATATGATGTGAATAATGGCAGAGATCTGGAGCAGTTTGAGGCAGCAGTCTCTCTTGGCGGAGACGGAACGCTGCTGAAAATGGCGAAATATCTTGCGCCTTATAATGTGCCTGTTTTTGGAATTAATTTTGGAAAACTTGGTTTTCTGGCTGAGATTGATTCAGGAAGTATTCATAAAGCTATTACCAGATTGGCGCAGGGGCATACTTCACTGGAATATAGAAGCATGCTGCAGGCAGATGTGATTGCAGATCAGCGTACTATTGCGTCAGTTACGGCTTTAAATGATCTGGTACTGGCTAAAGGCGCTTTCAGTAAATTAGCACATCTGCAGATGTATATTAATGGCAAAGCATCAGGCAGTTACGCTGCAGATGGAATTATTGTTGCAACTGCTACAGGCTCGACAGCTTATTCTCTTTCTGCAGGCGGACCTCTTGTACAGCCTGAATTGGACGTAAGCATTATTACACCTGTATGTGCACATTCACTGGCAGCCAGAGCATTAATTATTCCGATGACTGAAAGTATTGAGTTAAAAGCAGTTCCTGGAAGTGAAGAACTTATTTTGTCTGCTGATGGTGAAAATATCAGTGTGATAAACGAAAAAATGTATGTACGTATTCACAAAAGTAAGCATCAGATGCGTTTTATTAAACTGACAAGCAGAGATTATTATCAAACGTGGCAGCAAAAATTAATGCGTAATATATAAAAATCTGATTAGAGTTGAGGTGATTGTATTATGAAAATGACAAGGCATGCTAAGATTAAGGAAATAATTGATAAAAATAAGATCGAAACACAGGAGGATCTGGCAGCAGCTTTACGTAATGAAGGTATTGAGGTTACTCAGGCAACTGTATCACGTGATATAAAAGAACTTATGCTTGTAAAAGTGCCTGATGCTAATGGTCATTATCATTATGCTTATCCGAAAGAGCATAATATGCTGTTAACTCCGGGAAGACTGGAAAGAACTTTTCAGGACTCTATTGTTAACATTAAGGCAACAGATAATATGGTTGTTGTAAGAACTCTGCCAGGTACAGCTCAAGCTGTGGCTTATGCTATCGATTATATGAAATGGCCTGAAATTTTAGGTACAATTGCCGGCGATGATACTGTATTTGTAGCTATTGGCAGCAAAGAAGGTATTGCTACTTTCAAAAATCGTTTTAAAGAACATATCTGATTTTAGAGGTATTAAAGATGCTGGAATCTTTGCATGTTCATAATTTTGCTCTGCTGGAGGATGCTCAGGTAAGTTTTGTTCCCGGGTTTAACGTTTTTACAGGTGAAACAGGTGCCGGTAAATCCATCCTGATTGATGCTTTCAGTTTACTGCTCGGAAGCAGAGCTTCTGTGGATTATGTTCGCAGCGGAACAGATGGTTTTTGGGTGCAGGCTGTTTTTGATATCAGCGGCATACAATCTGTACGAAAAATATTACTTGAACAGGGTATCGAACTTGAAGATGAGCTTTTTATAAAACGAAGTGTTTCCATCAATGGCAAAAGCAGGGCTTATATCAATGGAATTCAGGTTCCTGCCGCTATTTTAAAGAAAATTGCCAATTTGCTTGTTGATATTCATGGACAGCATGAAAATCAGGAACTTCTTGAAAAAGATTATCCAAGGATTTTGACAGACAGATTTACCGGTCAAAAAATCAGCGGTGCTTTGTCTGAATACCAAGCGGCGTATGAATTGTATAAAAAAGCGCAGCGTGATTTGGACGAACTGCTTAAAGACAGCGAGCAGAGGGATATTTTACTTGACAGATATAAGTGGGAAATCAATGAGATAAAATCTGCCAGATTGATTGTCAATGAGGAAGTGGCCTTAGAAGAAGAAGCTAAGATTTTGCAGCACAGTGAAAAAATTATTGCAGCTGTGACAAGGGCTTATGATTTACTTGATAATGACAGAGGAGTTTTATCTTTACTCGCCGATGCTAAAAATTCGTTGCACAACGCCTGCCGCTATGATGAAAGGCTTGACAGTGCGTTTAATGCTTTGGATAGTGCCTGGATTAATGTTGATGATACAAAACAGAGCCTTGCAGAATATCTTGATAACTTAAATTTTAATGGGCAAAGAGCTGCCGAAGTTCAGGAAAGGCTTGATGTCATTTACAGACTGCAGAAAAAGTATGGCGGAACTACAGAAGATGTTCTGGCATATTTAGCTTATGCGGAAGAAAAATATAATGTGCTGCTTGATGTTACAGAAAACATAGCTGCAGCACAAAATAATCTGCAAAAATTGGAGCAACAGTTATCTGTATATGCAGGTAAGCTTACCCAACTGAGAAAGCAGGCTGCAAGTGAGCTGAGCAAAGAAATCGCAAAACATATTCATGATCTTGCAATGCCTAATGCTGAGCTTGCTTTGGTATTTTCTGCTGCTGAAAAGTATGGAATATATGGCGCAGATAATATTAGTTTTATGTTCAGTGCTAATATTGGAGAGCCGATGAACGAACTGGAAAAGGTTGCTTCCGGAGGCGAACTTTCACGAATAGCATTAGCAGTAAAAACTGTAATGCGCAATATGAACGATATTCCTACAATGGTTTTTGATGAGATTGATACAGGTGTGGGCGGTGTAACTGCCAGAAAAATGGCAGAAAAAATTTCTACCATAGCAATAAATGGACAGGTTTTATGTATAACACATCTGCCGCAAATTGCTGCTTTTGCTGACAGACATATTCATATAAGCAAGCACAGTGAAGCTGGGCGTACTTTTACAGACTTGCAGATTTTAAATGATGATGAGCGTGTGCGTGAAATTGCCAGAATGGCTTCCGGAAGCACTGAAAGCGAGTCTGCAAGTGCCAATGCACTGGAATTATTGCGTGATGCCCGCAAAATGAAAATAGGAGTTTATAATGATTAAAAAATTTCATGAAGATTCTTTAGATGAAATATTTGTCAGTAACAGGCGTGCCTTTGAAGGTCGTTTGTTAAAGGTTGATATTGATAAAGTAAAACTTCCTGATGGTGAAGAAACAACAAGGGAGTTTATTCGTCATCCCGGTGCGGTAGCTATTGTTCCCGTACTTGATAATGGTGATATTGTTCTTGTCAAGCAGTGCCGTTATCCAATGGATACAGTTATGTGGGAAATTCCTGCCGGAAAGCTTGATCATGGTGCTGATGAAGACCCGGATGAATGTGCCAAAAGAGAACTGAGTGAAGAAACAGGGTATGAAGCAAAGGAATGGCAAAGACTTATCTCTGTTGCAACTACGCCGGCTTTTACTGATGAAGTTATTCACCTGTATAAAGCATGGGGTCTGAAAAAGTATACTCAGCATACAGATGCAGATGAGTTTATTGGTGTGCAGGCATTTAGTCCTGAGCAGATTAAAAGTATGATTTTAAGCGGAGAAATTTTTGACGCTAAAACATTATGCGCTTTATATGCATGTGATTTAATAAAATAAACAGGCAGAGCAGAATTACTGCTCTGCTTTTTTGTTACTTGCTTTACACTTTTACAGCAATTTTCAGATAATTGAGTGTTTTCTAAATAAAAGCAGGATTATATAAAAATTTTATAGAATACTCCCCCAATTTATTTATCGAAGGGGGAAGAAGTTATGAAAGAGTATACCGGTGATAAAATCAGAAATGTGGCCATTGTGGGTCATGGTGGAGCTGGAACTACGTCTGTTACAGAGGCTTTGTTGTATCGTTCTGGTGCTATCAGCAGAATGTGTAAAGTTGAAGACGGGGCTACCACCACTGACTATGAACCAGAAGAAATTAAACGTAAGGTATCTGTAAATGCTACACTTGCACCAGTTGAATGGCGAGATACTAAAATTAATTTTATTGATACTCCGGGTTTTGCGGATTTCGTGGCAGAAGTTAAAGGCGCTTTCAGGGCTGTTGACAGTGCGCTGATTGTTGTATGTGCTACTTCTGGTGTGCAGGTAGGTACTGAGCAATGCTGGAAACTTGCGGCAGAAGCTAATCTTCCCCGTATTATATTTGTAAATAAAATGGATCGTGAGAATGCTGATTTTGACAGTATTTTAGATAATTTACGTGCAAAGTTCGGAAAGCACGTTCTCCCGCTGCAGCTTCCTTTAGGCAAGGAGGACGGATTTGAAGGTCTTATTGATTTGTATAAAATGAAAGCATATCGTGCACGTGGTAATGATTCTGATGAAATTGATATTCCGGAAGAATACTTTGAAGCCGCTAAAGCAGCTCGTGAAAAAATGATTGAAGCGGCAGTTGAAGCTGATGATGATTGCATGATGCGTTATTTGGACGGTGAAATCATCAGCGATGAGGATATTATGAAATGCCTGATTAAGGGTATTCGCCAGGCTGTTATTTATCCTATGTTATGCGGCAGCGCTTACAAAGATATCGGTTTAGGCAGATTGATGAATGCTATTATTGATTTTACTTATCCGGCTATTTTGAACGACTTTGTTGTTACAGATAAAAAGACTGGTGAAGAAGAAATCTGTGATGCCAACGCTCCAATGGCAGCTTTAGTGTTCAAAACAACTTCTGATCCGTTTGTTGGCAGACTCAGCTATTTCCGTGTGTTCTCCGGCTGCATTAAGAGCGACAGCGTAGTTTATAACTCCAGAAGAGAAGAGGATGAAAGAATAGGCAATATCTTTACCATGCGTGGTAAGACCCAGATACCTATGAAACAGGTAGTTGCAGGTGATATTGGTGTAGTTGCAAAACTGCAGTATACTTCTACTGGCGATACCTTGTGCGATAAAGATAATCCTGTTGAGTTTGCTCCTATTGATTTTCCGCTTCCCATGTATACAAGAGCGATTTATCCTAAGAAAAAAGGCGATGAAGAAAAGATTATGTCTGCTTTGAATCGTCTGATGGATGAAGATCCGACAATTATCGTAACCAAAAATACAGTTACCAAAGAAACACTGATCAGCGGTATGGGCGATCAGCATATAGAAATCATTATGGAAAGAATGCAGCGTAAATTTGGTGTGGAAGCAGTATTGAAAGCTCCTGTTATTGAGTATCGTGAAACTATCAGGGGCAGCGCTGAAGTTGAAGGAAAACATAAGAAACAATCCGGCGGACATGGTCAGTATGGTCATGTAGTAATTAAGATGGAACCTTTGCCTCCCGGAAGCGGTTTTGAGTTTGTCGATAAGATTTTTGGCGGCTCTGTTCCGCGTCAGTATATTCCTGCTGTAGAAAAAGGTATGCGTGAAGCTATGGAAAAAGGCGTTTTGGCTGGTTATCCTGTAGTTGATATTCGCATTACCCTGTTAGATGGTTCTTATCATACTGTTGACTCTTCTGAAATGGCATTTAAAACAGCATCTAATATTGCTTTTAAAAAGGCAATGGAACAATCTAAACCAGTGCTGTTAGAACCAGTTTATATGCTGAATGTAACCTGTGCTGACTCCATGATGGGCGATGTTATCGGTGATTTGAACTCCAAACGCGGACGTATTTTAGGTATGCAAAGTGTAGAAGAAGGTATGAGCGTAGTTTCTGCTCAGGTGCCGTATGCTGAAATTTCTGAATATGCAGTTGATTTGCGTGCTCTGACTCAGGGCCTTGGTACTTTTGATATGAAATTTGATCATTACGAAGATGTACCGCCTAAAATGGCAGAAAAAATTATAGCAGAGCATAAAGAAGCTTAGTAAGTAACAAAACCGGCCCTTATTTAATGGGTCGGTTTTTTACATTAAAATCAGATTATAAAGAAGTAAAAAAATGTAAATAATCTTACATGTAAAGACAGTATTATTAGAATTACATTAGAATCTATGGAATGTATTTTTTATCTGAGCAGTTAGTGATAAGATAAGTTCAGAAAGAAATTATCTGAAAGAAGGCGATTAGTTTATGAAAAAGTTAATTGTTTCTTTAGCTGTTTTGGCTGCTGTTGCTGTACCGATGGGAGTTCATGGATTGGACAGTGTTGCTGAGGCAAAACCGATGCCAAAAGGTCATGAAGGTTTACTTGTTGCTCCGGAAAAGAAAGTAGCTGCGGAAATTAATCTTATCAATGAATATTATGGAACATCAGCCAGTGAATTAAAAAAATACTATGATATTGGCTGGAATCTGAAAGAGCTGCGTCATGCCTCTTTCCTGGCTGCGGCAGCTAATAAGGATCTTGGCACCGTGCTGCAGATGAAATCAGAAATGAGATGGTCGCGTGTTGAGTATCTGCTGGGTATGACACCTAATGATATTAAGGCTGCAAGAGATAAATATGATGCTCAGTACATGCAGAAAAAGCTTAATGTTGCTTATGCAGAAGCATTTTCACTGCTGCAGAAAAATTATTCCAAGGGTGATGTTGTACATGCTTTGTTAATGAGCAAATATACAACTGAGGGACCGGAAAAGATTATTGCAATGCATAATCCTCCTGCTTGTGACTGGGACGCTGTTGCTGCACAGCTTAACATTACTGAGGATACAATGGCTGAGATTCACACACTGTTAGAGGAAATGCGTCCATAAAATTTAGAGTGCTTTAAGAGTATATTCTTAAAGCACTTTTTTAATACTTTTCACAATGTTTACCAACTGTTTATATTTGAAAAATTGTAGTATTATTTCGATTTATGATGATTTATGATATAATTAATAATTAAAATAAATAGATGTTGGTGTTGAAATGAATAATGTGTTTGACCTTGTAAGTGATTTTTACGGACAGGACGAGGAATGGGATTCTGTTTTAGGACAGCGTCATGTTGAAAACTTTCTTCGTTCAGAAGCCTGGCAAGGTGCTGATAACGATAAACTGGTTAAATATTGGGATCATATTACAATGCTTTGCCTTTATCTTGGTAATACTGACAATTATCTTGGTGATTTGACTGAAGATGATTTTATTGACTGTATAGCCTGGTGCGGACGCAATATATCTGAGTTTGTGATTGAGGATGAATATGTAAATGACTTTATGGATGTTATGATAAAGTTGTATGTATATCTTTATAGCAAAAGAATCATCACTAATGATAAAGCTCCCATTATGGCAAAGCAGAAAGTATTTGCTGACGGTAAAATTATAATGATGGATGAAAATGGTATTTTTTATCCAAAATATGACATATACAATAAAAGAGCTGCCGAAGACCTGCCTGCTAAAATTTTCCTTAACATTGGAAGCAGGCTGCAGGGACTGATGGAGCTGCTCAGAACCTTTTTTAATGATCCCAGGTATCATAAAGATATTGAACGTGCTGCGTATTTATACAGCGGCATTTTTCTGAGTGCGGCAACAGAGGAAAAACCCGGAAGCGAGGAATACGCTCAGTGTTTTTGGGATTATTTTCTCTTTGATTATCGCATGATTGAAAATGATAAAAATCCTTTGCGGCATTTTTACGATGAAGTATCAGCTGCAAGGTTTATAAATAAAAATCAGATAAGCAAAGATATACTTGAAGAACTTTTGAAAACAGAACTTGTATTATTTTCGATAGAAAGCATAAGTGATGAAGGTATATACAGGTGCAGAAATTTTCTGACAGGCGAAATATATAATTTGCTGATGCCAATTGAGGCGGATGTAGATAAAGATAATTATCTGTTTTTGGGGCATATTTTTTATAATAAAAGTATGGTGCTGAATTTTGTTCGCGGCATGATGATTCCCAAAAGTGCGCAAAAAAAGCTTAATCAGGTTATGCATAAGGCCAGGGACTGGTTTGCAGTACGCTGCGGGGGCAAGCTTACCTGGGAAGATTTTATAAAACGAAATACCATGTTTGTCAGACATTGCTCTCTTATTTATGCCGGATATGTAAGGCTGGACAGCTTTAACTTTGAGTGCAATATCAAAGACTATAAACCTGCAGAGATTGATTATACGGACAAAGTTGTTCTTTTACTGGAACGATTTATGTCTGTCTATTCATTTACCAAATATGACATTTTTCTGGCCCAGACAATGTGGGCTGATTTTAAGAAATGCTATGACCCATCAATTAAAATCAGTGAAGTGTGGGCTGCTGGCATAATTTTGAATTTTATTAATGCTAATGCTGTGTATAATTACAACAGCAATAAAGTATCAGAAATGTGTCAGAATATTCCCGTTGCTGTTATTGAAAAAACTGCTGCAGTTATACAAAAATATTTGCAGATTGAAAAGCATGATGCCAGATATATAAATGAAGAAGGCTTGCTGCTTATGTTATTATCTTAGCAAGGAGTAATTATATGAAATGTGACTTTTGCCAAAAAGAAATTGATGATAAAATTTTAGAATGTCCGTATTGTCACTATCAGATAAAAAAAGATCCCCAAGTGCTTTCACCAAGAGAAAGGGATACTTTTGACGGTATTACAATTGAAGAAGATGGATCAACCAGTGACTCATCTTCCTCGTCTGAAAAAACATCTTACAGACAAAGTTCTGAAAACAGATATACTCATCCCGGTGTTAAGATTAAAACCTTTAATTTAAGCAGCGGATTTTTGATGACGCTGTTGATTTTAGGCGGTATTTTGGCACTGATTTTCTTTGTATTGCCCGCATTTTTGATTTTTGCGGCTATTGGTGCAGTAGTTGTTTTCTTGTTAAAGTTATTTATGTAAAATTTTTTATATTTTTATATAAAATAAAAAGGAGTTTTAGAAAACACATAGAATATACACTGGGTACATAAAAGTGTAGAAAATAGAGGAGGCATTAGTATATGCATAAGTACAGTATGGATCTTGGCGGCAGAGAGCTTACTATCGAAGCCGGTAAGATTGCAAAACAAGCAAATGGATCAGTTTTAGTTCGTTATGGTGATACAGCAGTTGTAGTTGCTGTAACCGGTACCAAATCTCCCCGTGAAGGTGTAGATTTCTTTCCTTTGACAGTTGACTTTGAAGAAAAAATGTATGCTGTCGGCAAAATTCCCGGCGGTTTTATAAAACGTGAAGGTCGTCCCAGTGAGCAGGCTATTTTAACAAGCCGTCTTATTGACCGTCCTATTCGTCCGATGTTCCCTGATGGATATCATAATGATGTACAGATTGTTGCTACTGCAGTATCTGTAGATCCTGATAATGCTCCGGATATGCCGGCTATGATTGGTGCGTCCTGCGCATTGTGCATTTCCGACATTCCTTTTGACGGCCCTATTGCCGGTGTTCGTGTAGGTCTTATTGATGGACAGTTTATCATCAATCCTACTGTAGAACAATCCAGAATTACAGAACTTAACCTGGCTGTAGCTGGTACTAAAGATGCTATCTTGATGGTTGAAGCAGGTGCTAAAGAAGTATCTGAAGAAGTTATGCTTGACGCAATCTGGTTTGGTCATAATGTAATTAAAGAACTGGTTGAATTCCAGGAAAAAATTATGGCTGAAATCGGCAAAGAAAAAATGGAAGTTCCTTTCTATGCTCCGCCTGAAGAAATGGCTGCTGAAATCGAAGAATATGGCGCACAAAAATTAAAAGATGCATTAATGGATGCTAATAAACTGGAACGTGAAGAAAACGTTGCCAAAGTTAAAGCAGAAATTGCAGAAGTATTCCTGGAAAAATATCCTGACAATGCAAAAGACGTTGCTTATATTACTCAAAAATTAGTTAAGAAAATTGTACGCCGTACAATTTCTGTTGATAAAATTCGTCCTGATGGACGTCAATTAGATGAAGTTCGTCCCGTATCCTGTGAAGTTGGCCTGCTGGCTCGTCCTCATGGCAGCTCCCTGTTTACACGTGGACAAACTCAGATCTTAAATGTTCTGGCACTGGCTCCGCTGCGCGAAGCACAAACCCTTGATGGTCTTGGTGCAGAAGATACAAAACGTTATATTCACCACTACAACTTCCCGCCGTACAGCGTTGGCGAAACCAAACCCTTACGCAGCCCTGGACGCCGTGAAATTGGTCATGGTGCTTTGGCTGAACGTGCCCTTGTTCCTGTAATTCCTTCTGAAGATGAATTCCCGTATGCAATTCGTCTGGTATCTGAAGTTCTTGAATCTAATGGTTCTTCTTCCATGGGCAGCGTTTGCGCAAGCACTCTGTCTCTGATGGATGCAGGCGTACCTATTAAAGCTCCTGTAGCAGGTGTTGCAATGGGTCTTGTTAAAGATGGCGAATACTTCACTATCCTGACTGATATTCAAGGTCTTGAAGATGCTCTTGGCGATATGGACTTTAAAGTTGCCGGTACAGCTAAAGGTATTACCGCTATTCAGATGGATATTAAAATTGATGGTATTAATAAAGACATCTTTACCCAGGCTTTGGCGCAGGCAAAACGCGGCCGCGAATTTATCATGGGCAAAATGATGGAATGCATCAGCGAACCTCGTAAAGAGCTTTCTCCGTATGCACCTAAGATTACTACCATTCATGTAGATCCTGAAAAAATCAGCAAAGTTATTGGCCCTGGCGGTAAAACTATTAAGAAAATAGTTGAAGAAACTACTGCTAAAATTGATATTGATGACAGCGGTAAAGTTTTCATTGCTGCTGTTAATACAGAAGCAGCTAATAAAGCTATTGCAATGATTGAAGGCATTGTTGCTGAAGCTGAAGTAGGCAAAATTTACACCGGTAAAGTTACCAGACTGATGAATTTTGGTGCTTTTGTTGAAATTTTACCTGGCAAAGAAGGTCTTGTACATATTTCTCAATTATCTACAGAAAGAGTTGAAAAAGTAGAAGATATTGTTTCTGTTGGTGATGAGATTGTTGTAAAAGTTACTGAAATTGATAATAAAGGCCGTATCAATCTTTCCAGAAAAGCAGTTTTAACTAAAGAATAATAAATAAAATTTTATATCCCGCTGAAATTTCAGCGGGATTTCTTATAGGTGATAATATGAAAATTAGAGGATTTGAAAAAGTAGCAGCTTATGCTGATGTTGAATTTACCATGCCTGAAAGAAAAACTGAAACATCTGCAGGTTATGATATTTGCGTTCCGGAAGATATTGAACTTGAACCGGGAAAATTAAAGCTTGTTCCTACTGGATTAAAAGCGTATATGCAGGATGATGAGTTTTTAGGTGTACATATAAGATCAAGTATTGCAGTAAAAAAAGGTATTTTGCTTGTTAATAATGTTGGTATTATAGATGCTGATTATTATAATAACAGCGATAATGAAGGCCATATTATGCTGGCATTGCTAAATACAGGTTCTGAAAAAGTTGTTTTTGCTAAAAATGACAGAGTTGCTCAGGGCATATTCTATAAATATCTGACTGTAGATAATGATAATGCCAAGGAAAAAGCAGTAAGAACTGGTGGTTTTGGCAGTACTAATGAATAAAGTTGTAAAAACTTTACAGTTGGATGTTTAAATATAAAAATATTAAATAAAAATTTGACAATAGTAAATAATAATACTATAATCAAGACAATAAGTGACTAGTAAGATAGAGGAGCGCAAAGCAATAGTATCTTGTGGAGTTGGAAGCGTTGAAGCAGGTGAAAGGGTTAGCGCCGAAGTTTATCAACAGCCATGTTGGTATGCTGGGCTGTCAGTGAATAACTGCCGGACTGTCGCTGGTTTTTCAGCGGAGGGCTATCTCAACATTATCAATGTATTTTATTGCCGTTGAGATGCTTTTCTCAACGGTTTTATTTTTTCCTAATAAAGGAGTGTTTTTAATGATTCGAGTTCTTGTAAATGGTGCTCTGGGCAGAATGGGGAGTGAAGTAGTAAAAAAGGTTTGTGCGGAAGCTGATTTGGAAATTGCCGCACTGGTTGACATAAAAAACGGAACTGTAACAGTAGAGGATAAGTCTTATTCAGTAGAAACAGATCTTGAAACTGCTATTGCAAGCAGCAAACCTGATGTTGTTGTAGATTTTACCAGACCTGATGTAGTCATGGGAAATTTAAGAAAAGTTCTTAATAAAGGCATATACGCTGTTGTAGGTACTACAGGTTTTTCAGAAGCTGATTTAAAAGAGCTTGATGAGTTAGCGTTGAATAATAATACAGCTTTGCTTATAGCACCAAACTTTGCTTTAGGTGCAGTTGTTATGATGAAGCTTGCCTGTGAAGCTGCAAAATATTTTCCTCATGTTGAAATTGTTGAAAAACATCATGATAAAAAGCTTGATGCGCCTTCCGGTACAGCAATTATTACAGCACAGAAAATCAGTGAAGTAAGGGCAGCTATGCAGCAGGGCAATCCTGATGAAAAGGAAACCATGCCCGGTGCAAGAGGTGCCGACTTTGAAGGTATGAAAATCCACAGTATCAGACTTCCAGGTTATGTTGCGTCTCAGGAAGTAATTTTTGGCGGACAGGGCGAGGTTTTACGCATCAGCACAGAGCCTATAAATCGTGAGTGCTATATGCCTGGTGTAGCTCTGGGATGCAGAAAAATTGTTGAACACAAAGGACTTGTCTACGGATTGGATAAATTATTATAAGCGGAGGAAAGAATGATGAAAAAATATAACGTTGCTATTTTAGGTGCTACTGGCGCTGTTGGAACTGAATTTTTAAAACTTATTGAAGAAAGAAATTTTCCTTTCAATGAATTGCGTTTATTGGCATCTAAACGCAGTGCCGGCAAAGAAATTAATTTTATGGGCAGAACCTATGTAATTGAAGAAGCAACAAAAGATTCTTTCCAGGGAATTGATATTGCTTTGTTTGCTGGCGGCAGCATTTCCAAGGAGTTTGCTCCTTATGCTGTAGAAGCTGGTGCTGTTGTTATTGATAATTCCAGTGCTTTCAGAATGGACCCGGAAGTGCCGCTGGTTGTTCCGGAAGTTAATCCTGAAGCTATTTTAAAACATAAAGGAATTATTGCTAATCCTAACTGTTCAACAATTATCATGTGCATGGCTTTAAAACCTTTATATGATCTTGCAAAAATTAAACGTATTGTTGTTTCTACCTATCAGGCTGTATCCGGTGCCGGTAAAGAAGGTATTGATGAACTGACAGCGCAGGTTAAAGATTTCTCTGATGGCAAGGAAATGGTTGCTAATATTCTTCCTTCTGCAAGCCTTGAAAAACATTATCCTATCGCATTCAATCTTATCCCGCAGATTGACGTTTTCCTTAACAATCTTTACACCAAGGAAGAAATGAAAATGGTTAATGAAACAATGAAGATTTTTGATGATTATGATATGCGTATTACAGCAACAACCGTGCGCGTTCCCGTATATCGCAGTCACAGCGAATCCATTAATGTTGAATTTGAAAAAGATCTTACATTAGAAGAAATGAGCCAAGCTTTAAGTGCTTTCCCTGGTGTTCAGATGCAGGATAATCCTAAGGAACAGATTTATCCGATGCCGCTGTATACTTCTGAATTAGATGATGTGTATGTTGGTCGTCTGCGCCGTGATGAATCCAACGACAATACTTTCAATATGTGGGTTGTAGGCGATCAGATCAGAAAAGGAGCTGCTTTAAATACTCTGCAGATTGCAGAAACAATGATTAAAAATGAATGGATTTAATTTGGGGGAGAAGAATAGATGAAAATTATAGTGCAGAAATTTGGCGGTACTTCTGTTGCTACAGAAGTAGCTCGTCTGGCAGTAAAAGATAAAGTACAGCAGGCAATCAGAAAAGGATATTCTCCTGTCATTGTAGTTTCAGCTATGGGACGTAAAGGTGCTCCCTATGCTACTGATACGCTTATTGACGTTCTTAAAAATGAGAACATGTCAGTAAATGTACGTGAACTTGATGTAATGATGTGCTGCGGCGAGATTATTTCTGCCTGTGTAATGGCTGCTGCTTTGCAGAAATATGGTATTAACGCTATGGCATTAACTGGTGGTCAGGCTGGTATTGTAACTGATTCTCAGTTTGGTGCTGCAAGAATAAAAAATATTAATGTATCCAATCTGCATCATCTTCTGGAATCCGGTATTATCCCTGTTGTCTGCGGTTTCCAGGGTATGACTGAGAATAATTTCAAATTTACAACACTTGGCCGTGGCGGCAGCGATACTTCAGCAGCTGCATTGGGTGCTGCACTGCATGCAGAATTTGTTGAAATTTATACAGATGTAGAAGGTATTATGACAGCGGATCCGCGTATTGTGGAAGATGCGACCATTTTGAACCAGATAACCTATGCGGAAGTATGCCAGATGGCTCACAATGGTGCTAAAGTAATTCATCCGCGTGCTGTAGAAATTGCTATGGGTAATAATATTCCTTTGATAGTAAAATCTACTTTCAGTGAAGCTCCCGGTACTTTGATTACCAATGAGCGTGCTGACGGTAACTGCGGCAGTGATATTTCTATTCATGAATCTCTTGCCAGCGGTGTTGCTAACCTCAGTGATTTGGCTCAGTTCAGAATTGAATTAAATCCTGAAGATATGACTGCCGGCAGAATGTTGTTTGAAGATCTTGCTGATGCAGGCATAAGCGTTGGCTGTTTAAATCTTTCTGAAAAAGAAGCAATGTTTGCTGTATTTTCTCCAGATATAGAACATACCTGTAAAGTTTTGGAAGAAACAGGATTTAAATATGTTCTGAATACTGGCTGTGCGAAAGTTTCCGTTGTCGGCAGTGCAATGCGCGGTGTTCCTGGAATTATGGCAACTTTTGTTGCAGCACTGGCAGGTAAAAAAATTGGTATTTTGCAAACTGTGGACTCTGATACCACAATTTCTGCAATAATAAAAGAAGAACATTTGGTTGAGGCTGTTAAAGCATTACATCAGGCGTTCAAACTTTAATAGAGGGGTGCTCTTGTATGTCTAATCCGTATTTTGGCAGATTACTTACAGCGATGGTAACACCGTTTAATGAAGATGGCAGTGTTAATTGTGCTGCAGGTGCTGATTTAGCTGAATGGCTTATTAATAATGGCAGTGATGGTCTTGTTGTTTTGGGTACAACCGGTGAATCCGTAACCATGTACCTTGAAGAAAAGCTTGCTTTTATTGAAGCAGTTGTAAAACGTGTTAATAAACGTGTACCTGTAGTTATTGGTGCAGGAACAAACTGCACTGCGTTTACCATAGACTTTATCAAACAAATAGAAAAATTTGATATTGATGGATTGCTTGTTGTAGGTCCGTATTATAATAAACCTACTCAGGAAGGTTATTATCAGCATTTTGCTGCTGTTGCACAATCTACAAAATTGCCTGTAATTGTGTATAATGTACCTGGCAGAACAGGATCTAACATTCTTCCGGCTACAGTTGCAAGATTAGCTAACGATTTCAGTAATATCGTAGCAATTAAAGAAGCTGGCGGCGATGTTAATCAGGTTGCTGAACTCTACAGAATTCTTCCGTCTGATTTTACTATTTACAGCGGTGATGACGTATTAATTCTTCCTTTCATGTCTGTAGGCGCTAAAGGTTTGATTTCTGTATTAGCTAATGTTAACGGAAATATTTTACAGGATCTTATGCAGGCTTATACAGAAGGCAGAGTTCAGGATGCAGCTGAAATCAATAAAAAGATGGTTCCTTTGGCTAAAGCAATGTTTTTAGAAAGCAATCCTATTCCTGTAAAAGCAGCGGTAAGCAAGGTTTCCGGTATTCCTGCCGGTAATACTCGTTTGCCTCTGGCACATATTTCTCCTTCAACTGAAGAAAAACTGGATAAGGTTTTAAAAGAATATAATATGATATAAATAAAAAGCTGGACAGCTCTTGCTGCCCAGTTTTTTATTTATATCAGCAGGATTTTTTTGAGTTTAAAAGAATTAATAAAGAATATGGAGGTCAGGTAATATGTGGCGTAAAATATTTTTTGTATATATGTTGTGTGCTCTGCTGCTGCCTTTAACAAGCTATGCGTCCGGCATAACTAATTATGCTGCTCTGATAAAGCCGGAATATTGGAATAATCAGAATGAAGATGGCAACAGAATAATTTTGACGGATAAAGAGATTATTCAGTATAACAAAAAAATTCGTGAAGCATCTCCGACGGTATTTGATATGGGCAGTTATCCCGAAGAAATTAGCGGTGATGCTTTGAAAACAAAAATTATGAATTATACTGTTTTAGATGATGAGTTATACCTGCATGGAAACAAAGTAAGCGAAAACTACAAGAATATATTGCGTAAGCAAACTAACATCAGTGCTGTTCCAGAACGTGTAAAAGTAAGATATGCGGTTACAGTAAGACGAGCAAATCTCAGAAATCTGCCTACAGGTGAAGGCTTATTTTATTTTATTAATGACAGAGATTTTGATGCGTTACAGGAAACGACCATTGATCCGGCTGAACCGGTAGCTGTTCTGCATGCAAGTGCAAATGGATATTTTTATTACATTCAATCCGTAAATTACAGTGGATGGATAAGCAAATATGATGTTGCCTTTACTGATCGTGGTCCCTGGATGAAATATGCTGATCCCGATAAATTTTTGATAGTTCAAAACAGTATGTTAAAATTAAAAACTGCCGGTGAATTTGTTGATTATCAGCTTGGCGCCAAGTTACCCATAGAAGATGTTACCAAGACAACTTATATAATGGAGCTGCCTACAAGAAATGCTCAGGGAAATTTAGTGGAAACAGAGGTTTTTATTGCTAAAAATAATAATTCTGTACACTATGGGTATTTGCCGTATACTGCTAATAACATAGTAAGTTCAGCATTTAAATTTTATAATCAGCCATATGGCTGGGGTGGTTTAAAAAACAGCGTGGATTGTTCAAGCCTTATTTACAATGTTTACAGGGCTGCAGGCATTATTTTGCCGCGTAATGCGGATGAGCAGGAACGCACTGCGGGAGCTGTATTTAATTTGAAGGGATTGTCTGCAAGCGGCAAGCGAAATATTATCAACGGTCTGCAAGCAGGCAGCGCGCTGTTTATAGATGGGCACACCATGTTATATCTGGGTGAAAATAACGGACAGCCCTATGCTATACATGCACTTGGAACATATTATAAAAATGGCAGCCGTATCAGAGAGATGCGTATTGTTGTAAGTGATTTATCCTTACAGAGATACAGCGGTTTAACATTTTTGGAAGATCTGAATACAGCTATAAGTTTTAGATAAGGAGATTTTTATGATTTTAAATAGTATTGAATGTCAAAGTGTAAATTTTGATTATCGGAATAATTATGACAGTTATGTATTGCTGTTTTGTAAAGAATGCCTTGGTGCATTGCGCAAAATTTCTTTAAGTGAAAAGGCTGTTGCGACAGTTGAAAAGTTTTTGGAATTAAAAAAGGATGTTTTCTCTCCTGAAACAGTTAACAAGCTTACATTTTTTGAAAATGGCAGTTTGAAGTTCATTTATCTTGTTGGCTGCGGCGAAGGCAAAGAGTGCACTCCAAATAATTTCAGAAAAAGCGCAGGAGCTGTAATCAGGTCTATAAAAGAAATATCACATGAAAAATGCCTTGTTCTGGCTCCGATACTCTTAAATAAAAATAAAGGTCATTATCTGCAGGCAATTACAGAAGGACTGTATCTTGGCGCATATAAATTTACTGAATATAAATCTGATGCAAAAAAACAGTCTGTATGTAAAGTTGATATTGCTGCTGCAGCTGATGATGCGGAGCAAATTGTACAAAAAGCAGAAATTATAGCTGATGCAGTATGCTATGCACGTAATCTTATTAACAGACCTGGTAATGTTGTTACTCCTGCCGTTATGGCAGAAGAGGCTGAGAAGATTGCAGCAAGCTACGGCCTTGATATTGAAATAATGGATGAAATGCTTTTGGAAACAAACAAAATGAATGCCATTCTTGCTGTTGGTCAGGGAAGTCATAATAAACCGTGTCTGGCTGTACTTAAATATAATGGAGCGCAGGACGAACCTTATACAGCTTTTGTAGGCAAGGGTATAACCTTTGACAGTGGCGGTATTTCTATTAAACCAGATGATAATATGGGTGAAATGAAAGATGATATGTCTGGTGCGGCGGCTGTTCTTGGCGCAATTAAAGGTATTGCTGCTTTAAAATTGTCCTGTAATGTAATGGCAGTTATCGCCTGTGCTGAAAATATGCCCGATGGCAATGCGCAGCGTCCTGGCGATATTGTTACATCAGCTAGTGGCAAAACCATTGAAGTTGTTTCCACTGACGCAGAAGGAAGAATGGTGCTGGCTGATGCTGTATGGTATGCGTGTCAGCAGGGAGCGCAAAAAGTAATTGATATTGCAACTTTGACAGGAGCTGTAATTGTTGCTCTTGGCAAAGAAACAGCAGGTGTCGTAACTAACAGTGATGAATTGGCTGAAACTATAAAAAAATGCGGTAAGCTAACTGGTGAAGCTTACTGGCAGCTTCCTGCGCTTGAAGACTGCAAGGAGGCTATTAAGAGTGATGTTGCCGATTTGCTCAACAGCGCCGGCAGAGCAGGTGGCTGCATTACCGGAGGCTTATTTATAGGCGAGTTTATCAAAAAGGATGTTTGCTGGGCACATATTGACATTGGCGGTACTTCCACAGCTGAAAAAACATCAGGATATAAAATAAAAGGCGGTACCGGTTTTGGTACAATGACTTTGATAAATTTGGCAGGTAATAAATAAATGTTTGCTGATTTACATATTCACAGTACATTCTCTGATGGCAAATATACTCCTGAACAGATAGTAGATGCTGCTGCAGAAAATAATATTAATGTGATTTGCATTACTGATCATGATTCTGTAAATGGTATTGCCAAAGCTGTACAATATGCAAATAAACATAAAAAGTCAGTTCGTATTATCACGGGAGCAGAGCTGGGAACTCAGTATCTTGGCAAAAGTGTGCATATTTTGGCCTACTACATTGATCCCGATAATAAAGAATTAAACGATAAAATGCATGAAATGCGCCACGCGAGAGAAATTAGACTGCAGAAGATGATTGATAAACTGAATCTGCTTGGTTATGCTGTACAGGTTGAAGCATGTGATCCGGAAAACAGAGCTGTTGGCAGACCACATGTTGCTAAAGCTCTTGTAAGAAAAGGTTATTTTCAGTCTGTACAGGAAGTTTTTGATAAATTATTAAAAGAAGGGGCTCCGGCATTCATTCCCCAGCCCAAATTATCTCCGGAAGAAGCTGTGAAGCTTATTCATAATGCCGGTGGAATAGCTGTTTTAGCCCATCCAGGCGAAATTGAAAATAAACAGCTTGTTAATGAACTGCTTGATAAACATTGTTTTGATGGAATTGAAGTATATCATCCAAGTGCAGATGAAGCTGCTGCTGAGTATTGGCTGCACATTGCCAGAGAAAGAAAACTGCTTGTCAGTGGAGGCAGTGATTTTCACGGACTTCCGGACAGATTTCCTGCTCATTTAGGTATTTTTAATATCAATACTGATTTACTTAGTGATATAATCAATTACAGATAATAAAAAGGGGATGAAGGGCTATGATAGAAGTAGTAGCTTTTGTTGGCCCAAGTGGTACAGGTAAAAGTCATCGTGCTATTGGCGTAGCTTTTGATAACCGTTGTGATGCTATTATTGATGACGGTATTTTAATAAAGGGTACAAAAATTTTGGCAGGTAAATCTGCTAAAAATGAAGACAACAGAATACAGGCGGTAAAAAGAGCTATTTTTACTGAAGACGATCATGCCAAAGCCGTTCGTGATGCTTTGGCCAAAAGCAATATAAAGCGCTTACTGATTATCGCTACATCTGATAATATGATTAACAAGATTATTAACAGACTGGAGCTGCAGCCCCCTGTTAAGACGGTTTATATAAGTCAGATTGCGACTAAAGCTGAAATCAAAAGGGCAAGATACTCAAGATTGCATGACGGAAAACACATAGTTCCTGTGCCGTCTGTGGAACTGAAACCACACTTTACAGGATATTTTGCTGATCTTCCATATAATATTTTTTCCAGACATCGTCGAAAAGAGCGTGATGCAGACAGGTCTATTGTCAGACCGGCATTCAGTTTTTACGGTAAACTGTTAATTGCTGATAAGGCCATAGAAGACATTATTCATCTTGTAGCAAGAAAGATGCTTGGAGTTGATAAGGTTATTGATATTTCTGTACGCAGAAGAAGTGATAACAGCAAAGGCATTGTAATTGCTATTGAAGTAGTTTTGTATTACGGTGTGCAGATTTTTGAAGTTACCAAGCAGCTGCAGCTGAAAATAAAAGAAAAAGTTGAATACATGACAGCAATGCAGGTGAAAAATGTTAATGTTTCCATTCGCAGTCTGACATTAAAAAAATAAACCATCAAATTCAAATGAATTTGATGGTTTATTTTTACATAACAGGACTATTAACTGCATCCGGCTGTTCAAAAATAAATGCAGGAGAAGGATAGTAAAATTCACAATGCTGGAAATTTACCACTTCTGTAGAGAATCTTTTTAATAAAGCAAAGGATGCCCTTTCTTCAAAATCAATAAGATTATCTTTATTAATGTCCGCATCGTCTACTATTACTAACAAGAACGCCTGTACCATAGGGGCATCTTCAGGAATTTGGCTGCGGTCAAGAGGAATACTTGGAACGATACGCAAATTTGCAACAGGTTGTTGGTTTTCGTTATACAACATAGCACGATAAACATCATTAAAAAGAGTACGTGCCAGTCTCAGGCTATATGCACCAGAACTCATATTTACACACTCCTAAATAAAATATTGTATATATTTTAACACAAAATGCAGATTTTAGCAAAAGTTGTCTAATGCTTAATAATGTGAGAATTTTAGGACAATTATTGTATTGTGTTTCATATTATACAAAAAAGTTGAAAAATAGCTAAGTATTTTGTATACATGCAAAATACTGAATATTTAAGCAGGAATTAAGAAAAATATGTAGAACTTAACACGCATAACTCAGGTGCCGAAGCACTGAAACTTTATATTTTATGAGGGGGTCTCAAAATGAAGAAAATTTTAGCTTTTCTTTTGGGAATTATGGTTATGGCGACTATGATTTCCGGCTGTGGCGGTGGAAACGATGGAGATAAAAAAGCTGCTACACAAAAATTTATTAACATTGCAACCGGTGGTACTTCCGGTACGTATTTCCCGTTAGGTGGTGCAATTGCGGACATTTTAAATAAAAATGTTCCTGGATGCAATGCTTCTGCTCAGTCTACTGGCGCGTCTGTTGCAAACGTTAATTTGCTGCAGCAAAACAAAGTAGATATTGCTTTTATACAAAATGATATTGCTTATTATGCTGCTAACGGAACTGAAATGTTCAAAGATAAAAAAGTTGCAGGTTTAAGAGGTCTGGCAACTTTGTATCCTGAAACAATTCAGATTGTAACTTTAAAAGACAGCGGTATTAAATCTGTTGCTGATTTCAAAGGCAAACGCGTAGCTGTAGGTGCTGCTGGTTCCGGTACTGAAGCTAATGCTCGTCAGATCCTGGCAGTTTATGGTTTAACTTATGATGATATCAGCGTACAATACCTTTCCTTTGGTGAAGCTTCCAGCGCACTGAAAGACGGCAATGTTGATGTTGCGTTTGTAACTGCAGGTCATCCTACCGCAGCTATTCAGGATATTGCAACACAAAACGAAGTAGCACTTATTCCTGTAGATTCTGATAAAGCTGACGAACTGATTAAACAATATCCGTTCTACACTAAAGTAAACATCGATGCAAATACCTATGCTAAACAAACTGAAGCTGTTCCTGCAGTAGCAGTACGCTGCATGTTAGCTGTAACAGATAAAATGGATGAAAACACCGCTTATGATATCACCAAAGCAATTTTCTCCAATCTGGATCGTCTGAAAGCAGCTCATTCTGCAGCAAATGCTGTTTCCAAAGAATCTGCTCTTGATGGTATGTCTATTGATGTTGCAGCCGGCGCTGATAAATTTCTTAAAGAGAAATAATATACAGTAATGATGCAAAATGAAAAAGACCGGAAACCGGGTCTTACCGGGAGCCGGTCTTTTTTGAGATATATCTATTGTTTGGCTGCAGTATTTATGTTAGCAGTTTTGGGAGGATGGTATGCATCTCAGCTGGTTATAACTTTAAAGCCGGAAAATAATAAAACTGTTGTCATAACTACTTATCCTGGTGATCAATGGTTAATTCGTTTTACACATTCTGTTGAAAGAACGCCGGTAGAAGAATTTTTTACAGTTAATGGTGTGGACGACTTTACCATGACACATACTCGTTTTGAGTCATTGGGCTGGGGATTTCCTTATTCTCCTTCTGATGGCAAACTTACAGAAACTGATGATGGACGATTTGATCTGGTTATGAACAGGAACTTCAAAAAAGTTCAGTTGCGAACGGCAGTACAGGCCAGACCGTCTGTAATTCATGGTAATGATATTTACGATTTATGTGATTTGTTCGGACAAGGTACACTCATAGAAATACATGTACAAAGACGATATCAATATTGGATTGGTGAATTTTTTTAATTTTATTTTGAGTTAATGATGAAAGGGGATTTTTGATAATGTCTGCAAAAGAAATAAAAGAACTTTCTGCAGAAGAGGTACTACAAAAATTTGATAAAGAATCAGATAAACGCGAAATGACTGGTATATGGAATACTGTAATTTCTGCAATCTGTGTTATTTTTGCGATTTTTCAGCTGTATACTTCTGCTTTTGGTATTTTAGACGCTCATCTGCAACGTGCTATTCACTTAATGTTTGGTTTCCTTCTGATTTTCCTGCTTTATCCGGCAAGAAAATCCTGGTCCAGAAGCGCAATGCATCCGCTGGACGTTTTATTTGCCGTAGTAAGTGCTGCAAGTGCTCTTTACATAGTAATTAACTATCAGGAACTTGTTTTGCGTGCCGGTATGAATAACGAAACAGATTTTATAGTTGGCGTTATCGGTACCCTGATGGTATTTGAAGCTGCCCGCAGAGTTGTTGGCTGGCCGATGATTACTGTAGCACTGGTTTTCATGCTGTATGCGTTTTTCGGTCCGTATATTCCTGGAATAATGGCTCACCGCGGCGTTGGTATTCAGGAAATGTTTGATCATCTGTATTTTACTACAGAAGGTATTTTTGGTACTCCTATGGGCGTATCTTCTACATTTATCTATTTGTTTATCCTGTTTGGTTCCTATCTTGAAACAACAGGATTGGGCAAATTCTTTATTGACCTTGCTAATGCTGTTGCAGGCTGGGCTGCAGGCGGACCGGCAAAAGTAGCAGTTTTATCTTCCGGTTTGATGGGTACCGTTTCCGGAAGCTCCGTTGGTAATGTAGCCGGAACGGGTGCATTTACTATCCCCATGATGAAAAAACTCGGCTATCGTCCTCAGTTTGCTGGTGCAGTAGAAGCAGCAGCATCTACTGGCGGACAGCTGATGCCTCCTGTTATGGGTGCTGCCGCATTCTTGATGGCTGAATTTGTTGGTGTTCCGTATTTTGATGTTGTAAAAGCAGCTGTTATTCCTGCTCTTTTGTACTACATAGGTGTATGGCTTGGTGTACACTATGAAGCTAAAAAATATGGTTTAAAAGGCACTCCGAGAGAAGAATTGCCTAAATTCAAAGAACTGTTTATGGAAAAAGGCCATCTGGCAATTCCTCTGGTAGTTATTATTTACTTGCTTGTAAGTGGTTATACTCCCATGCGTGCTGCTTTGGCAGCAATTGCACTGAGCATTATCTGTGCATGCTTGCGCAAATCTACAAGAATTTCTTTCAGACAAATTATTCAGGGTTTGATTGATGGCTCTAAGGGCGTTTTAGGTGTATTGATTGCCTGCGCAACTGCAGGTATCATTATCGGTGTTGTAACAAAAACTGGTGTTGGTCTGAAAGTTGCTACCGCTTTGCTTGACATGTCCGGCGGCGAACTTCTGCCGGCAATGTTCTTCACTATGATAACATCCCTTATTTTAGGTATGGGCGTTCCTACAACAGCTAACTATGTAATTACATCAACTATTGCTGCTCCTGCTTTAATACAGATGGATGTGCCTATTTTAGCAGCGCATATGTTTGCATTCTATTTTGGTATAGTTGCTGACGTAACTCCTCCTGTTGCACTGGCTGCCTATGCAGGTGCAGGTATTGCAGGTGCAAATCCCATGAGAACAGGTGTTATAGCTGCTAAACTTGCTATAGCTGCATTTATTGTTCCTTATGTATTTGTACTTTCTCCGGAACTTTTGATGATAAATGCAACCGGTACAACTATTATCTACAGTGCATTTACAGCATTGATTGGTATGTGGGGCGCTTCTGTGGCAATGATTGGTTTCTGCGAAAATCTGCTTAACTGGTCGCAGAGAATTATGTTCTTTGTTGGTGGTATCTGCATGATTATTCCTGGCATGGTAACTGATATTGCCGGTGTTGTTTTGATGGTATTGGCTTACTTATGGCACAGAACCAACAAACAAAAAGGTGCTATTGCACAAGATAATAACGACGATTTATAAGCAAAAAGAGTTAATCCATAAATAATGGATTAACTCTTTTTTTATGTTCTTAATATTTTATATTTAAAAAATTCAATAACTATTTTTTTTATAGGATATATAGTGTATAATATAATGAAGAGTAAGTATTGAACGGACGCATTTTCTTATTGTATTAAATCTTATGTACGGGTAAAAATTTATTGGAGGTGTATTTTTTTTGGCAAAAACACAAAATAAAGTTCAAATTATTCCATTAGGTGGATTAGGTGAAATTGGCAAAAACATGACTGTATTCAGATACGGTGATGATATTATTCTTATAGATGCAGGTTTAATGTTCCCTGAAGATGACATGCTTGGTATTGATCTTGTAATACCTGATTTTAACTATTTAATAGAAAATAAAGAAAAAGTAAAAGGTATCTTTTTAACTCATGGTCATGAAGATCATATTGGTGCCTTACCGTACGTACTGAAACAAATTAATGTTCCTGTATATGGAACTGCACTTACTCTTGGTATTCTGCAAGGCAGATTAAAAGAAAATGGTGTTTCGTCAGAAGGACTGAAAACAATTAAGCCCGGTGACAGAATAAATGCCGGTGTTTTCAAATTGGAATTTATCCGCGTTAACCACAGTATTCCTGATGCAGTATCTATCGTAATTAATACTCCTATCGGCACAATTATACATACAGGCGACTTTAAATTTGATCACACGCCTGTTGATGGTCAGGTTACACAGTTTAATAAGTTTGCAGAGTTTGGCGATAAAGGTGTACTGGCTTTGCTTGCTGATAGTACCAATGCTGAGCGTCCTGGTATTACTCCCAGCGAAAAAATTGTTGGACAGACATTTGATGACGAATTCAGATATGCTAAAAACAGAATTATAGTTGCTACTTTCTCTTCAAATGTTCACAGAATACAGCAGGTTATAGACAGTGCAGTAAAGTATAAGCGCAAAGTAGCTGTTATTGGCCGCAGCATGATTAATGTTGTAAATATAGCTTTGGAACTTGGATATCTTAAAGCTCCTGAAGGTGTAATTATTGATATAGACGAAACAAATAATTATACTGCTAATCAAATTGTAATTATCACTACCGGCAGTCAGGGTGAGCCCATGTCAGCGCTTACCAGAATGGCAATGAATGATCACAAAAAGGTTGGCATCATGCCTGGTGACACGGTAATTATATCTGCAACTCCGATACCAGGAAACGAAAAACTGGTGGCAAGGACTATTGACCATTTGTATAAGCTTGGTGCAGACGTTGTATACGAAAAATCCAACGGCGTGCACGTTTCCGGACACGCCAGCCGTGAAGAAATTAAGCTGATGCATAATCTGGTGCGTCCTAAATTCTTTATTCCGGTACATGGCGAATACAGACACCTGATCAAACATGCAGGATTGGCACAGGATCTTGGTATGCCTAAGGAAAATATTGTTATTGCTGAAAATGGCTGTGTAATAGAATTAACACGAAACAGCATAGGTATTGCAGGAAGAATTCCTGCCGGTAAAATCCTTGTTGATGGCCTTGGTGTTGGTGATGTCGGTAATATTGTATTAAGAGATCGTCGACAGCTGTCTCAGGATGGCATTATGATTGTTGTAGTTACCATTGATAAAGAAGCCTGTCAGGTTGTTTCCGGTCCTGATATTGTTTCTCGCGGCTTTGTTTATGTACGTGAGGCAGAAGGTCTCATGGATGAAGCCAGAGATAAGGTTCAGTGTGCATTGGAAAAATGTGAAGAAAGCGGAACTTCTGAATGGTCAGTTATAAAATCCACCATTCGTGATTCACTTGGCAGATTCTTATATGAAAGAACTCGTCGTCGTCCGATGATTCTGCCGATTATTATGGAAATCTGATAATAACGGGAGTGCTTTAGATTGCTCAAAAAGAAACGAACTAGGAATTTTAATATTGGTTTTAGAAAAATACTGGCAGTATTTTTGATTCTTATGGGTTTAGTGTCAGTTTTTTCTCTTTTTGGCATTACAAGTAACTCATATACAGATTTACTTATTCAGTTTCAAAATTATTTTTTAGGTTTATTTGCTGCTGCTTTTCCTGTAATTCCTTTGTTTACAGGAATTTGGCTGCTTAAAGTAGAGCATGTAAATTTTAGAAATATCAGATTTATTGCTTTGTTTTTTATATTTGTGCTGTGCCTTACAGGTACAGCTCATAATATTTTTGTACCTGTTGATCAGGAACTGTACCCCGACAAAATGCCTGACGGCGGTGGGTTTGTAGGCGGCAGTTTCGTTTTGCTACTGCATAAGCTGATTGGTTATCAGGGCAGCTGGATTGTTCTTTGTCTGCTGTGGGTGTTGATCTTTTCTATTACTTTACCGGTAAAAAATACGTTAAAGTGGTTATACCATGCGTTTAAGCCTGCTACAGCATATTCTAAATATAAAAAAGATGATTATGATTTTTCCTCGCAGGAAAAAAGCAGGCAAATTAAGTCCGAAAATACATTTACACGCAGTGATTTAGATTGTAGTATAGATAATATATATCGGCAAAAAGAGTTCGCAAGCTTTACCGACGGTATTCATAAAAAAAGTTCTTTCAGAAAGATATTAAGTTTTACTGATAAGAGTGCTTACAGCGATAAAAAAATTAAGAGCGAAATCAAAAATAATCCTGTGCAGATACCTGAATGGGAAGAAAGAAAAACAACAGTAATTGTAAGACCATATATAGATTATGATCTTGTCAAGGAAGATAAGTCTGCAGAAGCCGTTAAGTATTATTCTCATGATAACAAAGATACTGATGTTGACAGTGCAAAATCAGTGCAAAAAGATGTGTTGTCATTAATCGAAGAAAAATATGACGGTCAGAAAATTAATCACGCCTGTCATGAACAGAATAATACAGAGCCTAAGCAAAAGATAGTGATTTTTGACAGTGCTGAAAAAGTAAATGTGCCTGCAGTTTATGAAGCTGATAAGCCTGTGAACGAAATGGTATTTGATGCTGAAGATGACAGATATATTTATCCGGAAGTAGGGCTGCTTGATGTGCCTAAAGTTGCGGACCCAAGCTCTTTTGAAGGAGAAATTATCGAGCAGTGCTCAATTCTGGAACAAACTTTAGCTGATTTTAGAGTTAAGGCATCTGTTGTAGCAGTAACAAGAGGTCCGTCAGTTACTCGTTTTGAGTTAGAGCCTGCTCCCGGAGTTAAAGTAAGCTCTGTTGTAAATCTTGCAGATGATATAGCATTAAAGCTTGCAGCCTCTGGTGTACGCATAGAAGCTCCAATTCCCGGTAAAGCCGCTATAGGAATTGAAGTTCCTAATATCAAAAATGATCCGGTTTATTTTAGAGAAGTTGTTGATAATAAATTAGTTTATGGTAATGAATCTAAATTATGTATCGGCCTTGGAAAAAATATCAGCGGAGATATTATAACGGCTGATTTAGCTAAAATGCCGCATCTTCTAGTAGCTGGTTCAACAGGCTCAGGTAAATCAGTATGTATTAATACTATTATTGCCGGACTTTTGTATAAAGCCAGTCCGGATGAAGTAAAGCTTATATTGGTTGATCCTAAGGTGGTCGAGCTTTCAAATTACAATGGCATACCGCATTTGCTGACTCCTGTAGTTACAGATGCTAAAAAAGCAGCTTCTGCACTGCATTGGGCAGTTGGTGAAATGGAACGCAGATACAAATTATTTGCTGAAAGTCATGTAAGAGAAATTAACAGCTATAATGTTTCTGCGCAGGAGAAGCTGCCGTTTATTGTAATTATTATTGATGAATTATCTGACTTAATGATGGTTGCCAAGGTAGATGTTGAGGACGCTATACTCAGATTGGCCCAAAAAGCCAGAGCTGCAGGCATTCATCTTATCCTTGCTACGCAACGTCCGTCAGTAGATGTTATTACTGGTATCGTTAAAGCAAATATTCCATCCAGAATTGCGTTTGCTGTTTCATCGCAGACTGACTCAAGAACAATTTTGGATATGGGTGGTGCCGAAAAACTTTTGGGAAAAGGCGATATGCTGTATTATCCAATAGGACAAAACAAACCAGTGCGTGTGCAGGGTGCTTTTGTAAGTGATGCTGAATTAAACAGAATTGTTGATTTTATAATAAAACAGTCTATACCCGTAAATTACAGTGATGAAATTACCAGTCAAAATCTGGAGAGCGATAATAAAACTTCATCAGATAATACAAAAACCTCAGTCTATGATGATGACTTGTTTGAAGATGCTCTGCAGCTTGTCATGGACATGGGTCAGGCTTCGTCATCCATGCTCCAGAGACGCTTTAGAATCGGTTATACAAGAGCTGCCAGACTTGTTGATATGATGGAAGAACTTGGAATTATAAGTCAGTCAGCAGGAAGTAAGCCAAGAGAAGTAATCTTATCACGACAAGAAATTGAAGAACGTTTTCTGAAACATGAATAAGCGGAGGTTTATTATGGAAAGTGTTGGACAAGTACTTAAAGCTGCAAGAATTCAACAAAATCTGACTCTTGATGATGTTGAAAAGGCAACAAGCATTAGACGCGGATATATTGAAGCAATTGAAAATGATAATTATGAAAATACTCCTGGAGAAGTATTTGTTAAAGGCATTATAAGAAGCTATGGTAATTTTCTTGGATTAGACGGTACTGCTCTTGTAAATCAGTATAAAGCTAATAAAACCGGTAAAGTAGTTGATGAAGTTAAAAGTGAAGGAATTCGCGAAGTACAAAATGTTGAATTAAAGATTTCTTTAAAACAGCATAGAAATGTTGGCAGCGGCAATGGATTTTCGTTAAAAAATATCAATTTGCCAGTGAAAAAAATTGCGGCAGGTATTGTTGTGGCAGTTGTCATTGTTGGTGGTTACAATGTTGCTTCAAATGTTGGCGGCTTTTTTTCCGGTACCAGTGAAAATACTGCAGCCGTAAATGTTAAGCCGGAACCGGTCAAACAAATTCCGCCAGTTAAAAATAACGAAATTGTAGTTGAAATGACTGCTGACGATAAATGCTGGCTGGAAGTGAGAGCTGATGGCAAAGATATTTTTGCCGGCATGCTTTATAAAAATGACAATAAGGTTTTTAAAGCTAAAGAAAAATTAATTATTAAGTACGGAAATATTGGTGTCATGCACCTGATCGTAAACGGAGAACCGGTAAGTACTGAAGGAGAAAAAGGCGTTTCAGTTAAGACTTACACTAAATAATATGGAGAATAAACAGACATGAAAGATTTTTTACCTATTACTAAGGAAGAAATAGCTGCCAGAGGCTGGGAAGATATTGATTTTTTATTTATCAGTGGTGATGCTTATGTAGATCATCCGTCATTTGGTCCTGCGGTTATTTGCCGAGTTTTGGAGGCAAAAGGGTATAAGGTTGCTATATTGCCTCAGCCAGACTGGAATAATCCAAACAGCTTCACTACACTTGGTAAACCTCGTCTTGGGGTATTGATTTCCGGCGGCAATCTTGATTCTATGCTGTGCCATTATACTGCAGCGAAAAAGAAGCGTAGTGAAGACAAGTATACAGCTGGCGGTGAAATGGGTAAAAGACCTGATCATGCAACTGTAGTTTATTCTCAGCATATTAAGAAAATATGGCCCGATATCCCTGTAATAATTGGCGGAATTGAAGCAAGTCTAAGAAGATTTGTACATTTTGACTACTGGGAAAATAAGCTTTTGCCATCTATTTTGGAAGACAGTAAAGCAGATCTTCTGGTTTATGGCATGGGTGAAACACAAATCAGCGAGATTGCTGATTACTTGGCAGGCGGCGCTTCTTTGGAAGATATGCGTTATATAAGAGGTACTGCGTATGCTGTAAAAAATAAGCCTGAATATCTGGCTGATGAAGCAGTATACCTGCCTGCGTATAACGAAATAAGAAATGATAAAACTTTATTTGCTAAAGCCTATAAGCTCCAAAGTTTAGAGCAGGATCCTTTTTATGGCAAATATGTTGTACAAAAAGGAACTAGAAATTATGTTGTACAAAATCCGCCGACATATCCTCTTACACAGGAAGAAATGGATGCTGTTTACGATCTTGATTATATGCGTGACTGTCATCCTTCATATAAAAAATTGGGCGGAGTTGCAGCCTTGGAGGAAGTTCAGTTTAGTATTGTAAGTTGTCGCGGGTGTTTTGGCAGCTGCTCTTTCTGTGCTATACATGCACATCAGGGAAGAATTATTCAGTCTAGAAGCCATGAATCAATATTACGTGAAGCAAAAATTATTACTAATTTACCCGGATTTAAGGGTTATATTCATGACGTTGGCGGGCCTACTGCAAATTTCAGACATCCGTCATGCGCTAAGCAGTTAAAAGTAGGTGTGTGCAAAGACAGACAATGTTTGTTCCCTGAGCCATGTCCAAATATTGATGCTGATCACAGTGATTACATAAGCTTGCTGCGCAAAATACGCAACCTTCCTGGCATCAAAAAAGTATTCATCCGCAGCGGTATTCGTTATGATTATCTTTTAGCAGATGAAAAGCTGGAATTTTTGGATGAACTGTGCAGATATCATGTAAGCGGTCAGTTGAAGATTGCACCGGAGCATATTTCTCCTCCTGTTTTAAAACAAATGAAAAAGCCGGGTAAAAATGTTTATTTAAAATTTATGCGTCTTTTTGATAAAAAGAATAAAGAGATAGGACTGCCTCAATATCTTGTTCCTTATTTTATTTCCAGCCATCCCGGCTGTACATTAAATAATGCTGTGGAATTAGCAGAGTTTTTACGAGATATTAAGCATCATCCTCAGCAAGTACAGGATTTCATTCCTACTCCCGGAAGTGCATCAACGGCTATGTACTATTCTGGAATAGATCCTGATACCGGAAAGAAAGTTTTTGTTGCACACAATCCTCATGATAAGGCAATGCAGAGAGCATTAATGCAATATAAAAACCCTAAAAACAGACAGCTTGTAACAGAAGCACTTAAAATAACCAACAGAACTGATTTGATTGGCAATGGGCCCAAGTGTTTATTGCATGAAGAAATGAAACAGAAAAATTTCAGAACTGCAAAGAATATTAACAGAAAAATAAAACGTAGGTGACGGTGTATAAAATGTTAAGAATATTAACTGGTATTTTAACGATATTTTTATTTTCTATGCTGCTTACAGGTTGTTCTGAACAAAAATCAGACAGTAAAGATATTAATAAAAATACCAGTATAGTATTGTATTCAGAAATTGATGCTGACTTTACGGAAAGTTTGGCCAGTGAATATTCAAAAACACATAAAACAGCTGTTAAAACGGTCTATGAATATAAAGAGGATATGCCAAAACCGGATCTTATCCTTGCTGAGCATGAACGATTAGTTGAGTTAAAAGATAAAAAACTTGTTCAGCCCTACATTTGTTCTGCAGGAGACAGATTACCTGTAGAATTTAAAGATGAAGAAGATTACTGGTTTGGTGCTTTTTATGATCCTGTTGTTTTTCTTATTAACCAAAAGTATGCAAGAGAAATGGGACAGGAAAATCTTTCTGGCTGGAGCAACCTTGAAAATACTGAAAATATCCGTATAGCCATTGAAAATTTATCTAATACCAAAAGTACACAGACCTTTATAGCTTCTCTTGCCAGTAAAATGGGCGAGACTACCGCTATTAATTACTTATGGAATATAAGCAGAAATGTTGAACAATACGCAAAGTTTCCGTTTACATCTATTCGCATGACTGCTGTTGGTGATGCTGATATTGCAATAACACGTCAAAGTTATGTATTCAAATATCTGGAAAGTGATTTTCCTGCTTATACTGTTACTCCCTATGAAGGAACACCGGTTAATTTATATGGTGTAGCTATTTTTACAGATACAGATAAAAAAGATACTTGTGTAGAGTTCAGTGATTGGCTGATAGCAGATGATGCACCTAAACGTATAGCTCAGGAAAAAAATACTGGTTTGCAGTTTTTATTGCCCTTTGGTATAGATGGTGCAAGTGTAAATCCTGACAAAATATGGATTAACACAAAGTATTTTGATATAGAAAAAAAACAGGCTCTCATTAATAGATGGCTTGAGTCTGTAAGGTTCAGTAAATAATGACAGGAGGAATATTATGAAGCTTGGTATGATAAGCTTAGGCTGTCCTAAGAATTTAGTAGATTCTGAAATTATGTTAGGTATAGTTCAGGAAAAAAATATAGTAATTACAAATAATCCTGCTGAAGCAGATATTCTTATTGTAAATACCTGCGGATTCATCGAATCAGCAAAAGAAGAGTCTGTAAACACTATATTGCAAATGAGCGAATATAAAACTGACGGTAATTGTAAATACCTTATTGTTACAGGCTGTTTGAGTCAGAGATATGCTGACGAACTTGCAGAAAGTATTCCGGAAGTAGATGCATTTGTTGGTACAGAAGGATTTACCGATATTGCCTGGGTTCTGGATGAAGTAATGAGCGGCAAAAAACTTATTCACATGCAGAAACGTACAGAACAGTCAATGTCGCCACGAGTGTTAACAACCCCTTATTATATGGCATATCTTAAAATAGCAGAAGGATGCGATAACTGCTGTTCCTACTGCATTATTCCTAAATTACGCGGTCCTTACGTAAGCAGACCGTATGAAGAGGTTATTGCAGAAGCTAAAGCACTGGCAGAAAAAGGAATTAAAGAGCTTATCGTAGTTGCTCAGGATACTACAAGATATGGGGAAGATCTTTATGGTAAACTGATGCTTCCTCAGCTTTTAAAAGATTTGAATGATATTGAATCTTTGAAATGGATAAGAGTAATGTACTGCTATCCTAATAATTTTACAGATGAGTTGATTGACGCATTTGCTACTTTAGATAAGGTATGTAAATATGTTGATATTCCTTTGCAGCATGCCAGCAACAGATTGCTTGCAAGCATGAATCGTTATGATACCAAAGAAGAAGTAGAAGAACTGCTTGCAAAACTGAGAAAGAAAATTCCTGGTATAGCCATTCGTACGACTTTTATAGTTGGCTTCCCGGGAGAAAATGAAGCTGATTTTGAGGAACTCAAAGACTTTGTTGCAGCACAGCGCTTTGAAAATGCCGGTGTGTTTAAATATTCTCAGGAAGAAGGCACTGTTGCAGGATCTATGCCAAACCAGATTCCGGAAGAAATCAAGGAAAACAGATATCATGAACTTATGGCATTACAGGCAGAGATATCTGAAGAAATACATCAGAATATGGAAGACACTGTTTTAGATGTTATCATTGAAGGCTTTGACGAAGAAAATGCAGAACTGGCAGCAGCACGCTCTTACAGAGAAGCACCAGAAATCGATGGTAATATTTTCGTTGAAGGAGCAGGAAATTTAAAGATAGGTGACTGCGTAAAAGTAAGAATTCTTCAAGGCTTCACCTATGAAATGGTAGCAGAGATAGTTTAGAAATGCCAAGGAGGCATTAATATGATTGTCGAAGTAGTAAATACCGGTACAGAGTTGTTATTGGGAGAAATACTAAATACAAATTTCCAATATTTATCAAAAAAACTCAATAATATGGGTTTTGACGTTTTATATCAAACTACGGTTGGTGATAATGAAGGACGCATGAAAGATGTATTAATGGATGCTGTCAATCGTGCTGATATTATCATAACAACTGGTGGTCTTGGACCTACTCGCGGCGATATTACTAAAGAAGTAATAATGGAAATTTGTGGTGTAGAAAGTTACCTGGATTTAGATACATGGAGCAGAATAGATGCTTATTTTCATAAAAAGGGAATGTGCACCCCGTCCAATAATGATAAACAGGCTATGATTCCGCTGGGTGCAGAAATTCTGCAAAATGATGTTGGTACAGCTCCAGGGCTTGTAATGGAATATGGTGAAAAGCTGTTTATTTTACTTCCGGGACCTCCCAGTGAGCTGATGAACGTGTGTGAAAAACAATTATGGCCGTATTTACATCACAGGTTTGGCAAACAGGGAATAATATTATCAAGGGTATTACGGATGCGTGGAATAGGTGAATCTTCTGTTGCGGAGAAGATAGATGATCTGATTTTGCAGCAATCTAATCCTACAATTGCAATTTATGCCAGAAGAGGAGAAATTATTGTAAGGATTACTGCCAAAGCTGAGGATGAAGAGTCTGCACTGATACTGCTTGATCAATATGAGAAATTGCTCAGAGAAAGATTAAAGCGGTATATTTACGGTGTGGATGATGAGTCTTTAGCAGCTTTTCTTGGTAAAATGCTGTTGAGCTTGCAAAAAACAATTGCTTTTGCCGAATCTTGTACTGGTGGTTTGGCAAGCAGTCTTGTTACAGATGTACCCGGAAGTTCTGCTTATTTACTGGGATCTGTTGTAACATATACTAATGAAGCTAAACATAAATTAATTAATGTGCAGCTTGATACACTGGATAAGTTTGGTGCAGTGAGCAGAGAAACAGCCTGTGAAATGGCCATAGGCGTAAAAAATTTACTGGGAAGTGATTACGGTATCAGCATAACCGGAAATGCCGGACCCGATCCCAGTGAAAATAAACCTGTAGGTCTTGTTTACATTGCCATTACAACAAATAATGCTGTGTACTGCCAGGAGCATCACTTTACTTCAACAAGAACAGAAAATAAACTAAGAATTGCGTTAACTGCAATTTCTATGTTAATAGATAAAATAAAAGAAGAGACCAATTTGGAGGAAATATAGTAAATGTCTAATGTACAAAAAGAAAAATTTGGTGAATTATTACTTGATAAAAAGATAGTTGCGGCGCTGACCGATATGGGATTTGAAGAACCATCTCCTATTCAGGCTGCAACTATTCCTCTGGTTTTAGAAGGCAATGACATTATCGGTCAGGCGCAGACAGGCACAGGCAAAACTGCTGCTTTTGGTATTCCTTTGGTACAGAGCATTACCGATCATCGTCATATTCAGGCTTTGATTATGACTCCAACTCGTGAGCTGGCAATACAGGTAGCAGAAGAAGTTGGTAAAATTGGCAGAACAACACGTGTTAAAGCTTTGCCAGTTTATGGCGGACAACCTATTGAACGTCAAATAAGAGCTTTAAAAAATAATGTGCAGATTGTAATCGGTACACCTGGCCGCCTTATTGATCATATCAACAGAAGAACTATAAAATTAGACCATATTAAATTTTTAGTACTTGATGAAGCTGATGAAATGCTGGATATGGGTTTTGTTGATGATATGGAAGAAATTATGAAAAATCTTCCTGTTGAACGTCAGACACTGCTGTTTTCCGCAACAATGCCGCGTCCAATTCTGAGCTTAACCAAAAAGTATATGAAGGCTCCTAAATCAGTTACTATTACCAAAGAAGAGCTTACTGTACCTCTTATTGAACAATATTATTTTGAAACTAAAGATAAAGTTGATGGATTATGCAGACTTTTAGATGCGGAGATTGATGGTAAATTAATTATTTTCTGCCGTACTAAAAAAGGTGTGGATGATCTTGCTATCGCTCTTTCCAGCCGTGGTTATATGGCAGAAGGCCTCCATGGCGATTTGAGTCAAAATCAGCGTGACAGAGTTATGAAAAAATTCAAAGAAGGTTCTGTAGATATTTTAATTGCAACAGATGTTGCTGCACGTGGCATTGACATTGATAATATTACTCATGTTATCAATTTCGATATTCCTCAGGATCCAGAAAGCTATGTGCACAGAATCGGTCGTACAGGAAGAGCAGGAAATACAGGTGTTGCTATGACCTTTATTACACCGCGTGAGTTCCGTCAATTGAAATTAATCGAACGTATAGTTAAAACTAAAATTGTTCGACGTCAGCTTCCTACAGCTGCCAACGTCATTGAACGCCAAAGAGAACAGATTATTTCTAAAATGCAGACAGTTTTAGAGTTAAATAACTATCATGATTATATGCCTATTGCAGAAACACTCTTAGATGATTACTCTTCAGAAGAAGTTGTAGCTGCGGCATTAAAATTGATGCAGGAAGGTATTAAAGCTTTAGAAGCACCACAGGAAGATGCAATAGCACTTGAACTGAAAAACACAGGTGCCCGCCCTGGTATGGTTCGTTTGTTTATGAATATTGGCAGAAGTCAAAAAATTTCTGTACGTGATATTGTAAGCACCATTGCCATTGAAGCCGATATACCTGCAAAAGACGTTGGTTTAATCAATATTTATGATAAATTTACCTTTGTGGAAGTTCCGGAAGATGTCGCAGAAAAGGTTCTTGGAGCTATGCACAAAAATACAATTAAAGGCTATAAAGTAAACGTTGAGCCGGCCAGAGTAAGAAAATAATTGCAGTCGTTATAGTGGAGGATTGCAGAGATGAAAGATATTTTTGGTAATTTAAAAGGTATTCGTAATTCTGTAATTGAGGAACTAAAGACGTTTTACGACATTAAAGTTGAATCTGGACAGCTTTTAAGCGCAGAACTGGCGCTGAAAATGGCTGATGTTACAGAATTTATAAACAGAGAAATTTCTGTATATATCAATAGAAGCGGGCAGGTTGTAAGCGTTGCTGTTGGTGATAATGAAACTGTAGAATTGCCTAATGTTGAAGGCCGCCGTAAGAGCAGCCGCCTTAATGGCATAAGATGTGTTCATACACATCCTAATGGTAACGCCAGCTTAAGCGGAATTGATATATCTGCTTTAAAGAGCAACCGTTTTGATGCAATGATTGCCATTGGTGTAGTATCTCCGGATTACTCACAATCTACTGTGTCTTTTGGTATGATTGTTGGTACTGATGATAATGAGCAGTATCTTGTTGAAAATTACGGCCCAATATCCATGCCTGAGACAGAGAATATTTATTTTCCAAATCTTATAAATACAGTAGAGAGAATTTTAGATAGGCAATCAAGCGGAACTACTCTGGCTCAAAGTGCTGAAAGAGCTATTTTAGTAGGCATGGAATATAATGGTATGTTCAACTGCACCGGATGGTCCATAGAAGACTCTGTTGAGGAGCTGAAACAGCTTGCCGATACTGCAGGAGCAGAAGTAGTAGCAAAATTTATCCAAAAAAGGGCCAAGCCTGATCCGGCATTCTTTATTGGTAAAGGCAAGGTTCAGGAGCTTGCGTTATTTGTACAGCAGGAAAATATAGATTTGTGCATATTTGATGATGAGTTATCTCCTGCTCAGCAGCGTAATATTGAACAGGCAATGGGTATACGTGTTTTGGACAGAACTGCGCTGATACTTGATATTTTTGCTCAAAGGGCACATACTAATGAGGGTAAGCTGCAGGTTGAACTTGCTCAGCTTCAATACACTTTACCAAGAATCATGGGTAAAGGATTAAGCTTGTCAAGACTTGGCGGAGGTATTGGTACACGCGGACCAGGTGAAACTAAGCTTGAAGTTGACAGAAGACGTATTCGTGACAGAATTGCATATATTAAAGATTGCATCAGTAAAGTTAAAAATGTAAGAAACTTGCATAGGGCAGGCAGAAGCAAATCACAGGTTGCTACCGTTAGCCTTGTTGGCTATACCAATGCAGGCAAATCTACTTTGCTGAATACTTTAACCAATTCCAATATATACGCAAAAGATCAGCTGTTTGCTACTTTAGATCCTACTATGCGGCAGCTGAATCTTCCTGATAAGCAGCAGGTAATTTTGACTGATACTGTTGGTTTTATTCAACGTTTGCCGCACCAGCTGGTAGCTGCATTTCAGTCAACACTGGAAGAAGTTGTTGAATCAGATGTGCTGCTGCATGTAATTGACGTCAGCCATGAATTATATAAAGAGCAAAGTAATGCTGTATATCATGTGCTGGAAGAAATAGGTGCAAAAGATAAAACTATTATCACTGTTTATAATAAAATTGATAAGCTTGATCCGGAATCTAATCTGGCAAAACGCCTGGAGCAGGAAGAAAACAGTGTATGTATTTCAGCTAAAGCGGGCATAAATCTTGACAGGCTTCTTCAGTTAATCAGTGAAAATCTTAATTTAAAAGCAGTAGAGACAATATTTATCATTCCATACAGTGATTCTGAAAAGGCTGCTAAATTACACGGTATAGGCACTGTTCTTGAACAGGATTATTTAGCTGAAGGAACAAGAATGAAGGTCAGACTGCAAGCTGAGCAGATTGGCGAGTTTGAAAAATATTTAAGCAAAGGTGAAAATAATTGATCGATTTTCAAAAAATTGAAGAAGAAGCATTAAAAATTGTAAGTGAGCATTGCAAAGAATTAGAAGAAACAGCACTTTTTAATACAAAAAAAGTTATTACCGCTTTTCGTAATAATATGGTTTCTGATTTTTATTTAAAACCGACAACTGGTTATGCATATTCTGACGTTGGCAGAGACAAGCTTGATGCTATTTATGCTGAAATTTTCAAAACAGAAGCAGCATTGGTAAGATCTCAGTTTGTATCCGGTACTCATGCTTTAGCAGTTGCGTTATTGGGTAATCTCAGAGCAGGTGACGAATTAATAGCTGTTACAGGTGCACCTTATGATACCATGCAGACTATTATTGGTTATCCGGAACAATCTGAAGGATCTTTAGTTGATTTAGGTGTTATTTATAAAGAAACACCTATGTGCGGCGAACATGCAGATCTTGATGCTATAAGAAAAACTGTTACCAAAACAACTAAGATGATTCATATTCAACGTTCCTGCGGTTATAGCAGTTTGCGTAAAACCATTGATATTGCTGAAATAGCAAAAATCTGTGCTGCTGTAAAAGAAATCAATCCTGATATTATTTGCTTTGTAGACAATTGCTATGGTGAATTTATCGAAAAAATGGAGCCAACTGAAGTTGGTGCTGATTTAATGGCAGGTTCTCTTATTAAAAATTTAGGCGGCGGTTTTGCTCCTACAGGCGGTTATATTGTAGGAAAGGCTGATTTAGTAGAAAAAGCATCCTACAGACTCACTGCTCCTGGCTTAGGCGGAGAAATGGGGGCAACTTTGGGTGATACTGCCAGAGAATTCTATCAGGGATTGTTTATGGCGCCGCATATTGTAATTCAGGCAGTTAAAACTTCTGTTTTTGCAGCATCTGTGTTCAAAAGCTTGGGCTATGATGTAAAACCATTGCCTGAAGAAAGAAGAAGTGATATTATTCAGGCTATTACATTAGAGTCAAAACAACGTTTGTGCGATTTTTGTGTTGCAATTCAAAGCAATTCACCGGTTGATGCCCATGTAGCACCAGTTCCATCTCCATTACCTGGTTATCAGGATGAGATTATTATGGCGGCTGGTACTTTCGTACAGGGAGCTTCAATTGAATTAAGTGCAGATGGCCCATGCAGGGAACCATACAATGTATTTTTCCAGGGTGGTCTGACCTTCGAGCATGGCCGCCTTGCAATTATGGAAGCTGCTAAAAAGGTTGGCTGTAAATGTTAAAAGCAGAAATATTAAAATGTATTACCGATAATTATAACAGTAATGCCTTTGTAACTTTATGTGGTATTAAAGTTGTTGATATTGCTTGCGGTTACGCAAAATTGATTATGGAGATTGACAGCAGTAAGCATACGAATATGTATTCAGTAGTTCATGGAGGAGCTCTTGCTGCTCTTGCTGATACGGCTTTGGGTGTAGCTTGTGCTACAACTGGAGCTAGAATAGTTACTGTAGATTATTCCATCAACTTTATCAAAAATATCAATGCAGGGGATACTGCAACTTCAGTTGCCAAAATCCTAAGCAGAGGAAGAAAAGTTATTGTTGTAGAAATCAATACATACGATAAAAATAATAATTTATTAACAAAAATGCAGGGAACAGCATATGTTATCGGTCAATTTGGCGATATTCCTGAAAAATGGTAACATAACTAGAGGTTGAAAATTATATTATATAGTAAAAAGCAAAAGCTCTATTTTGATGTTTAATTGACATCAAAATAGAGCTTTTTAAACATTATTTACATTTAGAGCATTCTGAATACAGAAATAACTTTGCCTAAAACCTGGATATTATCTGTACCAATGATTGGTTCATATTTTTCGTTTTCAGGCTGTAAACGTACAGAGCGTAACTCTCTGAAGTAGCGTTTAACAGTTGTTGTTTCATTATCGATAAGAGCGACAACAATGTCACCATTATTGGCAAAATTCTGCTTTCTGGCAATTATATAATCGTGATCTAAAATTCCCGCATTTATCATACTGTCACCACATACGGAAAGCATGAAAACATCCTCATCACAGCCAATTAAATCAAACGGGATCGGATATGTTTCCTCAATATTTTCTACAGCCAGAATGGGAGAACCTGCAGTTACTTTGCCAACAAGAGGAACAGGAACAACAAGTTTATTTCTCCATGAATCTATATCAGACATAAGTTCCAAAGCACGCGGTTTTGCCGCATCTCGCTGTAAAAAGCCATACTCCTGTAATTTACGCAGATGATTGTGAACACTGGCACTTGAAGATAAACCTACAGCAGCACCAATTTCACGAACAGCAGGAGGATATCCTTTGGCAGTAATAAATTCACGAACAAAATTTAAGATGCTTTTTTGGCGCGCAGAAAGCATATCTTCTGTATAATTACCATCAAAATCTGGCGGTAACGCTTTACGTCTTCCCATATTTTAAATCCCTCCATACGAACAGGTAAACAATTAATTATTCTTATTGATATTATATCAAAACATAAAGATATCGTCAAACAAGCGTTTACTAAATAAAATAATTAATTTACGTCCGATAATATATATTATGTAAAATTTTAAAAGGCCTGCTTAAAACTTTAACCAGTTGTAGGATAAAGTTATTATGCAGGCCTTCTTTTAAAACTCCCAGGTATTAATTTTTTCAGTTAAATATTTGTTATCATCATCAGATTTACTCATATAGATCAAAGAAGACGCTTCATCCTCTTTGTTAAAAGCAAATTTAGATGTTAATGAAAAATTGATGTCATCAAAAAAACGCATCTTGCTGTTAATCATAACAGAACCACTGGTATTCTTCATATTAACCAAATAATCGAAATCATGTATTCCAAAATACGGACTATTGATCATATTAATCTTACTTGCCATACCATATAGCATTAAATCAATAGCCTGCTTATATCCTATTGGATCAACAAAGAAATCTTTAAAATTCTCTTTATCGGATTTGAAAGATACATTCAGCAGAAGCTTGTCTACATTATTCAAAATACCTTTACTGTAGTCGATTACCTGATCACTGCTTAATATCTGCTGATAATCAGCCTGCGGGGATAAAATATCATTATCCTCAGTTGCCGTCAAATCGCCTAAAATTTCTTCAGACAGTTGATAAACTGTTTCATCAGCAGATAATTTAATTATAACAGATTGCGGCATAGCTACTGTTATTTTACCATCAATATCTTTATCCTTTAAAATAACAGACTTATAAATCCAGTCCTGGGGCAATTCTACTTCTTTCTTTAATATGTTGTCATAAAATCCATACTTATTATTGGAAGGATTATTAGTATATTTAAAGGTCTTGAAGGATTTCACAAATTTTAAATGATTTTTCCAGGCGTCCTCTCTTGTTTTTTGAGAAACGTCTTTCATGTCCAAAATTTTGACATCATAATTAGAAATATCAGTTTGTTTTGGATCTGTTTTATCATCTGGCTTACAATACTCATTATAAGTACTGGATAAAACAAATAATCTGTCCTTATCAGTCAAAAAGCTTGTGGAAACCAGTATGCTGTTATCTTTTTGCTTTAATGTATACAGGCAGCTTATTATTTTATATTTGCCAGCTTTATCAATTCTAATCTGCGGTTTTAAAGATGATAAATCTAATTGTTCTTTGCCGAATTTATATTCATTTACAGATATACTGTTGATTTGCTGCATATTTGTGAATGCGGCAAATTCAATAATCGGTACAGGCAATGTCTGCAGGCTTAATTCAGAACGCTGCAGCAAATCAAGTTTTTCGTACTGCCTGTAAAAGTAATCTGATGTAAAGCTTTCTTCTAAAATATCTTTTAAATCATCAGCTGTAAACACAGAGACAAAATGAGTATTTTGTTCTGCAAGCTCTTCAACAGCAATATTAGAGGGTGCTTTTTCAGAATACCCGAAAGTATTATATGTGTTTAATGTAGCAACAGCATTTTTATCATTTACTTCATATCCATGGGCAAGATCTTTATAGGCATAAGCATTGCATGATACAAGTAAAGATAAGGTAGCAGCAAGAAGGTACTTTTTCATTATTTATCCCTCACTTACTTTTTGACAATTGTAACCATTACCCCACTGTCTAAATTGCAGGCATTAGCTTCATCAGTATCAATATGAACTTCATCAGCATGCTTTTCACCTGCTCTGACAAGAACATTATGTAAAGTTAAAGATCGTTCTCCTTCAGTTTTGATATCTACAATATCACCGTCCTGCAGAGAATATTTTTCTGCAGTTTCCGGGCAGATATGAATATGTCTTGCAGCAATAATGATACCCTCTTTTAATTCTAACTCACCTGCAGGACCTACAAGTTTTGCACCTGCAGAACCAGCTATATCACCACTGTTGCGTATAGGAGCGTTTAAACCCATTTTACGTGCATCAGTAAGTGCCAGTTCTATTTGAGTTTCAGGACGCAAAGGGCCAATAATACGCAGTTTCATTTTATCTTTTTCTGTTACAAGAGTAATTTGCTCTTCGGAAGCATATTGTCCGGGCTGACCAATATATTTTTTTACATGCAGTTCACTGTCTGCACCAAATAAAATATCCATATGTTCACGGGATAAATGAGCATGGCGTGCAGATACGCCTAAAATTAACGGAAATTCCATATTTATTCACCTCATAATTGTATATCATATTACTTTTTTATTATACCTTAATTTAAAAATCGTGTCATCTTAATATAAGTAAATTTTTCCAAATCTTCAAATAGTAAACAAAAACCAGAACTGGAATTTCAGTTCTGGTTTTTACTATAACTATATTACTTTACTAAAAGATTTTCTGCACGTCTGCTGGCTTCAGCATAGATTTTTTCTTCATCGAACATGGTAAGTCTGCCATTTTGAAGAACAATCTTTCCGGCAACAATAACAGTATCTGCATCAGAACTGTTAGCAGCATACACCAGCAAAGATAATTTATTATGCCGCGGATACCAGTACGGTTTATGCATATCCCATAATACTATGTCCGCAATTTGTCCGACTTCCAGCAAACCAAGATTATCAAATCCTAGTGTTTTAGCTCCGTTGACAGTAGCCATCTCCCAAGCGGTTTGAGCTGGCAATACAAGCGGATTAAATGTTGTAGCTTTATGCAGCATTGCAGCAGCTCTGCATTCTTCAAGCAGATCCAAATTATTATTACTGGAAGCACCATCTGTGCCAAGGCCTACACAGATTCCCTTTTCCAGCATTTTATCTACCTGTGCAATACCGCTCGCCAGCTTCAAATTACTTTGCGGATTATGAGCAACTCTGACGTTTTTCTGAGCCATAATATTCATATCAGCTTCAGTAAGGTGAACACAATGAGCAGCAATAGTACCAATATTAAACATTCCCAGGCTGTCCATTAATGCTATAGGTGTTTTGCCATGCTCTTTAATGCAGTTTTCAACTTCACCCTTTGTTTCGCACAGATGCATTTGAATTTCAGCATTATTTTTTTCTGCAGCATCAATAACCTGTTTTAAATAGTCTGTAGGACAGGTATAAGGTGCGTGAGGACCATAAGTAATACGAATACGTCCATTATCATATCCATTCCAGTCCTTAACCAGCTGTGTATTTTCAGCCAGCTTTTCGTCCTTATCCGGACCCAGACCTATAAGACCACGGCACAGATTTGCTCTGATACCTGTATCGTTGCAGGCTTTAACTACATCATCCATAAAACAATACATATCTGCAAAGCATGTTGTGCCACCCTTAAGCATTTCAGCAATACCGAGCATTGCTCCCCAGTAAATGTCTTTAGCATTCATCTTTGCTTCAATAGGCCAGATTTTATTTTCTAACCAGTCCATTAAAGACATATCGTCAGCATAACTGCGCAAAAGTGTCATGGAAACATGTCCGTGGGTATTTACCATACCGGCGGTTGCCAGCATTCCTTTGCCGTCCAACTCAGAATCTGCAGCGAAGCCTTCCGGTTTTTCTTCTCCCACGTAAACTATTTTATTATCTTCAACAGCAATAAAATGCATTACATCATTGGGTGTATGCAAAAGTTCAACATTTTTTATAAGTAATTTACTCATCTTTCTTCTCCTGTTTGACGCTTTGAATAATGTTGATCGTAGAAGTTATGCATTACCTGAATATCTTCATCAGGCAAAATTACTGCACCGCCGCAGCTTGCACATATAATGGCAATTTGCGCTGATTTTTCCAACACTTCCGCTACTATAAGTGCATCTTCAAGCGATTTTCCCCAGCACACAGCTCCATGATTAGCAAGTAAAGTAGCCTTACGTCCACTCAGAGCCGCTACTGCATTATCAGCCAGCTTTTGAGTACCGGGAAGAGCATAATCCGCGCAGTTTACCTGTCCTCCAACAATCTGAACAATATCCTCTATAATAGGTAATATTGGTTTATGCATGGCCGCCATGGCACTGGCATAAATACTGTGAGTATGAATTATTGCCTGTGCTTCCGGACAAGCTTCGTAAATAGCAACATGCAGCTTGCTTTCAGACGAAGGAGTTAAACTTCCTTCTTCTACAGCAAGTTTGTTATTAATAATAACTATATTTTCCGGCTGTAAACTTTCGTATCCTTTCCCTGAAGGTGTAATTGCAAACATACTCTCACCTATTTTTACACTTATATTCCCCCAGGAACCAGCTACCAGCTTTTTCTGAATCAGCTTATGTCCATATTCTACTATAGCTTTCTGCGCCATTTGTTTAGATAAAAATAACGAGTTCATAACTTACTATTCCTGTGCAAGATATTCTTCCTGCTCCGGTGTCAGTTTATCAATACCTGCTCCCATAGCATGAAGTTTTAACGCAGCAACTTCAGTATTTAATTCCTCAGGCAGCACATAAAGTTTCTTTTCCATAGTTCCCTTATGGTCAAGCAGATATTTCATTGCCAAAAACTGCATAGCAAATGATAAGTCCATAACTTCAATCGGATGTCCGTCACCACAAGCTAAGTTAACTAAACGGCCCTCACCAAGCAAATTAATTTTTCTTCCGTCAGCCATGGTATAGGTCACGATATTTTTACGAACTTCATAAGGCTCTTTGACAGATAATTCCTCTAAATGAGATTTATTTACTTCAACGTCAAAATGTCCGGCATTGGATAACACTGCGCCGTCTTTCATAACCTGCATATGTTCTTTAGTAATTACATCTTTACAACCGGTAACAGTTATAAAAATATCACCATATTTGGCAGCTTCTGCCATCGGCATAACTCTGAAGCCGTCGAATACAGCTTCAATACCTTTTATCGGGTCAATTTCTGTAACAATTACATTTGCGCCAAGTCCTTTTGCACGCATAGCTACGCCTTTGCCGCACCATCCGTAACCGGCAACAACAACAGTTCTTCCGGCAACAGATAAATTGGTTGTACGCATAATGCCATCAAAAGAAGACTGGCCGGTACCATAACGATTATCAAACAAATATTTGCAGTAAGAATCGTTAACAGCTATCATCGGGAAAGCAAGTTTTCCAGATTTTGATAATGCTTTTAATCTGTGAACACCGGTAGTAGTTTCTTCGCTGCCGCCAATGAGTTTAGGAATCAAGTCCTGGCGCTCACCATGAAGCATGTTTACAAGATCACCGCCATCATCGATAATCAGATCCGGTTCAATTTCCAAAGCTTTTCTGAGGTACAGATCATATTCTTCATTGGAGCAGGCATGAGTAGCAAAAACAGTAATTCCACTATCCACTAAAGCTGCAGCAACATCATCCTGTGTAGATAAAGGATTACTACCAGTAACAACTACATTAGCACCCGCATTTTTTAAAACCTGTGCCAAATATGCTGTCTTTGCTTCCAGATGAATGGTTACAACCATATTCAGACCTTTGAAAATCTGTTCTTTACTATACTTTTCATTAAGAATATTTAACAGCGGCATATATTCTTTAACCCAGGCAATTTTTTGTTTGCCTGATGCAGCTAAATTAATATCTTTAATCATGCTTTCCATGAATTATTGTTCCTCCTCAATACGATTCTGTAATAATTTGATATTTTCACGATATGGTTCCTGGATAATTCCATATTCGGTAATAATACCTGTAATATAGGATGCAGGTGTTACATCAAAGGCAGGATTAAAGATTTCAGCTCCGGATGGAACTGTAATCTCATTTTTAAAACCACGTACTTCTTTGTCAGAGCGCTCCTCAATAGGAATATCTGCACCACAGTCTACAGTAAAATCAAAAGTACTTACAGGCGCCGCAATATAAAATGGAATGCCCATCTCCTTTGCAGCCAAGGCTACACCAAAAGTACCTATTTTATTTGCTGTATCACCGTTTGCAGCTATTCTGTCGGCGCCGACAACTACTGCATTAACACCCTTTATTTTCATAGTCCATGCTGCCATATTATCAGTAATAACAGTAACTGGAATATTATCTTCACAAAGCTCAAAAGCTGTTAATCTTGCACCCTGTAATAATGGTCTGGTTTCATCAGCATATACCATTTTAAGCTTACCAAGGCTATAAGCTTCTCTTACAACACCCAAGGCAGTTCCCCATCCGCAGGTTGCCAGTGCTCCGGCATTACAATGCGTTAAGAGAACAGTGCTGTCAGGCAATACTTCCGCTCCATATTTACCAATTTTTTTATTTACCAGGATATCCTCATTGTAGATATCAAGTGCCAGTTCTTCCAGCTGTTTAACGATTTTATACGGTGCCAGCAGCTCATCAGAAAGTTTATTTGCCAGATTATAAATTTTATTTACTCCCCAGGACAAATTTACGGCTGTTGGGCGTGCAGCTATTAAATCATCCTTTATTTTGGTCAAGGCACCCAAAAAATCAGGTTTATTTAAAGCAGCATTAGCTCCAAGAACCATGGCAAATGCAGCAGCAGCTCCAATGGCCGGTGCTCCTCTTACTTCCAGTCTTTTTATAGCATCGCGTACTCGTTCATAATCACTGCAGCAAATCAAGGCTTTTTCCTGCGGTAATCTTGTCTGATCCAATAATATTAACTTACCATTATCCCAGCGCATGGTTTCTATCATTGTCAAAACACATCCTAAAGTTTAAATCCACCAAATTCTGCCATACAGGTATGACAGCCACAAACTGCTTCTGTCTCTTCATTGTATGAAATAAAAGCAGAAATCAGTTTTTCCATATTTTTTATACTGCGTGCCATTTCTTCTACCACTTCACTATGAGAAAGCGGTGTTTTAGAAATACCGGCAGCCATATTAGTAACAATTGAGCAATTTGTATAGCACATTTCCGCTTCTCTTGCCAGAAGAGATTCAGGAATATTAGTCATACCAACCAAATCGCCGCCAAGTTTAGCAAACATTTTAATCTCAGCAGCAGTTTCAAATCTGGGTCCTTCTGTACAAACGTAGGTACCTGTTTCATGAAAAGTTATGTCTGTTTTTTTCAGGCAGTTAATAACTTTTTCACGCAATACAGGGCAGTACGGATTGGTAAAATCAACATGTGCCACTCCTCTTTCAGGAGTATCATAAAAAGTGTTTACACGGCTTTTAGTAAAATCAATAGCCTGATCACAAACAACAAAATGACCTGCTTTCATCTCAGGATTTAGAGATCCTACAGCAGTTGTTGCGAATATTTCTTCAACACCAAGGCTTTTCAATGCCCAAATATTAGCTCTGTAATTTACTTTATGCGGCGGAGTTTTATGTCCAACGCCATGTCTTGTAATGAAAACAACCATATTACCGGACATTTCACCGATATTACATAAAGCAGGTCCATAAGGAGTTTGGACAACTTTGCTTTCAAATCCGCTCAGCGCCTCAGGACTGTAGATACCTGTTCCGCCAATAACAGCAATTTTACGCATTTTGTTTACCTCCTTTAGTTTTTATTAAGTTTATCTATGATAGGCAGTAAATCCAGCATATTATCCAGTATAAAATCCGGTTTTCCTTTTTTAAGTACATCATCAATGTTAAATGACGTATAGGCAACAGCAGCGGTCAAGGCACCCGCACGTCTGCCGCTTTGCAGGTCAAAAGGACTGTCGCCGACACATATACAGTTTTCAGGAGCAATTCCAAGAATTTCAGCAGCTTTAAGCATCGGTTCCGGATGAGGCTTGTTATTAACAGTATCATCACATCCCACAACAGCAGAAATAAATGCCTCAAGGCCACAGCATTTAAGTCCTCTTTTTGCCATAGGTTGTTTTTTTGATGTAACAACTGCCATTTTGATATCCCTTTTCTGTATTGCAGCCAAGGCATCTGCAACACCTGAAATGGGTTTAATCATTTCATCATGATGCTTTAAATTAAAATCTCTGTACACAGAGCGCATATTCAATATCATACTTTCATCATCAGCAAATAACGCCATTGCTTCAGCTAAAGTCAAGCCAAAGGTTTGAACAATATCTTCTCTGGCAAACCTTTTATGCAAGCACTGCTGAAAAGTATGATCGAATGCAGCTAAAATCAAATCTGTAGTATCAGCAAGAGTACCATCAAAATCAAATAATATACCCTCAATACGCATGAAAATATTCCTTTACCATTTAAACTTCATCTTAACTATAATAACACAAAAATTGATTTATTCCAAATTTTTGCCAAAAGAAAACACCGAAAGAAAGTTCTTTCGGTGTTAAAAACTATTTTTCTTTTTTTACAAATGCAACCTGCTTAGGTCCATGCTTAACTGCATCTTCAGGAATAACTACATCATCAAACTGAATGCCTCTTGTATGTGCAGTATGACTCCATTCATGGTCATGTCTGTGCAAAAATCCCAAAGCTGTGATAGGAACCCAGCTATATATAAAAATTGGATAAAGCAGCAAATAGCACCATGATTTAAAGGAGGCACGAATTTTAAATAAAACTGTCATCGGGAAAATATACTGACCAAGACCAACTAAAGTCCATACCTCTATGGGAAGTATTGTATAGAGAATATTATCATAGAACGGTACGAACTGATAAATATAACTGCAGATTAAAAAGAACGTAGATATAAGCAGAAAATATGGCTGAAAAAGATTTACCGTACAGTCAAGAACAACTATGTTACGCTCTTTAAATGCTTTTTTCAGCATAGGAATCATGTATCTGTTAGCTACATCAAAATGTCCCTGTGCCCAACGTTTGCGCTGATTCCACGCAGCCTTAAAAGTCAGAGGCTTTTCGTCATAAATTATAGCATCGTGTGCCCATGTTGTAGGAATATTTTCCATCATTGCTTTCATGGTAAACTCCATATCTTCTGTAAGACATGTAGCACCCCAGCCATAACGTTTTAATATTTCAGAGTCAATACACATACCGGTACCGCCCAGACAGCTGGATAAACCGATATTGTACTTCGCCAGATGCCATACGTGGTTTACAACCCAGAAAGATATGGAAAAAACACCGGAAATCCAAGTATCGTTAGGATTTTTGGAATCCAGGTAACCTTGAATAAGTCTTTCACCATTACATAAGCGACTGTTCATTTCCTTTAAAAAGTTAGGATGAACAAGGTTATCTGCGTCAAACACACATACCGCATCATACTGTCTTTCCATCTTAAAAAGACGGTCAAACATCCATTCCATGGCATAGCCTTTGCCTTTGCCAGTTTCACTGAATCTCTCATGTACAATTGCTCCTGCATTTCTGGCAACTTCAGCAGTTTTGTCAGAGCAGTTATCTGCTACAACAAATATGTCATAAAGGTTATCGGAATAATTTAATCTGCGCAAATTATCTACCAAAGGCGCAATAACCTTATCTTCATTATGAGCGCAGACTATAAGAGCAAAGGTTTTACGTTCATCGTAAATCTTTACCTCTTTCTTTTTACCAAACAGCCCAAACCATGAAATAAAGAAATAATATATTGTGAAAAATATTATCAAAAGCTGCAATGGTATCATGATTATGTCAAAATACATATTCATTCAATTAATAGCTCCTTTATAAACATTCAACATTACTTTTTCAGTACAAGTACATAAAAATAATTTATTATACCGGCAAAGGTATAAGTAAACATAGCAATAAAAGGCCACGCGGACGGTCTTTCATAAATCATATATACACCAACTATAGCTGCTGCTACTACAGGAACAAGATGCATAGGATTTCCTTTTCCTTTAAAATCAGGAAACTTAACATTACTGTACATAATAACAGCAATAATTAAAGTCATAGCCGCAACAACTTCCGCAGAAAAAGTATATCCGGAAAGTACGTAAGTTGCAAGGCAACATGCACCGGCTGGGATAGGCATTCCCTGAAAATATCCTTTGATGCTTGAAGAATTAATATTGAATCTTGCAAGTCTCATTGCACCGCCAATAGTAAAGCAGGCAGCAATAACCTTACCGGTAAGGCCCAAATCACCCATAGCATACTGATAAATCATAATAGCCGGTGCCACGCCAAAAGAACCAAGATCACAAAGAGAGTCCAGTTCCTTGCCAAAATCACCGCTTACACCAAGCAATCTTGCAGCTCTTCCATCCAAGGAATCAGCTATCACTGCAAGAATGATAAAAACAGCCGCATAGAAAAAATCCTGTTCAATAGTGTTAAAAATGGAAAGAATACCAAAAATTAAACTTATAGAGCTGATACTGTTAGGTACAATTCTACGATAATTCATTATTCTTTAATCCTCCCCATAACAGTTACGCCGCCAACTACAGTATCACCTTTTTTTACTGTAATTTCAACATTGCGGGGAACAACAAGTTCTGTACTGGATCCAAATTTAATCATACCATAGCATTCACCCTGCTCCATTTTATGACCTACAGTTACCCATGATACGATACGTCTGGCTAAAAGGCCGGCAACCTGAGTTACAAGAATTCTCATTCTGCCGTTATCTAAACCTATAGCATGACGTTCATTTTCAAAGGACGCAGATTTCTTATATGCAGGAACAAATTGACCACAGGTATACCTCTGATATTTAACTTCACCATCAATTGGACTGCGATTAACATGCACATTAAATACGGACAGGAACACTGTTACTTTAGTTGCAGGTTCATTAAGATATTCGTCATCAAAAATCTCCTCTACAGCCATAACAGTTCCATCTGCCGGAGAATACAAAATATTAGGATCATACGGCATTGATCTGGAAGGATTTCTGAAAAAATACATAAAAAATAATACTAAAACAGCAGGTATAACTGCTATCGTTAAACCAAAGAAATAATAAACTATCAATGTTAAAACAATTGCTGCAAAAATTATCGGATAACCATCCTTTACAATAACCATATCTTGCCTCGCTTTCACATATTATGTCCACCTGCAAAATAAAAATAGTGTGACAAATCATACATTCATCACACTATTATAATACACTAAACTTGTTTTGTCTATTTTACAATTAAATAATTTAAAATTTTAGTAAAATTATTTAAAATTTAGATAAAATGACCTTTAATACAAATTTAGGCAGGGCAAGCATTCTCACAAAACGGCTTGGCTGCTTGTAGAGGCGAAACGCCCACTCTAAAGATGCATCCTGCATCCATTTGGGAGCGCGTTCCATTTTTCCCGCTAAAACATCAAACCCCCCGCCGATACCTATCAAAATTTTGGCATTTATTTTGTCTCTGTTTGCTTCAATCCATTTTTCCTGTTTTGGCGCACCTAAAGCCACAAACAAGATATCTGCTCCTGAATTATTTATATCTTCAACAATTTGCGGTATTTCGTCATCTTTAAAGTAGCCGTTTCGACAACCTACAATGTTAACACGGGGATACAAAGATTCTGACTTTTTCTTAGCTACTTCAGAAATACCTGGAGCACCACCAAGAAAATATATTTTGTAATGTTTAACAGCGGATAACGCAAGAAGCTCATTAAATAAATCAAACCCTGCCACGCGCTCAGGTACTTCGTTACCTAAAAATCTTCCTGCCCATACAGCTCCCGCACCGTCGGGAAGCACAAGTTCTGCCTTGTTGGCAACAATATTTTTGTATTCTTCATTATTCTGGCACATCATTATAATTTCAGCATTAGCCGTAACCACAAATGTTTGAAATCCTTTAATAAGATTATCTTCCAGAAATTCTACTGACTCTTTCATAGTTAAAGTATGAATTGGTACATCCAGAATTTTAACAGGCTTCTTTAGTGACATTTTTATCTTCCTCATTGAACATAAATATTTAAAAGATCGCTGTGTTTATCTACGCACAGATATTTATATACTGGTCTGCCAACTGAACCTCTATGCAGTTCTAGTTTCAATAAACGCAGTGTTTTTAAAAACTCAAGATACTTACGAATAGAGACACGTGAAATACCAACCTTAGAAGAAACTTCTTCAGTAGTAAACATATCATCAAAAGTAAGAATACATTTCCAGACAGTTGACAAAGTATGCTTATCTAAACCTTTTGGCAAGGCAATAATATTTTCTTTTTCCTGCCTCATAATAGTTTTATCAAGTTCTGACTGTTTAATAATATCTTGTTCTTCAACAATATTATATCTTTTAAGATAATTGCTGAGAGCCAGATTAAATCTTTCAAATTCAAAAGGCTTGATAATATAATCAACAGCACCCAAACGTAAAGCTTGTTTTATTTTGTCTTTATCATTAGCGGCAGAAACAATAATTACATCAACATCATAACGACTTTCACGAATTCTTTCCAAAGTTTGCAATCCATCCATAGCCGGCATGAACACATCAAGTATTATCAGATCATAGCTTCTGTTGTGTAATAATCTCAAAGCATCCTCACCGTTTCTGGCAATATCACAAAGCTGAAAACCTTTAATCTGACTTAAATAATGTTCATGTAGCTGAGCAACCATCGGATCATCTTCTACAACAAGCACATTAATCATTTGCTTCACCTTCCTTATTAATCGGGAGTCTAACAGTAAATGTAGTTCCTTCATTCAAAACAGATTCGATATCAATAGAGCCGCCAAGTTTGTCAACACTTTGTTTTACCAGATACAAGCCAAAGCCATGACCTTCTCCTTTACTTGTAAAGCCTCGTTTGAACAGACTGTTTACAGTATCCTGCGTCATACCTGGACCAGAATCTTCAACAACAATTACGATTTCTTTATCAAAATCTAAAATCGTTAAGCTTACAATACGTTCTCCATCATAGTTTTTCAATACGTCAAAAGCATTTTCAACAATGTTGCCTATGATAAGAACCAAGTCATGCACAGACGGAACTTCCAAATCAGAGTGCAGATCACTTTCTTCTGACAAGGAAAAATCAATATCAAGTTCTCTGCTTCTGCTGATTTTTGCCAAAATAAATCCTGAAAGCGTTATATCTCCAAGACGTGTAGTAATATAAGAAACTTCTGACTGTCTGTTGTAGGCAATTTCCTGCGTATAGTTTTTTAACTCTTCATAAGCTTTCATATCAATTAAACCCATTATAACATGCATTTTATTCATAAACTCATGGGTTTGAGCACGCAACGCTGTAGCATAATTCTGAAATCCGGTTAGCTGATTTGCCATTTCTTCAACAACAGATTTCTTTCTGAAGGTAATAACTGCGCCCAAGACATTTTTATCAAGCATAAGAGGAACCGCAGTGATTATAAACAGCAAATTACCAATTTTAACGCTTACATCAGACAGAATCTTTTTATTGCCAATGATTTCATCAAAATTTATATTACAAAAAATATCTTTGGCAAATTTTCCTGCCAGTTTATCACTATTTTGAATATTTGCCTGTTTAAGCAATTCTATTGCTTCTGTATTGACTAAAGTAATAATTCCGTCGCTGTTAACATTAATAACACCCTCACGAACGGAATTAAGCAGAACATTACGTTCCTGCAGCAAAGCAGCAATTTCTTCAGGTTCCAGTCCAAACAAAACTTTTTTTACATGCCCTGCAAGATAAAAGGCTCCTGCAATACCTACCAGCAAGCCAAAAACTGCAGTCATTGTAAGAAAAACTATGGATTCCATGGTAGAGTTACTGAAAATATTATCAGAATAGCCTGTAACAACATATCCGATAATATTACCTCCACTATCTTTTACATAGCCAAAAGCTTTATTGGGCATTTGATAATTTTCCTGCCAGGTTATGCTGTCTTCCTTCGAATATTTTTCAACCATAGCCTGAGCACTGCTTTTAAAATTTACCAAATCTCCGGGATTATAGAATACACGTAATTTTAAATTACGGTCAAATACAGCTACACTTGCTTCATCAGAATTGTCAACCTCATTTACATAATCAAACATAAAATCATCAACAATCGGATCAACATATCTGTTTTGCTGAATCAGACTCTTTTGTATTTCTGATGAATTGCAGAGTATTGTATTAATACTAACAGCATTAATACTTACACGATCATATATGACCTGAGCAACTCTGAAAGTTGTAAAAATTGATGCAGGAATCAACGCAATGCAAACAACAAGTGTTATCAGCAGCACAATTTTTTTTGAGAGAGAAAATGCTTTGGGAGGATTATGATATGTGATAGTGTTTTTAAAAAAGTCCTTATCGTCGTAATTAAATCTTTTCAACATCTGCAGGAACCGTTAAAAACTGAATTCCGGGATTTCTTTCTAAAATCCAGTTCAGGGACCACTCATTATTGACCAGTATTACAGGACGTTCTTTTTTATCATACACTAGCATACCATTATCAAGACCTTTAATATTATCAATAAGTTTCTTATCTTCCGCATAAACCCATCTTGCAACAGAATAGGGAAGCTGATTCATTAAAAGCTGCGCACTGTATTCGTTTAATAATCTATACTCAAGTACTTCAAGCTGCAGTATGCCAACAACACCAACAATGTAGCTTTCAAGACCAACGCCTTTTTGCTCAAATACCTGAATAGCACCCTCCTGTGACAGCTGAATAATTCCTTTTTCAAACTGTTTTCTTTTCAGTGAGTCCTTTGGCTGAACACGAGCAAATATTTCTGGCGGGAATACCGGAAAATCCTCAAATTGTAATTTAAGCTTGTTATCGCTCAATGAGTCGCCTATACCAAAGATACCAGGATCAAAAACACCAATAATATCACCGGGATAAGCTTTTTCAACAATTGTTCTCTCCTGAGCCAAGAACTGCTGCGGCTGAGCCAGCTTAATAATTTTATTAGACTGTTTGTGATAAACACTCATACCCTTTTCAAAAACGCCGGAACAGATACGCATAAATGATATTCTGTCACGATGAGCAGGGTTCATATTAGCCTGAATTTTGAAAACAAAAGCTGAAAATGCTTCATTGGAAGGATCAATAAGCTCTCCATTTTGTAATGCACGCGGCTGCGGTTTAGGAGACAGTTCCAGGAATTTTTCCAGAAAGCTTTGCACACCAAAGTTGGTCATCGCACTACCGAAGAACATAGGAGTAAGTTCACCGGCAGTAACTTTTTCCATATCAAATTCATCGCCGGCCATATCTAAAAGTTCAATATCATTACACAAGTTTTCATAGAGTTCTTCACCAAGAAGTTCTTTAATCTTAGGATCATCCAGAGAACCTGTAGTAGACTTAAGCTGCTTTGCACCATGGCTTGTATCATCTTCAAACAGCTCTATAGTGTTTTTAAGTCTGTCATAGACGCCTTTGTAGTGACCATCAATACCGATAGGCCAGTTTATTGGGAACGCTCTGATGCCCAATACTTTTTCCAGCTCATCCATCAAATCGAAAGGATTTCTGCCATAACGGTCAAGTTTATTGATAAATGTAAAAATAGGCAGCTTTCTTCTGTGACATACCCAGAACAGCTTTTTAGTCTGAGGTTCTACACCTTTGGCTGCATCTATAAGCATTACTGCACTGTCAGCAGCCATCAAGGTTCTGTAGGTATCTTCAGAAAAATCCTGATGTCCGGGTGTATCAAGAATATTAACTCTGTATCCATCATAATCAAATTGCAATACAGAAGACGTTACAGAGATACCACGCTGCTTTTCAATCTCCATCCAGTCTGACACTGCATGTTTATTACTTTTTCTTGCCTTTACGGAACCAGCAAGATGAATTGCTCCTCCGTATAACAGTAATTTTTCTGTTAAAGTAGTCTTACCGGCGTCAGGATGTGAAATGATAGCAAATGTACGTCTTTTTTCAATTTTTTCCAGTAATTCAGACATGTTATCCCCCTATTATTCTTCCATATTCTGTGCTTCGTATAATCTGTAAGCATCAATAATCTGCTCTTTAATATAATCAGGAACTGGCTTTTCTGTTTCCAGATTGCCTTTGATATTGAAACGAAAAGCTATATTTTCATATTTTTCACCGGCATAAGTTTCACAGCTGAAGGTTGTACGCATAAATTCATCGTTAAAGGTACAATCTTTCAGCAAATTAGCCTTTCTTTCATTATCCCATACTCTGTAGATCTTATAAAGCAATTTTTGCGCCTCAACCGGAATATCTTCGCCTGCTACTACAGTTTCAGTTTCATCGATTGGGGTACAATCCATATGATTATATATTGTACCATTTTCAAGCTCTATTGTAACTGTCAGTACATAATCTTCCTCAAAGTACTGCGCTGATTTTATTTTCCACAGGTCGCGCCATTTTTGTATGCATTCCGGACAGATAAATTTTGTGTCACGGATACTGTTGCTCATATAATTATCTTTATAGTACAAAATACCTTCCGGAATAAAATTCTTTTTGCACTCACTGCATACCAATTGTAATGTTCGAATCATTATTCATCCTCCAAACAGAAATAAAAAAAGCCTTTACGTTAAACGTAAAGGCTGTAGATCCGAATGGTCGGAGCGGCGGGATTTGAACCCACGACCTCTTCCACCCCAAGAAAGCGCTCTACCAAACTGAGCCACGCCCCGAATCACAAAAACTATTATACTGGTATTATATTAATTTGTCAACACTTTATTTTAAATTTTAAAAATTAATTTGATGAACACCTTTAAAATCCATATCTAAAATATGGTATTTGGTATTTATGCCAACATTTGCAAACTCCTGGCACATTGCTTTCGCTATTGCTTCATGGTCAGCATTAATATCGGCATAGGCCATAACAGTAGATCCAGCTCCGCTGATAATTGCATTGTAAGCACCAGCTTTTACTGCAGCATCAAAAACATTCTGCAAACCAGGTATCAGATGCGCCCTGAAAGGCTGATGAAGTTTATCTTCCAAGGCATTAGGCAAAAATTCATATTGTCCGCTCATCAGTGCACCAATTAAAAGAGATGCTCTTGATACATTAAAAACAGCATCTTTATGACTGATTGTTTCTGGAATAGCCTTTCTTGCAAGAGAAGTAGCAAGTTTTTTATCCGGTACAACAGCAATAAATTTAAGCGGTTTATTCGGTTTAATGCATAAAGAATGCGCCTTGCCATCCTGCATGTAGCTTATGGTAAAGCCGCCATAAATAGCCGGAGCTACATTATCAGGATGTCCTTCTATACTAGTTGCAAAATTGAGCAGATCATCTTTTGTAAATTTGTTGCCGCTTAAAATGTTAGCAGCATACACACCTGCCACAATAGCGCTGGAACTGCTACCCAAACCTCTGGACATGGGAATAAGGTTATGCATAATAACCTTTAACCCAGTTGGTTTATTATTTGTAGCCTTATTCCATACTGAAAAAAAGCTCTTAAAAGTTAAATTATCATATGATGCTTTCAGATATTTTGAGCCTTCACCGGTAACTTCCAGCAAAAGATTTTCAGTATCCAGCAATTCAAAGGTCAGTTCATTATATAAAGTACAGGCAAGACCAAGCGTATCATATCCCGGGCCACAGTTAGCAGATGTAGCAGGAACATTAATTTTTATTTTTTTCATTTTATTTACCTGCCTGCTTAAGCCAAACTGCTGTCTTCAACTCTGATTACACTGCAAACTTCATTTACCACCGGCAACGCCTTCAAAGTCTGTACTGCCATCTGTAAATTGAACTCAGATACGTTGTGTGTAATTACAACAATTTCTGCAACAGAGCCAATTTTGTTCTTTTGAACAACATTTCTCAGGCTCACATTTTGTGCGCCAAATGCAGCCGCAATAGCAGCTAAAGCACCTGTTTTATCCATAACATGCAAACGAATATAGCATGGAGAACACATATTTTCACTTGAGCAGAGATTTTTTTCGTTAAAGCAGGTACAATTTATTCTGCCTGCTTCACCGTGCTGTAAATTTCTTGCAACATCAATAATATCACCGCATACAGCGCTTGCTGTAGGCATTCTGCCTGCTCCAAGTCCTAAGAACATCGCTTCACCTATAGCATCACCTGTAACAAAAACAGCGTTATAAACATCGTTTACCCCTGCCAGAGGATGTGTAACCGGGAGCATTGTCGGACGAACACTTACGCTAATACCATTTTGTTCATCATTTTTGGCAATTGCAAGCAGTTTAACTGAATATCCAAGTTCAGAAGCATAATTTATATCGGTAAGAGCAACTTTTTCAATGCCTTCAATCTGTACATCATCAAGACTCAAACGAGTATTAAAGGCGATTGATGCTAAAATTACCAATTTTCTTGCAGCGTCAAGTCCTCCTACGTCAGCACTGGGATCTGATTCAGCATAACCTTTTTCCTGAGCTTCACGCAGTACGTCATTATAATCCATATGGTCCTGAGACATTTTGGTAAGCATATAATTTGTCGTACCATTTACTATGCCCATAATAGAAGTAATTTTATTTGCAGCTAATGAAGTTTTTAAAGGCTGAATAATAGGTATACCACCGCAAACGCTGCCTTCAAACATAAAATCACAGCCATGCTCTTCAGCTAATGGAAACAATTCCTGTCCATACTTTGCAACAACGTCCTTGTTTGCAGTAACAACACTTTTGCCATTACTCAAAGCACGAGCAATAAATTCTTTGGCTGGATGCTCACGTCCAAGAAGCTCCACAACTATATCAATTTCAGGATCATCTAAAATATCATCCGCATTTGTTGTGTAAAAGTAGCCGTCACCGTACTCTTTGTGCAACTGTTCAGCATCGCGGCTAAATACTTTTGTAATCTTGATTTCCTGGCCTATTTTTTTTGTAATTACTTCAGCGTTTTTTTGCATTACAATCAAAACGCCTCCGCCGACAGTTCCGGCTCCTAATAATCCTACATTTATAAACTTCTTCAAAACAGATCCCCCCATCAAAATTTAATAGCAGCCTTATACCTGACCCAATACTTCCAGACGTTTTACTCCGTCAATCATGCGCAATTTATCCAGCAGTGCTTCCAGATCAATTGTAAGGTTTTTAGTTTCAATAGAAATAGTTGTGTTTGCAACTCCCTGTAAAGGAATTCCCTGATTGATAGTCATAATGCTGCCGGAATCATCTGCTACAGTATTTAATACTTTAGACAATACACCGGATTTATGTTCAAGTAACAGGGATAAAGTGATAATTTTTTCCTTGCTTGCTTCATAGAAAGGAAAAACATAATCTTTGTATTTATAATAAGCACTTCTGCTCAAACCCATTTTTTCTACGGCTTCATTGATAGTTTTAATTTCGCCTCTTTTTAAGATTTCTTTAACTTTAATAGTCTTTTTAATAGCTTCAGGCAAAATTTCTTCACGTACTAAGTAAAAAGTAGATTTTTCATTCATAAGTAAATCCTCCGCTTTTCTATAAAATATTATGATGATATTATAACACTGTTCTTTCTAAAAATACAAATGATTTTTTTGTAAACTAAAAAAATTCCTCAATACGCACTTATGTACATATTGAGGAATTTTACTAATTTTTTTTCAAATCTTTGGCATTACCGGGTTTAATTTTACTTTCTGTTCCGCTCAGCAGTCTTTTTATGTTATCCTTGTGACGCACAATAACGAAAACTCCCGCTATAAAACCAAATACTATATACGCAGGCGGATACATAAAATACCACGCAAATACAGGCGTAAATACAGCCGCAACAATAGAACCAAGTGAAACGTAACGAGTTAAAAGCACTATAACAAGCCAGATAAGAAAACCTGCCAAAGATACCTTAGGCATTAAAAATACCAGCAATCCTAAGCCGGTAGCAACACCCTTGCCACCTTTAAATCCTAAAAATACAGAATAATTATGTCCTAAAAGTGCACCTAAAGCTGTTACAACATCCAACACAGGATTATTAAACAAATAACTTACTGCTGCTACTGCTACAATACCTTTAAGCATATCTGCAATAAGCACCAGCACTGCTGTTTTAGCTCCTACGGTACGAAATACATTAGTAGTTCCAATATTTTTACTGCCGTAGTCTCTTATATCGATGCCAAAAAAGCTTTTTACAATCCACAGGCCGCTGGGCACTGAGCCGCATAGCCCGCCAAACAAAAAGCCAAGCACAAAATGAAGTATGCCAACTTCATTAGTCATCATTTACATCACCTATTCATCTTCATTTTTGCCGCGAATAATCATTTGAATAGGCGTACCTTCAAATCCAAATGCTTCACGAAGTTTATTTTCCAAATAACGCTGATATGAAAAATGCATTATTTCCGGTTCATTTACAAAAATAACAAATGTAGGAGGTTTAATCTTAACCTGAGTAGCATATAAAATTTTGAGTCTCTTGCCTTTATCGGTAGGAGTAGGATTAATAGCTACTGCATCTTCAATAACCTGGTTTAAAACGCTTGTAGAAATTCTCATTGCATTCTGTTCAGCAGCATAAGAAATTACTTCCGGCAATCTGTGAATACGCTGTTTGGTAAGAGCAGAAACAAATACAACCGGTGCATACTGTAAAAATACCAGCTCTTTGCGTAACATTTCAGTATATCTTAAAGTGGAAGTATTATCTTTTTCGTATAAATCCCATTTATTGACAACCAAAATCAACGCTTTGCCTGCTTCGTGAGCGTAGCCTACAATCTTTTTATCCTGTTCGGTTACACCTTCAACAGCATCAAAAACCATAAGAACAACGTCACTTCTGTCTACTGCTCTTAAAGAACGCATGATACTGTACTTTTCAATTGGCTCATCAATTTTTGCTTTGCGGCGCATACCAGCAGTATCAATAAACAAATATTTCTGTCCATCTCTGACTACAGGTGTATCAATCGCATCACGAGTTGTTCCTGCAACATTGCTTACAATAGAACGTTCTTCACCGACAAGAGTATTGAAAATAGAAGATTTACCAACATTTGGTCTGCCAATCAGAGCAACTTTAATTTCATCTTCCTCATCACTGATACCCAGAGCACTTTGATCGGGAAATTTAGCAACAACCGCATCCAGTAAATCGCCAAGACCTAAGTGGTTTGACGCAGATACAGGAATAGGCTCTCCGATGCCTAAATTGTAAAATTCATAAATATTCATTTCCTGTTTTGGAGAATCCGCCTTATTAATAGCCAAAATAATAGGTTTTTTGGACTGTCTCAGCATACGTGCAACTTCAGCATCTTCTCCGGTAATACCTGTTCTTGCATCGCATACAAACAAAATAACATCAGCTTCTTTAATAGCAATTTGAGCCTGTTGCCTGATTGATACAGCAATAGCGTCTGCATTCATAATTTCGATACCGCCGGTATCAACCATCATAAATTCTTTATCAAGCCACTCTGCTGTCGCATACAGTCTGTCACGTGTAACACCGGGGGTGTCTTCAACAATAGAAATTCTGCTGTTTGCAAAAATATTAAAAAGTGTTGACTTGCCAACATTTGGTCTGCCAACAATAGCTACTATTGGTTTTCCCATATTCTCAGTCTCCTTAATGATCTATGCCATTTCTTGAAGATACTCCTTTATGAAAATAATGCTTAATTTCCTGCATTTCAGTTACAAGATCAGCTATTTTTATAATTTTCTCATCGGCATATCTTCCTGTTAAAATTATTTCCATATCATTTTTATGTGCTTTTAAAAATTCTATTACTTCATCAGTATTCAATAAGTTAAAAGCTAAAGCAATGATAAATTCATCTAAAATAATAATATCTGCTTCCTTATTGAGGATACTTTTTTTAGCCTGCTCCCATCCCTGCTGGCACATTTTTAAATCAACAGGATCAGGATTCTTAAAGTTTACAAAAGCATCGCGGCCAACCTGAATCAAAGAAAAATTTTTTAACTGGCAGGCAGCGCGTGCTTCACCGTAGTCAGGATCATCTTTAAAAAACGAATACATTATTACAGTCATATTATATCCTGATGCGCGCAGAACCACCCCTAACGCTGCTGTAGTTTTTCCTTTGCCATTACCTGTGTAAATCTGCAGCATACTATCCCTCCTTAGGAGTTGTTAACAAATGCAGCAGCTCTCTGGCATCTTTTGCAACCTCAACCTTGCCTTCAAATTGTTCCTTAAACTCCTGAAAAGACATATCATCCAAAAATAAATCATCATTATTTAAAACTACTGCAGGAATTATAAGTCTCTGGCATCCTTTGGTTGCAGCAAGTATGTCCCCGCCAACCAGCAAGCCAGTAACATTTACTTTACCACCAAAGAAAATGTTTTTTACACCAATAACCTGATGATTAGTACCAAAAATGCAATTCAAATCTTCGACTAACGGAGCAATAACTTTCTCTGCACTCTCACCTACAACTAAAGTTGCATCAGCTGTACCTTTGCAATTTTTCAGCAGCTTCAGCGTCTCATTCCACTCGTCCAGAAAACTGCGTGTAAGGCCTATACCGTTTTCTAACTGCGGAAAGCCATCATACCACTCTGAAGTAGGCAAATCTTTATTAGCGAGAAGATAAAATTCATCTCCAAGATAAACAAAGGACTTTCCTGTTTCCTTGCGGCATTCAGTCTGCCATTTGGTAACCATATCAACTATAGCAGCAGCTTCCTCAGGAGTAAAAGTACGCATAGGATGAAGATGTTCCCTATGCTTTGTAAGTCCTACAGGAACTACAGCCATTGTCAATATTCCGGGATGCAATGCATACAAATCTTTAAATGTTTTTTCCAGAATACTGCCATCATTATAACCAGGACAGCAAACAATCTGTGTGTGAATTTCTATACCTGCATCCAAAAGCCTTTGTATCTGTTCCATCAGCTTACCTGCAAAACGATTATTCATCATTTTACACCTTACTTCAGAATCGGTAGCGTGTACGGAAATATAGAGAGGAGAAAGATGAGTACGAATAATTCTTTCAAAATCTTCATCTTTCATATTCGTCAGAGTTATAAAGTTACCATATAAAAATGATAATCTGTAATCATCGTCACGTACATAAAGTCCGGGACGCATTCCAGGAATCATCTGGTCGACAAAACAAAAAATACATTTATTGTAGCATGTACTTACTTTATCAAAAACAGCAGATTCAAACTCTAAACCTAAATCTTCATCAGGATATTTAACTATATGCACATTTCTGATACAGCCATCTTTATCTTCGATAACTAAATCTACTTCATAATCAGATGTATAAAAACTTAGCTCTATAATATCTGTGACACTGACACCATTAATCTGACAAAGCTTTTCTCCGGCTTTAATTCCAGCCTGTTCAGCCAAACTATGCTTACGAACCTTGCTAATCAAACCAAACATCAGAATCTCCTTCAATCAAAATATTTATCACTTGATTATATCATAAGATGATAGCAAATTCCATAAAAAATAATTTTGAGAAAAACTATTAAAATAAAAAAACAGACTTTGAAAACTATTCAAAGTCTGTTTTTCTGCGGTATTTACTTACTTTAGTAATATCAAAACCACGACACTGCATGTAACTGATTGTATCATTAAAAAATATTAAGGGAACGTTATGCAGCTCTTTACAATTGCGGCAACCAAGTAATAACATGTAATTTTTCAAATCACTGCTTAATTCTTCAAAGAACCTTTCAGCTTCTGAAATCCCTTTATTAGTCAGTATATCCAATACTGCTCCGGACATAGCAACAACATCAGCTCCCAAAGCTAAAGCCTTAACCGCTTTAGAAGCATTATCAATGCCCCCAGAGCCAATTAAAATACATTCACTATCTAAAATACTGGAGCCATCCAAAATACTCCAGCATGTAGGATTTCCCCAAAATAGAAAATCGTCACTTAGATTAATACCCGCACGTTTTGCTTCAATAGCAGGAAAATTTGTTCCTCCTGCACCGGCACAATCAAAAAAAGTAAAACCTTCTTTAAGCAAAATATCGTATTCTTCCAGAGCTATTCCACAACCTGTTTCTTTAATTATGACAGGAACACTTACACCGTCACGTATGGCAACAAGATTTCTAAGCAGATTGGAAAAATCTTTATCACCCTCAGGCATAAAAAGCTCCTGAGCAGGATTTAAGTGAACCTCCAGAGCATCTGCATCAATCATATTTACAGCATCCTGCGCCAAATCCGGAGAAGCCAAAGCACTGATGTTAGCAAAGATAATACCATCTGGATTATACTTGCGTATAACCTCGTAACTGGCATATCCGCTGCCTGTTTTCACCGTACCAAACTGTGAACCCACAGCCATGCCAATACCCAAACTGGCAGCTATAACTGCAAGACTTTTGTTAATATCACTAACAGCATCAGTACCGCCTGTAATAGCATCTATCATAAATGGTGCCTGTAATGATTTACCAAATAAATCAACTGATAAATTAATGTCTGCCGGATTAATTTCCGGCAGACAGCTGTGTACAAAGCGAATATCTTCAAAATGCGTGCTCTGAGGACCATATTCAATTTCAAGTGCATATCTGATATGTTCTAGCTTACGCTGAGCTCGCTGCATCTGAATCACCTGTTATTTTTCAATATTTTCCAGTTGCTCAGAAAGATCGGAAGTTAAAGCAGGTTTTTCAGTCAGGTAAGAGCTGTATTCTGCTTTTTCAGCATCTCTTTTAACTTTAACAATGCTCAAACCAACTTTTTTGTTATCTAAGTCGATTTTAATGATTTCTGCTTTTACTACCTGACCTACTTCAAGAACATCTTCAGGTTTGTTGATACGTTCTTCAGCAATTTCAGAAACATGTACTAAACCTTCAACTTTATCGGTAACTTTAACGATTGCACCAAAAGCAAGGAAACGAACTACCTGGCATTCTACAACTTCGCCTACATGAAGTTTAGCAGCGTCTACTTTCCAGGGATCTTCCTGAGTAGCTTTAATGCTGAGTGCTACACGTTTGTTTCCGCGATCAATTTTCATAACAAGTACTTCAACTTCATCGCCAACTTTAGCTACATCTTCAGCTTTATCTTTGCGATTCCAGGAAAGCTCGGTGTTATGTACAAGACCAACCAAACCTTGACCTACTTCTACAAACAGACCAAAGTCTGCAACTTTTACAACTTTACCAGTTACTTTTTCACCTTCGGTAACAGAAGCATAAGCAGCTTCTTCAGCAGCAGCTCTTGCTTCTTTTGCAGCCTGAATGCGTGCTTCTTTAGCTTCTTTCCAAGCTTTTGCTTTAGCTTCTTTTTCAGCTTTCAAAAGGTCACGGCGAGAAACAACAATACGTTTTTTCTCAAGATCTACTTCGATAATTTCTGCTTCAAGTTCTTGTCCAATATAACCGCTGAAATCTTCTACACGGCGTAATTCAACATGAGAAGCAGGCAGAAAACCTTCCACACCTTCAACAGCAACTGCAAGACCAACAATGTTTTTAGCTTTGTTTTTAATTACACGCAAAACCTTAACGGTAGCAACACGTTTTTCACCTTCAGGAAGTTCAGCAACATTTTTCCATGCAGCATCGCGTTCAGCTTTAATTTTAGAAAGACGAACAAAATCATCTTTGGAAGAACCAGGAATAATTTTAGCTTCTACTTTGTCGCCTTCTTTAATTTTTTGCATTAATTCTTCTGCTGTTTCAGTTGCGGACCATTCTGCATAAGTAATCATGCCTTCACGCATATAACCAAAATCAACATATACACCGTCTTTATCTAATTGAATAACGGTTGCTTCAACAATTTTACCAGGATATACATTTACATCCTCCAAACTTTGTTCAAGCATACTTTCAAAAGATTCCATGTTTTCCATTACAATAATAGCCTCCTTAATTAAGCGGTCCGGAGTTGATGCTCCCGCCGTAATTCCAATTTTTGTGAAACCTCTAAACATTTCCTTTTTTAATTCAGCTGCCGTTTCTATATGATACGCAGCTTTGCACTTATCAGCAACAAGCTCATATAAATGTCTGGTATTGGCACTGTTTTTTCCGCCAATAACAATCATGGCATCAACATCTTTAGCCAGCTGCAGAGCTGCATTCTGCCGCTGTGAAGTAGCAAGGCAAATAGTTTTTTCAACTCTGTACTCACCTGTTCGCTGTTTTTGTATTTCAGACAGAATTGCTTCAAACTTTTCCAGTTCAAATGTAGTCTGAATTATAACTGCATATTTCTCTTTTTGAGGAATATCAGAGATATCTCTTATACATTCTATAACGATAGCGTTTTTTCCTGCCCATTTTAAAATACTTTTTACCTCAGGATGATTTTTTTCACCAACAATAACAGGAAAATATCCATCAGCAGCAGCCTGAGCAGCCTTCTGCTGAGCCAGACGCACATTGGGACATGTAGCATCAATAACAGTCAGTCCTTTTTCCTGTGCCTGGCGATAAACTTCCGGGCCAACACCATGGGAACGAAAAATAACTGCCTCTCCTTCAGAAAACTCATCAAGACTCTCCTTGCAGGCAATTCCCTGCCTAGCCAGTTCTTCAATTAACTGGGGATTATGAATCAAAGGGCCTAATGTGCCTCCGCACATATGCTCTGAAGCAGCTTTATTTGCTATATCAACAGCTCTTTTAACACCATAACAAAAACCACAAAACTTGGCAACCTTAACTTCCATGCTTACGCACCTTTCTGCAATTTGGCAATTTCTACCATTAATTGATCAGTCATCGTTTTTAATAATTCTTTAGTTACAGGTTCGTTTTCAGGAAAATATAATGGCTTGCCAAAACAAACTTTAACTTTAGGCCATAATTTACCGCATCTTTTAATATCTGTACCGATAACACATGTTGGTACAATAACAGCATTAGCCTTACTTGCCATCATTAACGCGCCTGGTTCAGCTTTACCCAATTTTCCGGTTTTACTGCGTGTGCCTTCCGGAAAAATAGCCAGCACTTTATTGCTTTGCAGTATCTCAATACCATGTTTTATCGCAGCCCTATCTGCTCCGCCGCGTTTTACAGGAAAAGCTCCCAATATCTTATAGATATCGCCTAATATCGGTACAAAAAGCTCCTGTTTAGCCATAAAATGAACTTTTCTGCTGGCAGCCGTACCTATTACAGGAGGATCAAGAAGGCTGAGATGGTTGCTGGCAACAACTACAGGTCCATTTTTTGGTATATTTTCAGTTCCATGCACTTCCAGACGAATGAAAATCTTAAAAATAATCTTTAAAATAACCTTACATACTGCGTAAATCATTTTCTTTCTCCTGCACAAGACTGATAATATACTCTGCTACTTCAGCAATAGTCATATCAGATGTATCAAGAAGCAAAGCATCATCAGCCTGTTTCAAAGGGCTTATTTCTCTTTCACTGTCCTGTTTGTCACGTAATGCAATCTCTTCTTTGAGCTGTTCAAGATCAACATTATCGCCTTTGGCAACAAGTTCTTTGTATCTGCGTAAGGCTCTTTCGTCAACACTTGCAGTCAGAAAAAGTTTAATATCTGCGTTCGGAAAAACAACAGTTCCAATATCTCTGCCATCCATCAGAACACCGCCTCTGATACCCATACGGCGCTGTTGTTCTACCATTGCTTCGCGAACATCTCCGATAGCAGCTACTTTCGATACATTTTTTGTTACTTCACTGCTTCTTATAGCTTCCGTAACCTCTGTTCCATCAACAAAAACTCTGTTGACATTAGCTTCAGGTTTAAACTCAATAATCATGGTTCTTGCCAACTGACTTATGAACAGTTCATCAAAAGAAGCACCAGTTTGCAAAAACTTCCATGTAACACTGCGATACATAGCACCGGTATCAATATACGCATATCCCAGCTTTTCTGCAACAATTTTTGCTATAGTACTTTTACCGGCACCAGCAGGTCCATCTATTGCCACAACTAATTTTTTTGCCATCAAATTATCACCCTTACATTGATGCAGACAATCCGGCAGCATAGCCGGTAGAAAAAGCTGCCTGCAAATTAAATCCGCCAGTGTATCCGTCTACGTCCATAACTTCACCGGCAAAATAAAGATTTTTAATAATTTTAGATTCCATTGTTTTAGGATTTATTTCTTTTACCGAAACTCCACCAGCTGTTACTATAGCTTCAGACAATGGTCTGGTTCCAACAATAGGAACGCGGAAATTTTTTACTGTATCAAGCAAACGTCTTCTTTCCTCTTTGGAAATCTGGTTAATAAATTTATTTTCATCTAAAAATGCCATATCACATACAACCGGAATCATGCTCTGAGGCAACAAATCTTTAAGACCATTTGCCAGCTGTTTGCGGCTGTAAAGATTAAAATCTCTCTGAATACGTGCATCAAGTTTTTCGTTGTTTAAAGCAGGCTTCAGATCAATAACAAGTTCTACTTCCTTACCTGCATCCACAGCTTTGGCAGCTGTATTACTGAGAGATAATACAACAGGACCTGAAACACCATAGTGAGTAAATAACATTTCACCAAATTCAGCCGCCAGTTTTTTTCCATCTGCAGTAAGGGTAACATTTACATTACGTAAAGACAACCCCTGCAAGTCTTCCAGGTATGGATAATCACTTACCAGCGGCACTAATGATGGTTTTAAAGGAACTACTGTGTGCCCTGTTTTTTGTGCCAGTTTTGCACCGCTTCCGTCACTGCCTGTTCCAGGGTATGAAGCACCACCGGCACACAAAATAACTTTATCACCCATAAATTGACCGTTGACTGTTTTTATGCCAACTGCACGTCCATTATCAACAATAATTTCCAAAACTTTATTATCAGTAATAAGTTTACCGCCTGCAGCAGTAAAAAGTTTAACCAGCGTGTCAACAACATCCTTTGCACTGTCACTGCAGGGAAAAATGCGCCCGCCTCGTTCCACTTTAGTTGTAAGCCCATTAGTATTGAAAAATTCTACAACATCATCGTTAGTAAAAGAACGCAGGGCACTGTTTAAGAATTTGCCATTGCCAGGAATATTTTTTATAAAATCCTGTAATTCACATACATTAGTTATATTGCATCTTCCTTTGCCAGTAATAAGCATCTTTTTACCGGGAATACGCATTTTTTCAAAAATACTGACAGAACAGCCATTTTGAGCAGCAGTAATACCTGCCATAAGTCCTGCCGCTCCGCCACCTACAATTAATACTTTATTCATATTTCAGCAGCCCGTTTCAGTTCAGCCAGTTCCTGAGGCTCCAGCTTTCTGAATTTTCCTTTTGTTAATACGCTTAAAGTCAGCGGACCAAGCTTAATTCTTTTTAAATCGCGCACAGGAAAACCAATAAAGTCACACATTCTGCGTACTTGTCTGTTCTTACCTTCATGAATTGTAATATCAAAAACAGTATAATTCTTCTCATAATCATAAGTTCTTAAATTTACAATTGCCGGAGCTGTAACACCATCTTCCAGTTTTACACCCATGCGAAGCAGATCAAACTTTTCCTGCGGAACAATGCCCGGAACTTTAACTACATAAGTTTTATTAACCTCATGACTTGGATGCATCAGCTTTTGTGCCAAATCTCCATCATTGGTCATTAACAGCAGTCCTTCAGTATTATAATCGAGCCTGCCTACAGGAAACACTCTTTCAGGCAAATCTTTCATAAAGTCTGCAACTGTTCTGCGCTTTTGCGGATCAGCCATTGTTGTAACGACTCCACGAGGTTTATAAAAAAGATAATAAGCTTTGGCTTCCTGGGTAATTGATTTTCCATCAACAGTAATTCTGCACTTTTGCGGATCAAATTTGCAGCCCAGCTCATTTACAAGCTTGCCATTAACTTTTACACGTCCGGCTAAAATAATTTTTTCAGCTTCACGACGTGATGCTATCCCGGCAGAAGCCAGAATCTTTTGTAAACGTTCTTCCATAAATTAAATTCCTTTATTCTTTAGTCAGCAGCTCCTGCTGTATGTTTTCTTCTGATATCTCATCAGCAGCAACGTCAGGCATTGGCAATGCATTCAAATCAGTCAGTCCAAATACCGTCAAAAACTTATCAGTAGTTGCATACAGTATCGGATTGCCTATGGACTTCTTTCTGCCAGCTTCAGTTATCAGTTCAAGATCAAGCAGAGTATTAACTACTTTTTCAGCTTTTACGCCGCGTATATTTTCTATTTCAGCACGAGTTACCGGCTGCTTTAAAGCGATGATAGAGAGCGTTTCCATTGCCGCATTGGAAAGCTTAATTTCTTTAGTCTTACATAATCCGGTAAGATACTCATAATATGCCGGCTTTGTTACAAGCTGAAATTTGCCGTTAACTTCTCGAAGCATCAGCCCTCTGGTTTCATTTTCGTATTCTTTTTTCAGAGCAGAAAACAAATTCCATACCTGAGATTTTTCAATATGCAGGTAATCAGCAATTTCAGCAACTGATAATGGCTCACCTGCGGCAAACAAAACTGCCTCTAAAGCTCCAACCAGTTTATCAAAATACATCATTCATCACCATGTTTTTTCAAAATATAGATAGGAGCAAACCGCTCTGACTGGCTGATGGATATAAGACCAAGCTTCAGCAATTCCAAAACACCCAAAAAAGAAGCTATTTTCTCACTCTTTGCACCAGTAATAAACAATTCACTTAACAGAAAACCATGATTACTTCTATGCAGTTTTTTAAGAATATCTTCCATTTTGTCCTTAACACTGAATGCTTGCGGCCGTATATAGGCAACATCTTTACTTTCACTGTTATCTATATTTATATAAGCCCTTAATAAATCTTCCAAAGAGTAAGACGCTATTTTGTACTCGCAGACACCTTCAAACATTGGATTACGCCAAAGCACTTTATCAGCATTAGCTTTCATTTCCAATAATTTTGCTGCAACCTGTTTTATTTTTCGGTACTCAATAAGCATCTCTATCAAAAACTGCCTTGGATCCGTTTCTTCATCTTCATCAGCAGTATTTTTTGGTAAAAGCATACGCGATTTGATTTGCATAAGCGTTGCCGCCATAACAAGAAACTGGCTTGCCAGTTCAATATCAAATTCACTTAATTCCTGCAAATAAGCAATATACTGCTCAGTTATTTCAACTATAGGAATATCATAAATATCTATTTTGTTCTTTTCAATTAAATGCATCAAAAGATCCAGCGGTCCTTCAAACACATTTAATTTTATAGCTAAAGCAGACATTATCAGAGAACATTCATAGCCGCTTTAATCTCAGCCATGTTTTTCTCTGCCTCTAAACGTGCACGCTTTTCACCATACTCCAGTACTTCTTTAATGTAACCAGGTTTTTTAGACAATTCTTCACGTTTAGCATGAATATCAGCCAGCATGCAATTCATCTTTTCAGCAAGACATTTTTTACATTGTACGCAGCCAATTTCACCGGCGCGGCATTTTGCTGCAATTTCAGCACTTTCTTCTGTATTAAATACTTTTTGGAACTGATATACGATACAAACTTCCGGATCGCCAGGATCAGTCTTTTTAATACGTTTGGGATCTGTTGTCATCATTTTTACCTTGGCAGTCAGTTCCTCAGGAGAAGCACCGAAAGGAATGGTATTACCGTAAGATTTAGACATCTTTCTTCCATCAATGCCAGGTAAAACTTTAGCTTTTGAATAAACCGCCTGCGGTTCAGGGAATACTTCTTTTTTGTACAGATAATTAAAACGACGAAGTATTTCTCGAGTTAATTCAAGATGAGCAGACTGATCTTCACCTACAGGTACACAGGTAGCTTTATACAAAATGATATCAGCAGCCATTAAAACAGGATAACCAAGGAAACCATAGGTATGCAAATCCTTACCCTGCGCGCTTAAATTCTGAATTTTATCCTTATAGGTCGGTACACGTTCCAGCCAGGAAAGCGGAGTCATCATGCCTAACAAAAGAGCCAGTTCACTGTGTTCTTTAACATGAGACTGAACAAAAATTACGTTTTTCTCAGGATCAAGTCCGGCACTCAACCAGTCAATGGCCATCTCCATAATATTTTCCTGTAATTTAGATGTATCAGCATAAGAAGAAGTCAAAGCATGCAAGTCTACAATAGAGAAAAAGCATTCATATTCATGCTGCAGACGAACCCAGTTTTCCAATGCTCCCATATAATTACCTAAATGGAAACGTCCAGACGGCTGCATTCCACTAAAAATTCTACCCTTGTTCATAACTAAAACCCCTTTATTTATTAAATATTAAAAGAATATGCCTAAAATAGAATTTACTATCAGCATATACATACCTGCCAACGGATTAATAATCATACTTATGATACCGGTAAAAACAAGTAAAAGTAATATATAAAAACCATATTGACCAACAAAATTATCAAACTGATAAGCAGTTTTGGGCGGCAATAACTCAGAAACCAGTCTTGAACCGTCAAGCGGCGGAATAGGCAGCAAATTGAAAAAAGCAAACCATACGTTGTATAGCTGCATCCAAAGTAAAAGCTGATATACACCATCAGACAATATACCAAACTTTTTCATTACTGCTGCCATCACAGCAGCTAAAAAGCATAAAAACAAATTAGCCGCAGGACCAGCCAGAGAAACTTTAATAGTTCCTTCTTTTCTGTTTCTGAAATTAGCAGTATTTATAGCAACAGGCTTTGCCCAGCCAAAACCAGCCACAATCAGCAAAAGTGCACCAATCGGATCCAGATGCGCCATAGGATTAAATGTGAGCCTACCCATCATTTTAGGAGTTGGATCTCCCATACTGTCAGCACACTGAGCATGAGCATATTCATGGATAGAAATAGCAAAAAGTAACGCTGGTATACGGTATATCATTGTGTCAAAATCTAACATAATAACCTCCATTATATCAATGCTACAATTATACAACATTTCTAAAAAAAAATAAACGAAACCGATTAACGATTTCGTTTATTTAACTTTATTTACCACAAAAAACAGGTGTTCTTTTTTCTTTAAATGCAGCAATACCTTCCTGAGAATCTTTTGAAGACATCAAAAGCGGCTGCGTTGTTTCTTCTATGGTAAGTACATCGTCTAAAGTCAGAGTATTATTATTTAAGTATTTTTTGATAAGACCAATTGCCAAAGGAGCACCAGCAGAAAGCTTTTCTGCCATAGCATATACTTCTGAAGCAATGCTGTCCTCATCACAGACATGATTAATCATACCAATTTTTTCAGCTGTTTCTGCATCAATAAGATCCGCAGTAAACATAAGCTCTTTTGCTTTATGGCTTCCTACAGCTTTAGGCAAAAAGAAAAGTCCGCCGCAATCAGGAATTAAGCCAACTTTTGCAAAACTCTGAGCAAATTTAGCTTTTGATACAGTATAGATAAGGTCGCATGCAAGCATAAGATTTACTCCTGCTCCGGCAGTAACACCATTTACCATAGCAATAAACGGTTTTTCAATAGTTGTAATTCTTTTTGCCACATTGCCCACTTTGGCAATAAATGCCTTTTTAACAGCCACATCCTGCAGACTTTCCAGAAAAGGCAGATCTCCGCCTGCACAAAAAGCCTTGCCATTGCCTGTCAAAACAACACATTTTACAGTATCATCATGTTCTACCCTATCAAGTGCTTCATGAATTCCGTCAATAAGAGCATCATTCATTGAATTTAAGCTCTTCGTCCGATTTAAAGTAATTGTAGCAACACCATTTTCTACTGAAAACAAAACAGCTTCTTCCATACTAATCAACCTCACACTCAGAATATTATGACTATGCCCTAAGTATAACGCAAGATAAGAAAAAAATCCATAAATAAAAAACGCCGGAAACCTGCATGATATGCACCCAAAAAGTTGGACAAAATAATTAAGCGGTTATTAAGGACTTGG
>CAUDEF010000005.1 GCA_958448515.1 uncultured Phascolarctobacterium sp. | reverse complement strand
CGCGTGATTAACATCTTCTAAATCTTTCCGGGACGTTACTTTGAAATTTAACGTTTACAATATTATTTTTATATTGTTTATCGATACCTGTGTGCATTTTATCTTTTCTTTTCATAACTTTTATATAAAACAATGCCTTTATTGACTATATTTTTACCAACTTGTAATAATTTATATTTTCATCACATAAATAAAAAGACTGCCTCCAGGCAGTCTTTTTACATATTAATTTATACCAATAAAAATGACCTGCACAGCAGGTCCAACACCAACAGACTCAGAAAGAAATTTTTTAATGGCTATGTTTAAAGCATATCCTATTTTGTTTAAATACATGTTAAACATATTATAAATATGTGTTAAATCTCATTTATGTTTTATTTTACAAATCAGCTGCGTCATACTGCCCATGGGGCAATACACGCACCAGGACCGCGGTTTAAACAGCAGCATGGTAATAATTCCCAAAACAGTAGAAGTCAGCATAATACTGTAAAAGCCAAAGGCAAACTGTCCCATCCAGTCAGAACTGCTGCCGCTGTATGCCCAGTGCCAGGGAATATTAAAAGTCCACAGCAGGCTTACAGCCTGATTTACACTTTGAGCACCTGCAAAAACCAGATAGGTACTGTACAGCATATTGGCAAACATTCCCATAAAAAACAGTAAAAATCCATAGCGGAAACCATAACTGCGCAGCCATCCCGGAACAGATTTATTGAACGAAAGCTTAAATTCACCGCCTAAAATATCCAGCAGCTGACTGCGGCCGCAATAACGATTACAATACAGCTTGTTGCCGCCGATAATGGCAAAAAGCAGCGGAATCATAAAGCACAGCATACCAAGCCAGGCAAACATAATATTAAAAAATCCCAAAACAAAATAAGTGATGGTTAAAATCCATAAATAGTCATACCAATGCTTCTTTTTAGGCATCATACTGCACCACCTCAATTACAGATGCAGGGCAGGTTCTGGCACATAAGCCGCAGCCTACGCATAATTTTTCGTTTACCTGCGCATACATTCCTTTATATACACTTATTGCATTTCTTGGACATACTTTGGCGCACGCACCGCAAGACACACATAAACTGATATCTACTCTGGCTTTTCTTGGCATAATATCTCTCCTGACTAAATATTTAATCCCCCAAAAAGAAGTTTACATATTTTATTATAACAGTAAAAATGTTAAAATAAAAAACGATAACTCTCGGAGGAGATGACTTTTTTGAAACAGCAAATAAAGCTGATGAATGATACTCAGATACAGCAATATCTGCAGAAACTGCAGCTGCGAGATTTTCAACCTCATGCAGATCTTGCTACTTTGCAGAAACTGCAGGATACACATTTGAAGTTTATTCCTTATGAAAATTTTGACTGTTTGAACGGCAAAATAACCTCATTAAAACACGAAGATATGTTTCGCAAAATTATTATGCATAACCGCGGCGGTATCTGTTTTGAACTTAACGGACTGTATAACTGGCTGCTGCTTTCTTTAGGCTTTAATGTTGTCAGCTTTGCCGGTCGTTTCATAGATAAAATCAATGTTTGTCAGCTGCGCCGTCATCGCAATATGTGCGTTACCATCGGCGCCAAGCGTTATATTACTGATGTAGGTGTCAACAGCGAAAGTCCCCGTCTGCCGCTGGAACTGACAGAAAATCTTATCCAGAGCGATGGCATCAGCCAGTATAAATTTACCCATGATGAATTTTGGGGCTGGCTGCTGTGGCAGAAGGAAAAGGGCAAACCATGGAAACGCATGCTTGGCTTTACGGAAGAAAAGCAGCTGGACAAGGACTTTATCCTGCCGTCCTTCTGGTGTGATGCTCACCCCGATTCACCTTTTAACAAGAATAAAAATCTTTCTATTTTCCGTGAAGACTGTAATATTACTATTCGCGGCAACTATCTGAAATTTTATCTGGGAGGCAGAGTCAAATACCGTTATCCTATTCGCAACGGCAGCGAATTAAAAGAGATTTTATGGGAATACTTTGGTATTAATGTAGAATATCCCTTAAAAGATGATGGTATTGATTTTGATAAATAATGCTAAAATCTATTCCGGCTCATATAAAAAAAATACTGACAGCACTTACAGACGCAGGTTTTGAAGCTTTCATCGCAGGAGGAGCAGTGCGCGATCTGCTGCTTGGAATTACTCCGGGTGATTTTGATATTACCACTTCGGCACTGCCGGAAGAAACGCTGGCAGTCTGCAGAAAGCAAAACTGGCATGTTGTGGATAATCTGGGTAATAATTTCGGCTGCGTTGTAGCTGTTGTTGATAATATTGCTGTAGAAATAACAACCTTTCGCGGCGAAAGCTACGGACAGGACGCCCATAAGCCGGAAAAAGTCTGGTTCTGCGAGTCTTTGCAGGATGATTTAAGCCGCCGGGATTTTACTGTTAATGCTATGGCTATGGATTTAAGCGGACGTATTTATGACTATTTTAACGGACGCGAGGATTTACAGAACAAAATCTTGCGTACTGTTGGTCCTGCCAACCAACGTTATACAGAAGACGCCCTGCGTATGCTGCGTGCCTGCCGTTTTGTTGCTCAGCTTGGCTTTAGCTATCAGCAGGAGGATAATAAAGCTCAAGCCTTTGGTCAGCAAGATACTCCGTATTATCTGCCGGAAAGTTTTTCGTTTCCAACAGATAAATGCAGCGGTCTTTCTCTGGAACGAGTAAAAAAAGAGCTGGACAAACTGCTTATCTCACCCTTTGCCGGACGCGGACTGATGCTTCTGGCAGCCACAGGACTGCATAACGCCGCCTGTCGACACAAAGTTAACGGTGCTTATCGGGAAGTTTATATTTTGCCGGAGCTTGACCATCTTATAAGCTTAAAGCAAAATCCGCGCTTTCATTGTTATGATACATGGGAACATACACTGGCAGCTGTTGATAACAGCCCCAGAGATCTTACCATCCGCTGGGCTCTTTTGCTCCATGATATCGGCAAGGGCTTGCCCGGCATCCGCTGTTTAAACAAAGAAGGTCAGCCCAGTGATTACGGTCACGAAGCCAAAAGTGCCGAAATGGCTCAGGAAATCCTGCGCAGACTTAACTATCCCGAAAAATTTATCAAACGAGTAGTATGGCTGGTTGCTCAGCATATGCGCTTTGCTCCCATGCTGGTAACGGGCAAAAAAACTCTGCTGCACTGGGTACGTACAGAAGGCTGCAGCGGCAGTTTCAAAAACAGCGCCCAGATGACAAAAGCTTTCACTCAGCTGGTAGAAGTTTTTCTGGCTGACATGGGTGCAACATGTGCCGGCAGCAACTCTCAGCTGATGGAAGAAGGACGCACACTTGGCAGGCAGGTTATTGAGCTGAGCAGAAATTTTCCTGTCCACACATCAGACCTTGCTGTTAAAGGTCAGGATCTGGCAGAATTTGCCGAGCCAGGGCAATATCGCTTAGTCTTTGCCAATCTGCTGAAAAGAGTGCAGGACGGAAATCTGCCCAACGAGCAAAAAGCGTTGCTTACAGCTGCCAAAAAATTTCTGACAAAAAATGGAGGTAAACATGACATCCTATAAGACTATATTTATGGTAGCCCTGTTAGGTGCACTGCTTACAGGTGCCTATACTCTGAAAGACACTTTCTCCAATACTGTTGCCTCAAATACAACTTACAGCAGCTCAGACATTGGTGGTGCTGCCCAGTATCAGGGCAAAATAGATATTAAAGACTCTCCTTATTTTGTGCATCCTGATTTTTACAACATGCAGCCCAATGAACATTTACTACTGCTAACCAAATTTGCCACTACACAGCAGATTACAGAATACAGCTGCGGCCCTGCAGCTGCTAATATGGTGGTTACCCATTTTAAAGGGAAAACTCTCCATGACGAACTGGAAGTGGCCTCCATCATGAAGACAAGCACTACCAAAGGCACAACTACTGAAGGTATGTGCAGATATTTTAAAGAAATCGGCTGGAAAGCAGCGTCTTCTGAAGACAGCACCACACCCAAAAATTATGAAAGCTTTCTGAATTTCGTTAAAAGCAATTTAACTGCCAACACTCCCATCATTGTAGAAAATGTTGACTGGGGCGGACACTGGCGTGTCATCATCGGTTATGACACCATGAATACAGAGTTTACCGGTGATGATGTGCTGATTATGGCAGATCCATACGATACTGCCGACCATCTGCAGGATGGCTACGTAATTGTTCCTGCAGAAAAATTCTTCTACATGTGGTTTGACCACCAGCTTTTTGAATCAGATAAACAAAGAAGACAGTGGCTTACAGCTGTTCCCAAATAATATTTACTTTGAGGCTGCAGAAATATCTGCAGCCTTATTTTCTTTTGCCATCTCAGCTATATTCTGTCTGCATTATAAGACATAGCCTTTCATGCTTCCGTGACAATGTCACATAAAACAATTTTATTTGACACCCTATTCCTGCATTAGCTATACTGAAAATGAATTTTGCTGATTTTCTGAACTGATGGAGGATGTATGCTTAACTTTCTGTTTGCTTTATTTTTATTTGGCATCTTATGCTTCTTTTGTGTGCGCGCTGTATACGGAGTTATTAAATACAGACGTGGTTTTACCATTCAGGAATTTGCGCTGGTAACAGCTCTTTTTATAGGCACTCTGCTTGCCCTGCATATGGGCATCAGTAAAATGTAAAAAAGTCAAATGATATAATATCATTTGACTTTTTTTATTTGCTCTTTAATTATAATTCAGTGCGCCCATAAAACTTTTTTGCCGCCTGCCAAAACAGCAATTGCAGCAAGAGACATTACAATACCTGCCAGCATCAGCTCTGTCAGACCCTGATAATCTATAAAAAGACCTCCTATAAAGGTTCCAGCCACGCAGCCAATATTAGCAGCCGTCAAAAATAAGCCGTTGCCAAAATCCGGCGCATCCAAAGTAGCTTTTGCTACCAGATACTGATTAATATTGGCATTGATGCCGCCTAAAATCCCCCAGCAGATAACCCCCGCCATAACAGCAGCAAAGCCTAAAGCACCCAAGTTATAAATAAACCAGTACAATATTCCTGCCAGCACCGGAAAGCAATATACTGTTTTTTTAGCAGCGGCAGACAGCAAATGTCCTGCCAGATAACTGCCCAAAACATTCATCACGCCAAAAACAAGAAGCAGCAGCGTACTTTCATAAGGCGTAGTGTGCATAATTTTTTCCAGATATTCTGCCAGATAATTGTACACGCCAAAAATTGAACCGTTCAGAAAAATTACTGCCAGCACCGCCAGCCAGACACTGCCGCGGCGTAAAACAGACAGCTGCCCGCCAAAACTTTGCTGACTGCCGGAAAATTTATCCGGCACAAAAAACAGTGTTGCTATAAACATCAATCCCGTTACTACAGCAAAAAAACTCATGGCCGGAACAAAGCCAAAACTTCCTGCCAGAAAATTACTTACAGGAACACCGGCCACCATACCTGCTGCCACGCCCATATTAATACGCGCCACCGCCTGAGGCGCATACTGCGGTTCAACTGCTTCGGCCGCCATACTGAATGCCATGGCACAGTACACCGGATGAAAAAAAGCAGGTATAACTCTTGCAGCCAGTAAAACTTCAAAGGAAGACGCAAATACAGCAATTATATTACACACTGTAAAAATCCCCAAAACTGCCAGCATAACCAGCTTTCTGCGCAAGCGTGAACATAAAAGCGACATAACAGGTCCGGCAAAGGCAACACCTGTAGCAAAAAGACTGATTAACAAGCCTGCCTGCACAATATCAACATGATAGTATTCGGTAATAGCAGGCAATACACCTATAATGCCCATTTCCGTATTCAGAATGCTGAACACGCCGCAGGCCAGTATAAATAACAATAATCATGATTTTTCCATAATAAATCCTTTAAAACATATCCTGCCAATGCGGCTTTTACCACATTGGCAGGTATTTTTTCATTATTTTAAATTAGTATTCAAAAACTCTGTAATCTCTGCAAAGGGAATCTTATCCATGCGATCATACAAATCTGTGTGAGTTGCATTTTCTACAACAATTTTTTGCTTAGGTTCGCTGGCTTTTTCATAAACATCATCAGTGAAATACTTGGAATGTGCATTACTGCCTGTAATCATCAGCAAAGGTCTTGGAGACAGTTCTTTGATATTTTCCATCAGAGAGAAGTTAAAGAAGCCGTAAGGAGTAGTTGCATCCCATGCCAGAGTATTGGAGTTAATTGCTCTTTCGTGGTATGCTCTGCCCACATAATAATCATAAAATTCTTTAATAACTGCCGGAGCGTCAGCAGGTAAAGTATCAGGGAACATAGTTGCTCCTTCTCCTACTTTGCCGTTTTCGTCAACCGCAATTTCATGAGGTCCGTGAATTTCTTCACCGCTTAATGCTTCCTGTCTGCGCATATCAGCAAGATATTTTTTTACAATATTGCGCTGCACATCAGTATAATAAGCACCTTTATAATGATCGCTGATACTTTCAGACATATCATACATGGCAGAAGTTACTACAGCTTTAATGCGCACGTCATTGGAAGCCGCAGTAATAGCCATACCAGACAGTCCGCAGATACCTACAGCGCCAATCTGCTCCGGATTAACAAAATCCAGCAGACTGATAAAATCTACAGCAGCACTGTAATCTTCGGTAAAAATTTCCGGAGAACCCATATTGCGTCTTGCGCCGCTGCTTTGTCCGGTCATGGACTGGTCAAAAGCCAGAGTTACAAAACCATTTTTAGCCAGCTCCTGAGCATAAAGTCCGGAAGACTGCTCTTTAACCGCACCAAAAGGTCCGCTTATTACAACAGCCTTGTATTTTTTGTCAGCACTAAAGCCGGCAGGCAGATACAAATGACCTGCTACATCAAAGCCATAACGGTTTTGAAAGCTTACTTTTTTAACAGTTATATTTTTATCGATGTTAAACACTCTGGTGTCATCTTTTAATTTACTGATTGATGACTTTTTCATATGAGAAAACTGCTGCAGACTATCAGCAGCGTAGGCACTGCCAGCGCCCAAGGTAAATAATCCTACTAAAGCAGCAGCAATAATTAATTTTGATTTTGAACCAAATTTTTTCATAAAAATACCTCCATTTTATAATATTTCGAGATTTCTTCGATAACTAATTATAAAATGAAGGTTAATATAATTACCAATACTTTGTTTCTATCTTTTATTATGCCTTTGAAGCATATTTATTCGGGAATACTTTTTCAAAATATGCTTTTACCACAGCTCCTGCTTTGGAAAAAACATATCTCTTTCTCCAGATCAGATAATTGGAAGAATAGATGGGCGGACTAAGGGGTATAAACTTTAATCCGGAGCCCATCATACTGTTTTCAGAAATAATACGATTAAAGCCTAAAACACTGCCAATTCCCTGTTCTGCCATAAAAAGCGTATTATGCAGCAGATTATAGGTAGCTGCAATATTCAGCTCCTTGACAGGCTTGTTCAGCCAGTGATCAAACTCCTGACTTTCTACAATTTGTCTGGATATTATAAGGGGCTCGTTAAATAAATCCTCCCGCTCAATGCCGCTTTTGGCAGCCAGTTTATTATCTTCTCTCACCAGCAGTCCCCAGCTGTCTTTGTAATTAAGCTGACGGTAAACGTATTCTACCGGCGGTGTCTGCCTGCACAAAAGGCCAAAATCAAGTAGCCCCTTGTTTAACCAGTCAGTTATCAGCTCACTATTGCCGCTTACCATATGAAAACGGATATCTGGATATGCCTGACGCACCTCAGCCAGCACCTTGCTTATTTCCCGCATGGCCTCAGTTTCTCCGCAGCCTATATATACATCTCCGCTGATCTGTTCGTCATTGCTGCGTATCTGTGCCTCAGTCTTATCTGCCAGCATAATGATTTCCTCAGCTCTTGCTTTTAAAAACCGGCCTTCTTCAGTAAGCGTTATTTTGCGTTTTCCACGGATAAGAAGCTGCTTGCCCAGTTCAAGCTCCAGATCAGTAAGCTGCCTGGATAATGTAGGCTGAGTTAAATGCAGCTCTTCTGCCGCTCTTGTTATATTTTCACATCTGGCAACAGCCAAAAAATATTTTAATACTCTTATCTCCATATTATCCTCAACATCAGATTATTTATATTCACTATATATTATACAGCTTTACGCAGTTTTGTATAATACGAATACAGTGATGCGCTGATTAAAATACATCCCGTGCACACAAGAACAAGCCTTGTAGGCAGGCAATGACCCAAAGCACCGCCAAGCAAAGGTCCGATTACGCCGCCAAACTGCTGCGCGGAAGTAACAAGTCCAAAGGCCTTGCCGCGCATGGACTGGTCTGTAACCTCAACAAGATTAGCATTGATATTGGGAATTGCTCCAGCCAGGAACAGACCATAGATAAACTGGATACCGGCAAACTGCCACACATCATGAACAAAGATCTGAAATAAATTTACAAACCCTGCACCAAAAGATACAAGACAGAAGATTTTAATATAACCAAAACGCTGTCCGCGCTTACCCCAGAAGGGTGCTGCAATAATACCTGCAATACCTGCCAGAGAGAAGATGATACCGGAAATTTTTATTGTATCATCATTCATCGCTCCCATCAGCGTGCCTACATACATGGTAATAAGCGGCTGAATAATCATTACGCAAACCTGAATGAGAAAAAACATACTCATAATATACAGCAGATTTTTATTTGCCAAAGCACCCTTTAAATCATCCAGCAGATTGATCTCTCTTTTGGTATGCTCTTTACTTAAAGGCGCATCATGTACAAGAAAAATGACCAGAATTGCTGCTAAAAACAAACACACGCTGGCTACAAAAAAGGACATGCGCATACCAAACCAGCTGCTTAAATAACCACCCAAAAGCGGTCCTAAAATACTGCCGCTGGCAACAGCTGTCTGCATTAAACCCATACCCCAACCCATTTTTCGCTCCGGCAGGGTAGAAGAAACCAAAGACATAGAAGCAGGTACAAAGCCACTGATAACACCGGTTACCGCACGCACGATAAAAAGCTGCATCACATTCTGGCAAAGACCCGCAAAACCATAGGTAAGAGCAAGGCCAAATCCTGCACGAATAGCCATTTTACGCTGACCCACTCTGTCAGCTCTGGCACCCCAGTAAGGTGCCATCAAAGCTGCTCCTAAAAAAGTAACCGCATAAACAACACCACTCCAGAAATTAACTTCATCCTGGCTGACCTGCAAATCATGCAGCAGATAAACCGGCAGAAAAGGTACAACCATAGTGTAGCTGGCGCAGGCAAAAAATACACCTATCCATAATACTGCAAGATTAACCTTCCAGTTCACTTTATTCTGTTCCTGCTTATACCCATCCATACCATCATCTCCGATTTACTCAGCAGCCATCCTCCTGTATAGCTGCTGTATTTTCATACTATTGTAACAACATAATTATAACATACTATTTTCTACATTTTCTGTAACGTGCCAGGCAGCAAAATCACCTTATGTAATTTATGCATTTTTATAATTTAAACATGATATTTGTACTCTTTATCTGCATATTATTGCATTTTTAATAATTTTATTCACATTAATTTCACAATAATGTATTTACTTCAACATTTATTTTGACTGATATCTTTATGTTATAAATAATTTACTGTATAATAAAAAGAAATATGTAATAAAAAGGATGTGTAATCTTGAAACCATATACACAACAGGAGCTGGAAACATGCGGTTTTTTCTCTAAATTGTTTGGCGGCAAGCCTTCCCATAATGCCTGGAAAGAAATCAATAACATACTTGCACAGGCTGAAAATGTACGCCAGCTGACACCGGAAAAAGTAAACAGCGTTTTAAAAAACTGGGGCGCAAAATTTGAAGAAAGTAACCTGGAAGAACGCTCTGCCATGTACAGAAAATTTGCCGATGTAGCCTATACTCAGGCACAAAAAGCAGATGACCCGATAATTGCAGATGCTGCATATCTTGCAGAAACTTTGCAGCTGCCGGCACATCTTATTAAACTTGCTGATAAAGGTGCCAAACAAAGCGCATATTTTACCCGCTGCCGTAATATTTTAAGCAAGGAAGAAAAACTCACCATACAGGAAATTAATAAAATCTTCGGTTACGATTATGAAGATGGCTTTTCCATCCGCAAACAGGTTTTTCAGGATTATTTCAATCTGAAATTTGAAGGATTCAGCAGCTGTGAGCGCTATACTCCTGATGACGAAGCAGCATTGCGCGCAGAATGTACTGCTCTTGATATACCTTACGAGTTTAAAAATAATATTGCCAATGCTCTCAAAAGATATCGTGACTACTGGAACGCAGAGCATTCCTCTTTGGGCAATATCAAAGTTGATATTCCTCTGCAAAAGGACGAAATCTGTCATGCTGCAGCTCAGGCAGGACTTTGTCAGCAGAAAGTTGTTGAAAAAGAAGATAACTACTTTGAACTGACACGTAAATTTACCATAGATGAAACTGTTACCTTTAAAGGCGAAAAACTGGAGCATCCCAAAACAAAAGAAGAAATAACCGCTCTGCTGGATATCGGCTATTTCTTCCTTACTAATCAGCGCATTATCTACTTAAGCAAAAAAGCCGTACAGGCTGTAGATCTTGATAAAATTACTGCTGCAGGTCTGGAAAACAATATTATTACCTTCCACACCAATGCTGATGGTGATTTTATGTATAAATTCAGTGATGATGCCTCCGGCGTTATGTATATTTTGTTTAACAGAGTATATCAGGCTAACGTTAAATAACAGCAATCAAAGCTATCTGTATAACGGCTGGTCTGCTTCCAGAGGTCAATGTTAAAATATCACCGCAAACTCTCTGGCTATACACTATTTACCTGTTGCCCCTTAAAAGGGGCACTTTCTTTTTCCTTTCTTTTTACTAATTTCTTTAACACCAAGTTATTACGTATTCTATTTGGTAGCAATAATATATAATTATTGCATCTCCATATTGTATATGATAAAATTTTCATGTCTGACATGACAAAATCCTCCTTTGATTTTTGTGCGGCTGGGGAGCTGTACTTATTTTATCAAAGGAGGATTTTTCTTTATATCGATATAAACTTTCTGAACTACGCGCATAGCGCGAGGTTTTCTTTATGCAAAAAGGGTTAGCTCCATAAATATAGAGCTAACCCTAAAAATAATTATACACTATCGTACTAATTTATTTTATTTTTGATATACCAAACCCTGTATACCCAAATATAATAGCAAAAATCATACTACTATAACACAATATCGTCCAAGGGAGATATTCAATTGTTGGTACACCTAATGTCGTTGCCATATAAGTTCCAGCAACAGACCAAGGAACTATAGGTACAGCGCAAGTACCAGAATCCTCTAATGTTCTAGATAAATTTTTAGGGGCTAAATTAAATTTTTTATATAAATCTTTGAACATTTCACCTGGTATAAGAAGAGCCAAATAAGAACTACCGGTAACCAAACTCATAAATAAAGTAGAGCCAACAGTTGCTGTAATCAAACTTCCAACAGAATGTATAGATTTAATAATACGCTCAAGAATTACTTCTATACAACCAGCTTTACTAAATATACCGGCAAAAGCAAATGCACAAAATACAAGCAATACTGTACTCATCATGCCCATTAAGCCGCCTCTATTCAGCAAAGTCGTAATAGCTTTTACAGGTTCTACCTGATTTGCATTTACTAACATATCAACTTTAAAACCATTTACAAAAGCCATTAACGCAGTTTTCAAAGAAAATCCCTGAAAAGCAATACCTAAAAATAAGCCTAAAACAGCAGCTAAAAGCAACATCGGAATTGTTGGTTTCTTAGTATATGCTCCATAAAATACAATAACTGGTGGTAATAATAATAACCAGTTAAAATTGTACAAAGTTTCAAGATTGACCAGTACAGCATTTACAGTTTCAGGATTGGAAATAGCTCCAACAGACATATTCATCCCTAAAAATGTATATACAACCAGACAAACAATGGTTGCTGCACCTGTTGTATAAAGCATGTGTCTTATATGGTCGTACAAGTCACTGCCTGCAGCAATAGGTGCCAAGATTGTTGTATCAGACAACGGAGATAATTTGTCACCAAATACAGCTCCAGAAATAACTGCACCTGCAACAATTTCTAACGGAACACCTAAAGCTATAGCTATACCCATTATAGCAACGCCTGCTGTTCCTGCAGAACCGAATGAGGTTCCAGTAAAAGTAGAAATCACAGCAGTTACTAAAAACGCAGTAACAAATAAAAATTGTGGATCAATAATTTTTATACCATAATAAATTAGCATAGGAATAGTACCTGATACCATCCAGCTTGCAATCATAGCACCTACACAAACCATAACAAAAAGAGATTGAAAGCTACTATGCATCTTGTCACTAATTCCGGAAATCATATCTTTCCACTCATAACCAACTCTTTTGGCAATTATAGCTGCTATAGCAGCAGCAGCTATAAGCAATGCTTGTATAGGTAATCCATATTTGCCATAACCAATACCTAAAAGTAAAATCATTGCAACCATAGGTACCATAGCTTCTGTAAATGTTGGTTTCCGTATCATTTTACATCCCCCTCATGATATTTATCTTACTATTTTTTTCTAGTAATTGTCATCGCACAGCCGTATCCTTCACCATCAGCAATTGTTGTTGGAAAGTCAATCTCTACATTGCTGAACGGGTGACAAATTGCATAATCACAATGTCCTAACATATCACGACAAAACATCTTTATTTCTTCTTTTGATAATCCCAATTCTGTTAATGCTTCAACATGCGGACAACAGTTAAATATTTTCACAGCCTTGTCATCTTCCAATTCTACTATTTCTTGTTCAAATACAAGTAATCCACCTCTAGATGTTTGTCCTAATAATGCTTCTTTAGGTCCAATATTCTCATCACCATATTTTTTTAAAATTTGATTTCCTTGATATAACCCAAAATCCCAGCTAGCCTCCCTTATAATTCTATTAGCATCAACTTCAGGATATAATTCCTTGATTTTTTTCCAAATAAAATATACTTGTCTTGTTCTATCTTTGTATGCCCCTTTTACAGCTTCTTTAAATTCTTCTACTGTTGCAGCTTCATTAATTTTAGATTCTGCTTAAAAACTTTCAATTTCTTTTTTTGACATAACTAACCCTCCATATTTGTAATTACAAAAATTTTAATATAACATAGTATAAAATACAATATTCATAATTTATATGTAGTGATCAAATGATTTATTTGTACATATATTACAATTTTTAGTATTATATCGACAAAAAAGAGCTCAGTTCGAATTCTCGAACTAAGCTCTTTTTATTAATTTTTATTAAACTATAGGATAATACTATCATCTAATTTAATCATATTAAACCTGCTTCAAACCTTTTTCATAGCATAATATGGTATTCTACTATCGTAGTTATATTAAATATTATCTCTGATCAAATTGTAATAACGATGTGATACATTATATAATACTCTGAATAATTTAGTTATATGTAATTGGCATTTATACCGTAATCTTTTTTGTTTTAAATAAAAGTACTATCGAAATTTATTTCAAGAAAGAAATGCTATTTTTTATCTCAGTCCATAATCTCTTCTTAATTTCTACAACTGTATTAACTGAGACAATGCCAAACGATGTAGTAGGTTGATACTTAAAGGCTAGCGGTGAATTATGATATCGCCAAATCGCATTTTCACTACTTTTGACTCTCCCCTGCATAATCCAAACCATCTTTGGAGGATGACCGTTAGCGGTCGTACACATCTCACATGAATACTTACGAATAACTTCCAATAAACTATGATTCTTAATGTTATCTCTAGATGAAAATTTCGAATCAAAAATTACATATTCCTCATTCCTTCCAGAGTATGAAAATTTTAATACAAAATCTGGAGTATAGTAGTCTGATCTGCCAAATGGAGGCTTTGTAGTTCTATAAAGTGTGAGATTATTTTCAAACCTAACTGAACTAATTACTGGTTGATAGTACAACGTAACTGAAACATGATTATTTCTTAGCATATATGTGTTAGCTATATCCTGTTCATTATGATAATATGCATCTGCTGAAGTATATAGGTATTTGAATACAGGTTCTTTAACATCATCTTTTTGATATCCATTGTCAGCCAATAATTTCAAAAGTTGAAGTAAGCAGTAATATTCAAACAATTTATCTAATGTTTTTACCTGTAAAATTAAACGCTCTTTTTCCAAACTATATTCACCATACTGAAACCAACGGACAATAATCTCAAAAACTTGTGCATATGGCTTGATTTCGCAAAATGTACTTGTTTTTCTTGGAAATTTATCTAGTATTGATGTTTTAAAATCAAAAAGTGCTTCATATTGTTTGTAGAGGCTCTGTAATATACTGATGGAATTATTAAGCTTTTCCAACAAAATCCTGCAAAATGCAACTTGTAAAGATTTAACTGTAATTATTGGCGCACAGTATTCTTTTGGAAAATTTCCATGAATTCTAGAAATAATTCGCTCTTCATTTAAAACATTATTATCAAACTCCGAAAAAATTTGTTTTGCATTTAAAAGAACATGATATAAAAAAGCAACAATCACTCTATTCTCATATACGTTCCAACTTTTTTTATTTGCATCTGTTTTAATTTGATATGGTAAATAGTTTTTATTTCGATATCGAATTCCACTAGTATACAGAACCTCAGATAATTGATCTGTATTCTGCATAATCCAACAAAAACTACCACGAGAAATATTTTTTACCTTTTCATAAGGAACTAGTACACTTGACTGCTTTATTGTATGTTTACCTTTCACCCTAAAGTATGCATAATTATTTTTATAACACGCAATTACTTGCTCTAATAATTGAATGTACGAACTCAAAGACTTATATGAACGCTTATTCCACTTTCCTTCAAAAAGGCTATTACTTGCACCTCGTTTATTATCAGAAAATATCCACTCACCAACTTGTGAACCATCAAATGCAATTAAATCTTGAAGAATATTTTGTATATTTATAACATCCTCTTTGCTCTTGCTCACACACAGCAAAAAATTTGTAAAATATTCCTTGAAAGACCCATCTACAAACGTCAAAATAAAAGAAACAATAACAAGATCATAATGAAGTAAAAATGGTTGTTTTGCAAAGATATCATCTCTATATCTTGTAAGTCCCTCAACAATATCCGTATCAGTCTCAAAAACTATATTTCCAATTAGTTCTCCATTAACACATACATCAACTGACACAACATCAAGTCTATTATACTTATCACACAAAAAATAAATATCATAGTTTTCATCTTCAAAAACCACAGCACATTCAGTAAAATCAACAGAGGATATATCCATGAAGCAGTCCGAAAGATTAAGATTGATATTTTGTTTCTTGTTCTGACAGGACAAAATGCATTTCACCATCGTATATATGACTTCCTCCTTCACGCGCCACTTAACGAGAGAAGAACTGGTAAAAACCCATATTATTTTCTGCAATACGTTTCATTCTCTCCAAATGCTTAGCACTTATGGGCATATTCTGTGCAGTACATTCTCTAAGTAAATCTTCAATCAACAAACGGTAATTATCACCATTTCCGTTGATGGTAGGAAGAATTTTTTGTGACAGTGCATAATCCAGTGGCGCAAATTTTGTTGCTGGAGTATCACGTTCCATACATCTACAAGCAACAGCACAATAATTCTTTACCATTTTCAAATTACGGGGCATGATCTGGAGTGACCTATCTCTAAAAATCTTTTGAATAGCATTCCATTTATTCTGAATCGCCTCATCAATTACATCATCTCCCCTGATGCAAAACGCTTCCTTCATATCACCAAAGGATATCATATCTTCAACATTTTTAATATCCTCATCAACTTCATCATCAACTCTAGCTGGTTCCAACATAATAACCCAGCTTCTATCTAAAAATCTCGGAGAAAGTTCCTCTGTTGTATGATCAAAATTAACAGTTGCCAAAAACCGAAGATATTCGGGAAGCTTAAAGCTTCTAGTACCACCAAGAGGAATAGAACGATTGGATACAGATGCAAAATCACAATTTCTAAGGAATGCCGCCCAGTAATGTTCTATTGGACTAAGATTTGCTTCGTCAAGAAGGATAATAAAGGGAGCTATTTTCGACTGATCACAATCATATTCACTGTCCATCCACTCGAACGCATCAAAAACTTCTCCATTGCTACGTTCCATCCTTTTCGATAACGGATTATAGTATCCAATAAAATCTTTATGAGAAGACCATCCTCGCTCAACAGAAATATCGATGAACCGTCTTTGTGGAGTATCTGTTACTAATCCCAAGGCTTTTGCAATAATATTACATAAAGAAGTTTTTCCCGTCCCAGGCTCACCAGCAAACGTGGTAATAAAGCCTTGTGTAATACAGATAAGGTAGTTCGCAACATCATTAAAAGTTACATCTCTGTGTGCTTTATCACTAATAAAATCAGCTACACGCCTAATAATACCAGCGCAATCCATCGGCTCAGAATGAAGCAATGATGTATCAAATGTAATACTATCCTTTACATTAGGCTCTTCACCAATACCGCGTAAAATTTTATCTAATAACTTGCTATCAAGAATTCTCGCTGTTTGCGCCGCCTTATCATTAAATGCTTGCAACGTAGCATCAAACTGTTTTTTAAGCTCATTATTATCGATCAACTGTTGATTGTAACTATCTTTTGCTTTATCTCGCTCTTCTTTAAGCTGATCCCTTTCTGCTTTAAGGCTTTCTATGTCTTTACGAATTTCAAGTTCTGCACTCAATGCTTGCTTTTCTTTCAATAGCACTTCAAGTTTTTGATTCAATTCAAAAATTATCAACTTGTCTTCTTCAGAACTTTCTGCTTTTCCTTGTTCAGCATTTTTTTTAAGTGACTCAACACTTTGCTGCAAAAATAATTCTTGTGCTTTTAATGCATTTATACGTTCCTGTACCGAAGAAATTTCAATAATCCTATTTTGAATCTGATCAAAATAATTGTTCAACACTTCATGAATTAAAGTCTTTTTCATACTTTCGTCTGAAAGTGCATACTCCACAACATCTCCGATATATTCCTCTTTTCGACAAATATCTCGCAATAATTCTTGTATCTTGTTTATACGATCACTCGTAAACTGTACATCACTACCACTTTTAACAAGCTGATGTACCATTTCTTTTAGCTGGCGAACTTGCTCACGAGTATAGAAATTTATCCCATGCAGAAAATCAATAAAGTTATCAATAAGCGTCTCTTCACTTATCCAATCATAACTAACTTCACACTCTTCAGGGGAAGGAAGTGATGCCTTTGGAATAAGAATTAGAGCCTCCTCTCCATTCTGATCCTCAATCACTAAAAGATCATCATTGTAATCCATCGTATCGTATTCACCAACATTATACTGAAACATCTTAATACCATTAAGTAGAATTTTGCCTTCTTTTGTCTCTCCACACTCAAACGGCCCATATAATTTGGTTTCAAACCTCAATAAAACAAGTGCTGTTCGAACTTCAAAATCAGGTACTGGTATTGAACGATCTTTTTGAAGTGTTTCCATATTTCCATTGATATCAATAACTTGATAAAAACCTTTACCAGAAAATTTTTCTATCCAAATACCAGAGTTGGTTCTTCCAAAATTAAAATTGTACCTGAGGCTATACATATTGTTTCCCTCATAGTTCGGATTTGGATCATCTTCGTTTATTTTCAAACTAACAAAAGAACCAAATCTATCAGAAATATCCTCAGCAGTTTCCCCTCCATAAATATTAACTCTAATCGCACCATACTTAGGAAAATCTTCAGGATCAATTAGGTCAACAGTCTCTTTATTAATCAATACACGCGGATAAACATAACATACAGTATTAGCTCTATCTTGATTATAATACTCACGATCAAACCAAAGCCATGCAAGAATATTCTTCCCTTTATATTGCTTGAAATCCATTTTAATTCTCCCCCTGATCTCATAATTTTTTATTTACCATGATATCTATAAATATTGCCAATATTGCAATCAAGAGCACAACATATTTTCATCAAACTATATTGAGACAAATTTATTTCTTCCCATTTTCGCCATTACATTAAAGCTAATGCCAATAATATCATTCAGATTAGAATGCTTCATCTTTTTATATATAAGTAGCTTCTATAGTTTATTATAACTGACTAACATAATAGTTATCCAATCGATGGCAATTTTTTGAAACTATTGTAGCATATATCACAATATACTCCAAGATTTTCTAAAGATATAATAAGTTTTAATAAAATAAAAATACTCCCTTAAAACTTTTGCTACAACATAAACGTATAGTCTATTCTCTTTGTCTTTCAAATCTTCTACATTTTTCTATATTCGCGGTGCAATCGACTTTTAACTAATATCCTTGTATATTTTTATATTATACACCTATTTCGTCACTGCCAATCAACTTGTATTTATCTAAACCTGTGTAATATTCTATATCATACCAACTTTCGGATAGTTATGTAGAAACACACATACTACCTCTTTTAATCAAAATTTAAATACTAATTGTCTTTTGGTTCTTGAAGTATTTTATAAAATATTCTGATGTTTATTATTTTTCAAACATTTAACAGTCAAAAATAAGTTAATTTTCTTACATTCCAAAATAATTTTCATATATTTATCTTGACAATAACACTTTTATAATATTTGACCTTATTTCATAATTTATTATTACTTTAAAATATTTTAGTTAAACTTATTACTAATATGTCCATACTTTTACAGCTCAGCATCACAGTAGCCGCCTAATGAGTGAGAATCTTTATAGATGATAGTACCATTAAAAGTCTTGGCTTCAAATTCCATAATTCTTCAGACATACATTTTTAATCTGAACTTTTTTATTTTCTTATCCAAAGCCACTAATTACAATTGTTTTGCCATATCTACTTAATGGGATCAATAAGATATTCCTGCTCATATTCTACATTTGAGTATTCAATATAATTTATATCTTGAAAATAATTCTACCACAACATGAAGCCATATCATTCAAGACAAGCTTACTATACTTGGAGTAAAATTTTCAAATACTTCATTAAGAACCAATAAAATAAATAAGGTCCAACCAACTAAAAAATCGGTTAGACCTTCTATTTCTATGCAAATAACTTTTCAGCACATCTGTAATCAGTAAATGCAGTTTAAATAAGTACTATCAAAAATAGAAAAATTCGCCTTATTAAACAAGATTTACAGATATATATTCAAAACATTTTTTCTTATTCAAACTCAATGGTTGCGGGCGGTTTGGTAGTATAGTCAAACAGTACGCGGTTAATGTGTTTTACTTCGTTTACAATGCGGTTAGCAGCAGTTGTAATAGTGCTTTGCGGCAGCATAGTAACTTCAGCAGTCATAAAGTCTGTAGTAGTTACTGCACGCAATGCAATTGCATAGTCATAGGTACGTTCGTCACCCATAACACCAACACTGCGCATATTGGTCAGTGCAGCAAAATACTGGCTGGGGCGCTGCTCAACCGGCAGTTTGTCTACTTCTTCACGATAGATAGCGTCTGCATCCTGTACGATTGCTACTTTTTCAGCAGTTACATCGCCGATAATGCGGATTGCAAGTCCAGGACCGGGGAACGGCTGACGTGCAACCAGATATTCCGGTAAGCCAAGTTCTCTGCCTGCCTGACGAACTTCGTCTTTAAACAGGTCGCGCAAAGGTTCAACGATTTCTTTAAAATCAACAAAATCAGGTAAGCCGCCTACGTTATGATGGCTCTTAATTGTTGCAGATTCTCCGCCCAGTCCGCTTTCTACAACGTCAGGATAAATAGTTCCCTGAGCAAGATAATCTACAGCACCGATTTTCTTAGCTTCTTCTTCAAATACACGGATGAATTCTTCACCGATAATTTTTCTTTTACCTTCCGGAGAAGTTACACCGGCAAGCTTGCTGTAAAAACGTTCACGAGCGTCAACGCAGATGAAGTTAATATCAAATTGTCCGCCTTCACCAAAAACGCCGCATACTTCTTCACGTTCATTTTTACGCAGCAAACCATGATCTACAAATACGCAGGTAAGCTGTTTGCCGATAGCTTTAGCCAGCATAGCAGCACATACGCTGGAGTCTACGCCGCCGGATAAAGCACACAGTACTTTGCCATCACCAATTCTTGCTTTTAATTCCTGTACAGATTCTTCTACAAAGGAATCCATTTTCCAGGTACCGCTGCAGCCGCACACATTATAGATAAAGTTGCTTAACATTTTAGTGCCGTTTTCTGTGTGCAGTACTTCCGGATGGAACTGTACGCAGTATAATTTACGAGCTTTGTCCTGAGCAGCTGCAACAGGGCAGTTAGGAGTATGAGCAACGATTTCAAAACCGGGAGCAACAGTTTCAATGTAGTCATTGTGGCTCATCCAGCATACATTTTTGTCATTAAGATCTGCAAACATGGGGCTGTTTACATCAAGGTCAACCACTGTTTTGCCATATTCACGTTCAGGAGCTTTGCATACATTGCCGCCCAGCATATGCATCATCAGCTGGCTGCCATAGCAGATGCCCAATACCGGTACACCCCAGGTATAAATTTCCGGATCAATAGTCGGAGAATCTTCCAAATACGCACTGTTAGGACCGCCGGTAAAAATAATGCCTTTAGGATTTTTAGCTTTAATTTTTTCAAGGCTGTATTTATAGGAAACAATTTCGCAATATACGCCGCTTTCGCGTACACGTCTTGCAATTAATTGGTTATATTGACCGCCGAAGTCAATTACCAGTATCATTTCTTGTTCTTTGTTTTGCATACCATTGACACACTCCTTTTATATTCTTAATTATCGTTTATGTAATTTTTATAACAGTTTTATTATAAAATCTTATCATAAACAGCTTTAAAAATCAATTTATATAAAAAAGACCTTACAGAAAATCTGTAAGGTCTTAAAAATTATCTGATGCTTATTACATCATGCCGGGCATACCGCCGCCCATGGGCATACCAGCTGCAGGAGCAGCTTCTTTAGACGGTTTGTCAGCTACGATGGATTCGGTAGTAAGAACCATAGCTGCGATGCTTGCTGCGTTTTGCAGTGCGCTTCTGGTTACTTTAGTAGGATCAACGATGCCTTCAGCAATCATGTCTACATATTTTTCGGTTAATGCGTTGAAGCCAACACCTTTGCGGCTGCGTTTAATGGTATCAACGATAACTGCGCCTTCAAGGCCTGCGTTATAAGCAATTTGACGTACAGGTTCTTCAATAGCACGTTTAACAATTTCTACGCCGGTTTTTTCATCGCCGGATGCTTTGATTTTGCCAAGTGCGCTTTGTACTTGAAGCAGTGCGGTACCGCCGCCTGCTACGATACCTTCAGCAACAGCTGCACGGGTAGCATTCAGTGCGTCTTCAATACGCAGTTTTTTATCTTTCAGTTCAACTTCAGTTGCTGCACCAACTTTAATTACTGCAACACCGCCTGCCAGTTTAGCAAGACGTTCCTGGAGTTTTTCTTTATCAAATTCAGAGGTGGTTTCAGGAATTTGAGCGCGAATTTGTGCAACACGAGCTGCGATTTCTTCTTTGTCGCCCATACCTTCAACGATGGTAGTCATTTCTTTGGTTACACGAACCTGACCAGCCTGGCCAAGATCTTCGATAGAAGCGCTGTCTAATTTACGGCCAACTTCTTCGCTGATAACAGTTGCACCGGTAAGGATTGCAATGTCCTGCAGCATAGCTTTGCGACGATCACCAAAGCCAGGAGCTTTTACAGCAACAGCTTTGAAGGTGCCACGCAGCTTGTTAACAACCAGGGTTGCCAGTGCTTCGCCTTCGATGTCTTCAGCAATGATTAAGAGTTCGCGGCCGCCTTGAACAACTTTTTCCAGTACAGGCATAATATCCTGAATCATGGTAATTTTACGATCGGTGATAAGTACCAGCGGATTGTTTAAAACTGCTTCCATTTTGTCCGGATCGGTTGCCATGTAAGGAGAAATGTAGCCGCGGTCAAATTGCATGCCTTCTACAGTTTCCAGGCAGGTTTCCATGGTTTTGGATTCTTCAACGGTAATTACGCCGTCATCGCCAACTTTTTCCATAGCGTCAGCAATCAGATTGCCGATTTCTTCGTCAGCAGCAGAAATAGAAGCAACCTGAGCTTTAGCTTCTTTGGTTTCTACTTTCTGAGAAACAGCTTTCAGCTCTTCAACCAGAACGTCAACTGCTTTTTGGATACCTTTTTTGAGTACCATCGGATTTGCACCAGCTGCAACATTGCGCATGCCTTCGCGAATCATTGCCTGAGCCAGTACAGTAGCGGTAGTAGTACCGTCACCAGCTACATCGTTGGTTTTGATGGATACTTCTTTAACAAGCTGAGCGCCCATGTTTTCAAACGGATCTTCCAGTTCAATATCACGAGCAATGGTTACACCGTCATTGGTAATGGTAGGTGCACCAAATTTTTTCTCTAATACAACGTTACGGCCTTTAGGACCAAGGGTTACTTTTACAGCATCAGCAAGTGCATTTACACCGCGTTCCAAGCTGCGGCGAGCTTCTTCATTAAAACGAATTTCTTTAGCCATTATTATCGCTCCTTCAGATATAGTACAAATTATGCTTCAATTACTGCAAGAATATCACGTTCATTTAAAATGAGGTATTCTTTACCGTCTAATTTAACTTCAGTTCCGCTGTATTTAGCAAATACAACTTCATCGCCAGCTTTTACTTCAGGTGCAACACGCACGCCGTTTTCAGTAACTTTGCCATTGCCTACAGCAATAACTTTACCGGTTTGAGGTTTTTCTTTGGATGCAGTATCAGGAAGATAGATACCTGCAGCAGTTTTTTCTTCTTTAGCAACTACTTCTACAACAACATGATCAGCTAATGGTTTCAACATTCTTGAAAACCCCTTTCACAAATATATAATTTAAATAATTTTTAACTTTATTAGCACTCTTTTTATCTGAGTGCTAATTACAATTATTATTATAATCATCTGTTCAAAAAATGCAAGACCTTTTAAATGGTTTTTTACATTTTTTTCGCAATTTTTACTTACTGAACGTGTTTTTCAGAGCCTTGAACGCAAAATTCAGCTGTCCCAACCCATTTTTTTGATTGATAAACAACAAATTTCACATTCGCAATAAAAAAAGAGCAGATAAGTTCTGCTCTTATTTTGCGGCTGCAATAATACTTTCAGCCAATTTTTTTAAGGTTATGCGCTTAGCCATGCTGAACTGCTGCATTTTTCTGTATGCCTCCTGCTCTGTAAAGCCATGGGCAGCCATCAAAATACCTTTAGCTCTGTCTACAAGCTTACGTGTTTCCAAACTTTCTTTTAATTCATAAAGTTCCTGACTCAGCTTTTTCCATTCATTAAATCTGTTTACAGCAACTTCCATAGCAGGAAACAGCTGTTCTTCTCTGATAGGTTTTACAAGATAAGCTATTACTCCTGCTTCTGTAGCTTTGGCTACTATATCCTGCTGACTGTAGGCAGTAAGCAAAATTACAGGCGCAATATCTTTTTCTGCAATCATTGAAGCTGCCTGCAGACCATCCATAACAGGCATTTTTACATCCATAATAACAAGATCCGGATGAAGCTCCTCTGCCAAATTTACTGCTTCCTGTCCGTTAGATGCTTCTGCAATTATTTCATGGCCTGCGTCTGCAAGCATTTCTTTTAAGTCCAGTCTTATTAAAGCCTCATCATCAGCAACTATTATTTTCAAACATTTCTCCATCATACTTCACCGCCATTTTTGGGAATAATAACAGAAGCAGTAGTACCGCCATCACTGTTAGCAGTCAATGAAAAGCTTCCGTGCAAATCTGCTTCTACCATAGTTTTAATAATTTTCATACCCAAATTCCCCTTACTGATAGAAAATTCTTCCGGCAACCCAACTCCGTTGTCTGCAATAATAAGGTTATAACAGTTGCCGATATCAGTAAAGCGCACTTTAAGCTCTCCCTGACTTAAACCTTCAAAGCCATGCTCTATGGCATTTTGCAGCAGTTCATTTAAAACAAGTGCTATGCTTGTTGCCTTATCAGAAGATAAAAGTATCTTATCGCTGGCAAAATCTGTATTTAAAACAAAATCACTGTTTAGCATGCTGCCCACAACAGCCTGATAAATCCCCTTTGCCACTTTTCCTACATCTATCATGCCAACATCCTGCTGTGACAGGTATTCGTGAACAACGGCAATACTGTTAACTCTGCCAATACAGTCTTTTAAAACATTTTTAGCTTCCTTGCTGACTGTTCTTCGTTCCTGCAGGCGCAGCAAACTTACCATAGTCTGCAGATTATTTTTTACTCTGTGATGTATTTCTTTAATAACTACTGATTTAATCAATAATTCTTCATCTTTTTTATGAATTTCAGTTATATCCTGCAGAATAATCACTGCACAGCCGCTCTTAGGCTTGGCAATTACAGGAAACACCTTCATAAACAGCAGCCTGCCATGCATGGTAAACTGCTTACTCTCTGCAGTGCCTGTATCTATTACCATGCCTACTAAAGGCCAGTTAACCGCTACATCGCTGGTTCTTCTCCCGATAATATTATTTACATTAAGAACCTGCATAATATGCTTGGCTTTACTGTTGGCTGCAATAATCAGTTTATCCTGATTAACAATCATCAGACCATCATCAGGAGACAATCTTTCGTAGTTTTCTCCGCTTTTCAGGTTTTTCAAAAACTCCAAAGCTTCCCTTATCATGATAAGATCAGCATCATCTGTATCAAAGCTGATTACAGCAAAACATTTTCCATAAATATCTTTTAACGGATATACATTAAAACTGTTAAAACGTCCTAAACTGCATTCCCGCTTTCCGGATAACGCAACATTTTGCTGAAATGCTCTTAAAACCAAAGGTTCTTCAACGCTGCGCACTTTCTGACCTGATAAATCAGCCTGCTTTTCTACTATTAAGGTTAAAGGATTAACCTGTTTATAAATAAATAAAAACTTTCTGTCGGCACCCAGCAGATACAAAGTTACCGTAGACTTTGCTATATCCGCAGCCAACCCCATACCCTGAGATATGGTTTGTAAAATATTTTTTTGTTCTGCTGTTAAACTGTTCAGCATGTTTTCCCCTCATTAAAAAAATTGTTTTTTCCACATTTAAAATCAAAATAATCCACAGTTTTTCCAATTTATTAACATAGTTATCAACAGTAAAATATCAGTTTTTACCGGTATTTTTACTGTTTTATCCACATTATCCACAGCTTTATGCACACAATAGACTTTTGTTTATCCCAACTTTAAAGAAGGAACAGCGTTTAAATCCAGTGGACTTTCTGCTCCGGACTGATACATAAAGTAACCTCTGCAGGCAATCATTACAGCATTATCAGTACATAAAATAGGAGTGGGATGTACCAGCCTTGCACCAATTTTATCTACAGCCTGAGCTAAGGTATTTTGCAGTGTTTTGTTGGCGGATACACCTCCTGCCAGTACAATCTCTTTCAAGCCTGTTTCCTGCATGGCGTGTACTGCTTTCTGCACAAGTGCATCAACTACAGCATATTGAAATGAAGCTGCCACATCTGCATAGTTTACTTCAACATTTTTCTGCTTTTGAGTATGCAGATAATTTATTACAGCTGATTTTAAGCCGCTGAAGCTGAATTCATAAGGAGCATCAAGTCTGGCAACAGGAAAGCTTATTGCATGAGGATTGCCGTTTAAAGCAAGTTTTTCTATTTCAGGTCCACCCGGATATGGCAGACCCATAACTCTGGCAATTTTATCAAAGGCTTCTCCGGCTGCGTCATCACGTGTTTGTCCAAGTAATTCAAAAGAATTGTAACCGGTAACTTTCAGCAGCGCAGTATGTCCGCCGCTGACAACCAAAGCCATAAAGGGGGGCTTTAATTCACTGTCATTTAAAAAGTTGGCAAACACATGTCCTTCCAGATGATTTACACCAATTAACGGTTTGCCTGTAGCCCACGCCAGTGATTTTGCTGCTGATAAGCCTACAAGCAAAGCACCAACAAGACCAGGTCCGTAAGTTACCGCCACAGCATCTATATCTTCCAGCTTTTTATCAGCCTGTTTTAAAGCCTCATCAATAACGGGCATAATATTTTCAATATGTTTGCGAGAGGCAATTTCCGGCACTACTCCGCCAAACTTACGATGAATAACAATTTGTGAGGATATAATATTGCTCAGTACCTCTCTGCCGTTTTTTACAACAGCTGCAGCCGTTTCATCACAACTGCTTTCTATACCTAAAATATAAACATCTTTACTCATGTCCTTCTCCTTGTTTGTATAACCACATAATAACAGCGTTTTCGTGATTATCCTCATAGTAATTAGGACGTATGCCTTCGCTGGCAAAGCCGCAGGTCAGATAAACCTTCTGTGCGGCAATATTACTTTCTCTGACTTCCAGTGTTATTGCTTCCGCACCAAGGTCCCAGGCTTTTTTTATTAAAGCTGCAGTCAGTCTTGTACCAAAATTTTTGCCGCGCTCATCCTCAGCAACAGCAACTCTGGTAATCTGAGCTTCACCTGCCACCAGCCAAAAACCGGCATAGCCAATTACTCCTGCAGAACTTTCCATAACCAGATAATGAGTTAAGCTGTTGTTAATCTCATTTAAAACCATGGATTCGTTCCAGGCATCATAAAATGCCTCTTTTTCTATTCTGACAACAGCCCCGATATCGGCTGCACTCATTTCTCTGAATGTAATGCTTGCTGTTTCTTCTCCCATAATTCCTCCGCCTCAGATCTTCTTATATAATAAGGTTCCAAACCAAAAATTTTTTTGTCAGCCTCCGGATCAAATCCCTGCAGAGCAGCCAAAGCAACAGATGCAGCCTTAGGCATTACAAGTGTATCCGAAGCTTTTTTCATCCACACAGGAAGCTTATCTTGAGTAATTTTTCTGCATTCACCAAGTAAGATTACCGGCGTTCCATAGATAGCCGCTCTTTCCAGAGCCTGCTCAAAATTTACTACTTCTGTATCAGCAAGTTTTACAAGGCTGTTATTTTCCCATTTATAAAGCGCCTGATAATAATTTCCTTTTTGCGCATCAAGCACAGGTGATAAAACAAATCCTTCCAGAGGCAGATTATAAGCCAAAGCTTCCAGTGTATCTACTCCATGCAGGCAGCACTGCCAGCTGTATGCCATAGCCTCCGCTGTTGCCAGCCCTATCCTTAAACCGGTAAAAGATCCCGGCCCCATACTTACTGCAATCAGCTCAATATCATTTTTGGCAATCTTCACGCGCTGCAGCATCTGGTCAATTTGCGGCAATAATCCTTCAGAATGAGTCATTCCTGAATCAACACTGTATTCAGCAAGTACTTTGCCATCTTTTACAAGCGCTACACTGCACACGCTTGTAGCTGTTTCAATAGCTAAGGTCAGCACACATCTTCACTCCTTCAACAATTTCTTCATATCTTTTGCCTTTAGGAAGCAAAACTGCTTTTCTTCCCTCGCCGTGATGCAAAACATTTATCTGCAGATATTCCTCCGGCAGTCTTTCTTGAAACAGCTCTGCCCATTCTATCAGTGTAACACCACTGCTGCCGCAATACTCGTCAAAGCCTATATCATCCAGTTCTTCTTCTCTGTTTAATCTGTATAAGTCAAAATGACGCACTTCCAAAGCATTGCCCTGATAAATATTCATAATAGTAAAAGTAGGGCTGTTAACTTCATCTGCACCTACACCAAGAGCAGCAGCAATACCTCTGCTCATTGATGTTTTACCCGCTCCAAGATCACCGGTAAAGCAAAAAACATCTCCGTCTTTTGCCAGTTTTCCAAGTACATGCCCCAGTTTTTCAGTATCTTCACTTGTGGGCAAATATAATTCCATACAAACTCCTCGCTTTTTAAAAAAGCAGTACCGAACATTGGCCGGTACTGCTCATTTTATTTTTCCAGCAGACTAGGATTACGTTTTAACGGATCTTCGATATCCATGTGTCTGCCCAATAATGTAACTTTCTTTCCTTCAATCAGAATCTGTACTCTTTTTATTTCCGGAAATTCAGTAAGTGTATTAACAATAGCACCAGTCAGCATAAATTCATTATAAGACCCCTGGTTCTGTTTTGCAATTTCTTTACTGAAATTTGCATATGCTGTTCCGTCTTCGTCAATCTTCAGACTCAAAAGTCTGGTATTTTCCGGAACAACATTACTCATTTTATCATCTTTAGGCTCTGTTGTCAGCAGAACGTTCAAAGCATTCTCCGGAAGACTTTTGCCATTATCGTTCATTACAATTTTTTCCGGCAAAAGTTTCTCACTGCCATCAGCAGCAGCCCTGTAAACAATAAAGCTTATTTTTTTACTTTCCTGCTGCGCCTGCATCTGCTGCTTGCCTGCGCTGTCACCTGCATCTGACGACAGCATGCTGCAGCCTGCAGCAATTATACTGCACAATACTACAGCTATAATCAAAAATTTCTTTAACATTCTTTCCTCCACGCCATTATTCAAAATATTCTTCAATACCTTCCGCAATCAGTTTGGCAGTTTTATTTTGGAACCATTTGCTGTTCATCAGCTTTTCTTCCTTAGGATTACTGATAAAGCAAAGTTCTAACAGCGTTGCAGGCATACTGCAGCGTTTTACAACATAAAAATTGGCTTCACGTACACCAAGATCATCTACGCCAAAATTAGAGGTCAGCTGATCCTGAATTGCTTTGGCAATGCGTAAATCATGTTGTGTTTTTGGATAATAATAACTGCTGAAACCGCCTACTTTTTTGTTGGAAGAAGAATTAATATGGATACTGATAAATAAATCAGAATCACGCTTTTCTGCCACATCTACGCGTGCCTGCAGTTCTGCCGCATCAGCAGCATAGGGACTGTGAACATCTTTATCCTCAGTACGTGTCATATATACTTTGGCACCACGTTTTTTCAGCAGTTCTTCTACTTTTTTGGCAACAGACAAAGTAATATCTTTTTCTTTGGTTCCGCCTGCGCCCACAGCTCCCGGATCACTTCCGCCATGTCCGGCGTCTATGGTAATAATCTTGCCTTTTAATCCGCCGCTGGTGGCAAAACCATTTTTAGAAGCTTTTTTCTCGTCGCTTTTTTTATCTTTTTTTACTTCCTTTTTAACTTCTTTCTTTTCTTCTTTTTTATCTTCCTGTTTGATTTCCGCTTTCGGCGGTTCAGCCTTTACAGGAGGAGTGCTTACAGATGCAGCAGAGGCAACAGGCTTGTTGCTTACTACCACAGGTCTGTTGCTTACTACAGTTCTATCAGCAGCGGGTTTGCTTACAGGTATCTTTACCGTACCCGGAGCTTTTTTATCTGCCATAACATCTACAACCACACGATAAGGTCTGTTAGTTTTAGGATCCTGTTTCAGTGTAAAGCTTTTATATTCATTTTCTGCTACAGGCTTTGTAAGGCTAAGTTTAACAACTGTTTTATCGCCTGCAGGGATAACCTGCATCATAGGAGCCAAAGTACTTCTGACCTTCATGCTTTCATTTTTATTATCTTTTAACGGCGCATTTACAGTCAGCGTCAGCATATTGGCAGCATTTTCAACAGCATATGTAACAGGAGCATCTGCATCTACTACAATACGCACTACATTAGTATTATCAACACCCCATTTTACATCTGTTACCTGAGCCGCAGCAGCAACGGTACAAAACATCATACAGCAAAGCATAATTATATATGTGAAAACTTTACGCAATAGATTCACCTCTTTAAGATGTTTTTATTTACAGCAATTTATTTTATCATGTTTAAAGCATAATTGTAAATGTAATCATCTGACTTTGTCATATTCTCTACTGCTTTACGCGCCTGTACAAAAGCCATGCTTATCTCACCTGCAGCCAGTCCCACACTGCCGCAGCCTGCAATTTCACCAGCCAGTCCATGCAGATACACACCGCATAAAGCTGCTTCCTGCAAGGTTATATTATGACCTGCAAGAGCCGCGATAATACCTGTAAGTACATCACCGCTGCCACCTGTTGCCATAGCGTTGCAGCCGCTTGTATTAATATATACACTTCCGTCAGGACAGCCAATCACAGTGGGTGCTCCCTTAAGCACAAGAACTGTATTCCATTCCTGGGCATACTGGGCAGCAATCCTGATGCGGTTCTGATCAACAGCCTCAGGAGACATATCTAAAAGACGTGCCATCTCTCCGCAGTGAGGAGTAATTACCTTCGGCACTTCAGTTTCTTTTAAAAGTTCCAAATGCCCCTGCAATGCTGTTAAAGCATCAGCGTCCAAAACCAAAGGCACTTCTGCCTTTTTAATAACATCTCTTACTACTTCCATGGTGCTTTCAGAAGTTCCAAGTCCAGGTCCTATAGCTAAAACATCTGCCGCATTAGCTTTGGCAGCAATATCAGATACTGCGCCTCCGCCAAGTATGCCCGGCATTCTTTCCAGCAATCCATGTACCATTACTTCTGTAAGCTTTACTGCCAGAACATCTCTGCAGCTTAGCGGAGTTAATAATGAAACAAGACCCGCACCTGCTTTTACTGCAGCAAAAGAGCTGAGTGCCGCGGCACCTGTATAACCGGGACTGCCTGCAGCAATAACCACTTTTCCTGCATCACCTTTGTGAGCATTGCCTTTGCGCAAAGGCAGCAGCTTTTGCACTATATCAGCTGTCAAAAGGTATTTTTTGCTTGCACATTCATCTATTAATTTTCCCGGCATACCCAAATCAGCACATACTATTTCGCCAACATAATTTTTACCTGGATATAAAAGTAAACCAGCCTTAAGCAAAGCCATTGTCACAGTGCAGTCTGCCCTGACGCAATCTCCGGCAACACTGCCATCATCTGCATTCAAGCCTGTAGGAATATCAACAGCAACTGTATATTTACCGCAGCTGTTAATTATATGGCACAGGTTCTGCATCAATCCGTGTAATTCACCATTAAAACCTGTACCAAGCAGAGCATCTACCAAAATATCAGCTTTCAGACACATTATTTCAGCCAGCTGACAGTCTTCTTCGTTAATAATTTCGACAATACCGCCGGCAAGCTTATACATATTAAGCTGAGCCGCCGCATCACCAGTAACTGCAGCTTCATCTGCACCTGCAAGCAGTACCTTTACATTAAAGCCATAATTCAACAGCCAACGGGCAGCACCAAAACCGTCTCCTCCGTTATTGCCCTTACCGCACAAAACAACAATTTTCTGCCAGTTATTTTTTAACGCCACTTCCGCAACTTTATCTGCAACTGCCTTGGCTGCATTTTCCATCAGCAGACTGCCGCTGACAGCATATTTTTCTGCTGCCTGTAAATCCAGTGCTTTCATTTCATCCGCAAAAACAATTTTCATTACTAAACCTCCATAACACAATAAGCAACAGCTGTTTCTTTATTATGACTTAAAGAAAGCTGATAATTTGTTATACCCTTCCTGTCGGCAAGTTCCTTATAAAATCCGTGCAAAATAAGTACCGGTTTGCCCAGTTCATCATTAATAACCTCAATATCAGTCAGACTGCCGCCTCGAAAGCCGGTACCCAAAGCCTTAAGTGCCGCTTCCTTAGCCGCAAATCTGGCCGCAAAACTTGCATATTGCTGTTTGTCCTTGCTTTGGCAATATGTAATTTCCTGCTCTGTATAAACCTTTTTCATAAAAGCATCTTTTTGCACAGCTTTCTGAACTCTTGCTATTTCAATTGCATCACAGCCAATACCAATAATCATAAACATATCTCCATCTGTATTATAATCTTAAAATATTCTGCTATTTTTTGTTAAATCCTCTTATTTCACAGACTTTTCACCAAGAAAAAAGGTACAGCCATCAGTAACTGTACCTTAAAAATTTATACACTTTTCTTTGCCAGCAGCCATCCCAGTAAAATACCAATATCTCTGTTTAAAACTCTGCTGCTGCTTCCTGTTCCAAGATAACGCACTATCTGCAGCAAGTCTGATTTTTTCTGCTGCTCAAACTTTTTCTGCTTTTCTTTAAATTTGGTTTCTGCTTTAGCATAATTTTTTCCCTGCATACTTTTTAAAATAAGCCTGATATTCAAAAGCACAGCCAGCTTTTCTCTGTCATCTTCAAGTTCTGCCAGCGTATCATACCATTCCTGTAAACGACAACGTACAGTACTTTCAGCCAGTAAATATTCTTCATTTACCCATGCTTTATTATAAAAATCTGCAATAACCGCAAAAACAAGACCTGTCAGCTCACCTTTTTTGATACGCTCAGTAAATTTCTCCACAGCCACAGCCTCATCTTCAGATAATTTATCTGTAAGAACATTTTTCTCAAATACCTGGCTGCTTAAAGCGTATATATCCTGCCACATTTTCTGTAACTCCCGGATATTGAGTACCTGACCAAGCTCTGCAATTAATACATCCAATCGCTGCACATGACAGGAAAATGCTCCCTCTACAAACGCCTGACTGAATTCCAGATAACTGCGTAAATACTGCAGCTCTTTCAGAAGGCATTTGGCTTCTGCTTTGCTAAACAAGCCTGCCTTTACACTGTTTTGCGCCAGTAAAAGCTCATTACAATGGGCCTGCAGGCACTTAAACATTTCTGTCTTAATATTTTCATCAGGAGAAATTTTATATTTTACTTTTTCTGTATCTGTTTCAATATTCATCAATGCTAAGCCACGGGCAAATTTACTGCGTCTTTCGATAAAAACAGGTACCTGCTCGGCAATTTTTGCTGCAAAATTCAGCAAAGCTCCCTTTTCACCCTCTAACAGCTCAAGCTCCAGCTCATCAATCTTATCAACACTTTTGCCCCTGCTTATTTTTCCTCTGTCCACTGCCATTTCTATAACAGCATCCGGCAAGTCCAAAATATAGACCGTACGCTCTATCTCTGTTTTAAAAAGGGCGCTTACTCCACCAGCAGCCAGCTCTGTCAGTTCAAAGCCCAGTCCCAGATCCTTAAAGCCTTCCAGTACGGCATTGCTGTCTTTCAAAGGCATGTTTATCTCTACACGTTCACTTAAACCGCTGCTGCTCTTTTGCGCAGTTTTAACAGTAGCTTCGTATTCGCCATTGCCCTTGTTACGCACTCTGTAGGCAATACCATTATTTTTTAAAACAAAGTCTTCCGTATCATAATAAATAGTCTCTAAACTTAAATTCTTTTCACTGCCCGAACGCAAAACGCTTTTTATTAAAGCTGATGCCAGAAGCTTTTTCAAATCATTTTTCTTTATCAGCAATTTTAATTCAACTTCAACATTCTTTTCCATCTTCAACCTTCCTTTCATTGATTTTTTTATTTTCACCACGTTTTTGCCACATATAAAAAGGAATACCAAACGCCAGAACAGTTACACAAACTGCACCGTAAAACCTTCCTGTACCAAAGGAATCTGCCAGAAAATTGTATGCAATTGCCCCGGGAAGCATTCCTGTAACCGTAGCTGCCACATAAACCTTCCAGGGAAAGCGCACACTTCCGGCAATAACACTAACAGGATCATAAGGAAAAACAGGCACAGTCCTCAGCCACAGCAGCCGCTGAAAACTGTTGCTGCACAGTAAATAATTCGTAACCTTTTTGCCTATATTACCGCCAAAATTCTCCAAAAACCACGTACCGCCGCCAAATCTTCCTAACAGATAGCAAAAATTGGCACAGCCAAGTCCGCCCAAAAGTAAAAATACAACGCCCCAGTACGGACCAAACAATACGCCTGCACTTAAATTAAGCAGCAGTGTAGGAAATAAAAGCAACGGCCTGAAAGTATAAAGCAGAATATACATCAAAGGCGCCAAAGTTCCAAAACTATCTACCCAGTTTCTTATATCTTCAACAGAATGAGGATGCGGATTGTACGGAGAACTGTAAATGGCATACAAAACTGCTCCCAGAAAAATACAGTATCCTGTTATTCTGAAACATAAATATTTTATCTTTTTATCAAATTTCATATATCAACTACCTTACATTCTTTTTATTATCATACTCTTTCAGCATAATATACGCAAGTAAACTATTAAATCACGGTCAAAAATCTTTCACAACTGCAGCATATTGACATTGTGTATTTTTCAGCGCATAATTAAATCAGTAATACATTATAAATAGTAATTGAAATATATTTAGAAAGTGGTGAAACCTATGTTGTACAAATTTGAAGGTCAAATGCCAAAAATTGACGAAAAAGCTTATGCTTTTAACGCAGCAACCGTTATCGGTAAAGTAGAAATGAAAGAATACAGCAGCGTATGGCCCAACGTAACTGTACGCGGCGACGTTAACCGTATTGAAATAGGTCGTTACAGTAATATTCAGGATAACAGCGTCCTGCATGTGGCAGATGAACATCCATGCATCGTAGGTGATTATGTAACCGTTGGTCACAGTGCACTTTTGCATGCCTGCACAGTTGAAGATCACTGCCTCATCGGCATGCACTCTACCGTTCTTGACGGCGCTGTAATCGGCAAAGGCTCTATCGTAGCAGCAGGTGCTGTTGTTACCAAAGGAACCATTGTTCCGCCTAATTCTCTTGTTGCCGGAATCCCTGCCAAAGTAATCAAAACTCTTGATGAAGCAAGCTATAACAGCATTCATGCTCAGGCTATCAAATATAAAGATTTGTGGACTAAGCGTTATGGCCTTTTACCTGATGGCGGCGGTGAAACATATCACGGTGAAAAAATTGTATAATGATAAAACAAAAAGTTCGGATGCAATGCATCCGAACTTTTTTATTTAATAACCTAAGTATTTCAGAAAGCCATCAAGTCCAGCCTTAATATCATCATAAGTTAAATCAAAATCACCTGTATACCACGGGTCAGCAATACTTTGACCTTTGCGCCCTGCATAATCAAGCAAAAGACTCACTTTACCCATACTGTCGCTGCCGATAATGCGATTAATATTACGCAGATTATTACTGTCCATAGCAATGATATAATCATAATCATTGTAATCTTTAACTGTCAGCTGACAGGCATATTTTCCGGCAACGCTGATGCCATATTGCGCCAGCTTATTTTTTGTACCCCAATGTACAGGATTGCCTATTTCTTCTCTGCTGGTAGCACTGGAAGCAATGATAAAATCACCGGCAATTCCCTTTTTAGCAACCATATCTTTAAACAAAAACTCAGCCATAGGTGAGCGACAAATATTCCCATGGCACACGAACATGATTTTTGGCATTTTCTCCACATCCTTTTAAAAGTCCGCAAAACCTTGATTTTACTGGGTTTTGCGGACTTTATCTTTTACTTAAATTTATCATAAATGTACGTATATTTTCATTACTACACCACAAAATAGTGTATGTTGCAAGAAAAACTTTAAAATACATAATTTATAAATTTATGACTGCATAAAAAACAATCGCAAAATTTTACGATTGTTTTTTTGATTGTTTTTGGTTAAAAACTTCTTTATCATGCATCATTTTCAATAAATATTACAAATTCTTATAATATTCCTGAACAAATTTCGCCATTAACTTTCTGCGTTTCTGTAAAAAATCATCATAATTTTCTATATCCATATCAAAAATATCATCAGGAATGCAGTTCTCTCTTAAGTTTTCATTTAATAGTTCATCTGCAGATATATTACCAAATACAATATTTTTTGTTCTGCATTGTTCTTTTACTTTGGAAAAATATATAGCTGGTGCATCGTCACTGATAGCTTTATTTATTTGAGTATCCAAATAAATATAATTTGCGACCTGATTATATTTCACTTTAGAATTTATACCGTTTTTCTTTAAATATGCTTTTGGAAAAATATGATGTACATCACCAGAAACAGTTATTAAATCCGAAACTTTGGTACCATTCATCAATAAAGAATTACAATTTCTATTAATCTGTGCAGCTAAAAAAGTATTAAACACCGGACTGTTAATAGAAGATGTTTCTAAAAATTGTGGTAATGTAACATTCCAAAAACTTTCTGATAATGCTGATGCTTCAATTTCTTCCAGAAATTTTAAAAACCCTTTTTCTTCAATACTCCTCATATCTCTATCCATTTGTGTTTCAGGAGAACCAATATATCTGGATGTAAGCGTTGAAAGAACAAACCACTTCTGTACATATCTCTTAATCTGCACATTGGGAATTTGAGGATCATTCAGCAACATTAGATACAACGTATATGCGAAATCCAATGTCATTTTTGAATTAAGTAGCTTACTTGATACGAAACCCGCACCTTTAATTGCCATAATAAATTGAGAAAAATTATACTTGTTAATGAACTTGATTATGCCTTCATCCAATTTTTTGTACGAACTCTCTACAATATCATCTCGAAACTCTTTAGTGACAAAGTCTCTGCCTGATAACAAACTTACCAAATCTGACAATTTTCCACGTCTGAATTGATGCATAAAAGATACTCTTAACATATCTCCATAATCAGGGTCATAAATATCATCATAATCATTTGCTAACCATTTAATCTTATCAGCATATTTAGATTCCATAAACTCTTTATCATTTACTAGATAAGAGTAAAAGTCCGGTTTTACCGCCAAATGGCAGAAATAATCTACGGCTTTTCTCATCAAACTACCATTATGAGCTGAATCAGCTGCCATTTTTGACATAACAAAATCCGATTGACTTAAAACAGTTCCTTTGGAATTAATACGAATAAAAATCTCCGTTACTTCATCAATATCAAGTGCTGCATCAAGTTCAATAACCCCAATTTGACGATTCGCAATGCTTTTCAAATCAGTAATCGCCTTATTAACTATGTTAGGTTTGATACCTTCATTCAGTTCACAATAGTGAATTGAAAATTCAAATGGATCAAATTCAGGATTGAATACTACTGAAATATCAGATATCCATTTTTTATCTTTCAAATGTGATGCATCCTGCACTGCAAATCTTTTGGTTTCATCTTCCGCTAACGGATTAAATGCGATTTTTATGCGTTCCTTATTGAAGTCATCATCTAATACTTCTTTTCCTGATATCGCTGCCATTAAAGCAGTAACTCTTTGTTGGCCATCAATTAATACTTTCTTGCCATTAGCTTTTCCACCATCTTTAGTTTTTACATCTGGATTTTTCCATGTAATTATATATCCAGTTGGATAACCGTTATACAGTGAATCAATCAAATCTCTAACTTGGCTACGTTTCCATACAAAAGGACGCTGAATTTCTGGTATAACAAAGTCCTCAGCTTCAATTAACCCTAAAATTGCGTGGACAGAATACTGCATCAATGTAAATTTTTCACCTGTCATCGCCAAACCTCCTATCTAAATATTTAAAATCTTATCAATATTACAATTAACCTTGCCAATCTCTTGGAGTTTTTCAATACTCAATCCTGAAATAATCTAAATACGCTTTATATTTATCCTGCACAGAAAGGCAGGTATCTGTCAGATAACCTTTTTCCCTGTTCCATTCCTTTAAACCACGGTAATAGAAAAATTTCAGATTATCCTCAATAATAAAGGGAACTATACTATATTTAAGGCACTCCTTAAACATAACCAGCCTGCCCACACGTCCGTTGCCATCCTGAAATGGATGTATTTTTTCAAACTTCACATGAAAATCTAATATATCATCTAAAGTTTTTTCAGACTTGGAATTATATTCTGTCAGCAGTTCTTTTATTTTGCCTGCAACTTCTTCCGGCAGTGCAGTTTGCATGCCACCCACTTCATTTGGCAGCTTTTTATAATCACCTACTGCAAACCAGCCTTTTCTGGAATCACTGGTACCACTTTTTAGTATCAGATGCAGTTCCTTAATTATTTTTTCTGTTAAGCTTGCTTTTGCATTATCTATAATCATATCAATACATCGAAAATGATTAGCTGTTTCAATCACATCATCTACATTCAAAACTTCATTTTCCGTACTAATAGTGTTAGTTTCAAAAATGTACCTGGTCTGATCATGTGTTAAGCGACTGCCTTCCATGTGATTGGAGTTATATGTCAAATCTATTTGTGTTTTATGATAAATACCGCCCGGATATTTATCTGCCTTCTGCTGCTGTAAAATATCAAGCAGAGTAAACTGCTTTTTCTTTTTATTTGCACGCTCTGGTTTTGCAGCAGTTTCTGGTATATACCATGTTTTGCCGTTAAGAATTGCTCCGTTTACACGCCCATGAGCACAATAATTTCTTACACTGCGTTCTGATATTCCCCATTTTCCGGCTATCTCAGCAACTGAAAGATATTGCATCTCATTTCCTCCGTTATAAATAAGTATCTGTTTACATTCATCTGTTTTTAAGTATAACATATTATCGGCAATAAATCTAAAAATTAAACTTTATTTATTTTATTTTTTGCCGTTCATATTTGCACAAAAAAAACTCGAAAACTTTCGTTTTCGAGTTTTTTTATGTCATGCTTTATCATTGTTTCACAAACTTACTCTTTGGCTGTTTGCATACCGGGCACACAAAATCATCTGCTTCTGCAGTCAAATCTCCCTCATAAATATAGCCGCACACGCCGCATATCCACTTTTCACTGCCGGTTTCAGCTTTCTCTTCCTGATAGGTAGGTGCATTTTTAGGTGCTTTACCCTTGATTACTTCGTGATAATATTTGTAGGTCATAGGTATATTTTCACTGATTACATCAGCATCAGTCACACGAGCTAAAATAACAAAATGTGTTTCCATTTCATAACTGCCCAAAACTTCGGCAGTAATATAACCGCTGGTAGCATCAGTAACAACAGGCAGCTCGTTAATCATTTTCCAGCTGAACTCATTATCTGCAAATTTATCTGTATCTCTGCCGGAACAAAAACCAAGTCTGGCAATTACGTTTTGTGATGTAGCTTCTGAAATAATAGAAACAGCAAATTTGCCAGTCTTTTTAATTACATCATAAGTATAATTATCTTTATTCAAACTGATAGCTATAGTAGGATTTTTACTTGTTACCTGAATAGCTGTATTAATAATGCAGCCAGTCGGACGCTCACCATCCATCGCTGTTAAAGCATACATACCATAAGAAAGCTTCCATAAAGCAGCTAAATTCATATTGCATCCCTCCAAAAAGTATTTTCTGTTATATTAAACCTTCATAATATAAAATCCTGCTATTTGTACAATAAATATGGCTTTGCTTTTTCTTTAAAAGCATTACATTCATCATGCCATCTGGCAAAGGCAGCTTCCGGCAGTTCATTTTCTCTGATACTGCTTTCTCCCAGTGCAATATCTGTTTTATAACCCTCTGCATACTCGCGCTTTGGAAAAACTATCTTATCCGGATACAAGCTGCGCAAAGTATATAATATTCTGTAACCCAACTCCGGCAGATTTACCTTATGGTAATCTGTTATATAAATTTCTGCGCCTTTGATTAATTTTCCCTGATATTTTCCGGAGCGGGCAATAAATGCTGCCGGACGAAATTTAACTCCGGCAAGATTAAGCTTGTTAAGACTGTCTGCAACCATATTCTCATCAGCAAACTCTGCGCCAACATAATAAAAGGGTTTTGCAGTGGCTGCTCCAACAGAAAGATTTGTATCGCCAGTTACTCCTGTTACGCCGTACAAAAAGGCAGTTTCTGCTGTTGGTATTAAGGGAGACGTACCTACCCATAATAAGCCTGTATCCTGCCACAGCATTTTTCTATGCCATTTTTGCATAGGTATAACATAAAGCTGACAGCCTATTTTATATTCTGAATTTATAAACCTGGCATATTCACCGATGGTCAGCCCATGCCGCAAAGGCATTTCATATAGACCAATAAAAGTTTTATACTGAGGTTTTAAAACTGGCCCTTCAATGCTTTCTCCGCCCAGCGGATTGGGCCTGTCAAAAATAACTACAGGCTTGCCATATCTGGCACATTCTTCCATAACATAAGCCATTGTAGAAACGTAGGTATAGTGCCTGATGCCTATATCCTGCAAGTCTACGCACATAATATCAATATCTGCCAGCATATCAGCAGAAGGCCGCTTACTGTCTTCATAAAGGCTGTACACTGTTATTCCGTTTAAAGTTTCATTTTTAAATTCTTCACCTGCCGCAACAGCTCCATAAAAACCATGCTCAGGAACAAATACTGCCGTCAGATTAAAATTCTCTCGCAAGATATTCACACTGCTGCACAGATTATGATCAACACCTGTCTGATTAGTTAAAAGACCTACTCTTTTACCGTTCAGAAGATTGCTGTATAAATTTTGCCGCTCAATGCCTAAAACAACATTTTCAGCATATACTGCAATGCACTGTCCCAATAATAACACCGTCATTATAAATATATTTACTAATTTCATTAATAACCCCCAAAATGTTTATTTTATTCTTTTATTGTAGCACTTTATCTCGGATATATTAATTTTTTATTAATTTTTATATTTATTTTTCAATAAAAAAACTGCACCTAAACATAAAACTGTTTAAGTGCAGTTTGAATATCTGTAATTATAATCCTTTGTCAGCCCATTCCTGTTCTTTGAAGCCAACCAGTACAAAATCATCCGTTACCACAATGGGACGTTTTACCAGCATACCGTCACTTGCCAGAAGCTGCAGTTGCTCTTCTTCTGACATTTGCGGTAATTTATCTTTCAGCTGCATGGTCTTATACAGATTACCGCTGGTATTGAAAAATCTTTTCAGAGGCAAACCACTTTTTGCGTGCCACATTGCAAGTTCTTCCAAAGTTGGCTTATCTTCTTTAATGGCACGTTTTTCAAAAGCTATGCCCTTCTCCTGCAAATACTTTTCAGCCTTTTTGCAGGTACCGCATTTATCATAGCATATAAAAAGCATTTTACTGACCTCTTTTCTGCAATTCTTCGCGTATATATTTTTCAGCAGCTTCAAGCTGCACATCCTTAACAGCATTTTCAGGTAATTCTACTGCCACATCAGGTTCAATACCAACGTTATGGATGGATACTCCTGAAGGAGTATAATATCTTGCTGTGGTAATTTTCAGACCGGTATTGTCATCTATTTTGTAAATGCCCTGAACACTGCCCTTACCAAAAGTTTTTACGCCAAAAAGCTTGCCTGCGTTTGTATCCTTAACCGCACCGGAAACAATCTCAGCTGCGCTGGCAGTACCATTATCCACAAGCACCGCCAATGGATATTTTACTTTTTCCAGGGAAGAGCTTTCTGTATATTTATCACCATTTTTATAAACTACAGATACAATCGGTCCTTTGGGAACCAGCAATCTGGCTACAGCAACACCATCATCCAGCAGTCCTCCCGGATTGCCGCGCAAGTCTAAGATAGTAGCCTGCATTCCTTTTGCTTCAAGTTCTTCATATAGCTTTTTAAAGTCACTGCCGGTATTTTCATTAAAAACGGTGATTCTGATATAACCTATTTTGCTATCCGGCAATAACTGACCTCCTACAGACGGAGTTTTAATATCTTTTCTGACAACTGTTACTGTTTTCTCTGTTCCGCTTTTTTCTTTCAGCACAAGGGTTACACTGGTGCCTTCCCTGCCTCTTATTTTTTCGGCAACTTCACTCATATCCAGTGTTTTTACGGCAACCCCATCAACAGAAAGGATAATATCGCCGTTTTTTATACCGGCCATGGCACCCGGATTATCCGGCAAAGCAGAAATGACAACATAATCGTCATCCCGCCTGCCAAAAACTATGCCAATACCTCCGAAACTGCCAACTGTCATTTCATTGAGTCTGGCAAAACTTTTTTCATCCAGATAAGAAGAATATGGATCGCCAAGCGACCTTACCATACCATCTATAGCACCATCAAAAAGCTTTTTATTATCAACTTCTCCGTCATAACTGTTTTTGACAATACTCATACTGCGCAGGAATTTTATTGTTCCCACTGCATCACCTGTAATATTTTCTATCTTCCATGTTACGAATGCCAAAGTTAAAACAACGGATACCAAACAACAGCCAATCAGCTGCAAATCTCTCTTTTTAAACAACTTTAATGCCTCCAACGCTATTCAGGCAAATAATCTAACGGTTCTGTTACTTCACCATGCAGACGTACTTCAAAATGGCAATGCGGGCCTGTAGACCAGCCAGTACTTCCGGCATAAGCAATAACAGTACCTCTGTTTACATACTGACCTTCACTTACATTAAGTGAATCATTATGAGCATACAAAGTAACAAGTCCGCCTCCATGATCGATCATAACTGCATTACCATAGCCACCCAGCCAGCCGCTGTAAATGACTGTACCGGAATTTGAAGCCAGAATCGGAGTACCATAGTCAACAGCAATATCCATACCGGAATGGTATTTTGTTGTACCAAAAATAGGATGTGTACGCCAGCCATAGTAAGAAGTAATTTCGCCGCGGCATGGCCAGATAAATCCTGTTGTGCCTGCGCTCTGCTGAGGTGCATAACCTCCGGAGTTTTCCAGACTGCGAATCATAGCAGCAACATTTTCCGAAAGTACTAGTAAACGCTCATATTCAGACGCACTTTCCTGTTCTTTTTCCTGCGCCTTATACAGTATCTGCGCTCTCTGCTCTCTTACTTCATCAACTTTAGCCTTACGAGCATCAAGTTCTGCTTTGGTAATTTTAATTTCTTCCATCTGCTGATCAAGTTCTTTCTGACGGGCCTTGATTTCTTCAGTAGATTTTTTGATATCATCCAGCATGGCAATATCACTGCTGATTATCTTCTGCAGCAGATACATGCGTGAAGAAAATTCAGCAAAATTATTAGCACCTAAAAGAACATCCAGATAATTCATCTGTCCGCTCATATAAATTTCTCGCAAACGCTTACCGTAAATTTGCATGCGTTCTTCATGAAGTCTTTTATTTTCTTCCAGCTGAGCCTGATTTTCGTCTATGCTGCTCTGCAGCGCATCGCTTTTAGCCTGCAATTCATTTGACTGAGCCTGCAGTTCATTTAATCTTGATAAAACTTCATCCAAATCTGCACTGGCAGCCTCAGCCTCTTCTCTGGCTGCTGCTTTACGAAGCTCCATATCCTGCATTTTCTGCTGAATTTCACTTAGTTCGGCCTTTTTATCATCAATCTCACTGGCAAAACTAAAATTGGCAAATACAGGAATCAGAAAAATCCATAAAGCCAGCAAACTGCTTAGTATTCTACTGATTTTCATGAATTTCTCCTTAATTTTTAAACCTTTAAGAACTTACGTAAAGAAATATAACTTCCAAGAGCTCCTATGCCTGTTCCGGCAACCAACAAAAATAAAGAAACATACCACAGCAGCGGAGAGGAAGGCATAAGCGGCAAAAAGGCCAGCGTTGCATGAATTTTACTCTGCACGCCGCTGTAAATAATATTTACAAAAATGCTGGCAGCAACGGCACCAAAAAATCCCAGCGTCATGCCTTCCAGCAAAAACGGCCAGCGAATAAACCAGTCAGTTGCGCCAACGTATTTCATAATTACGATTTCTTTGCGTCTGGCAAAAACTGTAAGTCTTATGGTATTAGAAATAATAAACAAGGTGGCCATAGATAAGAATACTACCAGAATAATACCGCCAAAACGTAAAATTTTTGTCAGCTGAAAAAGGTTTTCTACTACTTCCTGTCCAAATTTTGCGGTTTCAACTTTTGGAAAATCACTTATGACAGGAGTCAGCTCCTTTATACGTTCAGGGCTGTCTACCTGAACATCAAAATAATTTGGAAAAGGATTTTCTGAACCCAGAGAATCCAGCAACTGCTGCTGATCTCCCAATCGCTCGCTGAACTTTTCAAAAGCTTCTTCTTTACTGATGAAGGTAACTTTTTCTACGCCCTGCATTTCCTGCAGCCTTTTTTCTACCTGAGAAAGCTCTTCATCACTGGCTTCATCAAGCATATACACAGAAATCTGTACCTGGCTTTCAAGATATTTCGCCAGATTATTGGTATTTAAAAAGATCAGCAAAAACATACCCAGCACCAGTAAGGACACCGCTACTGTAGAAATAGAAGCAAAGCTCATAAAGCCGTTGCGACGAATAGATTTATATGTTTCGCGAACAAAATATTCTTTTGTACTAAAGCTCATAACCATACACTCCATTCTGTTCGTCGCGCACTATGTGCCCTTTTTCTATGGCAATAACACGTTTGCCCATAGCATCAACAATCTCTTTATCATGAGTTGCCATGACAATGGTAGTTCCGGACTCATTAATCTCTTTAAAGATATTCATTATATCCCAGCTTGTTTCAGGGTCAAGGTTACCGGTAGGTTCATCTGCAATTACCAGCAAAGGATCATTAACAATTGCCCGGGCAATGGCAATGCGCTGCTGCTCGCCGCCGCTTAATTCATTTGGATAGGAATTGCAGCGATGACGCAGTCCTACAAGCTCCAGCACATTTAAAACTCTGCGTTTTATTTTTCTGTGGGGAGCTTCAATTACCTGCATGGCAAAAGCTACATTTTCATATACAGTTCTGTCCGGAAGCAGTCTGTAATCCTGAAAAATAATGCCAAGCTGTCTGCGCATATAGGGAATTTCCTTATCCTGTAATTTTAAAATATCTATTCCGTTAACAAAAATGCTGCCCGTAGTTGGCAAAACCTCACGGAACAGCATTTTTATAAAGGTAGATTTGCCTGCTCCACTTGGTCCAACTACAAAGACAAATTCACCCGGTTCTATATGTACATTAACGTCTTCCAACGCAACTGATCCACCAGAATATATTTTACTGACATTAGATATCAAAAGCATATAGCCTACTCCCTTCTTTTACTCTGACCTTCTAACAAAGCAAAGGCTATACTAACATTTTGCAAAGCCTTCTGGCGTAAAACTTTCAATTTCTGCCAATTATCAGCTTCAGCAGCAAATGCCTGCTCAGCAGCAGTTACTATATCTTTACTTTCTAATGTTTCTACATTTCCGGCACTAACACCGGAAATTTCCTTCACAAAACCATCAATCTTGGGATCATATGATACTGCAACAAAGGGTACTTCCATTACTGAAGAAAATACAAGCGCATGCAGACGCATGCCTATCAATAAATCGGCATTGCCTATTAATGACAGGAACTGCTCAGTATCGCAACTCATATTTATAACTGTTGCAGCCTCTTTATTTTTCATATTTTTACGTACGGATTCTGACACATAAATATCCACAGCATACTGTAAAGGTAAAAGCACAATATGTGCATTGTATCTCTCTGCCAGAATATCGGCAGCCTCAGCGATTTCTTTTATGTAGTCGGACTGCTGCCATGGACGTACAGAAACAGCTATAATTTTTTTATTATCAGGCACACCAAACTTTTTCATAATCTCGGCGCCCTGACTTACTGAAGCCTGCGGCAATGTCAGTACAGAATCAGCTGTCAGCACAACTTTGTCATCAGAAATGCCAATGCGTTTCAGCTCTGTCAAAGAATCTGCGTCTCTTACAGTAATCACATCAGCACCACTGCAGACAATTTTAGTCAGCTTTCTGAGCAGCCCATCTCTGATAGGACCAATTCCCTGAGCAAAGAGCATCACTTTTTTACTCAAAAGCTTACCTATTGCCAACACTGACAAATAATAAAGCAGACTTTTTTTGCTTGTTACATCCTGCAACAAACTGCCACCACCACTAAGCAGCAAATCACAATCTTTAACCGCAGCAATAATTTTCCAGGGATTAAACCGATGTATTGACACGACATTATGTTTTTTAGCCGTAACAGTCGGATTCCCTGAAATAACTGTAAGCTGAACAGTTTCATCCTTGCTTCGCAAAGATTTAATAATCGCGGTCAGCATAGCTTCATCTCCGGCGTTGGCAAATCCATAGTATCCGGAAATTACGATTTTACTCATTACTCCAGGTAGCTCCTTTTTATTTTCACTAAATACGGCAACAAAAACGCTACCACAACAACACCAATAATACCCACAAGCGCTCCGGCTACATATCCGTCAAATGCACGCATCAAGCTCATAAACACAGGGGTACGCATATGACAGAATGTCTGCACCAGAGATGCCTGTCCAATAACCGCACCACAGGCAAGTACAAACTGCAATAACCTTGGCGCACCTTTATATGCTGCATAAATACCAAGCAAAAAGGCAGGATGCCCGATAAGAAGTTCTTTGCCTCGCGGACGTGCATACATAAGCTGTTCAAGAGCAGCACGCATTTTCAGTTCCAGATCAGTTACAGGCACACCGCCGGTATGACCGCTGCGTCCAACAAAGTAATAAACAACAAAAAGGAGCACTGCCAGAATAAGTACATGTTTAAAGGTTATGCCGGTATTAATAAGATTATTGAATCTGTCAAATACTTCTTTATAACCATTACCAACTATCTTAAGAATATTATATTTTTTTATGTACAAAACGGCTGTTAATGTAACGGGAAGTATAAACGTTACCTTAACACCACGATAAATATCAATTTCAAGCAGGAAGCGACTGTCAGTTAAAATGGCAGAAAGCAAAAAGGCACCAATCAGTGACATGCATACGGCAAAAGCCAGCTGCCACAGACCATTGCCAATAATACCAAAAAGGCTCTTGCCTTTTTCTCTGCAGGTATCCCAGATATTAAAAATAACGCTCATTGATAAAACAGGGAAAAAGACAGCAGCACCAATCGCAAGAATCTGTCTTGTAAGTAATCCCCTGCCAAGCATTAAGGTTAATACTGCAGCAACACTCAAGGCGCCCCAAATAACAATCTGATCTCGTGCACTTATATTGATAAACAAAGCGGCACACAAAGCTGCCCCTGCCAAAATAGCTAAAGCAATAGGAATCAGATACATTTTATCCGGAAAGTATGCTCCGGCAAAGCCGCTTTCATGCATACCGTTATTAACCTGAAATACGCCTGCCTGACCAATTTCGTAACCGCGTGCTTTTACATCACGCACTATGTTCTGTACATATTCAAGATTTAAAGTCATCAAATCCTTACCATCTTTGGACATCAGGAAAGGTCTGATATAGTTAACTCTGATATTGCGTTCTTCGTCAGTCAGTGCCCATCTGCGCAAGGCCTCTCCAACTGAAATCTTCTTCTGTTCAGCGCCGTCGATCACATAGGATCTGGCTGCGTTATAGTCAACACCGGCTGCCAGAGGAATAAGACCATCAATTTTTACAAACTGCAGCTGAGTATAATGCTCCAGCATAATCAGCTTTAAGTTCTGCTCATTCATCTTGTTGGCAGTGTAGTCCACCATATTAGGATAGCCAAGAACCTGAGTTCCGCACGGCATATAACCGCTAACATTTACACCGCTGTCCTGAATGCGTCTGAAAACACTGTCAATCTGGGCTGCATTAACTTCTGTGTAATTTTGCGGTCTTACAATTACATTAAACCCGAGCTCGCCGATTTTTCTCATATCCGCAGCAGGCAATCCAAGCGGCGCCTGTAAAACACCCAGCGGCTCATCATACTTATCCTCCGGAATCATAGAAGTACTGCCCAGCACTTCCACAATAGCGGGTTTAGCATTAACTAATTTTACTCTGTCACTGCCATAACGAAGTTTCAAATCTTCTACAGCTTCAGCAAAAATAGTCTTGTCACTGCCTTCAGCAATATAAACAGCATTTATCTCTATATTTTTTCTGTCAGCTACCTTTTTGAACACACCTGTATCATTACCCAGTGTTTCAGCTTTCTGCAGATCTCCGCCAGTTACAAGAATAATTTCATTTTTCTTGCTCAGCCTGTCGAGGGTAGTATCGTATACAAGCAATGTGTTTATTCCGGCAGCCTTAAACTGTTTCAGAACAGTTTCTTCCGGAAGGCCTTCCAGTGCGGCAAGCTTGCGCAAGCCTTCATATTCCATAGCCATTTCTACAGAATTATTATTTTGCTCTATTTCATGACGCACAAAATTCAGCCATAATGCACAACAAAAACCAATCATGATAATTGCCAGCAGCACTGGATTATAACGGCTCTTCATTTAATTCACCCTTCTTGTCTTTAAACTATAAATTTATACTTTCTTTTGTAAACTGCGCAGGTAGCTTTCTACAAACGGCATCAGATCTCCATCCATTACGGCCTGAATATTACCGCTTTCTGTACCAGTTCTGTGATCTTTAACCAAAGTATACGGCTGGAATACATAGGAACGAATCTGGCTGCCCCATTCAATAGCCTGGTAATCACCTGCCAGGTCACTGATTTTGGCATCCTGTTTTTGTTTCTCATATTCATATAACTTAGCACGCAAAAGCTGCAGGCAGCGTTCACGGTTCTGAATCTGAGATCTCTGAGTCTGGCACTGTACAACAATACCTGTAGGCTCATGAGTCATACGTACTGCAGAAGATGTTTTGTTAACGTGCTGTCCGCCGGCACCGCTTGCGCGATAGGTATCAACACGTACCTCATCCATATTAATATTAACTTCCACATTGTCATCAATTTCCGGCATAACATCAACAGCCGCAAAGGAAGTATGTCTGCGTGCGTTAGAATCAAAAGGAGAAATACGAACTAATCTGTGTACACCTTTTTCAGATTTCATAAAGCCATAGGCATTATGACCGTTAATCTGGATAGTTGCACTTTTCACACCTGCTTCATCACCGGGCAAAAAGTCCAAAGTTTCTACCGCAAAACCATTTTGTTCAGCAAAACGTACAAACATGCGCAGCAGCATGGAAGTCCAGTCCTGAGCTTCTGTTCCTCCGGCACCTGCATGCAAAGTCAAAATTGCATTGCTGCTGTCATACTCTCCGCTCAGCAGCATGCCCAGTTCCAGATGTTCCAGTTCTTCCTTGCTTTTTGCAAGAAGATCTTCCATCTCAGGAATAAGACTTTCGTCACTTTCTTCCATAGCCATTTCCAGCAATGCTTCCAGATCTTCCACACCGCCAACCAGTTTATGAAAGCCATCAACTTCTTCTTTTAAACTGTTAACATCCTGAGCTATTTTCTGAGCTTTTTCCGGGTCATCCCAAAAAGTAGGATCGCCCATTTTATGTTCTAATTCGGCAATACGATCTTCTTTGACAGCAATGTCAAAGAGATCCCCTCATTTCCTCTAATTTTGCCTGCAAATTGTTTATTTCTGGTCTAAATTCTTCAATCAGCAACTTTTTCACAACCTTTCGACATAAAATTAGTTATTTATGGTAAGCTTACTTACCGCAGCAGTTTTTATATTTTTTTCCGCTTCCGCAGGGACATGCTTCATTTCTGCCAACTCCGCCAGCTTCCTCAGCAGGAGTATTTTCACCGGAAGGATCGTTGGTTGAAGCATTTTCCAGATGATCTTCAACTTTCGGCTGAGTAATAACATTTACTCTGTAGATATAACGCACAACATCGTCCTGAATAGCATCAATCATTGCTTCAAACATGTCATATGCTTCAAATTTATATTCTACCAGCGGATCTTTCTGTCCGTATGCACGCAGGCCTACGCCTTCACGCAACATATCCATAGCATCAAGATGTTCCATCCAGTGATTATCAACAACTTTCAGCATTACCAGATTTTCCAGCTCACGCATCAGGTCAGAGCCAATAGCATCTTCACGCTCTTTGTAATGCTCAGTAGCTACTTTATGCAAAAATTCACCCAGTTCTTCACGACTCAGATTCTGCAGATAAGCAACAGTCAGCAAGCCTCTGGGGGCATAAAATTCTTCTGCATAAGCGATAAGTGCTTCCAGATCCCAGTCTTCAGAATATACTTCAGGCGGAGCATACATGGACATAGTACGCTCAACAACCTTATCAACCATTTCCATAATGTTTTCACGCAAATTTTCCTGCTGCAGAATTTTTCTGCGCTGCGCATAAATAACTTCGCGCTGCTGGTTCATAACATTATCATATTCAAGTACATATTTACGAATATTAAAGTTACGTGCTTCTACTTTCTTCTGCGCATTTTCAATAGATTTGGTAACCAGGGAATGTTCAATGGGCTCATCATCATCCATACCCAGTTTGTCCATAATTCCGGCAATATTGTCACTGCCGAAAAGGCGCATCAGATCGTCTTCCAGAGACAGGAAGAATTTGGAGGAACCCGGATCTCCCTGACGTGCGCAGCGTCCGCGCAGCTGATTATCAATACGGCGGCTTTCATGACGCTCGGTGCCAATAATATGCAAACCACCCAGTTCAGGAACACCTTCACCAAGGCAGATATCTGTACCACGGCCTGCCATATTGGTTGCAATGGTTACAGCACCATATTGTCCGGCACCGGAAATAATTTCTGCTTCTTTTTCATGGTACTTGGCATTCAGAACATTATGAGGAATGCCGCGGCGTTTCAGCATGGCAGAAAGCTCTTCGGACTGAGCGATAGAAGTAGTACCAACAAGAACAGGACGTCCTGATTTATGGCATTCTTCAATTTCGTTAACTGCAGCCTTATATTTAGCCAGTTTGGTCTTGTAAATAACATCAGGCGCATCAACACGAATCATCGGTTTATTTGTAGGAATAACAACTACACTTAAATTGTAAATCTTCTGGAATTCCTGCTCTTCTGTTTTAGCAGTACCTGTCATACCGGACAGTTTTTTGTACATACGGAAATAATTCTGGAAAGTAATAGTTGCCAGAGTCTGGCTTTCACGTTCTACTTTCACGCCTTCTTTTGCTTCAATAGCCTGATGCAAACCTTCAGAGAAACGACGGCCAAACATTAAGCGACCGGTAAATTCATCAACTATAATTACCTGACCATCTTTAATAACGTAGTCGCGGTCACGATGCATCAATGCTTTAGCTTTTAAGGCACACATCAGCTGATGAGAATAATCCACGCCATGCTCATTATCATACATATTGCTTATACCCAGCATTTTTTCAGCCTTAGCAATACCGGATTCTGTAGGTGCAACCTGTTTTTGTTTCTCATCAATGGTGTAGTCTTCACCTTCAGCCATATTGGCAACAACCTGAGCCAAAACACGATACAAATCGGTAGATTTTTCGCCAGGTCCGGAAATAATAAGCGGAGTACGCGCTTCGTCAATCAAGATACTGTCAACTTCGTCGACAATGCAGTAATTAAGTTCACGCTGAACCATCTGGTCTTCACTTACTACCATGTTATCACGCAGATAGTCAAAACCAAATTCATTATTTGTACCATAGGTAATATCAGCAGCATATGCAGCTCGACGGGCAGGAAAATCCATGTCGTGAGTAATCAAACCTACGGACAGTCCTAAAAATTTGTACAAACGACCCATTTCTTCACTGTCGCGCTTTGCAAGATAATCGTTGACAGTTACAACATGCACACCTTTGCCGGTTAACGCATTCAGATAAGCAGGCAATGTAGCTACCAATGTTTTACCTTCACCGGTACGCATCTCAGCAATTTTACCGCGATGGAGTACAATACCGCCAATCATTTGTACATCAAAATGACGCATGCCAAGAACGCGTTTGGATGCTTCACGTACTACTGCATAAGCTTCCGGAAGGATATCATCCAAAGTTTCACCTTTTTGCAGACGAACTTTAAAATCACTGGTCTTGGCAGCCAAATTAGCTGAACTCAAATTTTCTACAGTCTTCTCCAAGCTATTGATCTTATCTACAATAACACGAATTTGTTTTAATTCTTTTTCGTTGGGATCTCCAAAAATTTTCTTCAAAATATTCTCGAGCAAAACCATCACTCCTTAAAAATATGGTGTAAAAAAACACTACACCTAATATACAATTATAACAGAAATAATATTGAAAATCAAAAAGCACAGAACCAAAGTCCTGTGCTTTTTTGTGAAGTTTAGGTAAAACTTAATTATTTAAATTCTGGAGACAATAAACCATATTTTCCATCTTTGCGGCGATATACAACATTTGTACTGCCTAAATCAGGATCATAGAAAACGAAGAAATCATGATTCAAGAGGTTCATCTGCAAAATTGCTTCCTCAACAGTCATCGGATGCAGAGCAAACTTCTTGTTTTTGATAATTTCAAATTCGCCGTCATCCTCAGCAGGTGCTGCAGGAGCTTCAGCCGGAGCAACATCAGCAAAGTTGCTGTATTTTCTCTTCATGAGACGAGTTTTATATTTATGAATCTGGCGTTCAATTTTCTCAACAACCAAATCTATGGAAGAATACATATCCTTTGTAGTTTCCTGTGCTCTCAACAGAATACCACTAGCCGGAACAGTGATTTCAACAATGTGATTACCTTTTTCAACTTTCAATACTGCAGAAATATCGCCAACAGTTTTAAATTGTTTGGTAACCTTAGTGATTTTTTTCTCAACATAATCTTTGAGAGCCGGAGTTACATCGATGTTTCTACCTTTTACAATTACGTTCATAATTCATTCCTCCTTGATCGTTCAAGGTATTTTGGTATCACTACCTTTGTTGTTACTAGGTTTCGATATTTATGAACGTTTCTCCTGCAAAACTTTTCAATTCTTCTATTTTTTTATTATTTAAAGCAAAAAGTGTTACATTCTTACAATTTTAGAGAATTTTAGACAGGAAGTTTTTGGTCCTTTCTTCCTTAGTATTGTTGAAAATCTCTTCCGGAGTTCCTTCTTCCAGAATAACGCCGCCGTCAACAAAAACTACTCTGTCGCCAACTTCTCTGGCAAAACCCATTTCATGAGTTACAACAACCATGGTCATGCCTTCGTTGGCCAAACTTTTCATTACGTCCAGTACTTCATTAATCATTTCAGGATCAAGAGCAGAAGTAGGTTCATCAAAAAGCAAAACTTTTGGCTTCATGCACAAAGCACGTGCAATAGCCACACGCTGCTGCTGTCCGCCGGACAGCTGTTCAGGATAGGCATTGGCTTTTTCTGCCAGACCAACTTTCTTCAGGTAAGCTTTTGCAGTAGCCTCAGCTTCATCTTTTTTTATTCCGCGTACTTTCATAGGCGCAAGCATAAGATTTTCCAGAACGCTCATATGCGGAAAAAGGTTAAATCTCTGGAACACCATTCCTACTTCTTTGCGTATTTCATTGATATTAGCCTCACTGTTAAGAGGAATATCATCTACAACAACACTGCCGCTTGTAGGTTCTTCCAAATAGTTCATGCAGCGCAGCAAAGTACTTTTACCGCTGCCGGAAGGCCCGATAATAACGACAACTTCTTTTTCAGCAATAGACATATTTACGCCCTTTAATACCTGTAAATCGCCAAAGCTTTTTTTCAGATCAGTTATTTTAATCATTTCTTTTGTCATTTTTTATCATACCTCTTCTCCAGCATACCTACTAATCTTGCCACAGCAAACGTCATAACCAGATAAATAATCGCTACAGCCATCCATATTTCAAAAGATGCATAAGTACGGGCAATAATTAACTGACCACGTCTTGTAAGTTCTTCAAAGCCTATTACAGATACCAGAGAGGAGTCTTTCAGCATTGCGATAAATTCATTGCCCAGAGGAGGAATAATGCGTTTAAATGCCTGCGGCATAATGATATAACGCATTGTCTGTACCCAGCTCATACCAAGGCTGCGTCCTGCTTCCATCTGTCCTTTATCGATAGATTGTATACCTGCACGGAAAATTTCAGCAATATACGCACCACTGTTAATAGAGCAGGCTGCAATAGCTGCAAAAAACGGATCTATTCTTTCTCCTGTAATGCCCGGCAGAGCAAAATAAACCAGGAATATCTGCACCAGCAGCGGAGTTCCGCGAATAAAGTCAACGTACACATTCGCCAGATAACGCAGTGGTTTTACATTGCACAGACGTGCAATGCCAAGAAGGCAGCCGATTAAAAGACCGAAACCAACGCTTAACGCAGTAATTTCTACGGTAATAGCAGCACCTGCTAATAACAGAGGAAATGAATCTGCCATCAATTCAAAATTAAATTCCATTATTTCCATCCCTTCTATGATGTTAGGGTTTATACTGTTTCACCTTGCTCCAAATAATCAGTTATTGTCACCAAACCATTTTTTATAAATTTTGTCAAATTCGCCGTTAGCTTTCAATTCAGCCATTGCTTTATTGATACCAGCAACAAGTTCTGCATTTTCTTTCTTTACAGCAATGCCATAATCTTCAGCTTCCATTTTTTCGCCAACAGTTTTAGCTACTTCAGCGCCGCCCTGCTGTAAGTAATAATCAACAACCGGAGCATCATTAATAACAGCATCAGCGCCGCCATTTTTCAGTTCCATAGAAGCTTCGCTTTGGGTATTAAATGCAGTAACAGTAGCACCGGCAACGCTTCTGGATTTTTTCTCACCGGTAGTGCCAATCTGGCAGGCAATGCGTTTTCCTTCCAGGTCTTCAATAGATTTAATATCATTATTGTTTTTATCTACCATGATAATCAGACCGGAAGTATAGTACGGATCAGAAAAAGCAACAACTTTTTTGCGTTCTTCTGTAATGCTCATACCGGCAATTGCAACATCAATGTTGCCGCTGTTTAAAGCAGGAATCAAAGCATCAAAGCCCATATTCTGCACTTCAACTTTATAACCCATTTGTTTGCCGATTGCACGAATAAGATCAATATCAAAACCGGTAAATTCATTGCTGCCTTCTTTTTGGAATTCAAACGGAGCAAAAGAAGGCTCTGTGCCTACACGCAAAACTTTTTCTGCGGACTCTTTTTTATCACCGCCGCAGCCTGCAAGCATAAGTGAACAAGCAGTTAACACCATCATCATTAATAACAAAATTTTTCTCATTACCAATCCCTCATTTCTAAAAATAATTTAAATATAAATAAATAACGGAGCACAGGCGATTTTCACCACATTGTGCCCCGCAAGCAGAACCGACAGATTATTTTTTAACTTCACCAAACCAGGTTTGGTAAATCTTATCGTACTCACCATTCTTTTTCAGCTCAGCTAAAGCTTTATTAATATCAGCAGCTAATTTATCATTGCCTTTTTTCACAGCAAGACCATATTGTTCTGCTTCCATAACTTCGCCGACAGTTTTAGCAGTTTTGTTGCCGCCCTGAGCCAGATAATAACCAACAACCGGGCTGTCATTAATTACTGCATCAACACCATTATTAGTGAGTTCCATTGCAGCTTCAGTGTTAGTATTAAAAGCAGTTACCTTAGCACCTTCAACGCTTCTTGCTTTGCCTTCACCGGTAGTACCAATCTGGCAGGCAATACGTTTGCCTTTCAGGTCTTCAATACCTTTAATTTCGTTATTGTCTTTGTTAACCATAACAATAAGACCGGAAGTATAGTACGGATCAGAGAAAGTAACCGCGTTCTTACGTTCTTCTGTAATACTCATACCAGCAGCCACGACATCAATGTTACCGGCATTTAAAGCAGGAATAAGAGCATCAAAACCCATGTTCTGAATTTCTACTTTATAACCCATCTGTTTGCCGATTGCACGAATCAAATCCATATCAAAGCCTGCATATTCACTGCTGCCTTCTTTCTGGAATTCAAAAGGAGCAAAAGTAGGTTCAGTACCTACACGCAAAACTTTTTCTGCAGCTTCTTTCTTATCTCCGCCGCAGCCGGCAGTAAGCATACCTACAGCTGTTACCAGAGCCATAATCATAATTAATAATTTTCTCATGCACATACCCCTCTCTTTTTTTAAACAATATTTCTGCATAAAATTTAAATTAATTATATAACTATTTATACGAAACAGCAATATAAAAATGTATCTTTTTACAAAATTTTATGAAAAATTGCAGCCCAGCTGACCTGGTCTTCGCCCCCACACTCGCCTGCTGGAAGGTTCGCTCCTAAGCCTCTTGCTCCCCACTACTACTCCTCTCGCTTTTGCGGCAGGACTTACTCCTAAGCTGCACCGTGCTCACAGTTACTTTGAACTGCTTACGTGGATCGTTTAGCCTGCAACTGGCATCGACTTGCAACCACAGACCTGAACTGCATTAATAATTATAGACCCGAAAAAAAAATTACGCAAGCAAGTATTTAATATTTTCATATAAAGTGATATACTATTGACACTAATAATGAACGGACGGATTTAAAATGATAGCAATTCCCCAATGTCTTGATTTTATTGACAGCAACCCTACCAAAGAAATCTGTGACTTTTATTTAAGGATATTAAAAGCTAAAAATAAAGAACTGTATATGCACAGCCAGCAGGTGGCTAATTATGCTGCAAGCACTGCCGCAAAAATAGGTTTGCCGGCTTCTGAAGTGGCAACTATAAAAACAGCTGCCTTGCTGCATGATATAGGACATCTTTCTGTGCCTAATCTGATTTTGTATAAGGTACCTTTTCTGAACGCCAGGGAGCAGACTCTTTACAAAAGGCACTGCATCGCCGGTGCAAGCATGCTGGAAAACCTGCCGGAATTTGGTGAGATTAGTGAAATAATACGCGCTCATCATGAGCAGTGGGATGGAAAAGGTTATCCCAAAAGACTCAAAGGACAGAATATTCCTCTCGGCGCACGTATTATTGCAGTTGCCAACTATTACGATCGTTTTTTAAATCCCTGCACTCAGCACTGGCAAAAAACTCATGCTGATGCAATTGTAGAACTCAAAAACAAAGCCGGAATAGAATTTGATCCGACAATAGTGAAAGCCTTCATAGAATCAATCCTGCCTGATCCGCAGCAGAGTATTACAACAGATTCTCAGGCTGATGATAAAATGCAAAAGCTCTGGTAAAAATCAACTTGCAAGAGATTTTCCAGAGCTTTTATAATTTGTATGTTTTTTGCACAAAACAAAAAAGCACTCCTCATATGAGAAGTGCCTTGATTTCATGGTGGGCGCTAACGGAATCGAACCGCTGACATTCTGCTTGTAAGGCAGACGCTCTCCCAGCTGAGCTAAGCGCCCGTATTATGGTGACCGGTAGGGGAATCGAACCCCTGATACCGCCGTGAAAGGGCGGTGTCTTAACCGCTTGACCAACCGGCCATTGGCTCCCCGAGTAGGACTCGAACCTACGACGCCCTGATTAACAGTCAGGTGTTCTACCGGCTGAACTATCGGGGAATTTTGTGATGTTTTGTATCTCTCAACCTCACGAATGCTATTATATACATTCCTGATGATTATGTCAACACTTTTTTGAAAAATTTTTTTATTTTTTTTCAGCCAACACTTTTACTACTATTTTCTGTACTTTTTCAGAACCTTCAATCATGCATCCAGGACGATGCAGCTCCCATGGAAAGAATACCGCAAAATCGCCTGCACCTAAAGCAACACAGTTTTTCTCCCCAGCATCTTCATAAAATAATAAATCATCACTTTCCGCTCTGTCTTCAACTATTTTCTGTTCTTCATTTTTAGAAATGTACCAGATAGCTTCAGTGCCATAACCTAAAAATTGCACGTCAATATATTTATTATGACTTTCAGGTCTTTTTGTTTCCTTTGCTTCAGTTTCGTAAGTATTAATTCTTACAAAAATATTTCTTCCATCTATTTCATATTCACCATTTTCCATTACGGAAAAATCTGTTTTCTGAATATACTCTAAAGCCTTTTTTAATCTTTCTTCCAGATATGGCGCAATATTTTCAATATCTTTTACATTTCCACTCAGCATATAATCACCTTTTTCTTATTTTTATATTTCCTGTTTTGTTATTCTACATAAACAAAAAATTCCCTGCAATCTTTACAAAACTACAGCCGCATAATAAAATTACTTATATATATTAAATTTATGAGGTAAAAAATGAGTTATCTGAATGTCACAAATGTTTCTCACTCTTTTGGCGGACGCCAGATTTTAGAAAATGTATCATTTAAACTCCTTCGAGGCGAACATGTTGGCCTTGTTGGTGCTAATGGTGAAGGTAAATCAACATTTTTAAATATTGTAACAGGTCATCTTCAGCCCGATGAAGGTAAGGTAGAATGGCCCGGTAAAGTTACTGTAGGCTATCTTGATCAGCAAAGCACGCTGGAAAAAGGCATGACTATTCGTGAAGTTCTCCGTACTGCTTTTAACGATATGTATGCCATGGAACAGCAAATGCTTGATTTATACGACAAAATGGGCGATGCAACTCCTGAAGAGCTTGATAAGATGATGAATACCGTCGGCGAAATACAGACTGAACTTGAGCACAGCGGATTTTACGCTTTAGACAGCAAAATCGAAGAAGTTGCTAATGGACTTGGTCTTGGCAGCATTGGCCTTGACAGGGATGTTGCAGAGCTTTCCGGTGGTCAGCGCAGTAAAGTACTGCTGACTAAGCTGCTTTTGCAAAACTCTTCTATTTTGTTATTAGACGAACCTACAAACTATCTTGACGTAGAACATATTGAATGGCTGACCAAATTTTTACAGAATTATGAGCATGCTTTCATTCTTATATCCCACGATATTGCCTTCTTAAATCAGGTTGTCAACGTTATCTACCATCTGGAAAACTGCGAGCTTACCCGTTATACCGGTAATTACGATAAATTCCAGGAAATGTATGCTATTTATAAAGCGCAAAAAGAAAGTGCTTACGAGCGTCAGCAGCAGGAAGTTGCCAAGCTGGAAGACTTTATTGCCCGCAATAAAGCCCGTGTTGCGACTACCAATATGGCAAAAAGCCGTCAGCGCAAATTAGACAAAATGGAAATGATTGAGAAACCCCGCGAAAAAATTAAACCTAATTTTAAATTTCGCGAGGCACGTACTCCCAGCCGCTTCATAGTTGAAGCCAAGGATCTTGTTTTAGGATATGATACTCCTCTCACAAGACCTGTAACATTCAATCTTGAACGCGGACAAAAAATTGCTATACGCGGCGTTAATGGTTTAGGCAAAACAACCCTGCTGAAAACTATTTTAGGTATCATTCCCCCTGTAAGCGGAAGCGTTGAACTGGGAGAATTTTTGGAACCCGGATATTTTGAACAGGAAGAACGTACCAAAAATGAAAATACTGCTTTAGAAGACGTATGGAACGAATATCCCGGTCTGACTAACTATGAAGTAAGAGCTGCACTTGCAGCCTGCGGTTTAAGTAACGACCACATTACCAGCAAAGTTTTTGTTTTAAGTGGCGGTGAAGCAGCTAAAGTAAGACTGTGCAAACTAATGCTTAAAGATATTAACTGGCTGGTTCTGGACGAACCTACCAACCATCTTGATGTGGACGCCAAAGAAGAACTGAAAAAAGCAATTAAGGAATTTAAAGGCAGCGTTCTTCTGGTTTCTCACGAACCCGACTTTTACGAAGATTGGGTTGATAAAGTGTGGAATATTGAAGACTGGACAACTAAAATTATTTAATAAAAAAGACTGGAAAGTATTTAACTTTCCAGCCTTTTTTTATTTATAAAATCTTTTTAGATTTTAGCTACCCACAAGCCATGCAGATTGCAGTAAGCATAAGCTGCAACAGCTTTATCTTCTACCAGTGCAAACTTAGCTTCCGGAGCTTCACCTGCATGCAGAACTTTACGCTGTCCGCCTTTTTCTGTTTCCAGATAAATCCAGTTGATAAGATGTTCTTCAGTCATGGGATGAGCAACACTGCCAACTTTTACAGTTACAACATCGCCTTCAACAGTTACAACAGGAACATGTTTTTCCTGAGAAGCATCCTGAGTATTGGGAACTAATTCAACCATTTTTTCGCCGCAGCACATCATAGGTACTTTAGCATCAAAAACCATACCAACAATATTACCACAATGCTTACAGATAAAGAATTTTCTTTCAGCCATTTTCTCCACCTCTAATCAAATATTTATTAATAACAAAAAATTTGCTATTACAATATGATTATATAACATTTGCACATTTTAGACTATCATTTAATGCGTTTGGAAAATAATTTAAACAAATCAACTTTTTCTTCCGACATAAAATTATAATCCGGTGCCAGACTCTGAGCCATATTGCGCGCATTCTCCAGATCGTGAAAAACATCCCATTTATATTCAATAAGCTTTTTGCCATACTGGCGCAGTAAAAATGCCGGATGATAAGTGGCTATGCAGTCAAAGCCATGCTTTGTCTTAAACCATTGGCCTCTGTCTCTGGTAATACGCATATCTGCATTGCCAAGGTAATGCAGCGCCACACTGCCAAGAGCAACAATAACCTTAGGCTTTATAATTTCCAGTTCTTTATCCAGCCAGATTTTAGCACAAAAATCAGCCTCAGCCAAATCAGGAGTTCTGTTTCCCTTTGGTCTGCACTTAATAACATTTGTTGTCAATACTCTGTCACGCGTCATTTTTGCAGCCCACAAAGCTTTATCCAAAAGCTGTCCGGACGGACCAATCAAAGGACAGCCGTATTCATCTTCCACACCGCCGGGTCCCTCGCCAACAAACACTATAGGACTTTCACTGTTGCCGTACCAGCCTACAGGAGCAATAGCATCATTACGCAAATGACAGCTGCGGCAGTCAGCTAATTCTTTTTCAAGATTGCACAGACACAAATTCAAACACCTCTAAAATCCATAAATTCCAGCCTGATAACTGGTTTGTAAAAACGGAAGTTTTTTAATCAGTTCTTTTTTTGCAGCATGAATATTTTCTCCTGCTGCCGTAATATTACCTGCTTCAGGATTTACTTTTCTGGCAAAACTGCTCATATCCAGCAACTGACCGTTTTTATCTATCAGCATCTGATTTAAAGTAAGATACCAGTAGCTTTGATCATTTACTTTGTTGCCGTCTATACCGCAAATCAAAATATACTCTGCCCCAGCCTCACGGCTTCTTGTCATCAGCTCTTTTGAAGGAGGCATTTTATCAATATCCGTAGGATTATTCATAACAGCATAAGAGGGCATGGACATTTTCATTTCATTAACCAGCAGCCGTTTAATATCCGGTATATACTTCAGCTTGTCTATTTCCGGAGAACTGATAATCCACAAAGCTACCAGCGGGACACCTTCTGTTATTTTGCGTTCAGGCAGTTTTTTGATAATACCGGCAGCTGCAGCTTTGTCGAAATTCTTAAAATATTCGCTTACGCTGTAGTCAAAGTACATTGCCATATCATGCTGTTTCTCACTTATCTTGGGAGAAAGATGATATTTGTAATTATAACCAAACTGCTGATATCCTCCAAAAAAAGTCTGCAGACTTCCCGGAACAGGGTCAGCAGTATTTGTAATGCGCACTAAATCAATTCTGCTGCCGAATTGTTCTGCAAACGCCTTATTGCCAACAGCAGGAGCACCAAAAGTTATTACTCTGAATTTATCGGCAGGCATACCCAAGCCAACAAGACGTTCTCCCAAAAGAGTTGCTACCGCTCCGCCAAGACTGTGTCCTGTCAGAATCATATAAGTATTGGGATTTTCGCTTACTTTTTTAAACAGACCCCGCAATTTTTTATTTTCATCTACTACAGAACTCATTAATACGCTGTCAGTATAGTTAATAAAACCTTCATGCACAGATGGAAGATTTTTATCATCACTGGGAAGCTGCGCCGGAATAACCTTGTCATCATAGACAAGCTTGGAGGTTTTCAGATTTATATGCCAGTCTTTTTTAGACGCACTGCCTCTGAAAGTTACCAGATAAATGTCTTTTTCAATATCAGGAAAATAACTGTGGGCAAAAGAAAAATTTGTTTCCACATTGTTATTTTTTTCTTTATGAGCAATAATTTCCCAGCCATAATCACGCAGGTACTCAAATTCAGAAGACTTATCCGGAAGATACACTCCCAGACAGGAAGCTGCAGCAATTGAAATAAAATACGAATTTATGTAATCTTCCTTTATTTTCTCAATATCGCTGGCAGGCTCCTTCGCCGCTGCATTTATACAAAAACACATCAGAATAAATGTAAGCAACAACTTCTTCATAAGTACCTCCATGTCTTTTTATTTTATTATAAATCATAGGGACAAAAAAAAGCAAAAAGAAGGCATAAATAATTATGCCTTCTTTTTGCTATGCCAGCTTATACTGCTGCATAAGTTTTTTTATGTGCTCTTCAACTTCAGCTGCCGAACTGAATCCGCAGCTATATTCCAATACCTGAGTAGACTGCGGCGCAAATTTTTTGACAGCCGCAAAATATTTTTTCCAGTCAATAGTTCCTTCACCTACAGGAAGATGTTCATCACCTTCCCCGCTGTTATCGTGAACATGGCAGGCCACGAGTCTTGGTCCAAGCTCCTCAACCACAGAAGCTATATCCCATCCGTTAACATGGGCATGTCCTGTATCAAGCAAAGCCTGCGCCTCCGGAAAGACATCGAATAAAGCAATAAACTCATTTAAATCAAAAAGAACATTATCTTTTGTTCTTAACCCTACATTTTCTATAACAATCTGAACATCATAACTTCTGGCAAGGCTGATAAGCTGTCGAAGCCTTTTTATAACAACGGACTGAACTTTTTCCCTATCTCCGCTCCATTCTTCATTGGTATGCACAACAACAAATTTTGCCTTTGCTTTCTGAGCATAAGCAAAAGTTTTTTCAAAAATTCTGCTGTAGTTGGTGCAGTCTTTATCAGCCAGATTTACAGCCACACACGGACCATGTATGGACAGCTCTCTTTTTCCCCAGTGCTCAATTTCTTTTCTCCAGTAATAATCCTTACCAAACTCATAAAAAAACTCTATGCCAAAATCATTGCTTAACTGCCGCATATTATATTTTTGAAATCCCGGAAATAATAAATCACTTACGGAAAATCTCATAAATATCACCTCACATAGCCAATATTTTTGCCTGTTTCTGCATCAAATATACTTACATCATTCCATTCAAAATCAAATCCGATAACATCCTTTAAATCATGTCTGGGATTGCTGTCCTGAATAAAGAAGCCTTCGCCGCTGTTGAGTTTCAAATTAGCTGTTATAAGGTTACCGGTATTTTCGATAAAGTCTGCATGGCCTTTAATCATTGCCTCATCAAATTTAGGTACACATGCTTCCGGTCTTAAGCCAAACAAAACCTCTTTTCTGCTTCCGATAATTTTGCACCATGCTTCAGGAACAGACAGGCAGCATTTGCCTACTACAATCTTACCATTATCAAAATATGCTTTTACAATATTCATTGCCGGAGAGCCAATAAAGGATGCAACAAATGTATTGGCAGGATGATGATAGATATTTTCAGGTGTATCAATCTGCTGCAGCTGGCCTTTATTCATAACTGCAATACGTGTGGCAACAGTCATTGCTTCAATCTGATCATGAGTAACGTAAATCATGGTAGGTTTAAACATTTCGTGAATTCTTACCAGCTCTGTTCTTGCTTTTTGGCGCAGCTGAGCATCAAGATTGGATAACGGTTCATCAAGCAAAAAATACGGAGATTGCTTCACCAGTGCACGGCACAAAGCAACTCTTTGCTTTTGTCCGCCGCTAAGCTCATGAGTTTTTTTATGTTCATAGCCTTTTAAATGTAAAATTTCCAGTGCCTTTTCAGTTCTTTTTTTGATTTCATCTGCAGGCAGTTTTTGAATATTTAAGCCAAAAGTTATATTATCCCAGACACTGAGATGAGGAAATAAAGCGTAACTTTGGAAAACCATGGCGATATTTCTCTCTCCCGGCGGGATATTATTAACTACTTTACCATTCATGTATAATTCGCCGCCGGAAATTTCTTCAAAACCGGCAATCATACGCAAAGTGGTAGTTTTGCCGCAGCCAGACGGTCCAAGCAGAATAAGGCGTTCACCTTCGTGAATCTCCAGATTTAAGTCTTCAACAACTACATTGCTGCCATAAGCTTTTTTTACATGAGAAAATACAATACTATTATTAGACATTAGCCTTTAACCCCCGATTGCATAAATGTGTTGATAATAAATTTCTGGCAGAAACAATATAACAGCAGCGGCGGCAGGCTTGTTAATGTAGCAACCGCCATTGCAATTCCCCATTCACTGCCGCCCTCTGCACTGATAAACATCTGCAGTGCCAAAGGCAGAGTATAATTAGCTTTATCCTGCAAAATCAGAAGCGGCCAGAAATATTCGTTCCATGAATTGATAAAAAATAAAATTGAAATAGCCAGTGCAGAAGGCTTAATAAGCGGCATCACAACTTTGGTCAAAATTTGATGCGGTGCTGCACCGTCAAGTATTGCAGCTTCAAGCAGCGGTTTTGGTATGCTGCGCATAGTCTGGCGCATTAAAAACACACCCATGCCATCAACAAGGCAGGGAAGCATTACACCCCACGGCGTATCAAGCAAATTAAGCTTGGACATGAGCAGATAATTTGGCATAATCAGAACCGTTACCGGAATAAAAAATGTTAAAAGCATGCCGTTAAAAATCGTTTCTTTATATTTAAAATCATAGTATACGAAGGCAAAGGCAGCCAAAATGCTGGTACCAGCCTTACTGAGCGTAACTACTGCAGCAATAAAGAACGTATTCCATATATAGGTAAACAAAGGAAAGCTTTCCAGTACAGAAAGATAGTTATTAACTGTTGGCGGCCATGGCAAAGGATTTAAGGTAGATTCAAAAACCTGGTTCAAATCCTTAAAAGATGTGGAAATCATAAAAACTATTGGCCATAACATCAAAAATACTGCCGCCAGCAAAAAAATATGCCAGACAATTTCATTTTTAAAATTAGTTTTCATAATACACTTTTTTCTCCAAATATTTATTTTTTACATACAGGAACAACAGGTAGCATACCATGGTTATTACAGAGTAAACTGCTGATTTACCGGTCTGAAAGAAAGTAAAAGCATACTGATAAATAATATATACAAGATTTGTACTTCCCTGATCCGGACCACCCTGAGTAAGCATATTTACAGGTACTAATACATACTGCAGACCAAAAACTACTGTTATGGTAAATACATAAATTGCAGTAGATGAAGTCATAGGCAAAATTATTTTTCTGAAAATCGTCCAATTTGAAGCATTTTCCAGCTTTGCAGCTTCAATAAGTTCTTTAGGTACTGCAACCATGGCAGCCAGCATAATAATCAGGTTATAGCCAAATACCTTCCAGGCGATAATGGTACAGATAGTAAAAATAACCAGATAGTTTTCTTTAAACCAGCGCGGAGAAGTCACATTAAATAAATCTAAAATTATACTTATGGGTCCGGCCAGCGGATTATATATCCATAAAAACAGAATACTTGCTACAGCCAAAGAAAGCGTAGATGGTAAAAATAAAGCAGATCTGTAAAAAGAATTCCATCTATGAACCAGATGTCCTAAAACAAAAGAATAAATATATGGCATTACAAAATTAAATACCAGCATAAATACAACAAAAAGCAAGGTATTTAATAATATTTTAGGCAGTTCTTCACCTGTTAAAACATCAATAAAATTCTCAAACCCAACATATTTCATTACCGGACTGACCATATTCCAGGAAAAAAAGCTTAAATATATATTCTGAATCAGCGGCCAGTAAAAAAATATCAAAAATAAAGCAGCTGCCGGAAGCAGATAAAGAAATGCTTCTTTACTATTTTTACTCATGAAAAATCTCCTTTCAAAAAATCAGAAAAATAATGCCGCTAATATTTAGCGGCATTATCAGCTTTATGCAATTACAGCAATTTGTTGATTTTTTCCGCAGTTTGATGTAATGCTTCTGCTGCGGTCTGTTCACCACTGAGGATAATATCACGAGCATCAATCAGAAGCTGTTCAGCCTGCAATCCGTTAGCACCCGGGAAGCTTGCCCATTTTACAACTTTAGGCATCATTTCCAGCGCAACCTGAATATTTTTATTTTCATCAACCATTTGTTTGAAGCCTTGCGGATCTTCAGCTACACCTTTGCGCGGCGGCAGATAACCGGTACCGGTACTCCATTTTGCCAGAGATTCAGGAGACTGCAGATATTTAATAAATTCAACTGCAGCTTTTTGTTTTTCTGCATCTTTGGAGAATACCATCAGGAAGTTGCCTCCTGCAGGAACTTTCATTTCTTTGCCTTCAAAAACAGGGAAAGGAGCAGCAATTACTTTAAAGTTAGCACTCTTTTCAAAGTTAGCGCGTTTACCGATAGTAGTGCAAACCATACCAAGCTTGCCGCTGAGATATGCCTGGAATCCTTCTTCATTGGTAGCATGCAAACCACTGCCATCTTTTACCATATCGGCAACAATCTGGTATGCTTCGGCTGCTTCAGGACTGTCAAAAGCAGCTACAGTTTTTCCGTCAACTTTTTTCAGCATTTGACCGCCATTGGATTCAATCAATGCCTGCTGAGTCCAGTTATCAGCATATTCCTGCATGAAAAAGCCCATGTTGCCTGTTTTTTCTTTAATAGTTTTTGCAGCTGCAGCAACTTCTGCCCAGGTTTTAGGCGGATTTTGCGGATCAAGTCCTGCTGCTGTAAAAATGTCAGGATTAATATAAAGTACCGGTACGCTTACTGAATAAGGAAGACCTACCTGAGTTCCGTCATCGGTCTGAGCAAGCTCAAGTACATTAGGCAGGAAGTTATCCTGCATAAAATCAGGATCTCCGGCTTCTTTAAATGCCTGATTCAAATCTGTATATTTAAAGTTTTCAGCTGCATAGTTCAAATAAGAATAACCCATTTGAACAACGTCAGGATTTTTTCCTGATGCCATTGCAGCCTGCAGATTTTGGGTCAATCCTTTATACATATCAGGATTATATTTTGCTACTACTTCAATATCAGGATTTTTCTTATTAAAATCGGCTACCAGTTCCTTAACTGTAGCTCCGCCAAAGCTTTCTGCAGCTACATGCCAATATTCAATCTGTACTTTTTTACCGCTGTCAGCTTTTTTCTCTTCACTTCCACATCCGGTAATTGCAGCAGCAGCCAGCAGAGAAACCATAGCTGCAGCTAAAATTTTCTTCAATTTCATTAAATATACCCTCCGTTTATTGATGATTTACAAACATTGTAGCAAGCCTTTGTAAAATCTACGGAACTGTTTTGTAAAGACAGGGTAAAATAATAGTTTAAGATACTTTCGCCAATTAATTACTCATACGTTTCGGAAAAGAAAAAAGCACTCCAGTAAACTGGAATGCTTTCCATTTGCAATATAAAGTTAAATTAATAAATTTATATTAATTACAGACGAACAACATTTGCTGCCTGATCGCCACGTTCTCCCTGTACAACATCAAATTCAACTTCTTGACCTTCTTCAAGAGTTCTTAAGCCTTCAGCTTTGATTGCAGTGAAATGTACGAAAACATCTCCGCCTTCTGCACGTTCAATAAAGCCAAAACCTTTTTCTGCGTTAAACCACTTTACTTTGCCAGTCATCTCTGGTCCTCCTAAAAATAAAACTTGAACAAATTATCTGTTCACTTCGCTTATTATATACTATTGTATTCCTAAAAGCAACGAATTTTCGCAATTTTTCAAATTTTATCTTCATTTGAAATGAAGCTCTCACAAAGAATGAGTTTATCTTTTCTGCTGAGCTTTTTAATAAACCACTCTCGTTTTAACGCACTGGATTTATCCGGCAAGTTTTCACTGTATACTAATTTTACAGGTCTTCTGCCTTTAGTATATTTAGCTCCTTTGCCATTTTGATGTGCCATAAGACGTTTAGGCAAATTATCCGTCCAGCCAGTATACAAACTGCCGTCACTACACTGCAGTATATATACATACGCAGACATTTATTTTACAACCTCTACCTTTTCCATTACCACATCTTCACGAGGACGATCGCGGAAATCAGTAGATACAGCACCAATCAAACGTACTACTTCCATACCTTCTACAATGCGTCCGAAAATTGCATGATGACCATTAAGCCAGGGGGTAGGAGCAAGAGTAATAAAGAACTGGCTGCCGCCGGTATTGGGGCCTGCATTAGCCATGGACAAAATACCTTCGTCATCATGTTTCAGACCTTCACCAAATTCATCTTTAACCTGATAGCCAGGGCCGCCCATACCGGTACCGGTAGGATCACCGCCCTGAATCATGAAGTCTTCGATAACTCTGTGGAAGATTATACCGTTGTAAAAACCTTTTTCAGTAAGTTCGATAAAGTTTTTAGTTGTTAAAGGTGCTTTATCCTCAAACATTTCTGCAACAAATACACCTTTATTAGTAGTAAATTTAATTTTTCTGTTTTCACTCATGTTTTTAACCTCCAAATATTACAGCTCAGCTAAATCTTTTTAGTAATAAGCTGGCAAATAAATAACAACCGCAGCCAATTGCTGCCATAAATGCAGGAATCATAGCAAGTGCCTGTTCATCACCATGGAAGAAAGGCAGGAAGAAGCATAAGAGCAAAAATACTCCCTGTGCAGCCTGCAGCCTTTTAGGGCTAATTCTTTTTCCTGTTTTATCTGCTTTAAACTGAGTATAAGCCGCAACTCTGATTTCCGGCAAAAATAAAATAAAGGTAAGGCACATAATGTAAACATATACCATGGATAAATTAGGGGTGCTGCTTGAATAATTAGCCACAACAGCACCGGCCATTGCCACACCGGCAAGATACAGACTGCGGAAATAACCGCCTGTAATCTGACTTTCTACTGCATAAACAGCACCTGTCATCAACGGATACAACCAGAAGCCGTCTACACCAAGCCAGATCGCAGAAGCAATAATAATAATATTATCACCAATACGATGTCTGTCACCTGCTGTTCTGTTAAGCATACGCAAAATAAACAGCAGCCACAGCATTACCAGAATATTGCCTTCGCCTAAAAATACAGAGCAGATTACAGTTAAAAATCCACCTACAATACCACCCATACTGCGATCAGGATCAAGCTCCTGAGCTATGATATAAGAAAATAAAAATCCAAGCGCCGTGCCGATACCGGACATGGCAGAATCATACAAACCCATACCGGATATTGCTTTCCAGATTGTAATACCAACCACGATTAAAATGGTGCATGCAACTGCAAATCTTGTTACACCATTATAAAGGTCAATAGGCCTTCCAAGTCCAAGATAACTGCTCGCACCTTTCAGCTCTGTCGGCGGCTGATAACCCGCATACTTGTTTTGCTTTTTAGACATAATATCATCCTTTGTACAAATTTTTACCAGTATATTATACCACAAAAAACAGGCGGTACAAACCGCCTGTTTTACTTAAAATACTTTTGTCAGCTGAGCCAGAGTTAAAGCAAATGCAGTTGTTCTCGGAACTGCTGTTTTTAAGTCTACAGATTCATGGTCAGTATGTTCGTCGTAATTTTCCACACCCAAAGCATCTAAAGTAGGTATAAATTTAGCTGTTCTGTTGCCATCTGTCAGACCACCGGCAACCCATTCAGAAACTTCACCGCCAAATTCTTCCTTAACAATGCTCTTATAAATGTCTACCATTTTTTGTACCTGAGGAGTTTTTTCCATAGGTCCTGTAACAATTCCGCCTGTTACTTTAACTTTTGTTCCGGCAATAACGATTTTATTTTCCAAATCCTTAACAGCCTTATCAATACGTTCCTGTTCAGCTACAGAGAAACAGCGAATATTTACTTCACAGAAAGCATCTCCGGGAATAACACTGATTTTATCATTGGAAGAACCGATAACACCAACATTAACTGTATTTTGCGGTATAAACTGACCAGCGTCAACAATGCCTCTTGCTTTCAGTGCTTCTGCCGTAAAATCTTCCGGATTTCCCGGCATGGGACTTGCCAGTTTATGCAGTTCAGTTATGGTATATGCCAGCTGATGAATTGCATTGGCACAGTGCTGAGAAGCATTGCCGTGATGTCCGCCAATTCCTGTAACTTCAATGCGGTATTTGGCATTACCTTTACGCTGAGTTACTATACCCCAATTAGGACGCGCAACATCCATGATAATCGCAAAATCGGATTGTTTGGAAAGCTCTGCAACTATATCCTCAGCAGTTTTGGAACCGCCTTCTTCTTCACCATTGGTGTAATAAATAATTTCTTTAAAATCGTCGAATCCGGCTTCTTTAAGAGCCTGCAAGCCGTAAATAACTTCAACTACAGTTGCCTTGTCATCGCCAACTCCGGGGCCCCAGGCAAAACCGTTTTCGTCTACTCTGAAAGGTCTTTTAGCAGCCTCGCCTCTATTAAATACTGTATCAACATGAGCTACCAGCAAAACAGTTAATTTGCCATTACCTTTCAAACGTGAAATAAGATGACATGCTCTGTCATTATATCTGAACTCAGTCTCTGCTCCCAAAGCCTGCATTTTTTCGGCAACAAACTGATTGGCTTTTTCCGTGCCCTCTCTGTCACCATTGCCGGAATCTATATTTGTCAAAATCTCCAGATCTTTAACATAATCCTCATAATGGTCAGCTAAATACTTTTTCACAAAATCTTTCACAAAATACACCACCTTCACAAAAATACATGCTAAATATATTTCTGTGCAAAATTATGTTTTTCCTGCCTGAAATAATTTTGTAAGTATTTATAATTCTATTTTTCTGATCTGTTAATAGCGCAAATAATACCCAATAAAGCAGCAATATTAACATTGGCATGAATACCGGCACCAAAAATATGCTCTCCGCTTGGTTTTTTCAGCTCTATGTAACAAATACCAAGCGCATCACTGCCTCTGGATATTGCATGTTCATGATAGTTTACAAATTCATAGCCTACAATACCCACACCTTCCAGAGCCTGGAAGAAGGAATCTATAGGACCGTTACCAACACCAACAACATTACGTTCTTCATCATTTACAAGCAAAGCACCTTCAAATCTGCTGTGTACTGTTCCGTCAATATCATTCAGTTCAGTAAAGCGATGACGAATCAAACTGTACTTGCCCTTCAAATCAGTATATTCTTTATGGAATAAAGCCACAATCTGTTCACTGCTGAGCTCATCACCATAGTTATCTGCTGCAGCTTTCACAATACCGCCAAACTCAGGATGCATTTCCTTAGGCAGGTTGTAGCCCACAGCGTGCTGCAGTACAAAAGCAGCTCCGCCCTTACCGGACTGGCTGTTTATACGGATAACCGGTTCATATTCTCTGTGCAGGTCTGCCGGATTAATGGGCAAATACGGAACTTCCCAATATTCAGTAGCAGATTTTTCCATGTATTCGTAACCTTTTCTGATAGCATCCTGATGAGATCCGGAAAAAGCTGTAAATGCCAGTTCACCGGCATATGGCTGACGTTCCGGCACTCTCATTTTTGTGCATTCCTCATAAATTTTTCTGATTTCCAGAATATTGGAGAAATCAAGTTCCGGATCAACTCCCTGAGTAAACATATTTAAAGCTACGGTAACAATATCAAGATTACCTGTACGTTCACCATTGCCAAAAAGCGTACCTTCAATTCTGTCTGCACCTGCCATCAAAGCCAGCTCTGCGGATGCTACACCTGTACCCCTGTCATTATGAGGATGAATACTGATGATAGCAGCTTCTCTGTTTTTCATATTACGGCAGAAATACTCTATCTGGTCAGCATAGGTATTGGCAGTAGACATTTCTACAGTAGAAGGAAGATTTAAAATAATAGGATTTTCTTTAGTAGCCTGCATTTCTTCCATTACTGCTTCGCAGATTTCAATAGCAAAATCAATCTCCGTACCGGTAAAGCTTTCCGGTGAATATTCATATCTGATATTCATGCCGCTTCTGGCAACTTCTTCTTCAGTCAGCTGGCGAATAAGCTTTGCACCCTGCACGGCAATGTCAATAATGCCCTGCATATCTTTATTGAAAACAACTTTTCTCTGTAAGGTTGAAGTAGAGTTATAAAAATGAATAATTACATTTTTAGCTCCTCTTACAGCCTCAAAAGTTTTACGGATGAGTTCTTCTCTTGCCTGCACTAAAACCTGAATAGTAACATCATCAGGAATATGATGACCTTCAATAAGAGTTCTTAAAATTTCATATTCAGTTTCAGAAGCAGACGGAAAGCCAACTTCAATTTCTTTAAAGCCACAGCTTACCAAAGTATGGAAAAATTTCAGTTTTTCATCAATACCCATAGGAGTTACCAAAGCCTGATTACCATCGCGCAAATCCACACTGCACCATATGGGAGCTTTAGTAATAACCTGGTCGGGCCATTTGCGATCTGTTAATTTTACCGGATTAAAGGGAATATATTGTTTTGCCTGTTTCATTTACGTTCCTCCATCTTTACGGGGCAATAAAAAAACGCCCCAAATATTTTTAAATATTAGGGGCGAAGAAAAATCCACGCTGTACCACCCTATTTCAGTTATTACAAAGAATAACCCTCTCAACCTCCAACAAGGCTTTAGCCGTTAACGCTGCTTTGCGTCCTGCCCTACTTGTCAGGCAGGCAACTCCGGAATGAGTATACATATAAATTTAGGCATTGCTTTCCACCAGCCAGCAACTCTCTTTAGCCAGACCTTTATATCTTCTTTCCTTCACTGTCTTTCAGGTGTATGTATGTAGTTTATATGCGTCTAATTATACATATTATCTAAAAACTTTGTCAAACTATTATTTTTTATGCACTTTACAAATTATTTATCTGTAAAAACTGTAACATTTTTTCAAACTTCAGCTAAAAATCTCCACTTTTCTTGGACTGAGAAAATTACTTTCCAGCCATTGGGTAACCTGCACTCCGGCAAAGGCCCTGGCATTGGCACGGCAATATTTTACGCAGCGCATGCAGCTTATGCAAAGACTGCTGTCGCCCTCCATATTCTCAGCACTTAAAGCTTCTGCAGGGCACAGAGCGATACATGCACCGCACATGGTGCACTGACTTGCCGCATAAGTTTTCGGCACAGGAATTGGATCTTTTATCTCCGGAACAGGATTTCCCGGCAGTTTAATCGCCTGAATATTGCCATTTTGTAATTTTTCCTGCACAAGCACAGCAAGCTCTGCCAGAACTTTTTTATCTTCTTCATCCGGTCTTGCAGCACCAAGCTTTTCGGAAAAAATATGCGGTATGATTACAGCTGCTGCCGCAATGACAACAAATCCCTGTTTTTGCAAAATTTCCTGCATCTGAGCCAGTGTATCTTCATAATCTCTGTTGCCGTAACATGCCAGCAAAACACAGGGAGTGTTAGCGCCTTTTAAATTACTCCATAAATTTTTCACCTGCGGCATCTGTCCCGCATAAACAGGATTAGCAACTACTACAAGATCTTCTGCGGTAAAGTTCAATTCATTTCTGCGTTTCTCCGGCAGAGTATTATCAAAATGTACGCTGTCAAATTCAGTAAAATTTTCTGCAAAATCACAGACAGCCTTTTTTGTTCCTCCGGTAGGACTGAAATATACAAGATTAAGCTTCTTTTTCATTCTTTTCATCCTCAGTATTATCTTTTATTACCAGAATTTTATCCACTCTGTTTCCATCCATATCCATTACTTCCAGTTTTAAGCCTGAGCAGGATACTTGTTCACCGGCTTTGGGAATATAACCTAAAATAGCAATTACAAGTCCGCCTACTGTATTGTAGGTATCCTTTGTACCTTCCACAAGGTCTTCATCAAGATCAAAATAATCAATAAACTCGCTGATAGATAACAGTCCGTCAACCAGCCAGGAATTATCTTCTCTCTGAATAATTTCCGGAGTATATTCTTCATCAAAAGAAGGTACATCGCCTACAAGATGCTCAACTACATCTCTCAGGGTTACCATACCGGATAAAGAACCAAATTCATCAACAATCAAAGCAACTTTTATTCGCTCTGTTTTAAACATGTTGAGCAAATTCTGTACCTTCATGCTCTCAGGAACATAAAGGGGCTGCTTTACTGCGTCTCTTAAATTATAATCCTTATTTTCCAGGCCATACAGTAAAAATCTTTTAGTGTAAATAACACCTAATACGTGGTCAAGATCATCATCAGCAACAACAAAGCAGGAATATCTTTTTTCCGCAATCTGCGCCAGATGTACTTTTTCATCATCTTTAATATCAAGCCAGCTGATTTTTGTGCGAGGAGTCATAATTTCACTGACTTTTAATTCATCAAGTTCAAAAGCATTTTCGATGATTTTCTGTTCATCAGCATTAAATACTCCGCTTGCTGTACCTCTTTTAATTAAAAGCTTTATTTCATCCTCAGTAACAGGCGGCTCCTGCTCTGCTTTATTATTACCCATAAACTGCAGTAAAAATTTTGTAGAAAAGCTGAGCAGCGCCGTCATGGGCTTAAATGCTGTAATTAAAATCTTGATCAGTGAAGCAAACCTGATAATGATTTTTTCCGGTTCATTAATTGCAATACGCTTGGGTATAAGTTCTCCCAAAATTATGCTCAGGTAAGTTACTACGGCAACTACAAGACCATAAGCAACAGGTCCTGCATACCTGTCAATAAAGGGAATATGCTGAAAAACTGCAGTAAGCGGCGCAGCCAGTGCAGCACCACTGTATACACCTGTTCCGATGCCAACCAGTGTAATACCAATCTGTACCGTGGAAAGAAAATCTGTAGGTTCTTCACTCAGCTTCAGAATATAGGCAGCCTTTTTGTTGCCGCCTGCAACCATCTGCTCCAGACGTGTCTGACGGGAAGAAACCAAAGCCATTTCCAGCATTGCTAAAATACCGTTGGCACCAATTAAAAGGAATACTACAAACAATTCTTCAACATACCCGAAAGGATCCATAACTCACACTCTCATTTCTTAATAATTAATTATCAAATATTTTGCAAACAGCTTTGCGCAACAAATCAACAACAATTATGGAAACAGCAAATACAGCAACAACCAGCCATTCATCCATGGTCAGCGGAGCAGTACGCAGTACACGTCCGCCAACATAGGTCAGAAGAACCTGAATTACTATAATTAATGCCATTACATTTAAAAATCCCTTATTTAAGCTGATATTTTCCAGCAGATTCAATCCGCTTACACGAACATTAAAGCCATTGACAACAGCCATCATAATATACGCACAGAAAAATCCTGTATAAGTATAAATATGGTCCGGTGCATTGCGGAAGAAATGATCTACATAGCTGCTCTTATAAAAAGCAACAGCTACTATAGTCATATACAAGCCACCCATACAAATTGTGCTGAGCATTTTTTTGCTGACAATCGGTGCACTTCTGTCTTTTGGTTTTTCTGCAAGGTATTTATTTAAAGCAGGTTCTCCGCCAAAAGCCAAAGCAGCCAGTGTATCCATTACCAAGTTAATCCAGAGAATCTGTGTAATAGTTAAAGGCTTTTCAATCCCAATAAAGGGAGCAATAAAGTTAATTGCAACAGCAGAGAAATTAATTGTCAGCTGAAAAACTATAAATTTACAAATAGAATTATAAATTGTACGGCCGTACAAAATAGCCTGCTTAATACTCAGGAAATTATCGTCCAAAATAACAATATCGCCGGCTTCTTTGGCAACTTCCGTACCGCTTCCCATTGCAAAGCCAACATCAGCTTTTTTCAGAGCCGGAGAGTCATTTACGCCGTCACCGGTCATACCAACAACCAGATTAAGCTCCTGGGATAATCTTACAAGACGAGATTTATCCATGGGCAAAGCTCTTGCTACAACACGAAGTTTGGGCAGCAGTTTCTTTACTTCATCATCACTCAAAGCTGCCAGCTCAGCAGATGTCCATACCAGCTCATCATCATTTCTCAAAAGTCCTGCATCTTTAGCAATAGCAACTGCAGTTTCCTTACGGTCACCAGTTATCATAACAACCTGTACACCTGCTCCCTGCACAGCAGCAATTGCTTCTACAGCTTCAGGACGTACTTCATCACGAATACCTAAAATTCCGACAAGTGTCAGTCCGTGCTCAGGAAGTTCGTCTCCATCGATAGCCTCTTCATAAGTGCACAAAGCCAGCATACGAATAGCACTTCCTGCCAGCTCAATCATTCTCTTATCAAGAACATCTTTCATAGCTTCGGTAAGCTGGCAGCGTTCACCATTTTCATCCCAATAATAATCTGTCTGCAAAATAAGCTTTTCAGGAGCACCTTTTACAAGGCAGTAGCATTCTTTATCATTTTGCACCATGGCCCAGGAATACTTATTGGCACTGTTAAACGGTACAAAATGCAGTCTTTTTACATCTTCCTTAACTCTGTAATCGCCTATATATTTGCTCAAAGCGGTTTCTGTCATATTGCCGCCAACAATTTTACCGTCGGTAACAGTGGCAGAGGTATTTAAAACTACATTCTGATAGGTAAATTCTTTAATCTTATCCGGCAACTGCATAAATTCAGTCATTTCTTTTTTATCACCGGTAATAAATCTTACAACTTCCAGTTTACCTTTGGTAATAGTACCTGTTTTATCTGTAAACAGCATATTTAAGCTGCCTGCAGTTTCGATACCTGCCAGTTTACGTACCAAAACATGGTCATTAAGCATTTTACGCATGTTCAGAGAAGATACAATAGCAATCATCAGCGGCAAGCCTTCCGGAACTGCCATAACTATAATAATAATCGCTAAAATAACAGCCTGCACAAGGTCGCTTAAAACGGTGGTCATATTTGCCATATAAGCACTAAATCCGCCTGCCAGAAACATTTTATGCAGCATTACCGCCACAGCAATCAAAATACCGCCGGCATAGCCAAATTTACTGATATTATCAGCAAGTCCTTTCAGTTTGAGTTTTAACGGGCTGTCTCGATCGTCATCTTTGAGTTCCTGTGTCAGCTGCCCATATACAGACGCATCACCAATTTTTACGGCCTGCATAATACCGGTGCCTTCAACAACTACACTGCCGCGGAAAATTTTATTTTCATCCAGAAAATCTATATTACCGTCACCCCAGTTAAAATCAGCAGAAGCAATTTTCTTATGTGCTTCTTCACTTTCACCATTCAAGGCAGCCTGATCCAGTTTAATATCACCATCAAGCAAAATACCATCAACAGGTACCTTATCACCGGCCTCTAAAATTACTGCGTCACCAACAACAATTTCGTCAATATGCAGCTCTGCAGGTTCACCATCACGCCATACCTTGCAGCGAATACGGCTGGCCTCTTCCTGCAGTTTCTGAAAGGCATTCTCATTGCTGTATTCTGAATAAGTAGAAACAAAGGTAGCCAGTATGATGGCAAGGAAAATACCGGCAGTTTCAATCCAGTCACCATGACCCATAAATACAAAAACAACATTTACCAGTAAAGCCAAAATCAAAATTTTGATAATGGGATCTTTAAAATTTTCTAACAGCTTATCCCAAAAAGTATCACGGGATGGCTGTGACAACGCATTATTACCGTGTTCACGTAATGATGCTTCTGCCTCCTGACTGCTAAGACCAAATTTTTTCAAGCCCAATTCCCTCCATTACTTTAATTAAAAAAATATTACATTTCTTTTTTTATTATCCTAAAGAAAAACTGTGCAGTATAAGCTGCACAGTTTTTTTTATTTAATTTATCAGTTAGCCCACACTATTTTCATAATTTGCGGATATTCTTCTACCAGATGTTTCAAAATAACATCAATTACAGCATGAACCATTCCCGGAACAAACTCGTTATCGGTTGTCGGAATGCAGCTTTCAATAACGATGTCGCCGTTTTCATTGACATAGTATTTGAAAACTTTATATTTTTCGTTCATTTTGTTCAGATGGTCCATAACAGCTGCTCTGTTAGCTTCCTTTACAACACCGGCAGCAACACGCACCTGAACCATAACATAAATGCTGTTATCAACAACAACCATAGTAGGAAGATTTTGTCCGCTTACTTCCATAAAGGAACGATATAAAACTGCCTCCAGCTCATTTTCCAAAACCTGTGCATTAAAGCAGGTTACGTTATTTGCTTTTAAAAATTCATTAAATTTTTGTGCTTTTACGTTCATCTTTAAAGTCACCCTTCAATGTTTGTATTTATTTTCATACTGGTATTAATATACCATAAAAATATTTTTTCAGTCAAAATTAATAATTACAAAATTAGCACTGGCAATCTAACATTTGTGCAAACTCATAGCCAAATTTTTCCGCACTTTCAAGTTCACTGTTTTGCGGTTTCCATTTGCAGGTAAAGCCGTCAAAAACATTAAATCCCGCTTTGTTAAGTAATTCTTCCATATCTTTCTGAGCGCCGCCTGCCCAGCCAAAAGTACCAAAAGCCGCAGCCTTTTTGTCTGTTGGTTTCAAGCCTTTTATATAAGTCAGCAAAGAAGCTACACTCGGAAGCATACCGTAATTTAAAGTAGATGAGCCAATTAAAAATCCTGATGCAGAAAATAAATCGGCAACAACAGTACTGTTTGCATCACAGCTTATTTTATATAATTTAACCTCAACTCCGGCTTTGCTTATGCCTTTAGCTATAGCTCTGGCAAGCATCTCAGTTCCGCCCCACATGCTGTCATAGGCAAGAACTATGCTGCCATTTTTTTCACCACTGCCCCAGCCCTGGTACCTGGCAACTATGTCCTTCAGATAACTGCGCCAGATTACGCCGTGAGAAGGAGCAATCATGTCAAAATCAAGATTGCCAAGTTTATTTACTGCTTTATCTATCAGTTTTGCATACGGCCATAAAATATTGGCAAAGTATTTTTTTGCTTCGTAAAACAAAACGTCTTTATCAACTTCATCATCAAATCTTTTGCTGGTAGCATAATGCTGTCCAAAAGCATCATTGGAAAACAGAATTTTATCATAAGCGCTGTAGGTTGCCATACTGTCAGGCCAGTGCAGCATAGGCATAGTTGCAAAAGTCAGTGTACGTTTTCCCAAATTAAGAGTATCACCATCTTTTACTACCATAAAGTCAAAAATATCTCCATAATGCTGAACAGCCTCGGTTTTACCCTGCATTGTTATAATAAACTTAGCTTTCGGGCACAATTTTGTCAACGCGCTCATGGCTCCGGAATGATCCGGTTCTACATGATTAATAATAATATAATCAATATTTTCCGGCTCGGTTACCTGTCTGATATTATTGATAAAATCTTCTGCAAACTGCGCTTTTACAGTATCAATAAGACAAATCTTTTCATCCATAATCAGATAAGAATTGTAGGTAGCACCTCTTTCAGTCTTGTAGCCATGAAAATCCCTCACAGCCCAATCCTGAATGCTGACATCATAAATATTTGGTTTAATTTGCAACGGTAACATAAAAATCACATTCCTTTCTGCTTATACATTTATCAATCTGTCAAAACACTGAGCTCAGCAGTCTTCATTTCTTTATTTATATACAGCTGCATCTCATGAAACTTATTTAAAGTACTTCTGTGCCCAATACTCACAACAGTAGTTGCCGGCAGCAATTTTTTAATCATCAGGTACATCTCTGCCTCTGTTTCTTCATCCAAAGCAGAAGTTGCTTCATCCAGAAACAGCCATATAGGCTGCTGCAAATGCGCGCGAACAAACGCAAGTCTTTGCTGCTCACCAATAGAAAGTACATGGCTCCAGTCTGCAGAAACATCAAGCATATCTTCAAGATAGCCAATCCTGCAAATCTTCATATAACTTTTTATCTGCTCATCCGTGAATTCTTTATTTCCCGGGTAAAGCAGCACACTTCGCAATGTTCCCAGAGGAAGATATGGCTTCTGCGGAATAAACATTAACTCTGAAGCATCAGGCATATTTATTTTTCCTGTCACATAGGGCCAAATTCCGGATAAGGAACGCAGTAATGTACTTTTTCCGCTGCCGCTGACACCTTTTATTAAGACGTTTTTGCCGCGTTCAAGCTTAAAATTCATATTATCCAGCAAAACTCGTCCATCGGGCAGATTAATTTTCATATCTATAACCTCAACCTCTTTAGACACAGCAAACCGGTCTACTATAAAGGCTTTGGAACTGTCATTGACTTCATACATATGTCTTGCAAAAAAAGTAAGACGCATCACTACAGCCTGCCACTGAGCAATACTTACGTACATATCAATAAAATAAGACAAAGACCCCTGCACACTGCCAAAAGCACTGGATACCTGCATCAGACCGCCTAAAGTAATTTCCTTGGATAAATATCTGTTCATTACAGCTATAAAAGGAAAAATTATAGCTATCTGTGAATAACCAGAATTAAGCCAGACTAACTGTTTCTGTTTATTGACCAGCTTCCAGAAGTTGCTGAGCAGACTGGAAAACTTTTCGCAAAAGATATTCTGCTCCTGTTTTTCACCTTTGTAAAAAGCAACACTTTCGGCGCTTTCACGCAATCTTATCATACTGAAACGAAAATCTGCTTCATATCTTTGCTGGATAAAATTTAAATTTACAAGCTTTTTACCAACAATATGAGTAATATAAGTACCAATAATCGAATATATCAGCGCAGCCCAAAACAAATATCCGTCAATTACCCATTCTCTGCCAAAAGCAGAAAACGTCAGTGGACCGGACAGCTGATAAAGAATAAATACAAAAGAAATAAACGTACACAGTGATTTTAAAATACCGATACCAAAACTTAAAGTCATTTCAACAAAAAGTCTTATGTCTTCACTGATACGCTGATCAGGGTTATCAGTATCCTTACCAAACATCTGCAGCTGATAATAAGTTTTGTTCTTCAGCCAGATATCCAGAAATCTGACCGTCATCCATCTGCGCCAGTTTAAAATAAGCTTTTGCTGAAGATAATAAGAATAAACTGACAAAATGATATAAATAGCTGCTAACCAGGAAAAATGTATTAACTCATCAAAGATTTTTTCTGTCTGATAGTTTTGCAATGCATTGTAGAAGCTGTTATTCCATGAGTTAAGCAATACAAGCATATAAACAATGCCTAAAGTAAGTATCACAATAATGCCCAGCAGGCCAAAAGCCTTCAGTTTTTCTTCAGACTGCCAGTAGCTTTTAGTCAAATACCAGGTATCTTTCAAAAATTGTTTATACGAAGCAATTTTCTGCAAACTCATCACCTCAAAAAAATACTATTTTAATTATACAACATAAAATAAGATATTTGTGTAAAAAAAATGCTCTGCCTGAGCAGAGCATTTTAATTTAAGTGTTATTCAGCTTTTTTCTTTCTGCTGAATATTCTTTCTACAACAACAAACAATACCGGAATCAGGAATACACCCAACAAAGTATTACAGAGCATACCGCCTACAACAGCATTACCCATAGATACACGCGCACCGGCACCTGGGCCTGTAGCAATAGCCAAAGGTACGCAGCCAAGAATAAATGCAAAAGAAGTCATAAGAATAGGACGAAGACGAACGCGAGCAGCTTCAATAGCAGCATGTACGGCATCCATACCATTTTCCATATTCATTTTTGCATATTCAACAATCAGAATCGCATTTTTAGCTGCCAAACCAATCAAGGTTATTAAGCCAATCTGCATGTATACGTCATTGTTCAAACCTCTGAAATACTGTGCAGCAAAACATCCCAAAACTGCTGTCGGAACAGAAATAAGAACTGCCAGAGGAATAGACCAGCTTTCATAAAGAGCAGCAAGGCAGAGGAATACGAAAATCAGAGAAATGATGAAAATCTGTGTAGAGCGTCCGCCAGCTTCAATTTCGTCACGACTCTGATCGGTCCACTCATAAGTATATGTGTTAGGCAGTACTTCTTTGGCAACTTCCTCAATAGCAGCCATCGCCTGACCGGTAGAATATCCCGGAGCAGGGTCACCTGAAATTTTGATAGCCTTAGCACCATTAAAGCGAGTCATAACAACAGAGCTGTTTTGATTTTTTGCTGTTACCAGTGTATTAAGCGGAATAAGATCGCCATTTGTGCTACGCACATAAAAGTAGCGCATATCGTTAACATCTGTACGATAATTGGCATCTGCCTGCATAACAACTTTCCATGTACGGCCAAAATTATTAAAGTCGTTTATTTCGTTGCCGCCAAGGAAAGTCTGTAACGCTGTATAGACACTTGATACAGGAACATTTAAAGACTCTGCTTTTTCTCGGTCTACATCAAACTGATACATTGGTGTGGAAGTATTCAAAGTTGTATAAACAACACCAACTTCTGGACGCTGTCTTACTTTTGCCAGAAACTCATTAGCTCTGTCACTCATATCATTGACAGACTCACCGCCCAAGTTCATAAGATAAAGGCTCAGACTGCCTGTACTTGATGCACCCGGCAATGCAGGAGGCTGAAAAGCCATAACAACAGCATCAGGAATTTGTCCGGTGAAACTGGAAATAGTAGGAATAATATCCTGAATAGTATTGTCACGTTTGTCATACTCCTCCATAACAGCAACAATCAGACCTGCATTTGCTTTCTGAGATCCGCTGAGAATATCAACACCACTAATCTCCATAACATCCTTAACACCAGGAAGAGCTTTTACCTTACTGCCGATTTCACGCATTACCTGAATACTTCTGTTACTGGAAGCCCCTTCAGGCAGGCTGAATGATACAGCACTTACACCCTGGTCCTCAATAGGAACAAATCCAGTAGGTGTAACTCTTGCTATGCAAACTATACAAATAACACCAATAACGAGGCAGAGCAGAACTTTTTTGGCATTACGGATACATTTTTCAACATTAACAACATACCTGGCAAGAGTTCTGGAAAACCACTGGTTAAAGCCATGCACTATTCTGCCGATAAATCCATGTACCTCTTTTTCTTCATCTTTCTTTACCAGAAGCAAAGAGCACAGCGCAGGAGTAAGAGATAGAGCAACTATGGCAGAAAGACCCATGGATACAGAAATTGTAATAGCAAACTGTTTATAAAGTTCACCTACTGTACCACCGGTAAATGCAACAGGAATAAATACTGCAGCCAATACAAAGGCAATGGCAACAACCGGTCCGGAAACCTCATTCATCGCCCTGTAGGTAGCCTCTTTTGGCGACATGCCATTTTCCTGAATATGATGTTCAACCGCTTCTACAACTACTATAGCATCATCAACAACAAGACCGATAGCCAGAATCATTGCGAATGCAGTCAGTGTATTAATGGTAAAACCAAGTAAAACGAAGGATGCAAAAGTACCGACCAGAGAAACAGGTACCGCCAAAATTGGTATCAAAGTAGCTCTCCAGCTGCCAAGGAAAATAAATACTACAAAAATAACCAGCACCAGCGCTTCAACGAAGGTATGAGCAACCTTTGTCAGAGATTCAGTAATAAACTGAGTGTTATCCTGAATTATTTTCAGTTCCATATCATCCGGGAAACGAGACTGAGCGTCTTCCAGAACAGCTTTAATATTAGCTACAGTTTCAATAGCATTGGCGTCACTGGTAAGAGATACTGGAAATACTACAGAATCACCGCCATTTAAGCTACTGGAAACAAGGTCACTTCTTGGTGCAGCATTTATAACTGCAATATCTTTTAATTTAAGATTTTCACCATTACTGGATCTGACAATTACCTCACCAAACTCTTCAGGAGTTTTCAAACGACCCTGCGCACTGGCAGAATATTGTTTTTCCTGTTCATTGGCAGTAGGTCTGTTGCCGATACTGCCTACAGGTGCCTGTATATTCTGAGTTTTAATAGCATTTGCTACATCGTCTGCAGTTACACCGAGCTGAGCCATTTTTTCCGGATTCAGCCAGATACGCATAGAATATTCCGGGCCGTATTCATCAACAGTAGAAACACCTTTTACACGCTTAACTGCATCAATAAAGTTAGCATCTGCATAAGTCCTCAAAAACATACTGTCATATGTGTTATTAGGTGAATACAAAGCAAAATACATAATGGTTTCTGCAGACTTTTTAGTAGTAGTAATACCGTAGCTGTTTACCTCACTGGGCATAGAGCTTGTGGCTTGAGAAACACGGTTCTGAACTTCTACAGCCGCAATATCCGCATCTTTATCAAGGTTAAACTGTACATTCAAACTGTACTCACCGGAACTGGAACTTGTAGAGTTCATATCCAGCATATTTTCTACACCATTTACTTTTTGTTCAATAGCCTGAGCAACAGCCTCTTCAACAACATCCGCACTTGCACCTACGTAGTTTGTGGTTACAGAAATACGAGGCTTGGTAATATCAGGATACTGCGCAATTGGTAAGCTGAAACCAGCTATAGTACCCAGAAGCGTAATCAAAATAGCCAGCACTATAGCAAAGACCGGACGGTCAATAAAAAAACGTGCCATTTAGCTTACCTCCTTAGTTAGATTGCTCTTTTTCAGCAGTATCCAAATCTGCTTCGGTCATAGGCTGCGGATTTACTGCAGCACCCTGTCTGATTTTTCCTGTACCCTCAACTACAATATTCTCTGTACCGTCAAGGCCGCTTTCAACCATCCACAAACGACCAACACGAGGTCCAAGAACAACTTCTTTCATAGTTACTTTGTTATCAGAACCGATAACATAAACAAATTTTTTATACATAAGTTCTACTACAGCACGCTGAGGAATAAGCAGAGCATCTTCCTTAACTCCTGCTGTTGCCTGAACATGTGCAAACATACCCGGCAAAAGGAATCTCTTAGGATTGTCAAACAAAGCTTTGATGGTCAAAGTACCGGTAGAGTCATTAATACCCCTGTTTACTTCTGCAACACGGCCTTTTAAATCATAGGTAGTACCGTCACTGAGTACGATACTTAAATTATCAAGAGGCGCACCTTCGCTTTCAGATCTTGCTGCAGCAAGTTTCAGGTATTCGGGCTCTGCCATACTGAATTTTACAAAAACAGGATTGGTATTGGAAATTTTTGTCATAACAGTCTGACCTGCAACAACATAGTTACCAACTTCCAGAGAAGATGTATCTACACGACCATCAAAAGGAGCAGTTACATTGGTTTCGCTCATATCAACCTGCGCATTTTCCACCAGTGCTTCCTGAGCTCCAACTGCTGCTCTTGCCTGATCTCTCTGCATAATTGCATCATCAAGCATTTGTTTTGATACCGCATTTTGTGCATACAATTTGCTGTAACGTTCTGCATTAATAGAAGCATTAGCCAAAGTAGCACGTGCGCTAGCCAAATTTGCCTGGGCATTCAGTAAATTTGCCTGATAAGTTCTCTGGTCAATAGAATAAAGCACCTGTCCTGCTTTAACTGTATCACCGCCACTAAAGAACTTTCCTGTAATCTGGCCATTAACCTGAGCTTTAAGTTCCATTTCCTGCTGCGCCTCTATAAAGCCGGTATAGTCATAAACCAAAGGCGTATCACGTTTTATTACCTGCATTGACTTAACAAGGGTAGGCTGAGGTGTCCCAGCATTTTTCTGACCACCGCATCCAGCAACAGCCATCAGCATAGTAGCAGCTACAGCTGCTGCCAAAGCTTTCCTGGCTTTGCAGGAGCCTATAAAACCGAACATATAAAATCCTCCTTCTAACTGCAGTCTTTAAATATCAAAGACAAAATTTACACACTTAACCATTGTGATAATGATTTAATTATAAAATACCAAAAAAATAAAATCAAACGCTATTTAAGTAAATTATATCAATATTTCTTTTAATTAATCTTATTTTCTTTGTTTTTCATTTGTTGTTGACTGGCTAGTCAGTAGTTGAGCCATTTTTTATCTTTTATATACTTATGTAAATTGCCGATTGCGTATCCTGCAGCCTGCTCTTCTCCGCAGACATTAACAATCAGATACAATTTACCATCAATAAGATACCATTCCTCAGGCAATCCTTCTGTAAATTCAATATTTTCATTTGTATTAAGCAAATCAAGCAATGGCAGCAGATCCCTGTCACCTGCATTAAGAATATCATGAATTGAAATTAACTCTCCTGATACAGGATCAATATTTATATGATGATGAATAAATTTATTTTTTCCGCTGATAAGCTGAATTGTCAGAAGTCTGTCATCTGCACGCAAAACATTAAACGCCAAATCAGCCTGGCCTGCAAAAAAGTTATCCAGATATTTTTGCGTTTCCTGCTGCAATACTGTATTTATTTTTTCCTGCAGCTGCAAATTGTCCCTGCAAATAACAATCGGATATGTTCCCTCACCATCAGGCAGTACGATTTTTCTTGGCAAAACAGTGTACCGCTTTGTATCAGCACCATTATTGATAGTATTCTTTTTATCGGTAAAGCCGGCAACCAAAATAGTAAAATTGCCCTTCTGCCACTTTTGCTCTTTATCAAAGCGCCACACAGAACCTACATCAGCAAATACTTTTTTATCTGCGCTTATTTTCTGAACAGTAAAAACTTCATCAATTCCATCCTTATCAATATCTCTGCAGCTTACAGAATACATTCTTCCATAATCTGCCTGTAATCTGTCGGCCGGTATGCTTTCCAATAATTTGCTGTCAATCTGCATGGAACTTTTATTATCATCTGTCAGAACTACATGAAGCTTATTATCTTCAATAGAAGCACCTTTGATTATACCGTAATTATCTGCAGCCGTAAAAAGCTCTTTTATCTCTTTCAGATTACTTATATCGATAATGCGAAATTCGGTATCAGTACTCCAATCCCCCTGGGCTGCTGAAAGCAATATCTGCTTTTTGTCATCTTTCAGCTGTACACTTTTCAAAAAACAGTTATAGCCACCGGCAACTGTTGGATTATAGGCACCGGCAACTGTTCCGTCCGCATTTTTTATTAACAGCAGCAATTTATCCGCATATCCGTTTTTTAATTTATTTCCCCATAACTCTGCATAGTAACCATTTTCTGCATCAACATTTTCCAAAACAGCCAGTTTACTGTTTTCTGCACAGCAAAAACTGTTGATACTCACAAACGCTCCCAGAGCAGCTGCCATTATTTTTAATTTATGCATATTTTACCTCCGTTAACTGTAACTGTTTTAATTATATCACTACAATTATCAACATTGATATAGCCTGTTGAAATAACATTTATATTTTACAATAATACCAAAAACTTAAATTGTAATATATAAATTTTTTTATAAATAGTGTAGAATAAACTGTAAATATAGTATTTATCTGCAATAAAGGAGATTTATATGAAAAAGATACTTTTTTTACTTCTGGCTTTATGTTTCAGTCTGCTTGCTTCCGGCTGTTCAGACAAAAAATCAGATTCAGAAAACAAATCCGTCAGCCTTGGCATGTTAAGACTGACAAGCAGCGCACCTCTTTTTATAGCTATGGAAAAAGGTTATTTTCAGGAAGAAGGACTCAATGTTACCCCCCAGTGGTTTGATGCAGCTCATCCTATTGCCGTGGCAACTGCTTCTTCTAAAATAGATATAGGCGCTACCGGTATTACTGCAAGTCTGTTTAACATGGCAGCCAGCGAACAAAAGCTTGTTATTGTAGCAGACAAAGGCAGAGAAGAAAAAGGGTTTTCCTCCTCAGCCCTCCTTGTTTCTGATGAAGTCTACGCATCAGGCGTACATAATATAACTGATTTAAAAGGCAAACGCATCGGCATTACTCAAAAAGGCTCTACCTTCCATTATATGCTGGGTAGAATGCTTGAAACTCAGGGATTAAGCCTTAATGACGTAGAAGTTATTCCGTTAAATAAATTAAGCGGCGTAATGGCAGCTTTAGAAAGCGGACAGATAGACGCCGCTATATTAAACGAGCCTAATATTACCAAGGTACAAAAAGCAGGCTACGGAAAATTAATTGCCCAGGTTGGTGATTATATTCCCTATCAGACATCAGCAATCTTTTATTCGCCTGCATTTGCAGAAAACAAAGATGCCGGTATTAAATTTATGAAAGCATATGTTAAAGCTTGCAACTACTATTATGACGCAGCTGTACTTAAAACCGATCCCGCCAAAACAGATGAGGTTATTAAAATTATAGCCAAATATGTTAACGCACCCAGCGAAGATATCAGAGCAGGTTTACCATATATTGATCAGAACGGACGCCTGCTTGCTGAAGATATCGTTACCCAGATAAACTGGTACAAAAATAACAATATGCTGGACGGAAATATCACTGCCGAACAGATTGTCAGCACTGATTTTCTTGATAAAGCACTTGCAAAATGAAAATCAGCATAGTTTTTAGAGGTTATTTATGAAACTTGTATTTGATAATGTAAATAAATCGTTTTGCAGCCATAACAAAAACTTACCGGTACTGCAAAATATTAATCTTACTGTATCTGAAGAAGAGTTTATCGCCATTGTAGGACCTTCCGGCTGCGGAAAATCAACTTTGCTCAATATGGCTGCCGGACTTCTCAGCCCCACAACAGGTCAGATAAAATTTACAGAACTCACCTCCGGCACAGAACCAAAAATAAGTGTTGTTTTTCAGGAAACAGGATTACTGCCCTGGCGCAATGTCTGCGATAATATTGCTTTTGGTCTGGAAGCGGCAAAAATTCCCCAATCAGAACAAAAAACTCGTATAAACTATTATCTTGAACTTACTGGTCTGCGCGGGTTTGAGTCTGCTTATCCTCATCAGCTGAGCGGAGGGATGAAACAGAGAGTTGGCATAGCCAGAGCCCTTGCCGTAAAGCCAGATGTTCTTCTTATGGATGAGCCGTTTTCCGCTCTTGATGCTCAAACCAGAATCATTATGCAGGAAGAACTGGTGTCCCTATGGGATAAGACACACCTTACCACAATTTATGTTACCCATAATATTCAGGAAGCCGTTATGCTTGCTGATAAAGTAGTCCTTTTATCCCGCCGTCCCGGTACTATCAGCAAAACCATTACCATTTCCATTCCCCGCAACGAAAGAAACCTGCCAGCCAATGCTCAGACTATCAGCAGCTACACTAATCTTATCTGGCAGCATATAAGCAGTGACGCTCGCGCAGCCTTTCTGGAGGTGGATATATGAATACATGGATAATCACCAACAAACTTCAAAAATGGCAAAAAACATACCCTGACTGGGTATCACTCTGCTCTGTCATTTTACTTATAATTTGCTGGGAAGCAGTTTGCCGTCTCAATATTGTGTCTTCACTGTTTTTGCCTTCACCAAGCCAGATTCTTCTGGCCCTCAAAGAACTGTTTGCAGAAGGAGAAATAACTTCAAGCCTTACTGCCAGCCTTTACAGAATACTGCTGGGATTTCTTCTGGGCGGCAGCCTTGGTCTTATTGTTGGCCTTATTACCGGAGTATCTTCTTTGGCAGATAAAATAGCAACTCCTGTCATTAATGCTCTTTACCCTATTCCTAAAATCGCCTTACTGCCGCTGTTCATTTTATGGCTCGGAATAGGTGAATTATCAAAAGTTACAATTATTGCAACAGGTGTATTTTTTCCAGTTGCAATAAATACCTTTGCAGGCGTAAAAAATATAGATCCTTTACTTATAAAAGTTGCCGCCAGCTTTAATGCCGGATGGTGGCTTACTGTAAAAACAATAATTTTTCCCAATGCCTTGCCCATGATTTTTACAGGCCTGCGCATCGCATCAGGCACAGCGCTGCTTTTGCTTGTTGCAGCCGAAATGATTGCAGCCCAGGAAGGTATAGGCGCATTAATTCTGCATTATGGCGATTTAATGATAACAGACAAACTTATGGCAGGTGTTATGGTTCTTTCGCTGCTGGGAATAATTTTTAACTTCATTTTACAATGGTTCGAAAAGAAAATTGTTCCCTGGAAAAACTATTTATAAGCAGGTGGTATTATGCTTAAAGTTGATTATTTTAAAATTTTTAAAGCTCTGGCAGATCAAAATCGCCTGCAGCTGCTGAAAAAAATAGCTTCAGCTGACGAAATATGCGTGTGTAAGCTGATGGACGATGCAGACATGGCTCAAAGCAGGCTTTCCTATCATCTTAAACTCTTGCTTGATGCAGGGCTGATTAATGTCAAGCCTCAGGGAAAATGGCATTTTTACTCTGTTAATAAAAATGTTTTTTATGATGTTTTCAGCAACAAAACAGTAAAAGGAATTTTGACTGGCAAAAACTTGTAAAATCAAATAATTTTGATATAATAATAAAAGAAGCGTATATCGCTTCTTTTATTATTATTTTAATATCAACTTTTTTTGATATTAAAGGAGGTTCATCTGATGTTTGATTTTTTTATCAGCCAGGTATTGGGCATGCAGTGGTTAAATGAACTAATCTGGGAAATACTGATTAATTATTTTAATGCAGAGAAAACATCTGCTGTCTGGGGCAGCATTCACTTTTTTCTCTATGATACTATTAAAATAACCATCTTACTTGTCACTCTTATTTTTATGATTTCCTATATCCAATCTTACTTTCCCCCGGAAAAAACAAAACGTATTTTAACTAAATATAACGGTTTGACAGGTAATATTGTTGCCGCTCTTTTAGGCACAGTTACTCCCTTTTGTTCCTGCTCCAGCGTACCAATCTTTATTGGTTTTTCAAGAGCAGGGTTACCTGTCGGACTGACATTTTCTTTTCTCATATCCTCACCTATGGTAGACGTAGCGTCCTTACTGATGCTAGCATCTTTTTTTGGTATGAATTTCGCTGTTATTTACACAGTTGTAGGCATCATCCTTGCAGTTTGCGGTGGACGCCTGATTTCCTCTTTAAAGCTGGAAAAATACATAAAAACATTTAATGACCCTATTAAAGAATTCTACAGTGAATCAGAATATTTTAATCAAAAACAGCGCTTCAACTATGCTCTTACAGATACCAAAATCATTGTTCGTAATGTTTTTCCTTATGTATTGGCAGGTGTAGCCATCGGTGCAGCAATCCACAACTGGATCCCGCAAAATTTTATTTTAAGTCTTCTGGGCAACGATAATCCCTTTGGTGTTATTTTAGCCGCATTAATTGGTATCCCTATCTATGCAGATATTTTTGGAACCATTCCCATTGCAGAAGCCTTATACCTTGCAGGTGTTCCTGCCGGAACAATTTTAGCCCTTATGATGTCAGTAACTACAATATCTCTGCCTTCTTTAATTATGTTAAGCAAAGTACTGGAAAAACAACTGCTGGCAGCTTTTATTGCCATAGTTACAACAGGCATAATAATCATCGGTTATTTATTTAACGCAATATAAAAAAACGGCCTTAAGGCCGTTTTTTATTGGTTTAAAATATGCTCAATGCTGTCTTTATCCAATTGTGATATACTTACTGGTTTTTTCGGCTTCTCATCAAAACCGGCAATACTTTTTTCCATCCACACAACATCCTGCCAGGCGTCATTTTTATATCCGGCTTTTTTAAATGTGCCTACAAGATTATAGCCACATTTTTCATGGAATTTTATACTCTGCTCATTATTGGCTGTAATGCAGGCATAAAGATTTTTGATGCCCTGAGCCAATAATACTTTTTCTAATTTTGCATACAAAAGACCGCCAATACCTTTTTTCTGAGCTGCAGGTGCCAGATAAATAGTTACCTCAACATCCCACTGATAAGCAGCTCTTTCAAGATATCTGTGAGCGTATGCATAGCCAATTATCTTATTATTTTCTTCACATACCAGATACGGATATTCTTCAGCAATTGATTTTATGCGGGCAGTAAATTCTTCTTCTGAAGGCACAGTGTATTCAAAGGATACTGCTGTGTCAGTAATAAATGGAGCATAAATCTCCAAAATGTTTTTACTGTCTGCTTCTTTTACTAATCTTACTTTATAATTCACAAAAATCCCCCTCATCAAACAAAAATGGCTGCCTGGCAGCCATTTTTATTTTTCTGCAACATATATTTCAAACATTCTCTTCCAGGGCAAACTAAACTTATAGTTTTGCACTCTGTCACCCATCAATGCTTCTGCAGTTGTATTCATTTCCTGGGTAATAACATCTTCAGTCTGTTCAAGCCGGTAAGCATCCAATCCGCTGTTAGGCCAGTAATTGGGCCAAATCAAATCCTGATAAACCTTCATTCTTACATTTGCCTGATAAGCCCAGTCATCAAGATATCTTACATCAAGAAGTTTATTCTTGCTGTCTTCTTTATACATATCGTATAACAAGCCCTGAGCCAAAGCATAACCTAAAGAATTGCCCGCTGTATTCCAGCCGCTGTAAGACTGAATTTTATAAGCAAGGTTTTTGTCAAATAAAGCCTTTACCAAAGCATTATCTGCGCCATTGCCGTATTTGATATCTGCTACAGCTACTTTCTTATTGTCTGCCAGCAGCTGCTCAATAATTAAAGCCAGTTTTTTTACAGCATAATCCTGCTGATAATTATTTGCAGGCGAAGACGCTTCAAGTGTTTTACCATCAGCAGGAGTATTAAGCACCAAAGTCAAATCAGCATTTTTGCTGCTGTTGACCGGAATAGCTCCTACAGCATATATATGCTGTTTGGTACTCATTTCTACAGTATCATCCTCATAGGACGGCACTGTATCCTTACCAACCCCATGGGCATAAACAGCGTTTACGAAAGGTAAAGTATACTGCAACCTTGCAGACGCTCTGCTGAGAAGCAGCATACCAAGCTGATCTGCTCCGGCAAAAAATCTTATTCTCTCTTTCGGCAATTCGCTGACCAGAATATCAAGTTTTCTTGCCTCACGATGTGCCTGCGAAAACTCTGCTGTATCATCTCTGCCTATAAGCAAATAATCAAAATCACCGCTTTCAACACCATGAAGCAATAATTCTGTAGCTTTGATGTTATTAAGCCTTCTTGTATACATATCATTTAAAACAGCTTCAGGAATTTCATTGCGTAAATCTGCCAGTTCTCTAATTTCTTTTCTGGAGATTTCCTTTAATTCCAGCTTATCTTCCAGGGCGCCAAGGCGAAAAATCTTGCTTCCCCATTGCTGATAGTATTCAGGCTCTACAGGGGCAGAACTCATTTTCGGAGATCTCATAATGGTGGTAAAAATATAAATCATTTTATCGCCATAGGTATTTTTTAAATCTACTATTTTCTGTGCCCGCTGCTCTAAAGTTTCCAACGGCAGATGATGTGTTCTTGACGCAACAAGACCGCCATAAAGCAAAGCATCTGACGAAGCGACTACAGCAATAGAATCAGGAATGTTAGCCTCCAGCCAGGCAAACATTTTCTCCGGATCACCATTTTTATCTGCGCCGGCAATAATATCCCGCGGTGGTGTTTTTACATCCCATCCGGCAGCAGTCATAGTATCTACAGTATAATCAAGACAAACAGGCCTGTTATCCATGGGTACATATAATATAGTACCCTTACTTGCAGCCCATACAATCTGACAGCTCATAAGCACTGCAAAAAATAAAAGCAGAACAGCTTTTCTCACTTTCATTCACGCCCTTTTGGATAAAATAAAACTCTAGCTATACTTCTACAGCTAGAGTAAATTATCCTGCTATTATTTCTGGAATCTGCGCAGGAAGTCTTTTGTTCTCTGATTTTTAGGATTGCTGAACAATTCATCAGGAGTAGCATCTTCTGCAATCAATCCCTGGTCAATAAAAATAACTCTGCTGGAAACATCACGAGCAAAAGCCATTTCATGAGTAACAATAACCATTGTCAATCCTTCTGCAGCCAGCTCACGCATTACCTGCAGAACTTCGCCCACCATTTCCGGATCAAGTGCGGAAGTAGGTTCATCCATTAAAAGAACTTCCGGTTCCAAAGCCAAGGCTCTGGCAATGGCTACACGCTGTTTCTGACCGCCGGAAAGCTGATGCGGCTTGGCATTAACATAACTGTCCATACCAACATGTTTCAAATATTTTAAAGCTGTCGCTTTAGCATCATCTTTATTTTTTCCAAGTACCTTAATCTGACCTACAATGCAGTTTTCCAAAACTGTCATATTATTGAACAGATTAAAAGACTGAAATACCATGCCAACCTTTGTTCTGAACAAAGTAAGCTTTTTGAAAGCATCTTTCAGGCTTTGTCCACGATACAGAATTTCGCCGCCAGTTGGCTGTTCCAAGTGATTAATGCAACGAATCAATGTAGATTTACCACTGCCTGACGGTCCAATTATACAAACAACATCACCGCGATAAATATCAAAACTGATATCTTTCAATATCTGTCGTTCACCAAAACTTTTCTTCAGTCCGCAAACAGAAACAAGTAATTCTTTCTTTTCAGTCATTATTAATACCGCCCTTTCTGTTTTTTAGTCGGTAATGGCACATGACCGCACGGATCCATCATCGGATCATATTCAACCAGCTGATAATCCTTAGGACCATCCATTTTGCTTTCAGCCCAACGGAGAATTCTGGAAGCAGTAAAAGTCATTATAAAATATACTACGCATGTAATAAAGAATATTTCAAAATATTTATAATATACACCTGCAGCAGACTTAGAAGCAAAATAAAGTTCTGTAACAGATATTACGTTCAAAACAGAAGTATCTTTTATATTGATAATCAGGTTATTGCCTAACTGGGGCATAACATTTCTTAATGCCTGAGGCAAAATTACACAGCGCATTGTCTGGAAATGGTCCATACCGATGGCAATAGCAGCTTCTTTCTGTCCATTATCAACAGACTCAATACCACCACGAACAGTTTCTGCCATATATGCGCCAGTGTTAATAGAAACAACAAAGAAACCTGCAAACATTGGTGACATATCAATACCAAACAGACTCATGGCACCATAATATACTACCATCGCCTGTACGATCATTGGTGTACCACGGAAAATCTCTACATAAGCATCAAGGAGTCGCTGAATAACTCTTATTGCAAAAATCTTTACTTTACTGTCGTTTTCATCTAAGGGAATGGTTTGGATAATACCTACTACTAAACCAATAAGGCAACCTACAAAAGTACCTACTATAGCCAGCAACAACGTTACTACAGCACCTTGTAATAAAACAGTTCCATACTGATCCAGCAAAAATGCTACCCAACCAAAAAAAGTTTCTGGCATAGGGGCACCACCTTATCTTAATAAATTAGAATAGGGCGGCAAGAATATGCCGCCCGACAAATAGGCTTATTATTTTGCTAAAGGTTGTTTTTGGATAGCTTCATCCATCAGTTTATTGAAATCTTCTTCAGTCATGCTGCCTAATACTTTATTCATAGCATCGGTAAGTTCTTTATTGCCTTTTTTAACAGCAATACCAATTTCAACATCTTCTCTGGAAGTTTTGAAGCCTTTGTCTTCAGGGAAAGTAACCATTACTAATTCAGGATTTGCAAAAGCAGCAGCTTTAGCAGTCGGGATATCAGTTACGATAAGGTTGCATTTATCGGATTTCAAAGCTACGATCATGCCCGGTACGGTATCAATAGCAGGAAGTTTTTTAACATCAGGAACCTGATCAATTTGATCATACCAGATAGTGTTCAGCTGAGAAGTAGCTACAGCACCTTTTAAATCAGCAACGCTTTTTGCCTGAGCAAAAGGAGAATCCTTTTTAACAAGTGCAACTACAGTTGCATAGTAGTAAGGTTTTGTAAAATCAACGGTTTGTTTACGTTCGGAAGTAATGGACATACCTGCGATAGCAGCATCAATTTTACCGCTTACAACAGCAGGAGCAAGTCCATCCCATTCAATTTTCTGGATTTGCAGTTCAGCACCCATGGAATCAGCTAATTTTTTAGCGATGATAACGTCATAGCCATAAGCATATTCATTGGTACCTTCAATTTTTACTGCACCGCCGTCAGCATTGGTTTGGGACCAGTTATAAGGAGCATAAGCACATTCCATACCAACTTTTAATACTTTTTTACCGGAATCAGCTTTATCATCTCCACCGCAACCTGCAGTAATAGCCATTGCAGCTACCATAGCGCCGCAAACAGCAGCTTTTAAAAATTTCTTCAAATTCATCAACAACACGCCTTTCATCAATATGAATATTTATGTATTACTAATATACCAAAAAAACACTCATAAAGCAAAGCTTTCAGAATGTATACATTATTGCAAACTGTTTTTATTAGTCAATGCACAATAAGCCAAATAGAGTATACTAATAAACAACATGCTTAATTTTACTATACATACATATATATTACAACAAATTTATTATTCTCAGTAATATAGTTATTGCTTTTTGTTAAATTTGATACAAAATATTTGCTAAATACTTTTACAATATAAAACACCCATGCGCACATGGGTGTTTTATCAGTAACTGTTTAAATCTTACTTATTTAACGTAGTTATTGCCGCCAGTGTTATCTTTCAAAATAACGTCATGAGCGCCGCCTTCAACAATGGAAGTAGCGGATACCAGAGTGATTTTAGCTTTTTCCTGTAATTCAGGAATTGTCAAAGCACCGCAGTTGCACATGGTAGAACGAACTTTATTTAAGGTAAGATTTACGTTATCTTTCAACGGACCTGCATAAGGAACATAGGAATCAACACCTTCTTCAAAAGAAAGTTTTGATGCACCACCCATGTCATAACGCTGCCAGTTACGAGCACGGTTGGAACCTTCACCCCAATATTCTTTCATATAGTTACCGTTAATATTAACTTTGTTGGTCGGGCTTTCATCAAAACGTGCAAAGTAACGACCAAGCATCAAAAAGTCAGCACCCATAGCCAGAGCCAATGTCATATGATAGTCATATACGATACCGCCGTCAGAGCAGATAGGTACATAAATACCGGTTTCTCTGTAGTATTCATCGCGAGCTTTAGCTACTTCAATTAATGCAGTAGCCTGACCGCGGCCGATACCTTTCTGTTCACGGGTGATGCAGATAGAACCGCCACCAATACCAACTTTTACAAAGTCAGCACCAGCTTCAGCCAGGAAACGGAAGCCTTCAGCATCAACAACATTACCTGCGCCAACTTTTACGCTGTCGCCATAATGTTCACGAATCCAGTCCAAAGTCATTTTCTGCCATGCACTGTAACCTTCAGAAGAGTCAATGCAAAGTACGTCAGCACCTGCGTCAACAAGAGCAGGAACGCGTTCAGCGTAGTCACGGGTATTAATGCCGGCACCAACAATATGACGTTTTTTGTTATCCAGTAATTCTAACGGATATTCTTTATGAGAAGCATAGTCTTTGCGGAAAACCATGTACAGCAGACGGCCTTCATCATCAAGAATAGGCAAAGTGTTCAGTTTATGTTCCCAGATAATATCATTAGCTTCCTGCAAAGAGGTATTTTTGCCTGCAACAATCATCTGATCAATAGGAGTCATAAAGTCTCTTACTTTTGTTTCCAGGCTCATACGGCTTACACGATAGTCACGGCTGGTAACGATACCTTCCAGTTTGCCGTTAACAGTACCATCAGAAGTAACTGCAACAGTTGAATGTCCTGTACGTTCTTTTAATGCAATAATGTCAGCAAGAGTGCTGTCCGGACGGATATTGGAATCACTGCTTACAAAGCCTGCGCGATGACTTTTTACACGTGCAACCATTGCTGCTTCGTCTTCTATAGACTGAGAACCATAGATGAAGGAAATGCCGCCTTCTTTAGAAAGAGCAATAGCAAGTTTTTCTCCGGAAACGGACTGCATGATAGCAGAAACCAGAGGAATGTTCATGGTAATAGCAGATTCTTCGCCTTTTTTGAATTTTACAAGCGGTGTACGCAGGTCAACGTTAGTAGGAATGCATTTTTCAGAAGAATAACCGGGAACTAACAAATATTCACTAAAAGTATGTGCCGGTTCGTCATAATAAAAAGCCATCGTTCATCATCCTTTACTCAAATTATTTTATATATTTTATCTTTTTAATGCTCTCCACGCAATATCTTTTCTGTAAAAAGCATTTTCAAATTTAATCTTTTCAACAGCCTCATAAGCACGGTCGCGTGCAGCTTTAATATTGTCATCTACTGCAGTAACTCCCAGAACTCTTCCTCCGGCAGTTACAATTTTTCCTTCGCAGGATTTTGTGCCTGCATGGAAAACAACAGCACCTTCCAAAGCATTAGCTTCGTCAAGTCCGGTAATTTCCTTGCCATTTTCGTATTTTTCAGGATATCCGCCGGAAGCCATAACTACACACACAGCAGCCTTATCAGACCAGGAAATATCAACTTTATCCAAAGTTCCTGTTGCGCATCCAAGCATAATTTCTGCCAGGTCGCTTTCCAGAAGCGGCAAAATAACCTGTGTTTCCGGATCGCCAAAGCGGCAGTTAAATTCAACAACCTTAATGCTTTCACCGTTAATCATCAAACCGGCATACAGGCAGCCCTGATAAGGCTTGCCTTCTGCAGCCATAGCTTCAATCATCGGTTTCAGAATTCTTTCAGTTGCTTTTAAACGTAAAATATCAGTCATTACAGGAGCAGGGGCATAAGTGCCCATACCGCCTGTGTTAGGACCTTCATCATTATCAAAAATACGTTTATGATCCTGTGCCGCAAGCATTGGCACAACTGTTTTGCCATCAGTAAACGCCAGCAATGATGCTTCTTCACCTTCCATAAACTCTTCAAGAACAATGCGCGCTCCGGCATTGCCAAATTTATGGTCAGCCATCATCTCGTCAATGGCAGCCAGTGCTTCTTCCTCTGTCATTGCAACAACAACACCTTTGCCTGCTGCCAGGCCATCAGCCTTAACAACAATAGGTGCGCCTTTTTCTTTTACATAACTCTTAGCTGTTTCAATATCATCACAAATTTTGAAAAATGCGGTAGGAATATTATATTTTTCCATTATTTCTTTGGAAAATGCTTTAGAGCCCTCAAGCTGAGCAGCAGCCTTAGAAGGACCAAATACGGGAAGCCCGCGGCGTTTAAATACATCAGCAATGCCCTCAACCAAAGTTGCCTCAGGACCAACAACTGTCAGATCAATGCTTTCTTCTTCCGCATAATCAGCAACTTTTTCAAGATTATCAAGGGCAATATTAACGCAAGTGCATTTACTCAATTGTGCAATTCCGGGATTACCGGGTGCTGCAAAAATTTGCTCTACTTTATCGCTCTGATTTAATTTCCACGCCAGAGCATGCTCTCTGCCGCCGCCGCCAATAAGTAAAATTCTCATTGTTTTCCAGCCTTTCTTATTCAGCTAAAGTTTTTTTCAGATATTCACTGATCATTGCATCATATTCTGCAGTGTGAGAAAATGCTTCAAATGCCAGTTCTTTACGTGTTTTTGCATCCACATCACCGGTTTCTTTAAGCATTTTCATCAAGCCTTCATAACGGCTCGGATAAGTTACAATAACAACATCTTTAAAGTTCTTCGCAGAAGCACGAACCATGGCAGGACCGCCAATATCAATATTTTCAATTGCTTCAGCTTCAGTTACTCCAGGTTTGGAAATTGTTTCACGGAAAGGATACAGATTTACTACAACAAGATCAATAGGAGTAATATCATGTTCAGCAAGAGCAGCCATATGCTCCGGATTACTGCGTACAGCCAAAATAGCTCCGTGAATTTTAGGATTCAGAGTTTTTACGCGGCCATCCATAATTTCCGGAAAACCAGTTACATTACTTACATAAGTAACAGGAATGCCGGCTTCCTGAATGGATTTCATGGTACCGCCGGTAGAAATTATTTCTACACCGTTTTCATGCAAAAATTTTGCCAGTTCAACAATACCTGTTTTATCAGATACGCTGAGTAACGCTCTTTTTATTTTCATATCGACACCTCTTTTAGTCCAGCACTTTCACGTGTCGGCCATCTATTTGTAATTTATCACTTGCCCAAAGTTTCAATGCCTCAGGCATAGCTTTATGTTCCTGTTCTAAAATTCTGGCAGCTAAAGTATCTTCGGTATCGCTGTCCAGAACAGGTACAACTTTCTGCAAAATTATCGGGCCGCTGTCAGTTCCCTCATCAACAAAGTGAACTGTACAGCCGGAAAACTTAACGCCGTAAGCCAGCGCCTGTCCCTGAGCATCAAGTCCGGGGAAACTCGGCAAAAGTGCAGGATGAATATTGATAATTTTATGCTGCCATTTATTAACAAATGCTCCGCTTAAAAGTCGCATAAAACCGGCAAGCACGACAAGTTCACAGCCAGCACTGATAAGCGCGGCATGAATTTTGTCTTCAAATTCTTCTTTAGATGCACAGGCTTTTCTGGCAACCACCACAGTGCTGATACCAGCCTGTTTTGCTCTTTCCAGCGCATAGGCATCTTCCTTATCGCTGATAACAACTTTTACTTCAACAGGAAGATATCCGTCAGCAATACGATCTAAGATAGCCTGCAGATTACTTCCTCTTCCGCTTACTAAAACGCCAATAGCTCGTTTACTCACCAAAAACTCCGCCTTTCATGACGGTTTTCTGACTGCCGCTTACTACCTGGCCAAGTTCATAAAACTCTTCGCCTGCAGCACGCAAATGTTCACGTACAGCATCAGCTTCGTCAGCAGCAACAACCAGAACCATACCTACACCCATGTTAAAAGTACGGTACATTTCTTTCCAGGGTACATTGCCCCATTCCTGCAGTTTTTTGAATACCACAGGAACTTCCCACGCTTCTGCATTAATTTCTGCATCGCAGTTTTCCGGCAGAATGCGCGGAACATTGTCATAGAAACCGCCGCCAGTAATATGAACCATGCCATGAATATCAAACTTTTCAATTAAAGGCAGGCAGCTTTTCGGATACAGACGTGTCGGTGTTAATAATTTTTCACCTAAAGTACAGCCAAAATCTTCGATATAAGTATCCATATCATAGTTCATAGCTTCAAAGCAGATTTTACGCACCAGAGAAAAACCGTTGGAATGAACACCGCTGGACGGAAGGCCAAGCAAAACATCTCCCGGCTGAACTTTTTCACCGGTAATCATTTTGCTGCGATCTACTACGCCAACACAAAAACCAGCTATATCATATTCATTTTTAGAGTAGAAACCTGCCATTTCAGCAGTTTCACCGCCGATAAGGGCACAGCCGGATTCTTTGCAGGCATTGGCAACGCCTTTAACAATATTTGCAACTTTTTCAGAATCAACTTTATCTACAGCAATGTAATCAAGGAAGAACAAAGGTTCCGCACCCTGAACGAGAATGTCATTAACGCACATTGCAACAGCATCCTGACCGATAGTATCATGTTTGTCGGCCATAAATGCCAATTTAAGTTTTGTACCAACACCGTCAGTACCGGATACTAAAACAGGTTCTTTATATTTAGCAGTGTTAAGAGCAAACAAACCACCAAATCCGCCTAAGTCACCAATAACTTCCGGTCTGTAAGTAGCTCGTACACTATCTTTCATTAATTCGACAGCTTTGTTTCCGGCATCAATATCAACACCGGCATCAGCATATGTAAGTTGTTTTTTTTCTTCGCTCATAACTGCCTCCTGTTATTCAGCCATATTTTCTGGTTCTTTGCTGATTACAACATCAGCACCATCAGGATAGTTTGCATTAAAGCATGCACAGCACAAACCATCAGGATTAATAGCGCTGATTGCACGTTTCATACCATCCATAGAAATATAATGCAGACTGTCTGCACCAATATAATCACAAATTTCCTGCACAGAGCAACGAGCTGCAATTAACTCTTTGCGTTCAGATGTATCAATGCCATAGTAGCAGGAATCTGTTACCGGCGGAGAAGTAATGCATACATGAACTTCTCTTGCACCAGCTTCTTTTAAAAGTTTAACTATTTTTCCGCTGGTAGTTCCGCGTACAATAGAATCGTCTACCATTACTACAGATTTTCCTTCTACAACGCAGCGTACGGGATTTAATTTTAAACGTACTGCATTTTGTCTTTGCTTTTGTGTCGGCTGGATAAAGGTACGACCAACATAACGATTCTTAGTCAGACCTTCCATAAAGGGAATGCCAGCCTCCAGAGCATAACCGACAGCAGCCGGAGTACCTGAGTCAGGTACAGAAATTACTATGTCAGGATTAATATCTTTTGTTTCTTTAGCAAGTTCTCTGCCCATCTGAATACGGGAAGCATATACATGCTGATTATCTATAATACTGTCATTACGAGCAAAGTAAACATATTCAAAAATGCAGTGTGCTGTGTTGGCAGGCATATGCTCAGCCCACATAATGCTTCTAGGCTCTTCTTTTTCTTTATCAATTACCAGCATTTCGCCTGGTTTTACGTCACGAACTAATTCCGCACCAACAAGGTCAAAAGCACATGACTCGGATGCAACGCACCAGCCGTCATTAATTTTGCCCAAAACTAACGGTCTGAATCCATAAGGATCACGAACTGCAATAATTTTATCATCAGTCATGATTAAGATGGCATATGCACCCTGAATCTGATTTACAGCTTCAGCAACACGTTCTTCAATAGTTTCCTTGCGGCTGCGAGCTAATAAAGATAAAACAACCTCAGTATCTACAGTAGTCTGGAAAATAGCGCCTTCTTTGGAAAGCTGTTCACGCAGCTGACCGGCATTAGTCAGGTTGCCATTATGACTTAATGCAAGATTTCCGCCATCAAAATATACTTTCAGTGGCTGAATATTATAAGCCATACTTGCACCGGTTGTAGAATAACGCACATGACCAATTGCCATATGACCTTTCAGTTCACTGACACCATCTTTAAACACATCAGCTACAAGACCCATTCCCTTTTTAATCTGCATATGTTTACCGTCAGAAACTACAATACCTGTACTTTCCTGACCACGATGCTGCAGCGCATACAGTCCCCAGTAAGTATTTAAGGCAACATTCTCTGTACGACTGAAAATACCAAAAACACCACACTCTTCATGGAGTTTGTCATCTTGAAAAAACATTTTCACAATAGCTCTCCTTTAAACTTAATTACTTTCCGCACGAAGCTTAGCTAATTTTTCGCCCTTTGCTTTTACTTCTTCCTGCATTTTTACTCTGTCTGCTGCTAATTTTTCAACCAGTTCCGGATATTTTACTGCTAAAATCTGTACTGCAAATAATGCTGCGTTTTTAGCACCATTAATTGCCATAGTAGCAACAGGAATACCGGACGGCATCTGTACAAAACTTAATAATGCATCCATGCCATTTAATGGAGTTGCATTAATAGGAATACCAATTACCGGTACTGTAGTGTATGCTGCAATTACTCCGCCCAGATGTGCAGCAGCACCAGCAGCAGCGATAATTACCTCTACGCCGCGTTCACGCGCACCTGCAGCAAATTCATGAACCACATCAGGAGTACGATGAGCAGAAGCAACAACAACCTCTACCTCTACGCCAAAACTTTTCAGTGTTTTTTCCGCCGGCTCCAAAATTGGCCAGTCAGAATTGCTACCCATAATAATTGCAACTTTCATTTTCTGAATACCTCCTTGGTAAGTAAAACCCTAAAAAACAAAGCCCAAGCAAAATTTATTAACTTAATATCAGTAAATAAAAATCTCTCTCGGGCTTTAGATAGTCTATAACTTACTATAATTGTACCAATAGCTTTTGACCATGTCAAATAATTTTGTGAACTTTTTAACACTTTTAAGCAAAAACGTTCGGATGTTAGGCCGATACAAAAAAAGCCTACCATTTCTGGTAGGCTTCCAATCTTATTTTACCTGCACACCGATAGATCCATTTTCAAGAATAATTTCTACACTGTCGCCATTTTTAATTTCACCGGCAACAATTTTTCTTCCCAAGGCATTTTCAACAGTATGCACAATCAAACGTTTCAGAGGTCTTGCACCAAATGCAGGATCAAAACCAGCTTCTGCAAGATAGCTTACAGCTTCATCAGTAGCAGTAAGTTTGATTTCCAGCTGTTTTAAGAGACGCGCAGACAATTCACTGAGTACAAGTTTAACAATATCTTTAATCTGTTCAGCCTGTAAGGGTTTAAATACTACAATATCATCTACACGGTTCAAAAATTCAGGACGGAAGAAACTCATGAGCATTTTCTGAATATCTTCTCTTTCCATTTTGCCCTGCTGTTTCATAATCTCACTGCTGCCCAGGTTACTGGTCATAATAATGAGAGTATTTTTGAAATCAACATTTCTGCCCTGTCCGTCAGTTAATCTGCCATCATCTAAAACCTGCAGCAGTACATTGAAAACATCGGCATGTGCTTTTTCAATTTCGTCAAGCAAAATTACGCTGTATGGATGACGGCGTACAGCTTCTGTCAGCTGACCTCCTTCATCATAACCAACATATCCCGGAGGTGCGCCAATCAAACGGGATACAGTATGTTTCTCCATGTATTCGCTCATATCTATGCGCACCATATTGCGTTCATCATCAAACAAAACTTCTGCAAGAGTTTTGGCAAGTTCTGTTTTGCCTACGCCGGTAGGTCCAAGGAAGATAAATGAACCAATAGGTCTGTCAGGATCTTTGATTCCCGCTCTGGCGCGAATTACAGCTTCGCTGACTGCCTTAACAGCTTCATCCTGACCAACTACGCGCTGATGGAGAATTTCTTCAAGATGAACAAGTTTATCACGTTCACCGCTGCCAAGTCTGGATACAGGAATACCGGTCCAAGTACTTACGACTTTAGCAATATCTTCTTCATCAACTTCTTCTTTCAAAAGAACATTTTCACTGTTGTCTTTTGCAGAAAGCTGTGCCAGTTCTTTTTGCAGATTGGGCAGTTTACCATATCTGAGCTCTGCCAGCTTATTAAGGTCATAGTCTCTTTCAGCCTGTTCCATCTGCTGTTTTACGGAGTCAATTTCTTTTTTAACCTCACGTACTCTGGCAATAGAAGCTTTTTCAGCATCCCAGCGCTGTACAAGTTTTTCATTGGCTTCACGAAGAGCAGTCAGTTCTTCTTCAATTTTTGACAAGCGCTCTTTTGATTGTTCGTCATCTTCTTTGCCAAGAGCCTGTGCTTCAATTTCCAGCTGCATAATACGGCGTTTGCTTTCATCAAGCTCTGCAGGCAGAGAATCAATCTCTGTACGCAGACGTGCTGCCGCTTCATCAACAAGGTCAATAGCCTTGTCAGGCAGGAATCTGTCGTTAATATATCTGTTGGATAATACAGCTGCGGCTACCAAGGCTGCGTCTTTAATGCGCACACCATGATGCACTTCATAGCGTTCGCGCAGACCACGCAGAATAGAAATGGTATCTTCAACGCCAGGCTGTTTAACCATTACCGGCTGGAAACGACGTTCAAGAGCACTGTCTTTTTCGATATATTTTCTGTATTCATTTAATGTGGTTGCACCAATACAACGCAATTCTCCTCTTGCCAGCATAGGTTTGAGAATATTACCTGCATCCATTGCACCTTCAGCAGCACCTGCACCAACTACAGTATGCAGCTCGTCAATAAACATAATAATCTGACCGGCGCTGTCACTGATTGCCTTCAAAACCTTTTTCAGACGCTCTTCAAATTCGCCTCTGAACTTTGCACCAGCTACCAGAGCAGCCAGATCAAGTGCATACAAGGTTTTATTTTTCAGATTTTCAGGTACATCGCCTGCTACAATACGGCGTGCAAGTCCTTCTGCGATAGCAGTTTTACCTACACCAGGCTCACCAATTAAAACAGGGTTATTTTTCTTTCTTCTGGAAAGGATTTCAATAACACGTCTTATTTCCTCATCTCTTCCTATAACAGGGTCAAGTTTACCATCTTTAGCTTTTGCAGTCAGATCCTGACCAAATTTTTCCAAAGTTTTTTTGCTTTCGTCATCAGCCGCACTGTTTTGATATTGCATATACGCAGCCTCTACTTTCTTACGGTCAATACCGTATTTTTTAAATAAACTTACAACATCTCTGTCACCATCACTTGCTATAACAGCAACCAGCTGACCTGTAGTAATCTCGCCATTTTTATTTTGCTGCAACATAGCCATAACACGGGCAAAAGCAGGACCCATCATTAACTGTCTGTCCTGACCTTTGACGCCTGGTATTTTTTCCATTATACCTTTTGCTTCTCTTGTAAAAGCATCAATGTTAATGTTCAGACTTTGCAGTAAAAATTTAAAGAACCCATCACTTCCGCACAAAGCTACAAGTACATGCGCGGTAGTCAGTTCCTGATGATAATTCATCACAGCCTGCTGCTGTGCTGCTTCCAAAATAGATTTTACTTCTTCACTGTAGCGTTCTTCCATCATCGCTACACCTCCTTAAATCAAGTACATTTATATACACTTGTAATGCAGTATTTCACCTTACAGTCCTAATTATAACACCAAAAGTCAAAAAGTCAAACTTACCTTTTCTGTTTTTTCTGAACTTTTTGTGATTTATTGACAAGCATAATCAATCGTGTAAGAATATACATATTAATTATTTTCATAAAAAAACTGTAAACAGAAAGGAAGTCTTCTAAATGTCTGCACATTCATTGCTGCAGGGTTTTGCCATATTATTATTTCTTCAATGGATAAGTACCCTGATTATCTCTTTTTTACAAATACCCTTTCCTTCTTCTCTTTTGGGAATGATTCTTTTAACAATTCTTCTCGGAACAGGAGTTATTAAGATTTCTACAGTTGAAGACATTTGTACTCTTTTGATAGAAAAGATGGGTATGCTGTTTTTGCCTGCAGGTGTAAGTATGATTTTATACCTTGATGTTATTGAAGCAGAATTTTCTGCCATTGCTATGACAATCATCATCAGCAGTCTTGCTGTTTTAACGGTAACATCCCTGTTTTTAGATATGGTTCTGAAAAATCAGGACAAAAAGGAGGATAAATAAATGTTTCCTGAAACTCTTTTGAATTCACCTCTTTTTGGTATCGGACTGACAGTCATCGTCTACTGCTTTTGCGAAATTGTAGTATCACGACTGAAACTTAGCATAGTTCCGCCTTTTGTACTGGCATGTCCTATTATCATTTTACTTATTTTATATACTCCCGACATTAAATATGAACAATACGCCTCCGGAGCAGAGTTTATAAACTTTATCCTTGGCCCTGCTACCATAGCCCTGGCGCTTCCTCTGATTCGTAATAAGCATGTTATCCAGCAGCATGCAGCGGTAATTATCGGCGGTATTACCATTGCTACCGTTACTGCCATTGTTTCTATCTTTTTCACAGCTACTTTCCTCGGCGCAAGCGATAAGGTACTCATTTCTTTGATTCCTAAATCCGTAACCACACCAATAGCTATCGAAGTATCCAATACAATTGGCGGTATACCGCCTCTGACTGCAGCAGCAGTTATTTTTACAGGTATGCTCGGAGCAACTTTCAATCATAAAATTTTAAAACTTTTAGGTATCAAAAATGATCTTGCCGCAGGACTAGCAATTGGTGCATCAAGCCACGGTCTTGGTACAAGCGTATGTGCTTCTGTAAGCACGGTGCAGCTGGCAATAGGCGGTGTTGCAATCGCACTTACAGGTATTGCAACTTCAATTTTGGCACCCATAATGCTGCCCATTTTAAAAAGCTTTTTTAACTGACAATCTTATAAAAAATAAAGGTTGATAACATTATGTTATCAACCTTTATTTTTTATAAATGCTGAATTGTTCCTCTCAGCTCACTAAAAACAACTGCAGCCTGATCCGCAGAAAAAACCTGACATGGCAGTGCTCTTAAATCATCTGCACGCCAGCCCTTATTTTTCTCTGTCAGCTTGCTGATCGCCTGATCAAGATTTTCGGCTATGACAATGGCAACAGCATCAAGATAAAATTCACTGTTTAAACACGGTTCATCAATCATACTGTGACTGTGATAAGTTTTATTGTGACGCCAGACATAAACGTTCATGAGCACACCTCCATTCAGTTATCTGCCAAATATTTTGTTTACGTAATTAACTGCACTTACAGCATTGGGAGCATAACCATCGGCTCCGATGTTTTCTGCATATTCTTTTGTTAAAACAGCGCCGCCTACAAGTACTTTGCAGTCTGATACCTTGCGCAGCTCAGCAATAGTTTCCTCCATGGCACTGACAGTTGTTGTCATTAAGGCAGACAAGCCAACCAGCTTGGCATTATGCTGTAAAGCAGCCTCTACTACCGTTGCCACAGGAACATCTTTGCCTAAATCAACAACTTTATAGCCATAATTTTCCAGAAGAACTTTAACTATATTTTTACCTATATCATGGATATCTCCATGCACTGTAGCAATAACCACTACTTCTCCATTAGACTCGTTATTTCCTCCCACTGCCTCTTTAATTACATCAAAAGCCGCTTTAGCAGCATCTGCACTCATCAGCAGCTGCGGTAAAAACATGGTCTTCTTTTCAAATCCATCACCAACAAAATCAAGGGCAGGAATCATATATTTATTTATAACATCTAAGGGAACCTCTGTTTTTAAAGCCTGTTCTGCGGCTTTAGCACTTTCACCTGATAAGCCCTTTACAATAGCATCATAAAGACTCATTTCACTTAAAACAAAAGCTGCGGTTTTGGGTGCTGCAGCATACTTTTCAACATATTCCTTACAGCCCTCATCAAAGCCATACAATGCTCTGTAACCGTAAAATACATCCATCATCACTTTACTTTGCGGATTAATAATACCGCAGGATAATCCTGCTTCCAGAGCCATGGCAAAAAATGTTCCATTAACAGCGTCTCTTCCGGGCAAACCAAAAGAAATATTGGAAACACCCATTACTGTATTAATATTTTCTTTTTGCATATGACGAAGAATTTTTAAAGCTGTTTTGGCATTTTCACTGCCGGTGCTGATAGTCATTGCCAGTGGGTCCACAACTATATTACGTTTTTCAACACCATATTCAGCTGCTTTGGCAATGATTTTATCCGCAACAGCAATCCTCTCAGCAGCAGTTTCGCCAATACCATTGTCATCCAGGGTAAGCGCTACCACTACTGCACCATATTTTTTAGCCAAAGGCAGAACCTTTTCCAGGCTTTCTTCTTTACCATTTACAGAATTAAGCATGGGTTTTCCGTTATACAAACGCAAAGCTTTTTCCATAGCTTCGTAGTTGGAAGTATCTATCTGCAAAGGAACATCTGTAACAGCCTGTAAGGCAAGAACAGCTTTGCCTAACATTTCCGGTTCATTTACTCCGGCTGCTCCTACATTTACATCCAAAATATGTGAACCTGCTGCCACCTGTTCTAACCCTAAACGGCATACGTAATCAAGATCACCATTTTGCAATGCTTCTTTTAAACGTGGCTTGCCGGTAGGATTAATTCTTTCGCCAATAATCAGCGGTGCCTTGCCTATTTCCACAGCCTGTCCATAAGAAGAAACAGCAGCAATTGTGCACTCTCTGCTGCCACCTGCAGGTAGTGCAGCGCACTTTCTTACCATTGCTTCAATATGTGCAGGAGTTGTTCCGCAACAGCCACCGGCAATACTTACGCCCTGCAGAATTAAACCTTCCATTAAGTCCGCAAATTCAGCAGCATCTACATCAAAACATGTTTTGCCGTCTCTTTCTACCGGTAAGCCGGCATTAGGATTTAAAACTAAAGGCAGGCTGGTATATTTCAGCAGCTGCGGCAGTAACTTTGCCATCTGCACAGGACCCAGTCCGCAGTTACAGCCTACAGCATCTGCCCCCAGACCTTCAAGCATTAAAACTGCAGCAGCAACATCACCGCCGGTTAAAAGCTTACCGCTTTCGTCAAAGGTCATGGTAACAACAACCGGCAGATCACTGTTTTCTTTTGCTGCAAGCAATGCTGCTTTAGCCTCATATGTATCGCTCATTGTTTCAATAAGAATCAAATCCGCTCCTGCACTGACTCCGCTTTTAACAATTTCAGCGTAGATGTCAACTGCTTCTTCAAAAGGCAGATCACCATAAGGTGCCAAAAGTTTACCGGTAGGACCCAAATCAAGAGCCACAAAAGCCTTTTCTCTTCCCGCACAGGCATCTTTGGCAATTTTTACAGCAGCTTCAATTACTTCTGATGTTTTGATATCACTGTCAGCAAACTTTAACCTGTTAGCGCCAAAAGTATTAGTTTTAATAATATTAGCTCCTGCAGCAAGATATGCTTCGTGAATACTTTTTATAACTTCCGGATGAGAAAAATTCCACAGTTCCGGTAACTCTCCTGGCTGCAAGCCACGTGCCTGCAGCATTGTACCCATCGCTCCATCAAAAAACAATAATTCTTTACCCAGTAATTTTTTGAAATCCATATTTATTCCTCTCTAAACGGACAATTTATATTTTTACACGTCATACATTTATTCCATACACAAACAGCATCCTCAGCCAATCCTATAACAGCTGTTACTGATTTTGAAGGAACCATCATCATGCCATCAGTCAAAGTAAGGCCAATTTTCCTGCTGCAGTCCAATAACGCAAAAAGTTTCTTCTGTTCCTTTAAATCCCAGTCACCATAACCAGGCGAAAATCTTGGTCTTTGCTGCAGGCCGCCTGTTTCAGCTTTTGACTGTACTTCATCGCAGTATTCTTCAATTAAAGCAGCTGCTACAGCCTGCGCCGCTGCGCCCTCGGCTACACTTCCCACTGCCAGCCGTCTGATAGCATTGTCAGCTTTTATACCCAGTGTCGCAGCCAAAAGAAGTACCTCGCTGCATCCCTTCAAATGTCTTGCCAAATCCTTTGATATCAACTCTGTACCATTTCCCAGAACAACTTTATCATCAAAAACCTGACAAAAAAACTTCTGCAGAATATTACGCGGCTGAACTTCATTTCTCATTTTCAGATAAACGGTATCCACCAGAACTTCTGCTGCATGATTATTTTTTCCGGCTCCAAAATAGCGCAGAGCTTCTGACTGGTTAAATCTCATTTAGTAATCTCCGATAAATTATCCATTATGCCTCCGATAATTTCCGGCTTGTTCATAGTATAAATATGGATATTGGTAAAACCATTAGCAATCAAATCTATAATCTGACCTGTAGCATAAGCAATACCAGCCTGTTTTAATGCTTCAGGATGGTCAGCAAATTTTTCTACAATTGCCCTGAACTGCGGCGGCAGCTTAGTATCACTTAACTGACAGATACGGGTGATCTGTTTGGCATTAGTAACAGGCATAATTCCGGGCACAACCGGAACATTTATACCGGCAGACATTAATCTGAACATATAGTTATACAAAACATTATTATCAAAAATCATCTGTGTAACAAGAAAGTCAACACCAGCATCAATTTTATATTTGGTATTTTCAATATCCTTATCTAACGCACCGGCTTCGGGATGACCTTCAGGATATGCCGCACCGCCAACACAAAAATCTCCCTGCATTTTTACAAACTTTGTCAGATCGCTGGCATGCTCAAAAACACCATTAACTTTGCCATCCGGCAAATCACCGCGCAATGCCAATATATTTTGAATACCATTAGCCTTAAAATTATTAAGTACTTCTATAATTTTTGCTTCATCTGACTGCACACATGTTAAATGAGCCAAAGCGGGAATGCCGTTTTCCTGCACTTTACGGGCAATTTCTGTAGTATGGCCCACAGAAGTTCCGCCTGCACCGTATGTAACACTCATATATGACGGTCTGGAAGAAGAAATTTTGTCAACTATCTCCAAAGCATTTTTTAATTCTGTTCCCTGCTTGGGAGGAAACAACTCACAGGATATACATATTTTTTCACTTTTCAATAAATTTAAGATTTTCATACCTTCACCCTCATTACAAAACATTTCCCATTATTTTATAAAAAAAATATCTTAAAAGCAATTTAAATGAATTATTAATTTTTATATGTAATTTACTTGATAAGTTTGTTACATAATAACCATATCAGCTTGCCATAATTACCTAAAAAAGCCTTCTTCCCTGAACATATTTATGTATTATATCCCTTGATTCAGATAAATAAATAGTCTGAGCAAGACGGTTCTCCAGATTATTATCCTGCCTGAAATTAAAACGTGTATCATCAATAACTACAGCGTCAAATTCATAACCTGCGTCAAAAGATCCAACCCTGCCAAAAAAACTGCCTCCGCCTATTGTTCCCAAATAAAAAGCTTCCGCAACAGTAAGAGGCTGCAGACTGCTGTCAAGCAGGCGCCATCTGAGCTTGGATACTTTTATCGCATCTGCCATTGCCTTAAATATGGAAGTATGCGTTCCACCGGCAACATCACTGCCTAAACCAACGTTAAGCCCGCACTGCAAAAATTTTCTTACAGGAGCAATGCCGGAAGCCAGATTGGTGTTTGAATCAGGGCAATGCGCAACAAATACATTGTTTTTACGCATTAATTCTATTTCATCATCCTCAGAATACACGCAGTGAGCCATAACCGTCGGACAATCTCTTCCGCCAAACAATCCGAAACGATCATACGCATCTCCATAAGAAGAAGCCTCCGGACACAATTCTTTAACCCATGCTACTTCTCCCGGGTTTTCAGAAAGGTGTGACTGTACCGGAAGTTTTAAAGATTTTTGTATCTGTTTCAGTTTGTGCATAAGTTCATCACTGCAGGATGGTATAAACCTGGGTGTTAAAATTGGCTTTGTATATTTAAACCTGCCAGCTATTTCCTGAAGCCATACCAGAGTATTTTCCGCACTTTCATATGCACTTTTTTCACATAAACTGTCCGGCGCATTTCTGTCCATATTTACTTTTCCCACCATACTGCACAAACCGCTTGCCTCCAGCATTTCCATAAGCAGGACAGTTGCCCTAGTATGCAAAGTCGCAAAAATGCAGCTTCTGGTATTAGGCCCTCCCAGCAAATCTTCTGCCAACTTTCTATATGCAGCCTCTGCATAATCAATGCTGCTGTATTTGCTTTCTTCGGGAAAAGTATATGTATTAAGCCAGTCTAAAAGCTCCATGTCCATGCCCAATGCTCTGAATGAATATTGAGGAGCATGTACATGCAAATCTGTCAGACCAGGCACTATTAATTTATCAGTGTAGTCAAAACACTTAAAATGTTTAAATTCATCCGGCAAAGAAGTAAAAACTCCTGCAGAAAAACCATCCCTGCATACCAGATAACCGTTTTTTACTGTTTCTAGCTGAGTAAGATTTTTACTGTAGCAGATGTCTCCTTTTAAAACAAAATTCTTATCCACAATACACCTCTCGCCTGTATTTACTCAAAAAAATAACTGCCAATCATCGATTAGCAGTAAAAATCTGGCGGAGACGGTGGGATTCGAACCCACGTGCCGAACTAACGGCGGAACTGATTTCGAGTCAGCCTCGTTATGACCACTTCGATACGTCTCCTTAAAGCATATTAATTATACAGTATTATTCTGTTTTTTGCAAAGCTCCCTGCATATTTTCACGCTGCAGCTTTTTTGCCGCCTTGTTTTCAGCACGACGTTTTTTAAAAAAACTTTTCATAACATCTGCGCATTCTGCTTCGCAAACACCGCTGACTACCTCTGCGCAGTGATTAAGATTATTGTTTGTTAAAATATTAAAAATAGATTCAGCTCCGCCGGCTTTAATATCAGGGCAGCCATAAACAACTTTGTCTATACGACTGTTTATTATTGCCCCGCTGCACATAGAACACGGTTCAACTGTCACATACAGCGTACAGCCGCTTAAACGCCAGCGTTTAAGTTTGGAGCAGGCTTCACGTATAACAAGTATTTCTGCATGAGCAGTAGCGTCATGAATTGTTTCTCTCAGATTATGTGCTGCCGCTATAATCTCGTTATCATGTACAATCAGTGCACCAATAGGAATTTCTCCCGCCATTGCAGCTTTTTTTGCTTCTTCAAGAGCCTGAAGCATATATTCCTTATCGCTCATTAATCCTCCATAGCCTCCATCAGCTGCTCCCATTTTTCCATCAGCTCCATAATGGTTTGTTCATACTCTTCATGTTCAGCTGCCATAGCAATACTGTTTGCCGGATCAAGATGGTTGGCAGGATCTTCCATTTTCTGTTCCAGTATTTTCATCATGGCTTCCTGCTCACGTATTCTCAGCTCAATCTTAGGCAGAAGTTTTGCCGCTTCTTCTTTACTATATCGGCGTTGCTTTGGTTCTTTTTCAGATACAGCTGCTGGTTCTGTATTAACCTGCACTTTTTTTGCAGGTTCAGCTTTAGGAAGCTCTGCTTCGACCTGCAATGCAGACTGTTTGGCTTTTTCTTCCAGATAAAACTCATAATTACCTTTATAGTCTTTTACTTTGCCTGCATCAATTTCCCAGATTCTGTCTGCAACCTCATTAACAAAATATCTGTCATGGCTTACTACAAGAACTGTTCCGTCAAAAGCAGTTAAAGCAGCTTCTACGGTTTCTCTGGCCATAATATCAAGATGGTTTGTCGGTTCGTCCAGAACCAGACAGTTTGCACCATCCAAAACGAGCTTCAATAACACCAGACGCGCCTTCTGACCACCGCTCAGAGTTCCTATTTCCTTGAAAACATCATCTCCATGGAAAAGCATTCCTCCCAGTAAAGATCTTGTGCGTTCCTCAGTAAACCCATATTCCATAACAAAATTTTCCAGCAAAGTCTGTTTGGAATTAAGCCTTTCATAACTTTGTGAAAAATAGCCAATTTGTACTCTGTTGCCTATTTTAGCCTTGCCTTTCAAAGGTTCAATCTCACCTAAAACAGTTTTCAGCAAAGTTGTTTTGCCTGTTCCGTTGGCACCAAGCAAAGCGGCCTTTTCTCCTCTGCGCAGGATAAGGTTTATGCCGGAAGCTAAAACTTTATCTCCATAACCTATGGATAAATCCTCCATAATGAGAACTCTGTCAGCACATTCTGATGCTGGCGGCAGGCGCAGTTCAAACTCCTCATTGCGTACTGGAGCATCAATTCTTTCCAGTCTGTCTAACTGAGACTGCCTGCCTCTTGCCATTTTGCTTTTAATACCTGCTTTAAATCTGCGAATATAAGCCTCTGTTCGTGCTATGTAATCCTGCTGAGCTGCATAGGCAGCCTCCAAAGTTGCTGTCTGAATGGCTTTCTGTTCCAGATATTTGGTGTAATTGCCTTTAAAGGACTGTAACTTTCCGCCTTCCATCTCCAGAATGCGCACAGCAACATTATCCAAAAAAGCACGATCATGGCTTACTACAATTAAACCGCCTTTAAATTCGCGCAGATAATTTTCCAGCCATTCAGTCATAGCTATATCAAGATGGTTGGTCGGTTCGTCCAGAATCATAAAATCAGGATTTCTTACTAAAGCCGCAGCAAGCATCAGTCTTGTTTTCTGACCGCCGCTTAAAGTAGCTGCATCTTCCTGCCACCATTTTTCTGTATAGCCAAGACCTATTAAAACTCTTTTTATTCTGCTTTCGTAATTATAGCCATCAAGATACTCGTACCTTTTAATCACTCTGCCATATTCTTCAATTACTTCATCAGTATTATCAGCAACAGCAGTTTCCAGTGATTTTATTTTCTGGCGCAGCTGTATAATCTCTTCACAGCTATGTTCCATAAATTTCCAAACAGTTCCTTTTATATCGGTAAATCCCTGCTGTACATAACCGATGCTGATGCCTGGTTCAAATTTTATACTGCCGCTGTCAATATAGCCTGTATCTAAAAGACAGCGCAGCAAAGTAGTCTTGCCGCTGCCATTTACACCAACAAGACCTAAATGCTCTCCTTTATCAACCATAAAGCTGACATTTTTAAATATCTCATTAACACCAAAACTTTTTGCTATCTTATCTACAACTAACTGCATAATTCTATCCTTTATAAAAAATATTTCCGAGATATTATTTTAACAAAATTTGTCTCCAAAAGCAAAAAGCCGCCTGCTACAAGCAGGCGGCAGCTTATTATCCTTCATATCCACGCGGATGATTTTTATGCCAGTTCCATGCAGTGCTGATAACTTCTTCCACACTGCTGTTGACTGCAGTCCAGCCTAATTCCTGACGAATTTTTTCAGAAGATGCAATTAAAACTGCAGGATCACCGGCGCGTCTTGCTTCTTCAAGCACAGTAAAATCAACACCGGTAACTTTTTTGGCGCTGTCAATTATCTCTCGTACACTGAAACCATTTTCACTGCCAAGATTATAAACCCTGCTGGCACCTCCGCTCAGCAAATGCTTTAACGCCAGTACATGAGCTCTGGCAAGATCGCACACATGAACATAATCACGTACGCAGGTACCATCAGCAGTAGCATAATCAGTGCCAAAGATAGCAACATGCTTGCGTACTCCCTGAGCTGTTTTTAATACTAAAGGAATAAGATGACTTTCCGGACTGTGATCTTCACCGATATTGCCTTCCTGAGCTGCACCAGCCGCATTAAAATAACGCAAAGCTACATAACGCATTTCATAAGCCATATCATAGTCAGCCAGCATATTTTCAATCATCAGTTTAGTTCTGCCGTAAACATTAGTAGGATTTAATCTGCTGTCCTCTTTGATAGGTACTTCTTCAGGCTCACCATAAACAGCCGCTGTTGAAGAAAAAACCATTCTGTCTACACCTGCACCACGCATGGCCTCAAGCAGATGAAAGGACCCTTCCACATTATTAAAATAATACTTGGCAGGATTTTCCATTGATTCTCCTACAAGGCTGTTGGCAGCAAAATGCATTACCGCATCAATAGAAAACTGCTCCATAATGTGCTTGGCAAAACCAACATCATGAATATCGCCTTCTACTAACTGCACATCCTCAGGCACTGCGGCTGCATGACCTGTAGAGAGATTATCATAAACAATAGGCGTAAAACCACTTTTTTTCAGCTCCTGTACTACATGAGAGCCAATATAACCGGCACCGCCTGTTACTAATATATTATTCATAACTAACTCCTTCACTGATCATCTGGCATTTTCTTTGGCAACAATATCGTTAAGATATGCCAAAAATTTATCGCGCAAATCGTCACGTTTCAATGCCATCTCAACTGTTGCCTCCAAAAATCCCTGTTTATCGCCAACATCATAACGGCGGCCTTCAAAATTGTAAGCATACATGGTCTGCTCTTTAGCCAAAACTTTTAATGCATCAGTAAGCTGAATTTCATTACCGCGTCCGGGCCTGGTTTTTTCCAGAATCGGGAAAATTTCCGGATTAATTACATAGCGTCCAAGTACAGCCAAACGGGAGGGAGCCTCTGCTGCTTTTGGTTTTTCAACCATGTCCTTTACAGTAAATGTTCTTGCTTCCTCCGTCGGTTCAGAAGCAACAATACCGTAAGAAGAAACCTTCTCCTGCGGAACTTCCTGAACACCCAGTACGCTGGAGCCTGTTTTATCATAAACATCAATCAGCTGTTTCAATGCCGGAACATCGCTGTCAACTACATCGTCACCCAGCAAAACAGCAAAGGGTTCATCAGCAATAAACTGCTGAGCACATAAAATAGCATGACCCAATCCGCGGGGCTCTTTCTGACGAATATAGTGAATGCGAATATCGGAAATCTTTTTCACCATTTCCAGCTCACTTATTTTGCCGCCGGCTTCCAGATTAAGCTCCAGCTCAATGCTGCGGTCAAAATGATCTTCTATGGCACGTTTGCTGCGTCCTGTGATAATCAAAATATCCTCAATACCGGAAGCCAAAGCCTCTTCAATAATATATTGAATAGTAGGCTTATCGACAATGGGCAGCATTTCCTTTGGAGTTGCTTTAGTCGCAGGCAAAAATCTTGTTCCCAGGCCTGCAGCCGGTATAACTGCTTTACGTACTTTTTTTATCATCATAAATCTCCTGTATTTAAAATTAAGCTTCTTCGCCGCCGATAACAGCTAAAATCTCTGCTGTTTTTGCAGCCAATAATTCCTGATTGCCTTTTGTTTCTACATTCAGACGCATTACAGGCTCCGTATTGGAGGTGCGTACATTAAAACGCCAGTCCGCATAAGCTACACTTAAGCCATCCATAGTATCCTGCTTGCCATCAGCATATTTTTCGCTTAAAGTCTGCAAAATCTTCGGTGCATCAGTAACTTTTCTGTTTATTTCTCCGCTGCACGGATAAAGATTCATTCTTTCTTCTACAAGTTCAGATAACTTTTTACCTGTACGGCACATTAACTCTGTTACCAAAAGCCATGGAATCATGCCGCTGTCGCAATAGGAAAAATCACGGAAATAGTGGTGAGCAGACATTTCTCCTCCGTACAAAACCCCGTTGGCACGCATACATTCTTTCATAAACGCGTGACCGCTTTTGCAGCGTACAGGCACACCGCCGTCACGCTCTAAAATATCCTCAGTATTCCAGGTTAAACGAGGATCATACATAATCTTCGCACCGGGTTCTTTGTTTAAAAATACTTCTGCCAGCAAACCAACTATATAGTAACCTTCAATGAACTGTGCTTTTTCGTCAAACAGGAAGCATCTGTCAAAATCTCCATCCCAGGCAATACCAAGATCAGCCTTATTTTCCCGCACTACTTTGGCAGTAGCCTCTCTGTTTGGAATCAGCAAAGGATTGGGCACTCCATTTGGAAAGGTTCCATCCGGCTGCTCATTGATACTGATAAATTCAAAAGGCAGATATTTTGCCAGCTCTTTAAAAACAGGGCCGGCACCGCCATTACCCGGATTGGCAACAATCTTCATGGGTTTCAAAACACTTTTATCAACATAAGTAAGCAAATGCTCAATATACGCAGGCATAATATCAACCTGCTCTACGGTCCCCATGGTTTTTCCTGACACGAGACAATGAGCGAAATTAGCAGAAGCAGCCATTTCACCAATTTCTTTCAGTCCTGTATCTCCAGAAATAGGTCTTGCGCCCTTGCGAACCAATTTCATGCCATTATATTCTTTAGGATTATGGCTGGCAGTAACCATAATACCGCCATCAGCATTTAAATGTGCGGTAGCAAAATAAATCATTTCTGTTCCGCACTGACCAATATCAAGAACTTTGGTGCCGCCATGCTGCAGTCCCTCTGTCAGAGCATTGACAAGATTTCTGCCGCTGAGACGAATATCGTGTCCTACTACAACGGTTTCCGCCGCAAACATGGCAGAAAAAATTCTTCCTACTCTGTATGCCAGTTCTTCATTTACTTCATCAGGGTATACTCCTCGTACATCATATGCCTTAAATGCCTTATTTGTAACTTCCATTACTAACTCTCCTTTATATGCAAAGAAAATAAATATCACCCAATACGTTATTAGTATTCGCTTAATTACAGAAAAATCCTGCCAGAAAACACTTCTGCCAGGATTTACTTCTTAAAACCGATAATTTTTCTCAGCCAGAACTTTTTCTGCTGCCTGCCCTAAAAACCAGCGTGCAACAGTAAAAAACGGAATGCATTTTCCATCATCATTTAGGCACATTAAGGCCTCTGCCATGTATGACATAGCATCCTCCAGGCTCACTCCCTTTTCCAGATAAAAAAGAACCTCCTCATCAAGCCTGCTGATAACATTTTTGCGCATACGCATCAGACGCGGCGCATTAAGATTTAATTCTCTTATTGTATTGCGCGCCTTTTTCTGCAATTCCACAGGACATGTATCTTCATCAACATACATCCTGCCGCTGTGCTCAGCATAACGAAACAGTCTGACATCAGCGGGAATCATGGTAGGATTTAATATTCTTTTGGTAATCTCTTTGCCGCCTTTGGGAACATCGCAGCTGCGGTCATTTTTTCTGGAAGAATATCGCCATTCATAATCAGGCACACCCGGCTGGCTGCCGCCATGACAAACTCCCAAAAGGTTTTTCCAGTCCAGATGGTAGTTATGTTCACTTTCATTGGTGCCTGCTTTGGGATAAAAATGCTCAACCCTGAAATCATCAACTTCATTTTCATTTTTGGCAAATTTAATGCCAATCTCACAATATGCGCACAGACCATGCTGATCTTCCAGTATTGCTTTTTTTACCTGCCTGTAGCCTTTTCGCGCCCGACGTCTGAAATGTTCCCATAATTCATCAGGATACTGCTCCCGATAACTTTTCAGTATCTCCGGTTCTTCACTTCTTTTATAAATGCGCTTCATCGTTTATTTCTCCTGAAAGCACGCATCCTGATATCAAAATCTGCCTTCACCAGAGCAGGTTCATGGCCTTTAGCCCAGTCATCAAGTTTTTTCCTTAATTCCAGTGCTTCTTTGGTATCCCATTTATCATCACTTACAAGATCAAGATACTTTTTCAGATCTTTTACTATTGGCAGAGCCTGAGGTCTGGTATCTACATTTTGAATGTCTTTCAGTAACTGATAGCTTTCCGCACCCAGAGAAAATTCCGGCTTATAAACACCTTCAAAGGCCTTATCCCAGCGCAAAACACGAATACTGTCTGCTGTTACGGTACTCAATACCTGCGGGCTATGTGTAGTTACAATAAACTGAACTTTGGGAAAAGCCTGCTGCAAATCGTATAAAACTGTCTGCTGCCATGATGGATGCAAATGCATATCCACTTCATCTATAAGCACAATACCGGGAGTGTCGAGTACAGCCCTGCATCCCAAATCAGGATTAAGTCTTACCATACGATAGGACAGGTCCGCTGCCAGACTGATAATACTTCTTGCACCATCACTTAAGGCATCAATAGTAAGCTCACCCATATCAGGATGACAAATCACAAAATCCTGCAGCGCAAAGCTGTAATCTATATTATTCCAGCCCATGCTCTTTAAGCAGGTTGTAACAGCCTGACGTACAGCTTTTAAGATCATGGCGTAAGGATTTTCTTTGTTTTCTCCCGTTTCAGCAATATATCTGGAAAATTCAGCAGCACTGAGGACTGCATATCTGAACCACTGCCCAAAGGTATTATAGGAAGAAGATGGTTCCAGACATTCTTCATAGCCTACATAACGCTCCAAATCAACAATCTTTCTGTTTCCAAACAGCTTACTGTCATTCCACATACGGCTTGTTCCGTAATAAGCAACAACAGGCAAAATAACCTTCTCATCATTATTGCCGTTTACCATATGCCACAGCTTGCGGCCATGCTCACTCAGTTTTTTAGCATTTACGGAAGTTGTTCTGCCTTTAGCGGATTTAAGTTCTCTCTTCCATGAAATAGTTTCGCCAAAAGACGTTTCGCCCTCAACCTCAATAGTCACTGGCAATTTATTTTTCATACGCAGAATTCTCAGTTCACCGTCACAGCCGGCATCCTTTATCTTACGCACATCCTTTTCAGTCATATTTCTGCCTTTAATATCAAAAGCATTTAAATAGGGACTCAGAGAAACCGCAAGAGCATCCAAAATAGCTGTTTTGCCCTTGCCATTTTCGCCAACAATTACTGTCATACTTTTATTAAAATCTATATCCAATTCATTATAACAACGGAAATTTTGTAAATGTAATTTTGAAATACGCATTTTAATTCCTCCGTTTTGTTTATATATTTACATTATAAACCCAAAAAGTAAGCTATTTAAACTATTCTGCAAAAATATTTGCCAAAAAATTTTTTGCAGGTGTATAATATGAAAATATTGAAAATAAGGAGAATTGTAATGAATATATTTATATTGCTGACCATAAGTATGCTTATTATCCTGTTTATGCTGCGCAGGCATATTCCTATCGGTCCCTGTATGCTTGCCGGCGGACTTTTTATCTGGCTTGTCAAAAGCACGCAGCCGGAATTTTTAGTACAGGCTTTTACTGAAACACTGTCTTTGAGCAGAACATATGACATATTATTTGCTCTATACTTTGTTATGTGCCTGGAAATTGAACTGCGTACCAGCGGAGCTTTAAGCGGTATGGTTAATGCTCTGCAAAAAATATTTTCCAGCACCAAATTTACGTTAGCTGTTATGCCTGCTTTTCTTGGCCTGCTGCCTTCACTTGGCGGCGCACGTTTTTCAGCACCAATAGTAGAAGAAGCCGCAAAATCAACAACCCTTGATGTGGATCATAAGGCAGCCATAAATTTCTGGTTCAGACATATCTTTGAATACTCCAGTCCTATTATCCCCGGTATGATTATGGCCTGCAGCATAGCTGGCGTGGCTTTCAGTGACTTTCTTATGCATCTGTGCTGGCTCACATTTCTTGCTTTCTTTGTCGGCTGGATTATTCTTATTCGTCCGATAAAAGCTCAGCCAGCAAAAGTTTCAGATATTGACCCGGAAGAACATAAGCATAATATGTTCGATTTATATCTGTCTCTTGCCCCTGTTATTTTAACTTTTGTGCTTGTTGTATTTTTTGATTTTAACGCTTCTCTGTCCATGGGACTTGTAACTTTGGCTATGTTCTTTGTTCTGCAGCAGACCAGCCGTTTCGTTAATGCCAAAGAGGTTATCTTTGGCGCATTGGACTTAAAAATGTTCATTAACGTAATGTGCATTTTATATTTTATTCAAATACTTACTGTTACTAATGTTCTTACAGAAATCGTTACAGCATTTCAGTCCTCACCGCTTCCGGTACCTGTAATTATTGCCTGCATCTCATTTATAATCGGTGTTTTAACCGGACTTTCTCAGGGTCATGTTGCTATAGTTATGCCAATTGTAGCAGCCATGTCCACAGGCAATTTAAACCTGGCGGGAGTTGCTATGGCCTTTGGTGTAGCAGGACAGATGCTTACACCTACGCATATGTGTCTTGTTGTTACTCTTGATTATTTCAAAGCAAACTTTTTCAGAACATTAAAGCCTATTATGCTGATTGAATTTATTATCCTTACTGTTTTCAGCATCTATACTTACTTTACATGGTAAATAACAAAAAAAGAGGTGTTTCTTTTGAAACACCTCTTTTTTTACCTTATAACAACAGCAGTACCTGAAACGCTGACCATCAGCATACCATTTTCTTTACCCAGTACCTCATAGTCAACATCTACTCCGATAACAGCATTTGCGCCCATACGCTCTGCTCTTTGGCACATTTCTTCAATAGCCTTTTCTCTTGCACTTTGCAGCTCATCTTCGTAAGTTCCGCTTCTGCCGCCTAAAATATCAGTAATACCGGAAAACATATCTTTTATAAAATTAACACCGGAAACAACTTCTCCAAAAACAATTCCTTTATATTCGACAATTTCTCTGCCTTTAATAACAGCTGTAGTAGTTACCAGCACAGTACTCACCTCCATATATTGATGAATATTATTTCTACGTCAGAAGAAAACTTCCTGCATATAATATCAGGTAAGCAGCTTTAACCCAATTACTGATAAAACAATCATACTCATAAACAAAATCCTGAAAAAATCAGCCTTTTCACCATATCTCACTATACCGAGCACTATGCCGCCTACAGCACCAATGCCTGTCCAAACTGCATAGGTAATACTCATAGGCAAAACATACATGGCAAGATGCAAAAGCAGCAGGCTGCATATAAAGATAACAAAAAGCAGCACAATAATTGATTTTTTGCCTGTCTGCTTCCAGACATTCATATAATTAACGCCTAATACTTCCAGTATGCCGGCGCCTAAAACATATATCCACTCCATGATTTATTCCTGCCTTTCACTGGTCAGTTTAAGCCCAATAATGCCAGTCATCAGAAAACCTATTAAAATTAATCTTGCAGTATCTAAAACCATTCCAAAGCCATATACTTCTACAAGTACAGTTCCCAGCGCTCCCAAGCCTGTAAAAACACAGTATGCTGTACCAACAGGAAGAGTTTTGCTGGCAGTAATAAAACAATATGAACATACAGCCCAGGCGGTAATTGTTATTATCCATGCAAAATAGTCATTTGCATATTTCAAACCTGTAATCCAAACAATTTCCAATATTCCTGCTATTAAAATTCTAAGCCATCCGCTATTCAAAATTGTACCTCTTCTTCGTAAAAATAAAAAAACTCAAGATTTTCATCTTGAGTAATAATCCACTATGGTGCGGTCGGTGGGATTTGAACCCACACGAGGTCTCCCTCACTACCCCCTCAAAGTAGCGTGTCTGCCGTTCCACCACGACCGCATATTTGGAGTTTTTATGGTGCGGTAGAGAGGATTTGAACCTCCACGGGGTTGCCCCCACTAGCTCCTGAGGCTAGCGCGTCTGCCGTTCCGCCACTACCGCGTTTTTTGTGCTGTAATCAACAACAACGTTAGTATAGCATAACATTCATATTGTGTCAACACAATTTCATTAAATTTTTTATTAATTTATTTGTAATTGATCTTTGTAATACAAATAATATTTATCTCTGTCTCTGAGAACTTTTATAACATACTCTCTGGTATCCGGAAAAGGTATTTGATCAAGATTATTAAAATTAAAATCCCAGCCATTTTCCTGCATCCATAATTTAGTCTGGCCACGTCCTGCATTATAGGCAACCATTACCAGCGTCATATTGTTCTTAAATTCATGGTTAAGCTCTCCAACATACCAGCATCCCATACGTATATTGGTCCTGGTTGTATACAAATCATAATCAGAATAGTTTTCCAGTCCCATCTGCTCCGCAATCCAGCGCCCTGTTTCCGGCATAATCTGCATCAGACCAACAGCTCCGGCAGAAGAAACTGCTTTTTTGTCAAATCCGCTTTCATTTTTCATAATAGCAGCAACCAGAAACGGATCTATATTATTTTTTCTGCTGTATTCCAGTATTTCCTGCTGATAAGGCCACATATATACAAAATGCATTTGTACCGTATCACTGTTCCAGATTTTCCATCCTGTAATACCTGTCAATACTGCAGCCAAAACAACAATTATCTTAAAGTATTTTTTTATCAAAGAAACTTTTCTTGTTTTATTTTTCTTTTTAGCTGCCAAAATCTTCTCCTAAAATTTTTCTCACTTCACATCTTACAGCTACCAATGTATTTTCCAAATCACCGCTGTTATCAAAAACAACATCAGCATGAACTTTCTTTTCTTCCAAAGACATCTGTGCCGCAATACGTTTTTTTACATCAGCTTCAGCCATGCCACTTCTTTTCATGGCGCGCTGTATCTGCTCTGCCACACTTACAGCAACCAGCCACACAGTATCAACTTTTTTATGCCAGCCGCATTCAATAAGTAAGGGTACATCCAAAACAGCTGCATTATAGTTTTTCTTACGGCAGCAGTCTAAAAAGTTTTCTGCCTGCTGCCACACCTCACCATGAATAATCTGTTCCAGTTTTTTTAAAGCTTTCTTATCAGCAAATACCAGCTGAGAAATTTTCTCACGATTCAGCTCACCATTTGCCGTAAGATACTCTTTTCCAAAAACTTCTTCTACTTTTCTCAGTCCATCACTGCCTTTAGCCACTGCCTGGCGGCTTACTTCATCAGCATCAAATACAGGTAAACCCAGCTGCCTAAGCTCGGCTGCCACCGTACTTTTTCCGGAAGCAATTCCTCCGGTCAATCCAATTACAAGCATATTCTACCTCTATTTCTGGCAATGCGCACAATAAGTTGTACCTCTGCCGCCAACCTTAGTACTTACCAAAATTTCCCCACAAAACTTACACGGTTCACCGCTTCGTCCGTATGCCAGCAAATAATTCTGATTACTGCCTTTGTTGCCTTCACCGTCTTTATAATCTCTGAAAGTAGTGCCTTTATTTTTTATTCCCTGTGCAATAACAGTATTAATCGCATCACATAACGCAGTAATTTCCTCACTGCTTAAAGAACTTGCAGTACGCATGGGATTAATCTTTGACAATGCCAGACATTCATCAGCGTAGATATTTCCAAGTCCGGCAATAATTTTCTGATCCAAAATAAAAGTTTTTACCGCTTTACGGCTCTTTTTTGCCAGAGGCTTTAAATAATCAGCAGTAAACTCCCTGCTTAAAGGCTCAGGTCCCAAAGTTTCATAACCTTCAATATAGTAATTTCCATTTTTTATGAGATACAAAGTGCCAAACGTCCTTATATCCGTAAACCACATAGTCATATTATCGCTTAAAGTAAACTTAATCTTAGCATAAGGCGGTTCAGGTGCACTGCTTTGCTGTGCCAGCAAGGCTCCAGTCATGCGCAGGTGCACAATCAGCTGATAACCTTCGCTGATATTTAACACCAGATATTTGCCTCTGCGATTAACCTCTGTAATAGTTTTTCCGGTTAAAATGCTGCAGAAATCTTCTGCCGCAGGATATTTAATTAATCTGTTCAGTCTGCATTCAACAGCTGTTATTGTTTTCCCTGTTACATAGGGAGATAAAGTTTTTCTTACCTGTTCTACCTCAGGCATTTCCGGCATAAAAAATCCCCCCTTTTATTTAGTCTGAGCCCAATTTTTGCCAAATTTAACATCTGCAGCAAGAGCAATCTCCAAACTTGCAGCACCTTCCATAGCCTTTCTGACAATCTCAGAAGCTATTTCACGCTCGTTTTCCGGCACTTCCAGTACCAGTTCGTCATGAACCTGCAGTAAAATTCTCGTCCGCAAATTATTTTTTTCCAGTTCAGACGCTACTTTAATCATCGCTGCTTTCATTATATCCGCCGCAGTTCCCTGAATTGGCGTATTAATAGCTGTACGTTCAGCAAAGCTGCGCAGGTTAAAATTACTGTGCTTAATGTCCGGCAGATAACGTCTTCTGCCCATTAAGGTTTCTACATAACCCTGTTTTCTGGCGGTTTCCACCATCTTGTCCATGTATTCTTTAACACCAACGTAGCGGTCAAAATAATTTTTTATGTATACACCTGCTTCACTGCGAGTAATGCCCAGCTGCTTTGCCAGACCAAAATCGCTGATGCCATACACTATGCCAAAATTAACAGCTTTAGCTGCTGTACGCATTTCACTGCTTACATCATTTAAAGGTATGCCAAACACCTCTGATGCGGTTCTTGCATGAACATCCTGCCCATGTCTGAAAGATTCCAGCAGCAGTTTATCCTGAGCAATGCAGGCCAAAATTCTTAATTCAACCTGTGAATAGTCACAGCTCATCAGATAATCATAACCCTCTCCAGGAACAAAAATCTGACGAATCTGTCTGCCTTCCTCCGTACGGGTAGGAATATTTTGCAGATTTGGATCCGTACTTGATAATCTGCCGGTAACAGTTACAGTCTGCTGAAAATGGGTATGAATACGTCCGGTTTTAGGATTCACCAAAGGTCTCAGTCCGTCAAGGTAAGTTGATTGCAGCTTGGCAAGCTTGCGATGCTCAAGTATGGTAGCTATCAGAGGATGCTTTCCTTCCAGTTCTTCAAGAACTTTTACATCCGTAGAGTAACCTGTTTTTGTTTTTTTAATTACCGGTAAGCCAAGCTTTTCAAAAAGAATAACTCCCAGCTGTTTAGGAGATTTCAGATTGAAATCCTCTCCTGCCTGTTCCTTGGCTGTTTTTTCCAGCTGATTAATGCGAAAACTCATATCTTCAGACAGCTGATCCAACAGTTCCAGATCAGGCTTAATTCCTGTATATTCCATAACAGCAAGAACAGGAGCCAGCGGCATTTCCAGCTCACTGTAAAGCTTTGTCAGCTTTTTGACTTCCAGATTTTCTTTCAGTACATTATTCAGCAAAAAAACTGCTTCACTGGAATTTTTTACGCTGACACCATATCTGGGCATCAAATCTGCGAGAGAATAAGAACTGTGCCCTGGTTCATCAAGATACGCAGCCAGAGCTATATCTCCCGCAATTCCGTTTAAATGGATTCCCTTACATTTGCAGATTTTATATAAGGTTTTACTGTCGCAGGTAACTTTTAACTGCCTGCTGCTCAGCCATTTATAAAAATCATCCCATGATTTGCAGCTGCTGTCCCAGATATAAATTTTTCCATCAAAATAAATCTCTGCTTTGGTAAAATACAGTTCCGGAAGCTGACCGCCCGCCTCATAAGTAAAACAAACTTCACCTGAAAAAGCAGCCATATCATCCAAAAATTTCTGACTGTCGGCAGATTCACTTAAAATAATAACTTCCCTGTCCTCTTCAACAATTTCCCCAAAAAGGCCAAAATCTCCGCTTTCAGCTGCCTCTCCCGGTAAAACCATGACAAACTTCTCATACATATTTCTGAATTCAAGGTCCTGCAGCAAGCTTCGTGCTTCTTCTTTCATACCGCGTAGCTCGTACCCTGCAATTTCCGTATCAATCGGTACCTCGGTAAAAATAGTTGCCAGTTTTTTAGACAATAAAGCAGATTCTTTATTCTCAGTCAATTTAGTTTTTAACGCTTTACCGCTTATTTTATCAATATTTTCCAGTACCTGCTCCACGCTGCCGTATTCTTTTATCAGCTTTATAGCAGTCTTTGGTCCTACTCCGGGAACACCCGGAATATTATCGGAGGTATCACCCATAAGCCCCTTAAGCTCAATAAGCTGTTTTGGCTGCAATCCCTCATAGCAGGCTGCAAATTCAGCTTCATCAAAAATCTGAATATCAGTAATACCTCTTTTAGTATAATAAACTTTTGTTCTTTGATCTAAAAGCTGCAGTTCGTCTTTATCTCCGGTAACAATTATTACCTCTACATCTTGTGGAGCATGCACAGCAAAAGTGCCTATAATATCATCAGCTTCGTAATTATCCAGCTCCAGTACCTTAATATTCATACTTTCCAGTACTTTTATAGCAAGAGGAAACTGCTCGGACAGTTCGCTTGGTGTAGGCTTTCTTTGTCCTTTATAATCAGCATACATCTCTGTACGAAAGGTTTTTCTTGATTTATCAAAGGCTACTGCCATATATTTTGGCTGAACACTCTCCAGAAGTTTAAGCAGCATGTTGCAAAGTCCGTAAACTGCACCTGTATGCACTCCCTGCTTATTCATAAGAGGCGGCAATGCAAAAAAAGCTCTGTGAATCAGACTGCTTCCATCTATAATTAAAAACTTATCAGACATAATAAACTCCTTACAAAATAATATTTATTATGTATTATATCATATAACAAAAAAAGGATGCACAGTTAATTTACTGTACATCCGCTGTGAGTTAACTTATTTACCTTCTTCTGCCTGTGCTTCTTCTTTGTTAGGAAGTACTAAAGCAAATTTAGCCAGCATAGGTTTTTCTTTTTCTACATGGAACAAGAAAATAAACTGAGCTTCGGGAACCAATGCAAACTTACTCTGGTATCTGAGTACATCAACATCTTTGCCTTTTTCCACTAAAAACAGCTGTTTTTCATCAAGTTTACCAAAATTTTTGTTCAGCTGCTCTTTAAAATTAGCAAAGGTTTCTTCATTGAAGTCTTTTTTCATATCTTCAGTCATTACAGAAGTTATTGCAGAATATTTTTCAGCAGATAAGAATTTATTTACAATAGCCTCTTCTGCATCTAAAACTTTACCATTGCTGGCACTGCACACAGCAGTAAATGCCATCATCATGACCATTGTAAGCATAATTATAACTTTTTTCATTGAAAGTCCCCCTTAATCGGCAATCAAGATTTTTCATAATTATAAGCTTTTTAAACTTATTAATCAATACTGAGACATTTATTCTTACATAAATATCACAATTGTAGCTATTTTTTAATATAATCAGCCTTATACTTCTAAAATATGTTATAATACTAACCACTGAATAACATAATAATACATGATTCATACTAAAAATAAAATCTTTGAACAGGAAACATACTTATGACATTTATAACAAAAGAAACAATCATTCATCAGGAAAACTCAAAGAAATATATCAGAGACTACTGGTGTAAACGCGCTGCAGATTTTGCTCAGCTTCGATCCCAGGAACTTCACAGCAACAAACAACTTCTGTGGAAACAGGAAATACTCCGTCACATTCCCTCTGACAAAAAACTTACTATTCTTGATATAGGCTGCGGCACAGGATTTTTCAGTATTCTGCTTGCCCGTGAAGGTCATCATGTAACAGGCATTGATCTTACGCCAGATATGATTGACTACGCCAAAAAACTAGCCTGCACTGAGCAGGTTACAGCTGACTTTATGGTTATGGACGCAGAAGAAACAGCTTTTTCAGACCATAGTTTTGATCTTGTAATAGCAAGAAATTTAATGTGGAATCTTCCTGATCCAAAAAAGGCCTATACTGAATGGCTGCGAATTTTAAAACCAGGTGGAATTTTGCTTAATTATGACGCAGAATATGCCAAAAACCACCATGCCAAAAACTCCGGTACGGGAGCTCATGCCCTGGTAAGTAATGAGTTAATGGAAGAATGCCATAAAATTTACCATATGCTTGATATAAGTCTTTATAATCGTCCTTTATGGGATCAACAGGTTCTTGCAGAGCTTAATTGCAGTCATATAGAAATTAACACATCTATCAGTGACACAATCTACAAAGAACATGATAATTTTTATGTTCCCATACCCATGTTCTGCGTTAAGGCAATAAAATGACAAAAACCGTATTTTGCAAAAGCAAAATACGGTTTTTTATGTATATGGTTACAGACCGTTTACAATTCTTTCCATTGCTTCGATAGTATTTTCACGGCTGCCAAAAGCAGTCAGACGGAAATAACCTTCGCCCATCTTACCAAAGCCGGCACCGGGAGTACCTACTACTGCAAGTTTCTCCAACAGGAAATCAAAGAATTCCCAGGAACTCATGCCATTGGGGCATTGCAGCCAGATATAGGGAGAATGTACACCACCATAGAATTTAATACCTTTTTTGGTAAAACCTTCCATCATGATACGTGCATTTTCCTGATAGTAAGCAAGATTTTCTCTGCATTGTTTAATGCCTTCTTCACTGAAAACAGCTTCCGCACCACGTTGGATAATGTAAGGAACACCGTTAAATTTAGTGGTCTGACGGCGCAGCCACATTTTATTTAATTCCATTTCCTTGCCATCAGCAGTTTTGCGAACCAAAGCATGAGGTACTACAGTGTAACCGCAGCGTGTACCGGTAAAGCCTGCAGTCTTAGATAAAGAGCACAGTTCAATAGCACATTTTTTAGCATCTTCAATTACAAAAATGCTGCGCGGTACAGCAGGATCAGTAACAAAAGCTTCATAAGCTGCGTCATACAAGATTACTGCATCATTTTTAATAGCATAAGCAACCCATTCTTCAAGCTGTTCTTTAGAATAAGCAGCACCGGTTGGGTTATTAGGAGAGCAGAGATAAATAACATCAGCCTTAACATTTTCATCAGGCATAGGCAGGAAGTTATTTTCCGGATTGCCGTTCATATAAATAATATTTCTGCCGCACATTACATTTGTATCAAGATATACGGGATATACAGGATCAGGAATAAGAATATTATTAGTATTGCTGAAAATATCAGTAATATTGCCGCAGTCACTTTTAGCACCATCGCTGATGAAAATTTCATCGCTTTCCAAAGTAACGCCAAAAGAAGCATAGTATTTAACTAAAGCTTCATGCAGAAAATCATAGCCCTGTTCCGGACCATAGCCGCGGAAAGTTTCCTGAACACCCATTTCTTTTACAGCTTTTTCCATAGCTTCTACAACACATGGAGCAAGCGGAAGAGTAACATCACCAATACCAAGACGAATAATTTTTTTATCCGGATGAGCAGCAGCATAAGCATTTACTTTATGCGCAATATCAGCAAACAGATAGCTTTCTTTTAAATTACAATAGTTTTCATTAACAAACGCCATTTAGAACCCCCATAAAATAAAAATAATATAATCTATTTATTGTATACCTCTTCAGGTACGTCAATAACTCCTTCAAACACTGTTGCAGCCGGACCACGCAAAATAACATGATCATCTTTAGCGTAGGTGATCTTCAAAGTGCCACCCTTAGCAATAACAGTGAGTTCTTCTCCTTTTTTGCCTGCATTGCCAAGCAATACGCATGCAACGCCTACAGCACTTGCACCTGTACCGCAAGCCCATGTTTCGCCGCTTCCACGTTCCCATACGCGGAATTTTACAGTATTTTTATCAATAATCTGAACAAACTCTGTGTTGACACCTTCGGGGAACAGTTTATGATGCTCAAACTGAGGACCAAGCTCTTCAAGATTAAGGCTGTCAACATCTTCCACAAATGTAACAAAATGCGGATTGCCCATAGAAATCGCAGTTCCGTTATAAACTACTTTTTCCTCACCGTAGTTATCACTCAGAACAAGACCCTGATCAACAAACATAAAGTGATCACTGATCATAGGAATATCAGTACATTTAAATATGGGTTTGCCCATATCCACACTTGCTTCTGTAACTTTACCATCAACAACAGTCATATCAATAGTTTTAATTCCTGCAAGGGTTTCCAGTGTTATTGTAGTTTTATCTGTAAGACCCTTATCATAAACAAATTTAGCAACACAGCGAACACCATTACCGCACATTTTGCCCTCAGATGCATCTGCATTGAACATTCTCATTTTAAAATCAGCAACATCTGATTTACAGATCATAATCAGCCCATCGCTGCCAATTCCAAAACGTCTATGACTAACATACTCAGAAATAGCTCCCGGATTGGGAAGTTCTTCTTTTGTACAGTCTACATACACATAATCATTACCGGCACCATGCATTTTAGTAAATTCAATCTTCATAGCCCAGCCTCCTTAAATGTTATACGATTATTATAACAAAAAAATACACTATTTACATCATAAATTAAAATATTTAATAATTTAGTTTCATAAAATAAAAAACGCCTGAACAGTTTATTCAGGCGCCTGTAAAAATGCTTAAAGCTCACTGACTCCATCAAGGGAAAATGCGTATGCTTTATCAACTGTTATGGAAAATACAGCTAAAACCTCATTATCAGCAGATTTAAAAATATCAGCCAAAACTGGGCACTCATTTAATATTCTTTCTTTTATAGCCAAAGATGTATCTTCCTCTGCCATGCCTTGAATCCTTATCCAGTCCATTGTACCACTCTTCCAGGCTGCAAGTTCTACATTTTTTTCTTTTTTCAGCTGGCGGTAAACATCTTTAAAATTTGCTGTAGCAACATACAGTTTATTGTTATATTCCATAACAGCACCAAATGGACGCACAGCCGGCTTACCATCATTTACTGTTGCCAGAAAAAATACACCATACTCTTTCAAAATATCAAATGCTTTACTCATAAGAACCCTCCCATATATATTATTACTTTTACTTAAACTTTACTACTTTTTATTAAAAAAATCAATGCACTGTAAATAATACATATGACAAGTAACAGAAAAACAAAAAGAAAAAAGCACCTACGTTTGTAGGTGCTTTCCAACCGGCAGCTTTCTATCCTCCCAGGCCGCTTCCAGCCAA